>AQUA01000043.1 GCA_000372185.1 actinobacterium SCGC AAA278-O22 | reverse complement strand
ATCGAGGAAGTTCGCTGGGCGCATTCCACCGAATTTTTCGCCAGCGTAGGCGACAACATCGAGGGTCGACATCACAAGGCCCGCACCGTTTCCGATAATGCCAACTTGGCCATTATCGAGCTTGACGTAATTGAGACCCTTTTCTTTTGCAGCTGCTTCAAGCGCATTGGCAGTTACGTGATCGACAAGTGCTTCATGATCTGGCTGACGGAAATCAGCATTGTCATCGAGTGTGACCTTGCCATCAAGTGCGACAACGCGACCATCTTCAGTCTTTACGAGTGGGTTTACTTCAACAAGAGTTGCATCTTCAGATTGAAAAGTCTCCCAGAGCTTAACCAATACATCAGCGACTTGATCGGCAACATCTGCAGGGAACTGGGCTTGCGCAACAATCTCTTTCGCCTTTGCAAGTGAGATTCCCTCGACTGCGCTGACTGGAACTTTGGCAAGTTTCTCTGGTGCAGTGTGCGCAACTTCTTCAATATCCATTCCACCAGCAACTGAT
>AQUA01000042.1 GCA_000372185.1 actinobacterium SCGC AAA278-O22 | reverse complement strand
ATCTTTCAAATGACCAAATGTTAAAAGTATTACAAGAGTGCGGTGCGGTAATTTGTGCAGCAGGTGCTGGACTGGCACCAGCTGATAAAAAGCTTTATGCATTACGTGATGTAACAGGAACTGTAGAAGCGATACCTTTGATAGCTTCATCGATTATGAGTAAAAAGATTGCAGAGGGCACGGGTGCTCTAGTTTTAGATGTTAAGACAGGCTCTGGTGCTTTTATGAGCGATCCAAAAAATGCAGTTCTTTTGGCTAGAACGATGGTTGATTTAGGAAAACGCGCAGGGGTTGTAACTAGAGCACTTGTAACTGCGATGGATGTACCTCTTGGAAAAACAGCTGGAAATGCTTTAGAAATTAGGGAAACCCTAGAGGTATTGTCAGGTGGCGGGCCAAGTGATGTTGTCGAACTTACGGTAATACTTGCAAATGAGATGCTTGATGCAGCTGGAATTAAGCCAAAGGTTGACCCAGAAACCGCATTGCAAAATGGAATGGCAATGGAT
>AQUA01000041.1 GCA_000372185.1 actinobacterium SCGC AAA278-O22 | reverse complement strand
GAATTGATTGGTGGCGTTGCTTAAATACTCATAAGGAGTCTGTAACTCATTCTTTGCATTTGAAATCAGATGCTGGAACTGTCGCGCTGGATATCGCTTGGGATCGATATTGAGAGTCTCCATGACTCGCGAAATAAGTTTCTGTGAGTCTGCAGAGTCATAGATGCTAAAAGAGCTGCTATAGCCGAGGCGTTCGACTTCTTGGCGCAACATGCGAACACACGAAGAGTGGAAGGTAGAGACCCACATAGATTTTGCGACGGGGCCGACGAGTTCGGTGACGCGCTCTTTCATCTCGCCAGCTGCTTTATTGGTAAAGGTAATTGCCAAGATTTCATAGGGGCGAACTTCGCGACGAGCCATGATGTAGGCGATTCGTCGAGTAAGAACGCGAGTCTTTCCAGATCCTGCGCCTGCAACGACTAAGAGTGGAGAACCAGCGTGAGCAACCGCCTTCTGTTGCTGCGGATTAAGTCCGTCGAGCAATGGGTCGGTCGTAGTCATGGCGGGGAG
>AQUA01000040.1 GCA_000372185.1 actinobacterium SCGC AAA278-O22 | reverse complement strand
GGCTACCGGGGAGAAATTGCTTGTATTTTAATTAATCATGATTCCAAGGAATCAATCTCATTTAAAAAGGGCGATCGGATTGCTCAATTAGTGATTCAACAAGTTGAAAAAGCAGAATTTATTGAAGTAGAAGAACTTCCTGGCTCTGGTCGTGGTATTGACGGATTTGGATCAACTGGTCTGGCATGAGCGAACATAATCAAGATAAAGAGACGGTGCTTAAAGCACTTGGCGGAAAGAAGGGCCTCATTGATTCAGGTCTTCCTTCAGTTATCTTCCTAGTAGCCTTTAATGTTAAACATGATTTGCGACAGGCGATCGTGGCAGCGCTGAGCCTTTCAATTGTGTTGGCAATCATTCGTTTGGCAAAAAAGGACACAATTCAGCACTCGGTCTCTGGAATTCTAGGTGTATTAATCTGTGCTTACTTTGCTAACCGATCAGGAAATGCCTCTGATTTCTATATTCCAAAGCTTCTAACAAATCTTGCCTATGGGACCGCATATCTTGTAGCAAATCTTGTCGG
>AQUA01000039.1 GCA_000372185.1 actinobacterium SCGC AAA278-O22 | reverse complement strand
CTAGCCGAACTGGTAACTCCCACTTAGGAATAACTATCTTATCCTGAGGCTTTTCGTGTTTAGGAAATAAGCCTATCGAAATAGCCCAAAGGAAGAACAGGGTCAATACAATTCCAAGATTTGAAAATTTAATCAAATTAAATACATACCCACTTAGCCAAACTGCAATAGTTGCAATTCCGATTGAGCTTTGCCATCCTAATTTTCCAGCAGCTAGCGCATAAATAAAGCAAAATATAATCAACGACAACTGACCAACTAAGACACCGTGTGCAGCAGTTTTTGCAAAAGATCTACCCTCCTGGATTCCAATTATTAATAAAAACGGGCCAGTAGTAAGGGGTAGGCTAATAAATAAGCCACTAAGGCGTGTGCCATATTTTCCTTGTAAAATTGAGGTAATCCAAACAAAAAGTGGTGCAAGAAATAATTTAAGTCCAATCAGTACTGTCATAACATCTCAATTTTTCGAGCAAGTGCCCCACCAACCATTGCATGCAACTTGGTTCCTTCAGGTAAGTACTCTTCAGAAATAATCTC
>AQUA01000038.1 GCA_000372185.1 actinobacterium SCGC AAA278-O22 | reverse complement strand
CACGGCATGATCAATGTAGAAGAGAAAGTAGTAATGGGGCTAGATAACGATTTACTTACCGACATCGCTCTAATTGCTGGAGAACCTCGGATGCGTCATCTCTATCTTTCAGGTGATAGCGCATCTACTGCAAACGAGGTCATCTCACGATGGGAAAGTGCGCTAGGTGCACGCGTCACCATGCATACACGACAGAGCGCGATTAGCGCGGGGCTCTTCGGCCCACACGTTTCCCGCGACGCAGCAGAGCGCGCAGGAGATGTGATTGCGATAGCTCAAGGAAATCTTGTGCTTCTTGATCCTGAACGTGCCGATAAAGAAGGCGCGATGATTGGCCACCATGGTGGCGATAGCGTGGTTGAAACATCAGTGCCGTTATTGGTGCACAACGCTCAGTGAGCGTGAAGATTAATTATCTTCTGGAGTTTCTTCAGATTTACGACCGAACATAATTTCATCCCAAGAAGGAACTTTTGCGCGGGATGTAATTCCATCTTGAGAATCAGCAGCCGATGGAGTTTCACGGATGACAGCTAACCGTGGGGTCTCTGGTTTTTCTTCTGGTGGATTAATTAAATCTGCAATGCGGACAAT
>AQUA01000037.1 GCA_000372185.1 actinobacterium SCGC AAA278-O22 | reverse complement strand
CTTTACACCGGCTGCTTCAAGCGCATCTTTCTTAGCTTGCGCTGTTCCTGATGAACCAGAGACGATGGCGCCTGCATGGCCCATTGTCTTTCCTTCTGGTGCTGTAAATCCTGCAACGTAACCAACAACTGGCTTTGTGACGTACTCGGAAATAAATGCAGCTGCGCGTTCTTCAGCATCTCCACCGATTTCACCAATCATCACAATGGCAGTTGTTTCAGGGTCATCTTGGAATGCACGCAAGCAATCAATATGTGTTGTTCCGATGATTGGGTCTCCACCGATTCCAACTGCAGTTGAGAAACCGATATCGCGAAGTTCGTACATCATTTGATAGGTAAGAGTTCCGGACTTTGATACCAGACCAATAGGACCACGCTTGGTGATATCTGCCGGAATGATTCCGACATTGGACTGCTCTGGACTAATCAAACCTGGGCAGTTTGGCCCAATAATCTGAGTGGTTCCCTTTTGTCGTGAGTATGCATAGAAGTATGCAGAATCATGGACAGGTATTCCTTCAGTGATGACAACAACAAGCGGCATCTTGGAGTCGATAGCATCGATGACCGCAGCCTTCGCAAATTTAGGTGGAACGAAGACAACAGAGACGTTTGCA
>AQUA01000036.1 GCA_000372185.1 actinobacterium SCGC AAA278-O22 | reverse complement strand
TCTTCTGCAATTTTCACTGCCTACTCTTCGCCGCAAGAAGCGGTGCCATGCAATACCCATAGTCAGATTTGAAGCAATCACAATGAACCATGCCATTGAAACAATTATTTTGAGCGCTGCAACAATAATTATTGCGCTTTCGATAGATGCAGTGGACATTGAGTTAAAGGCTGCAACGGCTGGCCATGAAATTGCATAGTGCCAACTCCATGATTTTTCTCCAGCGAGTGCGCCTTCAAGTCCGCGCAGTGCAATGACGCAGAAGACAACAGCCAAGATAGTTGCTTCAACGTAATAGGCCTTGCCCATTCCAGATCCGCTAAAGCGATTGAGCATGCGAAAACGCGTTACTTGGCGAATTCCAATCAGGGTAACAATTCCAATTCCAGTTAGTGCAGCAATTACTTCTGCAAAGAGTTCGTATCCGACGAAGTGGCCAATGATGGGAAGCGCGAAGTCTGGTTTTATTACTTGTCCATAAGCGGTGACAAGAGTTCCGAAGAGAGCACCGAAACCAATCATGACAAACCAGTGAGCAATACCTGTGCCAGTGAAGTTGAGCATCTTTGTGTGGCCCAACACCTCTTTGAGCATATTCTTAAAGCGAGCGGATTTATCGTTGCTACGGGTTGGATCAGGTT
>AQUA01000035.1 GCA_000372185.1 actinobacterium SCGC AAA278-O22 | reverse complement strand
CTGAACAATAAATTTCTCTGCCTTTTTATCCATTTGAGTGACGATATCCATCGCCGTGGATTTCTCTTCGATTTCGAAGGCCGGCGGGCGGTCCATGAGAAGGGCGGCGGCTTCTGCCCCAACTGTGCGTGCTAACTCGAGCAGATCCTCATGCATAGGTGAAGTCTAGAGGTCAATCTCTCGAGAAATTACCGCCCTATCGGATATTCTCACCCTCATGACTGAGCTTCGTTTAGATGGCAAGACAGAAGATGGAAACCATCTCTCACTTGTCGATAGCGAAGGGAATAATTATTCAGTGCGCATCAGCGACACACTTCGCGCAACAGTAAATCAACCACGGTTAAGCTCTGTTCCAGCAGTCGATGCTGTCGAGACCATTTCGGTCAAAGAGATTCAACGCAGACTCCGTGCAGGTGAAAGCTTCGAGCAGGTGGCGCGCGAAGGACAGACCACCATCGAAAAGGTGGAGCGATTTTCTGGCCCCATCATGCAAGAGCGCGAATACATCCTTTCTCATGCACGAGATTTGATTATGCGTAAAGATGCGCATCGTATGGATCTGACATTTGGCGATGTAGTTCTTGCAAAGCTTGCACCACGCGGTGTAGATACAGATCAAATCCGATGGAATACCTGGCGCCTGATGGATGGCACATGGCATATCGAACTTCACTACCCAAATCGCGATGGCAATGGCGTTGCAACGTGGAACTTTGATCTT
>AQUA01000034.1 GCA_000372185.1 actinobacterium SCGC AAA278-O22 | reverse complement strand
CGTGTACATGTCAAACTTGTTGCTGAAGTTGGCGTCGGAACAGTTGCTGCTGGAGTTTCAAAGGCGCATGCTGACGTTGTCTTAATCTCAGGTCATGATGGCGGCACGGGTGCATCGCCGCTGACCTCACTGAAGCATGCTGGCGCTCCATGGGAGCTTGGCCTTGCAGAGACTCAACAGACACTTCTGCTCAATAACTTACGTGATCGCATCGTTGTTCAAGCAGATGGTCAATTGAAGACTGGACGAGATGTTGTGATTGCAGCTCTGCTTGGCGCAGAGGAGTATGGATTTGCAACAGCACCGTTGGTTGTTTCAGGGTGCATCATGATGCGCGTGTGCCATCTCGATACCTGTCCCGTAGGTGTTGCAACTCAGAATCCTGAGCTTCGTAAGAAGTTCACCGGTAAACCTGAATTCGTTGAAACCTTCTTCGAGTACATTGCAGAAGAAGTCCGTGAAATCTTGGCATCCCTTGGTTTCCGCACACTTCAGGAAGCCATCGGCCATGTTGAAATTCTTGATACTCGTGCAGCAGTAGATCACTGGAAGGCCAGTGGACTCGATCTCTCTCCGCTTCTTGTGCGACCTGATGTTGATTCACCGTTACACAACACAACTACCCAAGACCACGGACTTGCGGCAGCTCTCGACAATAAGCTGATTGAACTTTCATCAGTTGCTCTAGAAAAGAAGGAACCTGTACGCATTGACCTTCCTGTGCGAAATGTAAACCGAACAGTCGGAACAATGTTGGGCGCTGAAGTG
>AQUA01000033.1 GCA_000372185.1 actinobacterium SCGC AAA278-O22 | reverse complement strand
TCGAACGTGCAAAGCGCGCTGGTGTAAAAAATCTTGTTCTGACAGTTGACGTTCCTGCCGCAGGACAACGTATTCGTGATTACCGCAATGGCTTAACTGTTCCTCCGCGTTTAACAGCCGGAACAATTATTAATGCTCTTCCAAGACCAGCATGGTGGATTAACTTCCTTACTACTCCATCTATCGAATTTGCTTCGATGAAGAATTGGGAAGGCACTGTCGGAGAACTCCTTGATTACATGTTTGACCCAACTATGACTTGGGAAGATCTCAAATGGATCCGTCAGCAATGGGATGGCACCCTTACGGTAAAGGGAATTCAGAATCTTGAAGATGGCAAGAAAGCTGCCAAATTAGGCGCTGATGCAATTCTTCTCTCCAACCATGGCGGTCGCCAGCTCGATCGTGCGCCCATTATGTTGCATCTACTTGCAGACATTAAGAAAGAATTTAAGAAAGATTACGAAATTCACATTGATACTGGAATTATGCATGGCGCAGATGTTCTAGCTGCAGTCGCTCTCGGCGCGCAGTTCACATATGTCGGAAGAGCATATTTATATGGACTTATGGCCGGTGGGCAAGATGGCGTTGAAAGAGCGCTGGAAATCATGCGCACCCAGATGGTAAGAAATATGAAATTACTTGGTGTGAACTCCCTCGATGAGTTAACTCCCAAGCATGTGCGCTTCCTAAATCGCCAATAACGATTACCCTAGCGTTCATGAAGTTAGCGCTGGCAAGCATCTCGTATCTCATTACGGTTTTTGCATTAATACTTCTTGCAGTTCGAGTTCGCCTACTCATTGCTATCTTTAAGAAACAGCAACCTGATCCA
>AQUA01000032.1 GCA_000372185.1 actinobacterium SCGC AAA278-O22 | reverse complement strand
AGGTGTTCGTCTCACAGCAGCTGACGTCCCATTCGATTCAATACCTTCATGGACGCGGATGAATGCACCGAATGGAACAAGCTTTGTGACAACACCTGGCACAACAGTATTAATTGTGTGGGTGCGTGCAAATGCCTGCCATGGATCTTCTTGTGTCGCCTTGAGTGAGAGAGAAACACGCTCGCGCTCAAAATCAACTTCGAGAACTTCTACGGTTACTTCATCGCCAACTTCAACAACTTCACCTGGATGATCGATGTGCTTCCATGAGAGTTCAGAGACGTGAACGAGTCCGTCAACGCCACCAAGATCTACGAATGCACCGAAGTTCACGATAGATGAGACAACGCCTGTGCGAACTTGACCCTTTTGGAGCTGGTTGAGGAACTCAGTGCGTGACTGTGACTGTGTCTGCTCGAGGAATGCGCGACGAGAGAGCACAACATTGTTGCGGTTCTTATCGAGTTCGATGATGCGAGCCTCAACCTGCTTACCAATGTAAGGAGTGAGGTCACGAACGCGACGCATCTCAACGAGGGAAGCTGGCAAGAAGCCGCGCAATCCGATGTCGACGATGAGTCCGCCCTTAACAACTTCAATAACTGTTCCCACGACAACTTCGTCGCGTTCCTTCTTGCCTTCGATTTCTCCCCAAGCGCGTTCGTACTGTGCGCGCTTCTTAGAGAGGATAAGGCGGCCTTCTTTATCTTCCTTCTGGAGTACAAGAGCTTCGACTTTATCTCCAACTTTTACGATCTCATTTGGATCTGCGTCGTGGCGGATAGAGAGTTCGCGTGATGGAATTACGCCTTCAGTCTTATAACCGACGTCAAGGGGTACTTCT
>AQUA01000031.1 GCA_000372185.1 actinobacterium SCGC AAA278-O22 | reverse complement strand
TAACGTCATCAAGGTAACGACGCCACCATGGTCTTCACCATCTGGGATCTCGTCTGCATCGGCAACCAGCGAAACTTTTTCGAGGAAGCCAGAGAGTGAAATCTCTTCATCTTCTCCAAGCTCTTCAAAGGGGCGTTCTTCATATTCCATAGAAGCTGAGACAAGTTCTTTAAGGTTTTCGACTCTTACTTCATCTTGCGGATCTTTGCTTGCTTCGAGTTCGGTAAGTAACCCTGATTGTTCAAGGACTGCTTCGATGATCACAGATGGCTTGGTCTTAGCCTCAACGAGAGTTTGCAGAGCTACGAGCATCGATGTAAATGATGCGATGGATTGGGCTGCCTTGTTGGGAACCGACGTTGCTTCAGAGACGCGAAGGAGCGCGTTCCAGAATGAGATGCCCTGTGACTGCGCAAAGATTTCAACTTCTTCGAGAGCGCGATCGCCGATTCCGCGTTTAGGTAAGTTGATGATGCGGCGGATGGAGACTTCATCATCAGGGTTGGCAAGCACACGAAGATATGCGAGTAAATCCTTTACCTCTTTGCGTTCGTAGAATCGAAGGCCACCCACTACTTTGTAAGGAATTGCAGCGCGCATAAAGATTTCTTCAAAGATACGAGATTGCGCATTGGTGCGATAGAAGACAGCAGTATCACCTGGGTTGGAGTGGCCCATATCTTGCAGCGAGCGGATTTCAGATTTTACGAATTCGGCTTCGTCGTATTCGGATTCAGCGACATATCCAACAAGAGGTGCGCCAGAGCCTGCATCAGACCAGAGGTTTTTCTCTTTGCGGGATTCATTCTTTGTAATCACTGCATTAGCAGCGTTAAGAATATTTTGGGTGGAACGATAATTTTGTTCGAGCAAGACCGTTGTGGCATTGGGGTAA
>AQUA01000030.1 GCA_000372185.1 actinobacterium SCGC AAA278-O22 | reverse complement strand
GATGAGACGCCCGAGAATGTGCATCTCCTAACGAAGTTATCTCAAGTCGATAATTCTTTAATCCTAGATTTTTAAAGCCACGGTCGGCAATCGCTATTACTTCTGCATCAATAGCAGGATCATCAAGGCCAATCGCTTCGATACCCACTTGATAAAATTGGCGATATCGCCCAGCTTGCGGTCTTTCGGCTCGGAAGAATTGGCCTGAATACCAAACTTTCACTGGAAGTTGTCCCCGATCAAGATTCTGTTCAATAACAGCGCGCATAACCCCGGCAGTTCCTTCAGGACGAAGTGTGATTGAACGACCTCCGCGATCTTCAAATGTGTACATCTCTTTGGAGACTACATCTGTAGATTCACCGACTCCTCTGCTGAAGAGATTGGTATCTTCAAAAACAGGGAGCTCCATCAATTGATAACCGGAAGCCTTGGCAGGGGCGATTAACTGCTCACGAACCCATTCAAAAGACTGGGACTCAGGAGGCAGATATTCGCGAACACCTTTAGGCGCTTGAATCTTCTCGAACTTCATGTGGTCAATTCTTTCAGATATGGATTGTTTTTTCGCTCGAATTTAATAGTGGTCTCAGGTCCATGTCCCGTGAGCACTCGCAATTCATCTGATAGGGGAAGTACTTTGGTCTTCAGGGTTTCAGTCATCTCTTTTGGACTGCCAGTGGGCAAATCTGTTCTTCCTATGGAACCCGCAAAGAGGACATCCCCGCTGACCAAAATTTCATTATTGATGGTGAACATCAATGATCCACGCGTATGGCCAGGAGCATGAATTGCCGTGATATTCATATCGAGCAATTGCAAGGTTGACCCATTCTTCAATTCATTAACCTTCTTCGGTTCTGAGAAATTCATGTCCTGAATTTGAGAGAGAAATTGCGGTCCGTGTATCC
>AQUA01000029.1 GCA_000372185.1 actinobacterium SCGC AAA278-O22 | reverse complement strand
GGAAGTGCAAAGAAAGCTCGATATGCCATTGAATGCCCATCGGTCAGGAGCAATCGCTTGCCTGTCGAAGAACTCTGCATAGCCATGGCGCTCATCATAGATATAAACTCACCAACTATGACCGAACCTGATTACTTAGCAATCATCAAAGAGCGTGGACAAGGTGCTCTCGATATCAAGATGGGTATCGAAATGCTCGAGGTTTCACCACAGCGTTTGGTAGCACGCATGCCCGTTGAAGGTAATACTCAACCTATTGGTCTTCTACATGGTGGTGCGAACGTTGTACTTGCTGAATCTCTTGGTTCAATCGGCACTCAACTCCATGCAGGTCCTGATCGCAAAATTGTTGGAGTCGATATCAACGCAACTCACCATAAATCAGCCACCAGTGGCTATGTGACAGCAGTTGCCACACCGATCTCCTTGGGTCGCACAATCTGCGTGTACGATATTGTTATAACAAATGAGGCAGGTCAGCGAACGTGTACAGCTCGCATCACCTGCCTCATTTTAAATAAGGATTAATTACTTAATTAGTGCGCACCTGTTCCAAGATATGCCTCGCGAACAGCTGGATCGTTCAGTAGGTCAGAAGCCGCAGCCTCTTTCGTAACATTTCCGGTTTCTAGAATGTAAGCACGATGTGCGCGCTGAAGCGCTTGTTGTGCATTCTGTTCCACCAAGAGAATCGTTACCCCTTGCTTATTAATCTCAGTGATGATGCGGAAGATATTTGCAATCATCTGTGGTGCAAGACCCATGGATGGTTCATCGAGGAGCAAAACTTTAGGACGCGCCATCAGCGCACGACCCATAGCAAGCATCTGCTGTTCTCCACCTGAGAGAGTTCCGCCAGCCTGTGCTGCGCGCTCTTTCAGACGTGGGAAAAGTGTGTAGACGCGATCGAGGTCTTCATCCATTTCAG
>AQUA01000028.1 GCA_000372185.1 actinobacterium SCGC AAA278-O22 | reverse complement strand
TGTCATGCATTAAGTCAGGCAAGTAACGACGACGGCCCATCACAGTTTCGGTATAACCAACTTTGCGAGCATCGTCGACAACTGTCTTGAGGTAATCACGAATCCCACCGAAGCGTTCAAAGTAGCGATCCATCAAATCTTGGGCAGCAGGTGGAGTTAAATCTAATTGCGCTGCAAGGCCATAGGAACTTAACCCATAAGCAAGTCCATATGACATTGCTTTGATTTGGCGTCGCATTTCCGGATCTACATCAGATGGCTGTACTCCAAAGACTTCTGCGGCAACGGTTGCGTGTAAATCTTCTCCAGATTCAAATGCTTTCAGCAGATGCTCGTCGTTGGAAAGGTGCGCCATGATGCGCATCTCGATCTGGCTGTAATCAGCAGTTAAAAGTGCGTCATATCCAGAACCTGCGATAAAGCAATCACGAATCTTGCGCCCTTCTTCAGTTCGGACAGGGATGTTCTGCAGATTGGGGCCAACTGATGAAAGTCTTCCGGTAGCTGCAACAGTCTGAGCAAAATGGGTGTGAATTCTCTTATCTTTCTGTATTTCAACAACTAATCCTTCAATAGTTGTCGCTAACTTCTTTGTTTCGCGGATGCGAAGGAGAGCTGCAAGAACTGGATGCGAAGTCTTTTCGAAGAGCCACGTCAATGCATCAGCATCCGTGGTGTATCCAGTCTTAATCTTCTTAGTCTTGGGAAGTCCGAGCTCTTCAAAGAGCACAACCTGCAATTGCTTGGGAGAAGCAACATTGAACTCGTGTCCTGCGGCATTGTGCGCATTCTTAGTTTCTCGGGCGACTTCTGCCTCAAAGAAAGTGGAGAGAGTTTCAAGACCCTTTTTATCGACTGCGATTCCTCGGTTCTCCATTAACGCGAGCAAGTCTGCGATAGGAAGCTCTAACTCTCGATAGAGCTTGGTGAGTCCCCGGTCTTCGAGCTCTCTAGTCAGAGACTCCTTTAAAGTGAAGAG
>AQUA01000027.1 GCA_000372185.1 actinobacterium SCGC AAA278-O22 | reverse complement strand
GGCGCCTTTGTAATGTGCCCCGCGAAAAACGGCGCGAGTAAAGCCAGTGTTTTCATATCGCTTAGCTGCAACATGGGTAGTTGTAATCCCTGCATCGGTTGCTCGCTCAAAAAGCGTAGGTACTGGTTGCCACATCACTGGATCAACGCGCTCATCCCACTTAAGAGTGTTGAGTATGCGGCCGCCGCTTCGAGGAACTTGCACGGTATAGCCCATCATTCCGTGTGCACCGGGCATCTGGCCCGTCGTCAGCGTTGCCAAACTCGTTGCTGTCGTAGATGGAAAGGATGTCGTGATGATTCCCTGTGATTTCATAGCAGAAAGCGTTGGAGCTGCATCTGCATATTCACTCAACACATCTGAACCTAGGCCGTCGACAAGAAAGAGAATTTCGCGACCGATAGGGCTTACACCGCATCCAATCGAATCATGCGCTGTAAGTAATCCTAAAGTCGAGAAGATCGAGGGCATGATCTGCGATAAATGCACGGGGCTATCTTCTCACGGGTATTGTTACCGCTATGAACTCGTATGAATTCGTTCCATCTCCAGAAGTTGCAGCGGCGCTTAAGGCAGGAAAGCCAGTCGTTGCTCTCGAATCAACGATTATCAGCCATGGACTTCCTCGTCCATCTAATCTTGAGGTTGCGCGCGAAGTAGAAGACATTGTCCGTCAACACGGTGCGACCCCCGCAACGATTGCGATTCTCGATGGCAAAGTCTGCATCGGACTGACCGATGAACAATTGGTCGCCATTGCTAGCCGTGACGACATTGCAAAGGCATCAAGTCGCGACCTTGCCATCATTACTGCAACCAAAAAATCAGCGGCCACAACTGTTGCAGCAACGGCACATTTGGCTGTACTCGCCGGAATCCACGTTTTTGCAACCGGTGGTCTTGGTGGAGTCCATCGTGGCGCCAATGAGTCATTTGATGAATCCGCAGATCTGACAGCACTTTCTGATCTTGATATCACTGTTGTGTGTGCCGGGGTCAAATCAATTCTCGATGTTGCAGCAACTCTTGAGCGTTTAGAAACTCTAGCGATTGGCTTGGTTGGATATAAGACAACCCA
>AQUA01000026.1 GCA_000372185.1 actinobacterium SCGC AAA278-O22 | reverse complement strand
TCGCGACCAGTACGTTGCACGACCGGATGCGAGAGTTGCAGATAATGATGCTGCGTTCATATAGGCGAGCATCAAGACTTCGCGAGAATGTAAGTCCTGTGCAATCGCAGGAATGAGTGCATCGGGATCTTTGAGGAGCGCAGAAATCTCTGGGGAAAGGTCTGGGCTCATGTGCTTATTCTGCCTTAGACCGTATGCGCGTTGCGAACCGAATAATTGTGGCCCGAAAGATACTTCTTCACATCTGCTATGCGATGTATTCCGAAGTGAAAGACGCTGGCAGCGAGCAGTGCATCGGCTCCAGCATCGAGCGCTGATGCAAAATCTTCGAGAGCTCCTGCACCACCGCTTGCGATGAGGGGAACCTTCGAGACTGTGCGCATGGCAGTAATCATTCCGATGTCATAACCGGCACGAGTGCCATCGGCATCCATCGAATTAAGAAGAATTTCACCGACTCCTAGTGCGCAGGCTTTTTCAACCCAAGCCAGCGCATCAACACCAGCTGACTCACGTCCACCATGAGTTGTGACTTCAAATCCTGAATCTGTTCGTGCACGTCGTGCATCGACGGAGAGAACTAAGACTTGCGATCCGAATCTATCTGCGATTTCTGCAATTAATTCAGGTCGAGCAAGTGCTGCGGTATTGATTGAGACTTTATCTGCACCAGCACGCAATAACCGGTCAACATCCTCAACTGTACGAATGCCTCCTCCAACAGTGAGTGGAATAAATACTTGTTCTGCTGTCTTGCGTACTACATCGAGCGTTGTCTCACGTCCTGCAACGCTTGCTGAAATGTCTAAGAAGGTGAGTTCATCTGCACCTTCTCGCCCATAGAGCGCTGCCATCTCGACTGGATCTCCAGCATCGACTAAGTCGGTGAAGTTAATTCCTTTTACTACTCGACCATCTGTAACATCCAGACACGGAATGATGCGAACGGAAAGTGTCATCGTTGAGTAACTTCCAGCGCTTGCTGCAATGTGAATGCTCCGGCATAGAGCGCCTTGCCTACGATCGCACCCTCTACCCCAGAGTGTGTGAGAGTCGAGAGAGCTGCAATGTCTTCTAGAGAAGAAATTCCCCCTGAAGCGATCACAGGTTTACGCGTTGCGGCACAGACTTCCTTAAGCAATTCAAGGTTTGGCCCTTTGAGTGTTCCATC
>AQUA01000025.1 GCA_000372185.1 actinobacterium SCGC AAA278-O22 | reverse complement strand
TACCCCCGGCGCGATCGGTGCGGCGTTGAATTGCTCCACTCGTACCTCGTTCGATCTCATCGTGAGCCACAGATCCGCGACGAGTTGCAGTACGGAACCCATCGCCAATTTCCACGCCTTTGATTGCTTGAATTCCCATCATCGCCCCAGCTAAACGCGCATCTAAACGGCGATCCCAATGCACATGCGAACCAAGCCCCGGCGGAAGGTTGTATGCAAGCACTTCGCAGACTCCACCGAGAGTATCCCCATCGGAATGCGCGGATTCAATCTCTTTAATCATGAGAGCGCTCGTTGCAGGGACTGCACACCGAACCGGATCTTCGTCAATCTTCTTCATATCTCCAGGTGCTGGTAATTGATATGAATCGGGTATTCGAACTGATCCGATTGAAACAACATGGCTCAATAGTGTGACTCCGATAGCTTGCTCGAGAAAGTTTCTTGCAATCGCACCGAGTGCAACTCGAGCGGCAGTTTCGCGGGCACTTGCGCGTTCTAGAATCGGCCGAGCATCATCAAAATCATATTTCTGCATACCTACTAAATCTGCATGCCCTGGTCGCGGACGCGAAAGAGGTGCATTACGAGCAAGGTTCTCTATCTCTTGCGCAGGTACAGGATCAGCCGACATGACTTTCTCCCACTTAGGCCATTCACTATTTCCGACCTGTATTGAGATAGGACCACCTTGACTGACGCCTAAACGGACTCCCCCAAGAATCGTGACCTTATCCGCTTCGAAATTCTGCCTTGCACCGCGACCTACTCCTAAACGGCGTCGAGCAAGATGAAAATCGATATCAGCCGTAGAAATCAAGACGTGTGCAGGTACTCCCTCAATAATTGCCGAGAGAGCTTGTCCATGAGATTCACCAGCTGTAATCCAACGCATGTGCCTATTCTTGCAGACGAAGCACCAATCTCGCGCACCATTAGAACCCTCGCCAAGATTGAGCCGCGAGAACTGCGCCACATAGCGCTGGCGCGAAGGCTAAATTCCCCTTGAACGAACGATGAACTATCCCATGAATCACAATCAACAATGAAGAGAGAATGACAAGCCAGAGAAGATAGTGAACGATCAAATCTGCAGGAATAAGCAGATTAAGAATAACAAGAGTTAATTTCACATCGCCAGCCCCGCATTGAGATATCCATCCAAAGAGTGAAACGCTCACTATTGTGATGAGAAAAGGTATGAGCTTGAAGGGATGGCTGAACTCAATCACAGAGGAGA
>AQUA01000024.1 GCA_000372185.1 actinobacterium SCGC AAA278-O22 | reverse complement strand
AGATGCGGTGAATTCGATAATAAGGACAAGGCCAAGAGGCACGCCACGTTGGATTCCAAAGAGGTAACCGAAGTTCACAAAGGCAAAACCCACTACGCCATACACGGCAAGGCGCGGAATCTCTGACTTCTTAATCTTGATGATTTCAGGGCGGGTGAGCAGAACATAGGTACCGAGAATGACAACTGCCGAGACTGAGCGCACTTCTGCCAAGCGAAAAGCGGGAAGATGCTTCATGACAACGGTGACGATGATTCCAGAGAGTGAGAAGAAGAAAGCCCCTAGAACAAGCAGGAATTCACCGCGATGTTTAGTGAGCACCGCCTGAGTCTAACTTACTAAGTTAGAAAGCAGACTCTGGAATCTCCATTATGGATGCATCGGTTCCTTCCACAATCTTGCGATCTGCGGTGATGTGTGGAAGAACAGTGGTAATAAAGAATTTTGCTGATGCAATTTTTCCTGTGTAGAAGTCAGCATCTTTTCCAGCTCCTGCAGCTAATTTCGCTGCAGCGATATCTGCTTGGCGAAGAAGCAACCAAGAGATGATGATGTCACCGACAGCCATGAGCGCTCGAGATGTATTGAGGCCGACTTTATAAATCTCTTCTGACTTTTCTTGTGATGCCATTGCATGTCCAACAAGAACACCGATGATGCCGTTGAGATCGCCCAGTGCTTTAAGAAGCGCTTGCTTCTCTTCTGCATGTGTTCCACCAGCTTCAGCAAAATTTTGAATCTCTTTGCCAAGTAGGCCCAATGAACGTCCACCATCTTTGACAACTTTACGGAAGAAGAAATCAAGCCCTTGAATTGCAGTGGTGCCTTCATACAAGGTATCAATCTTAGCATCGCGCACATATTGTTCGAGTGGCCAATCTTGAGTAAAACCAGAACCGCCAAATGTTTGCAGTGATTCGGTGCCAAGAAGTGTCCAAGATTTCTCTGAACCAAAACCTTTAACAACAGGAAGAAGTAGATCGTTGAGCTTCTCCATAGTTTCGATCTTCTCGGTATCTCCTGCGGCGCGAGCCAATTCGATTTCATCTTGAATAGATGCGGTGTAGAGAACCAAGGCGCGCATACCTTCGGAGTATGCCTTCTGCACCATCAGTGAACGGCGCACATCTGGGTGCTTAATGATGGTCACACGTGGGCTGGCCTTGTCGTTCATCACCTTCATATCACCGCCTTGTACGCGGGTTTTAGCGTAAGCAAGTGCTTGCTGGTAACCAGCAGAAAGTGTTGCAATCGCCTTTGTTCCCACCATCATGCGAGCAAATTC
>AQUA01000023.1 GCA_000372185.1 actinobacterium SCGC AAA278-O22 | reverse complement strand
CCTTGGCGAATTGAAGTTCCTAGGCAATCTGCACCAGTGTCTCCACCGCCCAAGATGATGACGTGCTTACCTTTTACATTGATGGGAGGTGTTTCTACTTCACCAAGTGCTTGCTTATTGCCCCATGGTAAAAATTCCATCGCCTGATATATACCCTTATTTTCACGACCAGGGATATTGAGATCGCGCCATTGTGTAGCGCCAATTGCTAAGACAATTGCATCGTACTTAGCGCGAAGATCTGAACCTGTAATTTCAACACCGACATTGACTCCGGGGCGGAATCTCGTTCCCTCTTGCTCCATCTGAGCAAGTCGACGATCGACAACATGCTTCTCCATTTTAAATTCTGGAATTCCGTAGCGAAGTAGCCCACCAATTTTTTCAGCGCGTTCGTAGACAGCGACAGTGTGTCCTGCACGAGTGAGTTGTTGAGCCGCAGCAAGACCTGCTGGTCCTGAACCAATGACCGCGATGGTCTTTCCTGATAGTCGATCTGGCGGCAATGGTTTGACGTTATTTGCATCGAAAGCTTCTTCGATAGTGCGAAGTTCGATCTGTTTGATAGTAACTGCATCGCGATTGATTCCAACAACGCATGCAGTTTCACACGGTGCTGGGCAGAGACGGCCAGTGAACTCTGGGAAGTTATTTGTGGCATGGAGGCGATCTATCGCTTCATTCTTATCCCCGCGGTACATGAGGTCATTCCATTCTGGAATGAGATTACCGAGTGGGCACCCGTTGTGGCAGAAAGGAATTCCACAATCCATGCAGCGTCCAGCTTGCTTCTGCAGATGTTCGAAGGATTGTGGTTCATAAACTTCACGCCAATCTTGAATGCGCACATCGACGGGACGTCGCTTTGGAGTCTCGCGCGGAGTTGTCATAAAGCCTTTTGGATCAGCCATTTGCTGCAACCTCCATGATGTATTCATCCACTGGTAAACCTTCTTTTGTTGCTCGTTCAATTGCCGAAAGGACCTTCGCATAGTCACGCGGCATGATGAGCGAGAAGCGAGATATTTCTGTATCCCAATTCGCAAGCAGCGCTGCTGCAACTTCTGAACCGGTTTCTACATGGAAAGAAGAGACGATTGACTTCAGAAGTTCGCGTTGATCGGCAGGCACTGCCAAAATATCGACCATTTCGGTATTGACCACTGCGGTGTTGAGATCAAGAACGAATGCACGACCTCCAGACATACCAGCTGCAATATTTCGACCTGTCTGTCCAAGAATTACAACAGTTCCGCCTGTCATATATTCAAGTGCGTGATCTCCGACGCCTTCGACAACTGCAGTGGCACCCGAGTTGCGTACGCAGAATCGTTCGCCAGCAAGTCCTCGAATAAATATTTCTCCTGATGTTGCCCCAT
>AQUA01000022.1 GCA_000372185.1 actinobacterium SCGC AAA278-O22 | reverse complement strand
TGCATCCTACTCAAAAGCACCATATTACGCATCTGTCAGGGAGCTGGTTGAAAAGGTGGTTTTTTCACATGACGGATATATATCTACCCTGGCCAAGAAGAGTGTACTGGCGGTGGCGGAGTATCTATCAATCAGCAGGGAGATGGAAATCAGCTCCGAGTTCTATGGAAATCAGGATCTCCGAGGCACGGCTCGTGTTCTCGATATCTGCAGGCAGGAAGCGGCAAGCGTGTACGTGAACTTGCCGGGTGGACGAAATTTGTACTCCCAAGTGGATTTTTCTCGCGAAGGAATGGAGCTTATGTTCCTGGATGGACCGATGTGCGAATATTCTCAGATGGGCACGGAGTTTCAGCCTGGCCTTTCCATCATTGATGTGTTGATGTTCAACTCCTCCGAAGAGGTGGCAGGCATGCTGGCGCCGGGGGAGTGTTAATGGATTCTGCTCGATCCGCGAACGCTGAACATGAATCCGGACAGGATAGAGGCAGCCATCACGCCTCAGACGACAGCCATCATGCCTGTCCATTGTTATGGACACCCTTGCGATGTAGATAAGATACAAAAGATTGCAGATAACTACAACTTACGGGTGATCTATGATGCCGCGCATGCTTTCGGTGTGCGTGATGATGGGGGAAGTATTTTGCGCCATGGTGATTTATCGGTGTTGAGCTTCCATGCAACCAAGGTATTCAACACTTTCGAAGGCGGAGCCATCATCTGCCCGGATGCCAAAACTAAGCAGCGTATCGATCATCTTAAGAACTTCGGCTTTGTCAATGAAACCACTGTGGTAGCGCCAGGAATCAATGGGAAAATGAGTGAGATAAATGCCGCGCTGGGCCTTCTGCAGCTGAAACGCATCGATGGTATTTTGCTAAAACGCAGGGAAATAGATGAACTGTATCGGCAGCTTCTGGAGGGTATTCCAGGAATACAGTGTCTGTCAGATGCCGGGGAAAAGGTTGCAAACTATGCCTATTTCCCTATTCTGGTCAAGGATCCCTATCCGGTCAGCCGGGATGAACTGTATGAGCGACTCAAGAGCGCGGGAGTCTTCGCACGCCGCTATTTTTATCCGTTGATCAGTGACTTCCCCATGTATCGTGGGTTGCATACAGCTCAAAAATCCAATTTGCCGGTGGCGTCCGAGGCTGCCGAAAAGGTTATATGTCTTCCCATGCATCCGGGGTTGACGAATGAACAGATCCATCATGTAGTCCAGGTTGTGATTGGGTGTGAAGGATGAAGCTTGCCATCATGCAGCCCTATTTCTTTCCCTACATCGGTTATTTCAGGCTGCTGAAGACGGTTGACAAGTTTGTTTTCTATGATGATGTGAATTTTATAAAAGGTGGATGGATTAATAGAAACAGGCTGTTGCTGGGTGGAAAAGTGGGGTACTTCACTGTACCGCTCAGCGAAGCAAGTTCATTCGCCAAGATAAATAGCATCAAGATTAAAAATGATATCCCTTGGGAAGCAAGAATTCTGGCACAGATTTCTGCATCCTACTCAAAAGCACCATATTACGCATCTGTCAGGGA
>AQUA01000021.1 GCA_000372185.1 actinobacterium SCGC AAA278-O22 | reverse complement strand
TCAGCTAATTGACCGTCGTAGTTAGGACCAAAGTCGACTGTGTTCTCATCAGCTTCTGCCACCATCGACATAGCAGCAGATGCAAGGCGCGCTTCGGTATAACGCATGGCAGCAGGTCCGGCATCGAGTGAACCAAAGTTTCCATGGCCATCGATTAGTGGAAGCTGCATCGAGAAAGATTGCGCCATGCGAACGAGTGCATCGTAAATTGCTGAATCTCCGTGCGGGTGCAACTTACCCATGACTTCACCGACAACACGTGCACTCTTCACATGGCCGCGTTCTGGGCGAAGGCCCATATCGCTCATCTGATGAAGGATGCGTCGGTGTACAGGTTTCAATCCATCACGAGCATCGGGAAGAGCGCGTGAATAAATTACTGAGTATGCATATTCCAGAAATGATTCTGACATTTCTGAAGAGACATCGATATCAACGATCTTGCCGGGAAATTCACCTGGCTTAGGTCCAGCTACCTTTGCTGACTTCTTTGGAGCTGCTACCTTCTTCGTTGCCATGGCGGGTATTCTGCCAAGCGAAGGTACTAAATCTTGGTACCTACACGCGGTCTAGCCCCAACGATTGCAACACAATGGGCTGCAACCTCTGCTCCAGCCACGAGCGCGCGAGCAAGATCCTTCTTTGTTGCAAAATATGAAATGAAACCAGCAGCGAATGAGTCACCAGCACCAGTTGTATCGACAACAGTTGTCGACATGGCTGGGACAGAGACCGAATCGCTTCCTCTGCTCTTTCCAATCGCCCCGTGTGAACCTCTCTTAATAACAACTGTCTGACAATCTTCGAGAAGTTGGTCGAGAGCAATGTCGATATCACTTGTTCCTGTTAAGTAATTCGCTTCTTCCTCATTGAGCAAAATAACATCCATCAAAGGCAACCAAGACTTCACTTCATCGAGGGGAACTTCCTTCATTCCACCGACAGATGCGGGGTCGAAATAAATCGGGATTTTCGCAGCCCTGATCTTGGAAATCATCTCTTTGATTCCAGGAAGTGATAACGGATCAAGTGGTGAATATCCTGATACATAGACGGCATTGAAACCTTCAAGTTCAGGTAAATCTCCAATATGTAACCCTGAGTTTGCCCCGTTATCAGGGAACATCGTTCTTTCTCCAGTGGGATCCACAAGAACAACGACAACACCTGAATGACCGTTATCGACAACCAAGTTGTGGTGGCGCACACCGAGAGCATCGAATTCAGAGACTAGAGCTGCTCCAGCTGAATCATTGCCGACATGCCCCACAATTGTTGCGAGAGCATCAGTACGAGTCAGCCACGCTGCCACATTTCCTGCAGCTCCACCGCCATGGGTAGATATCTGAGCTGGCGTATCGCTGCCATAGTTTATCTGCGAAGGCAGCACACCAATTTTTGTGACGACATCGAGCATGACATCGCCGATGCACAAAACCTTTGCTGTCATGGAATTACTTAGCTACCGCGACGGCGATATCGGCAGCAAGTGCGGAGTTTGACTTGATGATCTCGGTATTTACTTTCAGTGATTCGCCTTCGGATGCAGTATGGAAGTG
>AQUA01000020.1 GCA_000372185.1 actinobacterium SCGC AAA278-O22 | reverse complement strand
TGAAATTTCTGATTGTGCCTTCGATTGCGGCTAGAAAATCTTCTGCTGATCCAATGTCATTTACTGCAATTTGTGTAGTCAAGATGCTCCGTAGGGATAGAAAGTAGTAGGGATAGGCCTATGAAATTTTTCCCGGTAAAGGGAGGCTAAGGGTATTGGTGGGGGTGAATTACACGCAAATCCCCGCATAGAAAAGTAGGACTTCACATAGGATTGCAGAGCAATGAAGCGCTATCTCGAACTTTTCCGCATCCCCAATGTCTGGGTGCTTCTCATCGCCTGCTTTCCTGCACGTATCGCCTACGGGATGGTGGGGTTATCAATATTTTTTAAGGCAGAACAAGCAACTGGTTCTATCTCTTTTGCCGGCCTTGCAATTGGTCTCAATGCTGCTGCAGGTTCTTTCACGGCAGGAATTCGCGGTTCGATTATGGATAAGTACGGCCAAACTTGGCCGCTGCGAGTAATGGTTCCAGGATATGCAACCATGGCATTTGCGCTCAATGCGATGCACTCTCGCCCACTTATGTTAACTCTTGCCTTTGCAATGGGCCTCAGCGCTCCCCCAATAAATTTATCTGTTCGACCATTGTGGAAAATTGTTGTTCCAGAAGAATTTCTGCGAACTGCATATGCAATGGATACCGCGGTTATGAGCACAGCTGGAGTTATCGGTCCAATTTTTGCAACAACGTTCGCTTTGTCTTCTCACCCATCACTTCCACTCAATCTATGTGGCGGCTTAATGTTGCTTGGCGGTGGAGCGCTTGCTCTCACAAAAGTTTCTGGTAGTTGGATTCCCGAAAAGAAATCTGCAGATCACCAACCTCTATGGAGGCACAAACCACTCCAGTTGCTCATGATTGAAGGGTGCTTTATTGGATTTGGTTGGGGTGTTTTTGACGTTGCAGTTCCTGCATTTACAACCATCGAAAAGGTTCCGTATCTCACCGCATGGATCTTTACCGCGATGGGAATCTCTAACATAGTCGGCGGTCTCTTAGCAGGTCTTGTCTCCAAGAGAACTTCCTCGCTGCGAGCAATGCGACGTACGTATGGAGTGTGGGCTTTTGCATCTATTCCGATGGCAATTTCACACCCTAGTTGGACAATGGTTGCAGCTGGTTCTCTCTTAGGTCTCTTTGGTGGAGCAATTCGTCCTAAAGGATCACCGACTGCGATGATGGGTTGGCTCTGGACAGTTGAAGGAACGTTGATGTCCATCGGCTCTGCAGCAGGTGGAGTAATTTCTGAACATAGATCGCCGACGTTGGCACTGTGGATCACAACTGCATGCATCGGAATTGGATATGTAATTCTTACTATTGGTAAATCTCGCCTCGCTGCAGCAGATCGAATTCCTACTCCAGAAGAGGATCTTGAAGCAATGAAAGATAACTCTCCAACAACTACTTAGTGCGCAGCTTCGTTCCAGCTCTTTCCAATTCCCACTGAGACATCGAGTGGAGCCCGCAATGGATATGCCTTACCCATCTGTACCCGTACTAACTCGGAAACTTCATCAATTTCAGCTGTGACGACTTCTAAAATCAGTTCGTCATGTACCTGTAAGAGAAGTCGTGATTGATACTTTCCTGCAACAAGAGCGCCTTGAACGTTGAGCATCGCTTGCTTGATGATATCCGCCGCAGATCCCTGAATAGGTGCGTTTAACGCCATGCGCTCTGCAACCTCTCGGCGTTGTCGATTGTCATGCATTAAGTCAGGCAAGTAACGACGACGGCCCATCACAGTTTCGGTATAACCAACTTTGCGAGCATCGTCGACAACT
>AQUA01000019.1 GCA_000372185.1 actinobacterium SCGC AAA278-O22 | reverse complement strand
ACCTTGAAGTGACATTTACTTCCCTCTCGTTGACATGAACTTCATAAATGCTTCGGCAGCTTCTTCGGATTGAAGGGCGAGTGCAAAGAGTTGGAATTCAGCACGCATCACATGCGCCACCGCATCATGGTTATTGGCCTTCATGAGCGCCTTGGTATTCATAATTGCTTTAGGCGGTTGTGCAGCGATCTTCTCGGCGATAGCAAGAATTTCTGATTCAGGATCACTTGCAATAACGGCAATCATGCCCATTTCGAGAGCTTCATCTGCAGAGAAAGCCTCACCTGTCATAAAGATTTTTGCAGCGCGTTGGTAACCGACAAGTTCTGGAAATAGTTTGGTTGAACCAGCTTCTGGAACGAGGCCCAAAGTAGTAAATGGCATGGAGAAACTTGTAGTCGGTGCAGCTATCACCACATCGCAATGAAGCAACATGGTGGTTCCTACTCCTACGGCATTGCCCTTCACTGCTGCAAGTAGTGGCTTGGGAAATTCCAAAAGAGATCCAAGGAACTTTGCGACATCTGAATCCTCTTCTGTAGGCGGATTCGACATAAAGTCTCGGATGTCATTACCTGCCGTGAAATGGTCGCCTTCGCTTGTGATGACGGCGCAGCGGATTTCCTCATTCTCAGCCGCTTCATTGAGATTGCGGGCAAGTTCGCCATACATGCTACGAGTAATGGCATTCATCTTTTCGGGGCGGTTCAATCGGATAACAAGGATTTGTCCCTGTCTCGAGGTGGTGATTTCCGTCATTTGAGCATCTTAAAGGGTGACACAGTAAAGACAAACCCCCGACTCTGAGAATCCTGAATCGAGGGATTGAACTACTGCGATGAATTTATCGAACAAGTGCCCCTGAGATGAAGTCTTCAACCTTGTCATGTGCTTGCTCATCTGTGTACTGAATGGGTGGAGTCTTCATAAAGTAAGACGAAGGCGAGAGAAGTGCTCCCCCGATCTTGCGATCAAGACCGATCTTGGCGCAACGAAGTGCATCGATAATGACTCCAGCTGAATTAGGGGAATCCCATACCTCGAGCTTGTATTCAAGATTGAGCGGAACATCGCCGAAGGCGCGACCTTCCAAGCGGACATATGCCCACTTGCGATCATCGAGCCAAGGAATGTAATCAGATGGTCCAATATGAACATTCTTGGCGCCCATATCGTGATCTAGTTGTGAAGTAACCGAATTGGTCTTAGAGATCTTCTTTGACTCAAGGCGATCACGTTCGAGCATATTTTTAAAGTCCATATTTCCACCAACGTTGAGCTGGTAAGTACGATCTAAGTGGACGCCACGGTCTTGAAATAGCTTTGCCATGATGCGGTGAGTAATAGTTGCTCCTACTTGGCTCTTGATGTCATCGCCAACAATCGGAAGACCAGCATCCTCAAACTTCTTCGCCCATACTGGATCCGATGCAATAAAGACAGGAAGTGCGTTCACAAAGGCGCAGCCTGCATCAATCGCGCATTGTGCGTAGTACTTAGCAGCCTCTTCAGAACCAACAGGTAGGTAACAGATGAGAACATCAACCTGCTCTGCCTTGAGAGTAGCAACAACATCTACAGGAGATGCTGCTGATTCTTGAATGGTCTCTTTGTAGTACTTGCCCAAACCATCATGTGTAACTCCGCGTTGCACCAGAACGCCAGTCTTGGCAACATCAGAGAATTTGATGGTGTTGTTTTCACTCGCCCAGATTGCATCTGCGAGATCAAGCCCAACTTTCTTAGCATCAACATCAAATGCTGCTACAAACTTGATGTTATTGATGTGGTAGCCGCCTACAACTGCATGCATCAGACCTGGAATCTCCTGGTCGAGCGCTGCATCCTTATAGTAGGTAACTCCTTGCACGAGTGAGTTAGCGCAGTTTCCTACTCCAACGATGGCAACACGGATGTCGCCCTGACCAGTAGTGATATTCATTTATTTTTCCCCTCGGTGATGATCATTTCTTTGAGCCAAGCGATTTCTCGCTCGAGCGATTCGAGTGAGAAGCGACGCCACTCCTCGAGATATCTATCGAGAGCTGCAGGTGCACTCTCCAATTCACTTCTTAGAATTCGCGCTTTCTCCTCAAGTCGGAGCAGGCGCCCCTCCAAAATTCGA
>AQUA01000018.1 GCA_000372185.1 actinobacterium SCGC AAA278-O22 | reverse complement strand
ACTGCTGGTGCTTCAAAGAGAATCTCTTCGCCAGTTTCGCGCAGATCCCAAATTGTGTAAGCCTTTTCAAGGCGGCGCTTCTTGCGGCGAAGAGTAGGCAGTGAAAATTGCAGAAGAGGTGCAAGTTCAGATGGTTTAGGGAATTGACGTTTTACATTCTTACCCATAAGAAATTGAGCCTCGCTTAGTTATTCGTTAGCGCCACTTGGTAGCGAGTGAAAAACCAACTGCGATAAAGCTAAAGCCGATGATCATGTTCCAAGCACCAATGCCAGGGATTGGATAAGCAGTCTGGCTTACATAGAAGATAACAATCCAGAGCAATCCAATGAGGAAGTTTGCGACCATGACTGGTGCGAGCCATGATGGAGATTCAAGAAGCGGAGATTCTTCCTCGATGTGGTGCTGTTCTTCGTGAGCGTGGCGCTCAACGACCTTCTTACGCAATTTTGACTTTGGCATGGGGCCTAGGTTACAGCACAATTACCGCATGGCTCGAATCCTCGTCATCGATAACTATGACTCCTTCGTCTTCAATCTGGTGCAATACCTGCAGCAGTTAGGCGCAGAGTGCACTGTTGTTCGCAATGATGAAGTTGAGGCGAGCGAAGCTGCGAAGCATGACGGCGTCTTGATATCGCCAGGGCCGGGAACTCCAGATAAAGCTGGCGTCAGTATTGCGATGATTAATTTCTGCGCTGAAAAATCAATTCCACTATTTGGGGTGTGTTTAGGCCATCAAGCAATCGGTAAAGCTTTTGGTGCAACAGTTTCACGTGCACCTGAATTACTTCATGGAAAGACTTCACAAGTAATTCATAACGGTGCTGGCGTTCTGGCAAACCTTCCTTCTCCATTTACCGCAACACGTTATCACTCACTAGCAGTTGAGCGAGATACCATTCCTGCAGTTCTTGAAATTACTGGTTCAACTGAATCTGGTGTTGTGATGTCGATGCGTCACACAACGCTACCTATCGAAGGTGTGCAGTTCCATCCAGAATCTGTGTTAACTGAACATGGCCACCAGATGCTTGCCAATTGGTTGGTCAAATGTGGAGATCCTGATGCACCAAAGCGCGCTGTGGGCTTATCTCCTGTAGTTGGTAGCGCTTAACAATTACGGCTGTTTATTAATCGTAATCGTTACTGACTTACCAATTGTTTGTGTGGTTCCTGCCTCCGGTGCTTGGCGAATAACAACGCCTGCAGATTGCGCTGAGTCGTAATCGTAAAATTCCTTAATGAGGAAGCCAGCTTGAATCAGAAGCGTCTTCGCTTGAATTGCTTCAATACCAATTAAATTAGGAACGGTGACTTCACCACTTGCGATGGTAAGAATTACCGAACTTCCCGCCTGTGTCACTGAACCAACAGGTGGAGTCACATCGAGCACCGTTCCTTGTGGTTGATCTGATGGCGAAGCAATTGTTTGCGAAACAAGCAGACCTACTGATGTAAGTGCAGAACGCGCGTCAATCAGCGACATTCCGACAAGATCATCGGGAACTATTGCATCTCCTGGACCGTCAGAAATAGTAAGAATTACAGATGAACCAGCCTTTGCATGTGTTGTTGCAAGCGGTAATTGGCTAGCAACGCGGTCTTTAGGGATGACTGCATCATGGGCGTGCTTAATAGTGATGGAGTAATCAGAGAGAAGTGCGCGCGCCATTTCTTCACTGAGCCCAACTACGTTGGGGACCATAGGCCCTGAGTTGGATCCACCACCGCTCATCATTAAGCCAGTAATCGCAAGTGCAATCGCAGCGAAGAATGAGCCACCAAAGATGATTGCGCGACGTCGCGTCATAAATGGAGGAGTAGCTACCTTTGTTGTGACCGCTTCACCTGCGCGAACTTTGGCAATGTCATCCAACATCGCTTGTGCGCTTTGGTAGCGATCTTCAGGTTTCTTGGAAAGTGCAACCGCTAAAACAGTTTCAATACCTTCAGGTAAATCTGCTTTCAACGTGCGGACTAAGGGAGCAGTTGTTGATGCATGTTGATATGCAATGGAGACAGGAGTCTCTCCAGTAAATGGCGGCTCGCCAGTGAGTAATTCAAAGAGAAGACAGCCTGTTGAGTAGATATCACTTCGTGAATCTGCCGGTTCACCCACCGCTTGTTCAGGGGAAAGATATTGCGCAGTACCAACTACATTCCAGGTACTTGTCAGCGTTGCTCCAAGATCATCCATGGCGCGCGCAATTCCAA
>AQUA01000017.1 GCA_000372185.1 actinobacterium SCGC AAA278-O22 | reverse complement strand
CTATTAGGCTTGTACGTCATGGAGCCTTTAGCAGATTCAGAGATCAAGCGCGTTTTAGTAGTCAATGCCCACCCCGATGATTCGGACTTTGGCGCATCAGGAACTATCGCGCAATGGGTACAGAAAGGTATCGAGGTCTCCTACGTGTTGTGCACCAATGGCGACCAAGGTGGCGAAAACTCCAGCTTTAGCAAAGAAGAGATGCCTGCTGTGCGCCAACGCGAACAACGTGCAGCATGTGCTGCCCTCGGAATTAGCGATGTCACTTTCTTAAATTATGTCGATGGACATCTCGAGCCAACGATTGGTCTGCGTAAAGATATTGTCCGTCAAATTCGTCGTGTGCAACCAGATCGCATCATCTGCCAATCTCCTGAACGCAATTGGGAACGTATTGGTGCAAGCCATCCAGATCACTTAGCAGCAGGTGAAGCAACTATTCAGGCTGTCTATCCCGATGCACGCAATCCCTTTGCCTTCACTGATTTATTAGAAAGTGAAGGGTTGCAACCATGGAAGGTGAAAGAGGTATGGATGCAGGGACATGCTCATCCTGATCACTTCGTCGATATTACTGACACTTTCCGTTTCAAAATTGCAGCGCTCAAGGAGCATGCATCACAAACTGGTCATATGGAAAACCTTGAAGAGATGCTGCGCGAATGGGGCCAGCGCAATGCAGGTTTAGGTCAACTCCCTGAAGGTCGTATCGCTGAAGCGTTTAAGATCGTTAATACACAATAAAATTACTTAGCTGACGCCTTAAGAATTTCAACTGTCTGGATTGGATATCCATCTCCAGCATAGACAGCTTGCTGTCCATTCATTTGGTAAGCGCCAACAGCGCCCACTTTCTGCACGAGATCTAACCCTTTAGTGATCTTGCCCCAGATTGTGTAGTTGGGACCCAGCGTTGTGTCTTGATAGACCAAAAAGAATTGTGAACCGTTGGTCTTAGGGCCTGAGTTAGCCATAGCCACTGTTCCCGCTGGGTAATTGATTCCTGATGATTTGGGTAAGTTTTCATCAACGTACCCCGTCCATCCTGTAGGAGATCCACTTCCACTCGCAGTGGGATCGCCACATTGCAGAACATAAATTCCTTCAGTTGTTAAACGATGGCAGAGTGATTTGTTGTAGTAACCAGCGTTGGCAAGTGCTGCAATGGAAGTCACTGTAATTGGCGCCTTGGACCCGAGAAGTGAGATCACAATATCGCCACAATTGGTGGTGATTGTTAAAGTCTTTGCAGGTAATTTAGCTGCAACAGTTGGTTGCTTTACCTTTGCAGGCGCATGTCCCTTTGAAGTGCTTTTTGCGCAGCCCGGAACTGACGTTGGGCGATCTGCTGAATTCGCAGGTGCGACGGTAACTAACCCGAGTAGACAGCTTGCAAATAGTGCAATCGTTATTTTTCTATACATAGTCGAACTTCTCATTCCCACTCAATCGTGCCAGGTGGCTTACTTGTGACATCGAGGACCACGCGGTTGACCTCGCGGACCTCGTTGGTAATACGCGTAGAAATCTTCTCGAGAACTTCGTAGGGAAGGCGCGACCAATCTGCTGTCATCGCATCTTCACTCGATACTGGACGCAGAACAATCGGATGTCCGTAGGTGCGACCATCTCCTTGCACGCCCACGCTGCGCACATCAGCAAGCAGTACCACTGGGCATTGCCAGATATCGCGATCTAGACCAGCAGCTTTCAATTCGGTACGCGCAATCACATCTGCTTCGCGCAAGATATCTAAACGTTCTGCTGTTACTTCGCCAATGATGCGGATTGCCAGACCAGGACCTGGGAATGGTTGGCGCCAGACAATCTCTTCAGGTAACCCGAGTTCAAGTCCCACTTGGCGAACTTCATCCTTGAATAGTGTGCGCAATGGTTCGACAAGTTTAAATTTCAAATCATCAGGTAGCCCGCCCACATTGTGATGTGACTTGATGTTGGCAGTGCCTGTTCCTCCGCCGGATTCAACAACATCGGGATACAAGGTGCCCTGTAGTAAGAATTCAACATCTCCTCCAGCTGCAATTTCACGAGCTGCGCTTTCGAAGGAGCGGATAAATTCGCGGCCGATTATTTTGCGCTTCTCTTCTGGGTCGGTTACTCCAGCAAGTGCATCAAGGAATTGTTTTACGGCATCAACGACAACAAGTTCGACTCCAGTAGATGCAACAAAGTCACGTTGTACTTGTTCGGATTCACCGCTGCGAAGGAGTCCGTGATCTACAAAGACACATGTAAGTTGCTTACCCACTGCACGTTGCACAATTGCCGCTGCAACTGCAGAGTCGACCCCGCCTGATAGGCCGCAGATAACGCGCTTATCGCCAATGACTGCCTTGGCCTTTGCAATCTCTTCTTCTGCAATATTGCTTGTAGTCCACGTTGGCTTACATCCTGCAATGTTAATCAGCCAGTTGTTCAAGATAGCTTGTCCATGTTCAGAGTGAAGAACTTCTGGGTGGAACTGCACACCCGCTAACTTTCCTGTTGCATCTTCAAATGCTGCGATAGGGGTATCGACAGTTGAGGCAGAGACGCTAAATCCACATGGAACTTCAGAGACTGCGTCCCCATGTGACATCCAGACTGATTGAGTTGCAGGAAGACCGGCAAATATCTTCGATCCAGCTTTTACCTCAAGTGGTGTACGACCAAACTCTGATTTACCTGTCTGTGCCACCACTCCAGCAAGAGCTGCTGCCATAGTTTGAAATCCATAACAGATTCCAAAGACAGGAATACCGAGTGCAAAGATGGCTGGATCAACTTTCGGTGCGTGATCTGCATAGACTGAAGATGGGCCACCAGACAAGATAATTGCCTCAGGGTTTTTT
>AQUA01000016.1 GCA_000372185.1 actinobacterium SCGC AAA278-O22 | reverse complement strand
TTTCGTCACATCCGTTACTACATAACGGGCGCAACCATCACGCTCTAAACGTTCAATGGTCTCAAAGAGATCTCCGCCTTCTTTAGTCCATCCCCGCGCTGCCAGTACATGTCCGCGAACATCAAGTCCTACTGCGATGCGGTCTCCATGTTCTGCAATGACACGTGCCGTCCACTCTGGATTTTCAAGCGCTGCCGTACCGAGATTGACGCGTCTACATCCTGTCGCAAGTGCACGACGGAGAGATTCATCATCACGTATCCCACCTGATAACTCGACTTTAATATCAAGCTTTCCAACAACTTCAGCCAGGAGAGCGCTATTTTCGCCGCGCCCAAAAGCTGCATCAAGATCAACCAAGTGAAGCCATTGCGCACCAGCACTTTGGAATTCGAGCGCGACTTCAAGCGGATTTCCGTAGGCAGTTTCAGCATCGAGTTCACCTTGTACTAGACGAACAGCGCGACCATCTTTGACGTCGACTGCTGGCAAAAGTTCAAGGCTACTCATAGTCGATTGGTCCAATTCTTAATTAATTGCAAGCCGGCATCTCCTGATTTTTCAGGGTGGAATTGCGTTGCAGCAATTACTCCATCTTCAATTGCGGCAAGGAAATCTTGCCCATGATGAGACATTGTGGCGATTGCCCCAACTTTCTTCTTCACCGCGTATGAGTGAACAAAGTAAAAGGATTCTTCTTCGATACCAGCGAAGAGTGCGCTTCCACTTCCTGCTACTACGGTATTCCACCCCATGTGAGGAAGGATTGGTGCCTGAATTTTTTCAACGGTGGCATCCCACACTCCAACGCCGTCATGGTTTCCATGCTCTACTCCGTGCGCAAAGAGAATCTGCATTCCGACACATATCCCAAGAGTGGGACGTTGGAGCGCAATTCGTTCGCGTACAAGTTGATCTCCTCGAACATTTCGCAGACCTTGCATACAAGCTGCGAAAGCGCCAACTCCAGGAACTACAAGCCCATCTGCATTAAGAGCAACTTCGTAATCAGAGGTGAGAATTACATTTTTCCCTGAAGTTTCAAATGCCCGTTGTGCAGAACGTACATTGCCCGATCCGTAATCAAGAATGGCAATCACGAACGTTAGAGAGTGCCTTTTGTTGAAGGAATTCCAGCAACTCGTCCATCGAGGGCGACTGCGTCACGTAGTGCACGTGCAACTGCCTTAAATTGTGCTTCAAAGACGTGGTGTGCATTACGACCTTCGAGTACACGTACGTGGAGCGCAATGCGAGCTTCAGCAACGATTGATTCCCAGATATGTTTTCCAAGAGTTGTGTCAAAGGTTCCGATGAGCTCGACGATTTCTGGCTGGCGATGAACCAAATATGGGCGGCCTGAAAGATCAACAGCTGCCTGAACTAACACTTCATCAAGTGGGACCATGGCATCACCAAAGCGTCGAATGCCTGACTTATCACCGAGGGCTTCACGTAACGCCTGACCAAATGCAAGCGATGTATCTTCAACAGTGTGATGTGAATCGACATCAACATCACCTGTGGTTTTTACCATCAGATTAAATCCAGAGTGCTTGCCGAGTTGGCTAAGCATGTGATCGAAGAATGGAACACCGGTATCTACTGAAATCTCGCCGGTTCCATCAAGGTTAAGTTCTACAAGAACGCTCGACTCTTTTGTCGTGCGTTCGACTCGTGATGTTCTGCTCATTTTTCTCCCAGGCATGCCGATAGCGTTGAAATAAACTTTGTATTTTCGGCTTCATTGCCAATGGTCACTCGTAAGTAACCCAATAATCCCACATCTCTGATGAGAACTCCTCTATCGAGCATCGCACGCCAGAGTTGCTCCGATGGCATGGCAAAACCCGAGAAAAGTAGGAAGTTTGATGCGCTCGGAATTACCGTCAAGCCCAGATCGGTCAATTGGGCTGCAACCCGATCGCGATCTGTTCGTAGTTGAGCTACAGTGCCAAGTAGTTCGTCTTTAAAGTCGAGTGCGACTTCGGCTGCTGCCTGAGTGAGGGCGCTGAGATGATAAGGAAGTCGAACTAAGAACATGGCATCAATAACTGCAGAATCTGCGACTAAGTACCCAAGTCGAACTCCTGCGAATGCAAAAGCTTTGCTCATTGTGCGAATTACAACCACGTGTGGATACCTCTTAATCAGCGTCACTGCAGACTCTTCATCAGAAAATTCTGCATACGCTTCATCGATAATGAGTAACCCAGATGTAGCCTTCGCAATCTTTTCGATCTCTCCAATAGTCACAGAAGATCCAGTTGGATTATTGGGTGTCGTGATAAAAGTAAGATGGGGCTTTTCTCGCTGAATTTGCGCAATTGCAGAATCCACATCGAGAGAGAAATCGTCTCGGCGCTTTCCATTTATCCATTGCACTTGAGTCACCTTTGCAATGAGTGGATGCATTGAGTACGACGGGGTGAATCCGAGAGCTGCTCCCCCACCAAATGCCATAAAGAGAGATTGAATAATTTCATTGCTTCCATTGGCTGCCCAAATATTATTGAGATTGCACTCTGTTCCTGAAAGTCCATTAATAAATTGGGCTAACTTGCTTCGCAGCACGGTGGCGTCGCGATCTGGATATCGATTGAGATTGAGAGCAACTTCTGAAATTCGATCAGCAATCGCCTTCGCTAAAGCAGGTGAAGGTGGATAAGGATTTTCATTGGTATTCATCACTGCTTCAGCTGGAAGTTGTGGAGCTCCATACGGTGAAAGCTCTTGCAGATTTTGACGCAGAGGCAACCATGCTGGCCATTGCTTCATAAATTTTCCAATCGAGCAGTCATCGCTTCACCATGAGCCGGAAGATCTTCAGAATTGGCGAGAGTAACAACGGTATCTAGAATCTCAGTAAATGCTTTCTGGTCATACTCAATAAAGTGAAGTCCGCGCAGGAATGTCTGCACCGATAGCCCACTGCTGTGGCACGCACATCCGCCGGTAGGAAGTACATGGTTTGATCCAGCAGAATAATCTCCGAGGGATACTGGTGAGAATCGCCCAATAAATACCGCACCTGCATTTCGAATCTGTTCAGCAACTCGTGCTGCGTTCTTTGTCTGAATTTCAAGATGTTCAGCAGCGTAGGCATTGACCACATCAAGACCTTGTTCGATTGAATCCACGAGCACGATGGCAGACTGGATTCCAGTGAGTGCAGTACGTATACGGTCAGAGTGTTTTGTCGTAGCAACACGCTTCTCAAGCTCGAGTTCAACATCGGAAGCTA
>AQUA01000015.1 GCA_000372185.1 actinobacterium SCGC AAA278-O22 | reverse complement strand
GTGCAGCGAGCGTTACACAACTTGAAATTATGCCGCGCCCAACTGATGAGCGTCCTTCATCGCAACCATGGCCGACATATCCCATGATTTACCGCGTATCCAGTGCTCATGAAGAGTTGGATAATCGAATCTTTTCTGTAAGCACCCAAGAATTTATTGGTGATGGCAACGGAAATCTCAAGGCGCTCAAGATCGTCGAGACTAAATTTGAAAATGGAAAGTTCGAGCCAGTTCCTGGAACCGAGAAAGAACTTCCTGCAGATTTTGTCTTTCTCGCAATGGGCTTTACTGGACCAGAGAAGTCAGCGCTCATCGATCAGCTCGAGGTGAAGCTCGATGAACGAGGAAATATTGCCCGCGACGAAAACTTCCAAAGTAGCGAAGAAGGAATCTTTGTTGCAGGTGACGCTGGTCGCGGACAATCACTGATTGTCTGGGCAATTGCCGAGGGACGTTCAGCAGCGGCCGCAGTTGACCGATATTTAGCAGGCGAGACCCAACTTCACGCACCTATCGAACCAACAACTCGCCAACTTACGGTCTAACTTCTAAGTAACTACTACACACAGATAAGGTAACGACATGCGCCGCGCCAAAATTGTTTGCACTATGGGTCCAGCTGTTGAATCTCCCGAGAAGGTACGAGAACTCATTGCAGCAGGAATGAATATGGCGCGACTCAACCTCTCTCACGGAGGATATGAAGAGCATCAAGCTCGCCTAGATAGAGTGCGTTCAGCTGCGAAAGAGGCAGGCAAGCCGGTTGCAATTCTTGTCGATCTACAAGGACCCAAGATTCGTCTCGGGCGATTTGAAAATGGCCCACACGAATTAGCGCGCGGAGATATCTTCACTATTACTACGGATGAAATCTCTGGAACGAAAGATCGAGTAGGAACTACATATAAAGGTCTTCCAGGAGATTGCAAGCCCGGAGATCGCATCCTGATTGATGATGGAAAAGTAACTGTCGAAGTTCTTGAAGTGAAAGGTAATGATGTAGTCACAAAGTGCATTCAGCCCGGGGCTGTAAGCAATAACAAGGGAATTAATTTGCCCGGTGTCGCTGTCTCTGTGCCTGCGATGTCTAAGAAAGATGAAGATGATCTTCGTTGGGGTCTGCGCGCTGGTGCAGATTTCATTGCGCTCTCATTTGTTCGAAATGCAGCCGATGTGAAAGATGTTCACGCAATCATGGATGAGGTCGGAATTCGCATTCCTGTCATTGCAAAAATCGAAAAGCCTCAGGCGGTAGAAAATCTCGTGGAAATTGTTGCGGCATTCGATGGAATTATGGTTGCGCGTGGTGATCTCGGGGTAGAACTGCCGATCGAAGATGTGCCGATGGTTCAAAAGCGTTGTGTTGAGTTAGCTCGTGATGCCGCAAAGCCAGTCATTGTGGCTACCCAGATGTTGGATTCAATGATTACAAATTCTTCTCCAACCCGCGCTGAAGCAACTGACTGTGCAAATGCGGTTCTTGATGGTGCAGATGCCTTGATGCTTTCAGGTGAAACATCTGTAGGAGAATTTGCGATTCAAGCAGTTGAAACAATGGCGCGCATCATCGAACGTACCGAAGAACTTGGTTTAGATCGCATCCGCCCACTTACCAATAATCCACGCACTAAAGGTGGCGCAATCACTAAGGCTGCAGCCGAAGTTGGCCTCATCGTTGGGGCGAAATTCCTTGTGACATTTACACAATCAGGAGATTCCGCTCGCCGTATTTCGCGACTTCGCTCACCAATTCCTATCATCGCGATTACCCCTGAAGAAGGTACATATAACCGTCTTGCACTTTCATGGGGCGTCGAACCGATGGTCACTCCAATGGTGAAGCACACCGATGAGATGGTTCTGCAAGCAGATAAGATGTTGATTGAAGGCAAGCGCGCAGATATTGGTGAACTTGTCATGATCGTTGCTGGTTCACCTCCAGGAATTCCGGGTTCAACCAACGCTATGCGCGTACACAAGGTTGGCGACGCTGTTAACGGCGTAGTTGCTGCCTACCGTTAATCCACACAACTCCTCGTTTCTCCAATCTGCTCTCTTCTAATACGATAGGGGAGTACGCCTCGGTACTCCAACGGTAGAGAGGGCAGTCTCAAACACTGCATAGTGTCGGTTCGAATCCGACTCGAGGCACATGAGCAAAGATGCCGCTTCGAATACATCTGTGCGCATTCTTGTTGCTGAAGATGAGGCGCTCATCCGTATGGATCTTGTCGAGATGTTGCAAGAAGCCGGTTACACAGTCGTTGCACAGGCAACCAATGGTGAAGAAGCGATTGCACTAGCAACCGAGCATCAGCCAGATTTAGCAATTCTTGATGTCAAGATGCCAGTTCTCGATGGAATTTCTGCAGCAGAGAAAATAATCTCCATTGCTCCAGTTTTAATGTTGACCGCATTTAGCCAGAAAGAACTCGTCGATAGAGCTCGTGATGCCGGAGTGATGGCATATGTTGTAAAACCATTTACCATCGGCGATCTAGTACCTGCCATCGAAATCGCCATCAGTCGACATACTCAGATGAAATCACTTGCCGAAGAAGTGGCAGATCTGCACGAGCGGCTTGAGACTCGTAAAGTCATTGATCGCGCTAAAGGAATTTTGATGAAGGCTCTCAATCTTTCAGAACCTGAAGCATTCTCATGGATTCAAAGGGCTGCGATGGACCGCAGGTTGACCATGAAAGAGGTCGCCAACGCCGTGATCTCCCCTGAAGCTGCCCTCGATAAATAGCCAGAACCCGGCCACCGCATCTCATCAATTCGTGACCAAAAAGTAACCTGTCACACGGGAATTCGGGCATTTACGCCTTGTCTCAAGCAGGGGTTGAGCATTACGCTTCATGCCTCCCTGTCCCGGGACACAAGAAAGAAAAAACAGGAAGGCAATACATGAATAAGAAGATCGTAAGCGGTCTTGCAATTGCTGCTGCAGCAACTCTCGCCCTTGGCGTAGTTGCGACATCACCAGCAACAGCAGCCGGAAAATCAGAAGTAACCCTCGCATTCCAGGGTCCACTTACAGGTGGAGATGCACAGCTTGGCCAGGATCAGATCCCAGGTGCAATCTATGCAATTGCTCTCTACAACGCTAAGAACCCAAAGGTGAAGGTCAATCTTATTAAGGCTGACTCACAGTGCGACGGAACAGTTGCTGCAAACATCGCTCCTGGTGTTGCTGCAAACAAGGCAGTGATCGGCGTTATCGGAACATCATGTTCTGGTGAAGCACGTAACTCATTCCCTGCATACAAGGCAGCTGGTCTCACAATGATCGCTCCTTCAGCATCTGCTGTATCACTTACAGATCCAAAGGCTCCAGATCGCGGATTCCCAATTTTCCACCGCGTCGTTGCTCACGATGGATTCCAGGCTCCAGCACTTGCACGTTACGCAGCAAAGGGTGTTACATCACCTAAGTTCTACGTAATCGATGACATGACAACTTACGGCGGACCTCTTGCTAAGGGAACACTCCCAACAGCTAAGAAGCTCGGCACAGTTGTCGGTACAGACTCTGTTCCAAAGGGAACAGCTGACTACACATCTGTAGCATCAAAGGTGAAGGCTTCAGGCGCTAACGTTGTTATCTACGGTGGTTACACCACAGATGCAGCGAAGCTCTTCAAGGCACTTCGCGATGGTGGATACACAGGTATCTTGGCTTCAGGCGATGGAACAAACACATCTGACTTCCCAGGCCTCGCAGGCAAGGCAGCAGAAGGTGTTCGTCTCACAGCAGCTGACGTCCCATTCGATTCAAT
>AQUA01000014.1 GCA_000372185.1 actinobacterium SCGC AAA278-O22 | reverse complement strand
TCAGCGAGTTGTCCGCCACCTTCTGCATAGAAGGGGGTTCGGTCCAAAACAATTTCTACATCCTGACCTGAGACTGCTGATTGAACACTGACACCATCAACCAGAATCCCATTGACGACAGATTCGGTTTCATTGTGTGTATATCCAACAAAAGATGAGCCACCTTTAGCATCTGCGATCTTCTTATACTCAGAGACATCGGTATGGCCGCTCTTCTTGGCCTTAGCATCGGCCTTAGCTCGATCACGTTGCTCATTCATGAGACGACGGAAACCTTCTTCATCAACATCGAGACCTTCCTCGCGCGCCATCTCGAGAGTTAGGTCAAAGGGAAATCCGTAAGTGTCATGCAATCTAAAAACTTCTGACCCAGGAAGTACCTTCTGCTTACTTGCCTTAAGTTGAGTTGAAGCCATATCAAAAATCTGAGTACCAGATTTGAGAGTTTGAAGGAAAGACTCTTCTTCTGCAACTGATACTGCAAGGATTCGCTTCTGATCTGAAACAAGTTCAGGGTATTGCGGACCCATTGCTCCGATTGCAGCCACAGTGAGTTCGGACATGACTGGATCATTTACCCCCATGAGACGCATATTTCGAATGGTTCTGCGCATCATTCGACGAAGCACATAACCACGTCCTTCGTTACCTGGAGTTACCCCATCGCCAATGAGCATCGCAGATGTGCGTGCATGATCTGCAACAACGCGAAGTGAGACATCAGTATTCTGCGACTTTCCATAGTTCACACCAGCAAGACCAGATGCCTTGGAAAGAATCTGCATTGTTGTATCAATTTCATAGATATTTTCTACGCCTTGCAAGAGGGCTGCTGTACGTTCGAGGCCAAGACCAGTATCAATACTTTTGGCAGGAAGTTCACCAAGAATTGGGTAGCCATCTTTACCACCGCCAGCGCCACGTTCATTCTGCATGAAGACGAGGTTCCATACTTCTAGATATCGGTTCTCATCAGCTATTGGTCCGCCTTCTACACCGTACTCAGCTCCGCGGTCATAATAAATTTCAGAACATGGACCACATGGTCCTGGAACGCCCATCGACCAGAAATTATCTGCCATATCTCTACGTTGAATTCGTTCGCGTGGAATTCCGATCTTCTTATGCCAGATATCGGCAGCTTCATCATCGTCTAGATAGACAGTTACCCAAAGACGATCTTCGGGAAACCCATAACCACCATCACTGATAGGACGCGTGAGAAGTTCCCATGCAAGTGAAATTGCTCCTTCTTTGAAGTAATCGCCAAAAGAGAAATTTCCACACATTTGAAAAAATGAGGCATGTCGTGTCGTCTTACCTACTTCATCGATATCTAATGTGCGCACACATTTTTGAACTGAGGTTGCGCGCTTATAGGGAGGAGTCACTTCGCCCAAGAAGAACGGTTTAAACGGAACCATGCCTGCATTGACCAGAAGCAGATTTGGATCATCGGCAATCAGAGACGCCGAGGGAACAACGGTGTGCTTTAACCCTTGACGATTTTCACTTTCAAAGAAGCGCAGCCAGCGCGAACGGATTTCGGCGGATTCCACTAGTCAGATTTTTTCTTCGACTTGCGGCCTTTACCGAGAGTTGCAGCGCCTAGAAGCGCTCCAGCAACTCGTCCAGTGGGACTTTCCATAAAACCTGTCGTTGCTCCAGTGACTTTGGAAGTCACCTCTTCAACATTTTTGGTGATCTTTGCGATGCTTTCAAGCGGGCCGTTGATGAGCTCCAAAGTGCGGGTGGATTCAGTGAGAAGTGGCGTGGTGTCATCAGTGAATGCTTTGAGCGAGACCTTCGCCTCATCAATAAACCTGCTCACTCTTATGACTGTGTAAGCCACAGCCACGGCGATCACTAGAAGTGATACTGCCGCAATAATCGTTGCAATTCCGCCTGGACCCATAGTAATTAGCCTACCTGACTTACTCCTTAGGAGGAGTCCAGTCGATAGCCGCCTCCTTTCGTTGCGCAGGAGTGATTGGAGTCGGAGCACCTGTGAGTGGATCGCCACCGCTTGCTGTCTTTGGGAAAGCAATAACTTCACGAATCGAATCAGAACCAGTCAGAAGTGCGCAGACTCGGTCAAGCCCAAGAGCAATCCCTCCGTGTGGTGGTGGACCATAATTAAATGCTTCAAGTAAGAAGCCAAATTTACTTTGTGCCTCTTCATCTGAAAGTCCGATAACTGTAAAGACATCCTTCTGAATATTTCGGTCATGAATACGAATAGAACCACCACCGAGTTCAGTTCCATTGAGAACAATGTCGTACGCGTAAGCGAGTGCGGAAGCGGGATCTGAAGAGAAAGTCTTAGCGAATTCAGGTTTAGGACCAGTAAATGGGTGGTGCACCGCAGTCCATCCACCGTTATCAGTTGGTTCAAACATTGGTGCATCAACAACCCATAAAAATTCCCACGCACCCTCATTAATCAGATGGCAGCGTCTACCAATTTCAAGTCGCGCGGCTCCTAGTAATTGTTGTGAAGCAGAACGCTCGCCAGCTGCAAAGAAAATCGCATCTCCTGGTTTCGCACCAACCAACGCAGCGATTCCTGCCTGTTCTTCTTCAGAAATATTCTTCGCAACAGGCCCACCGAGAGATCCGTCTGCATTCACAAGTATGTAAGCGATTCCCTTGGCGCCACGGGCCTTTGCCCAATCCTGCCACGCATCAAGTTCGCGGCGAGGAGAATCTGCTCCTCCTGGCATCACTACAGCGCCCACATACGGTGCCTGGAATACGCGGAATGTTGTAGCCGAGAAAAACTCTGTGACTTCAGTGAGTTCGTAGCCGAATCGAAGATCTGGTTTATCTGAACCGTACTTATCCATCGCATCTGCATATGTCATATGTTTGATTGGCGTTGGAATGTCATATCCAACCGCCTCTTTCCAAACCTTAACGAGAATCTTTTCAGCTACTGCCAAGATATCTCCCTGATCAATAAATGACATTTCAATATCAAGCTGGGTAAATTCCGGTTGACGATCAGCGCGAAAGTCTTCATCACGGAAACATCGTGCAATCTGGTAATAGCGTTCCATTCCCGCAACCATCAATAATTGCTTAAAGAGTTGCGGTGATTGTGGAAGTGCATACCAACTGCCTGGTTGTAGTCGTACTGGAACTAAGAAATCGCGAGCTCCTTCAGGCGTGGAACGAGTCAAGTAAGGAGTTTCGATCTCGAGGAATTCAAGCTCTTCCATGACGTTGCGAATTGCAGACGTTACCTTCGAGCGAAGTCGTAAATTCGCTGCAGGTCCTTCGCGGCGGAGATCGAGGTAGCGATAGCGTAGGCGCACTTCTTCCGAGATATCTACTTCGCTACCTGAATCAACTGGGAACGGAAGTGGAGCCGATTCGCTTAAAACAACAACATCATCGCCCATGACTTCAATGGCACCTGTCGGAATATTTGGATTTTCATTTCCTGAAGGTCGCAGCGTGACCTCACCGGTGATTTGCAAACACCATTCGGCGCGAAGTTGTCCTGCCATCTTTTCATCGCGAATAACGACCTGCACTGAACCAGTGGCATCGCGTAAATCAATAAAGGCAACTCCACCATGATCGCGGCGCCGAGCAACCCATCCGGCCAAGGTCACAGTCTGGCCAGCATGAGATGCGCGAAGCGCACCTGCATCGTGATTTCTTAACATCCTGTAACGCCGCCTTTGTGTGTGGGTGAATCAGAGCGAGAGAACTCGCAACAACTCTGCCTGTAATCGGTCAATCTTAACCGAGGATGTCACTCCATCTGACATTCTCTTGAGCTCCACTTCCCCATCGGCAATTTCAGATTCGCCCACGACAATCACATAACGAGCGCCGGATTTATCAGCGGCCTTCATCGCACCTTTCAACGCTCGATCTCCGAAAGCGATTTCAGTACGAATACTCGCAGCACGAAGTTGCTGGCCAATTACCATCGCCTTCTCCTTCGCTACATCTCCCAACGGAATGATAAAAAGATCCGAAGTAAATTCTTGACATGGAACCGTTGACTCGGCTATCGCAGCT
>AQUA01000013.1 GCA_000372185.1 actinobacterium SCGC AAA278-O22 | reverse complement strand
AAAGGTGCGACCTCAGGCCATATTCAATTAGTGCATTCCATCGCGATTGATTGCGATGGTGACGCCTTGCTCATCACTGTTGAACAGACCGGCGCTGCCTGTCACACTGGAGAACGCACTTGTTTCCATAGAAATATTGAGACTGCGAAATGAAAATTGAAGAATTTCGCGCATATGCCAAGACCAATAACGTCATTCCTGTCTATCGCAAACTTTTAGGCGATGGCGAAACTCCGCTTAATATCTATAAGAAGTTAGCGAAGAATCTTCCCGGAACTTTCCTCCTTGAATCTGCCGAACATGGCGGAGTCTGGTCACGTTACTCATTTATTGGAGCTCACAGCCAAACAACTCTGACTGAAAAAGATGGCGTAGCGGTCTGGTTAGGAAAACCACCTGCAGGAGTTCCACAGGGAATGAATCCTCTCGAGGCCCTTCGTAAGACAGTTGCACATCTGAAGTCTCCCAAAATTGATGGGCTACCAACTCTTACGGGTGGTCTTGTTGGTTACATGGGCTATGACTCTGTGCGCAGACTTGAAAAGGTTCCAAACCTTGCGACTAAAGATATTGATCTTCCTGAGATTGCATTTATGTTGACGAGTGATGTTGCAGTAATGGATCACAGCGAAGGGACAATCACTCTCATCGCCAATGCCATTAATTGGGATGGCTCTGATGAAAGAATTGATGAGTCATATGCCGATGCAGTGGCTCGACTTGATCGTATGCAAGCTGAACTTCTCGTTCCACTTGCAGGCGATGTCTCGCAAATTCCAGCAAAATCAGCGCCTCTCTTTGAGCGCAATATGAGCGCAGCAGAATTTATGTCGAAGGTAGATATAGCTAAAGAAGAAATTCGGGCGGGTGAGGCATTTCAAATCGTACTTTCGCAACGATTCTCGATGCCATGTACAGCCGATGCGCTTGATGTCTATCGCATGCTCCGTCTTAACAATCCAAGTCCTTACATGTATCTCTTCCGTTTTGAAGATGGCATTGAAGTTGTGGGTTCAAGCCCTGAAGCCCTCGTAAAAGTGACAGGTTCTGAAGTAATGGTGCATCCAATAGCCGGCACTCGTCGCAGATCGGTATCGGTCGAAGAAGATATTCGATTAGGAGAAGAACTTTTAGCTGATCCGAAAGAGCGAGCAGAGCACCTGATGTTGGTCGATCTGGGTCGCAACGATTTAGGACGTGTGTGCGCTCCGGGAAGCGTTGAAGTAATCGACTTTATGCATATTGAGCGTTACTCACATGTCATGCACATTGTTTCGACAGTAATTGGTGAATTAGGCAAAGACTCAACACCGATTGATGCACTCTTCTCAGTCTTCCCAGCCGGAACCCTCTCTGGTGCGCCCAAGCCCCGAGCCATGGAAATCATTGAAACGCTAGAACCGACTCGACGTGGTTTATATGGCGGAGCTATTGGTTACTTTGATTTCACGGGGAATATTGATACCTGCATTGCCATTCGAACTGCGCTACTTCATCAAGGTGTTGCCTATGTCCAAGCAGGTGCAGGTCTTGTTGCAGATTCTGACCCTGCATCCGAAAATGAAGAAACTCTCAACAAAGCTGCAGCAGTTCTCGGTGCCGTCACTGCTGCAAATGAATTGAAGCGTGGCTGATGTTTAAACTCGGATTTTCACTATTTCTTGTTGCAGTGTTAGCAATCTCAATCAGTCGACGAGTACGCCTTTCAGCGCGCTATGAAAGATCGCCGCGCAAACTTTCTCCATGGAACGCCATGGATAAAGGAATCGATCCCACAGAGGAACAGCCATGAGTGTTCTGGACTCCATCATTGAAGGTGTCCGAGAAGATTTAGCTGCTCGACGATTACCGCTTGCCCAGATACATCAACGCATGGAGCAGACTGCGCCCGCTGTGGATGCACACTTATTTCTGACTCGTGCTGAAATGAATGTCATTGCAGAAGTAAAACGGTCTTCACCAAGTAAAGGTTCACTTGCAACCATTTCGGATCCAGCATCACTTGCTGAGCAATATCAAGAGGCAGGAGCTGCTGCTGTCAGTGTGTTGACCGAGAAGCGTCGTTTTGGAGGATCACTCGATGATCTCGATGCTGTTCGCGAGCGCATCACAATTCCGGTGTTACGTAAAGATTTTATGGTGGATGAGTATCAATTTCTCGAAGCTCGTGCACATGGTGCCGACATTGTTCTATTAATCGTTGCTGCACTCTCGAAGAGTCAACTCAAAGATTTCTATGATCTTGCAACCGAGCTCGGAATGGCAGCTCTCGTTGAAATCCACACTGCACAAGAACTTGATAGCGCAATGGAGATTGAACCTAGAATTATTGGGGTTAATGCGCGTAATCTGAAAACTCTCGAAGTCGATAGCGCAGCCTTTGCAGACCTCATTCCGCGAATTCCATCAGATGTGATTCGCGTCGCCGAATCTGGCATTGCAACTCGTTCGCACGTCGAATTCGCTCAGAAGGCAGGTGCTACAGCCATCTTGGTCGGAGAATCTCTAGTGAAATCTGGGGATCCGATTTCCGCCATGCAGGAACTATTAGGTCGCAGGTAGTCTTTCGCCATGACAACTGTCGATGATCTCGCAGGACATTTTGGTCCCTACGGAGGTCGTTTCGTTCCTGAAGCGTTAATCGGCGCTCTTGAAGAACTTGATGCAGCACGCATCAAGGCGCAGACAGACTCCACATTTTTAGAAGAGTTAGCGCAACTTCACCGCACTTACTCAGGACGTCCAAGCATCATCACAGAAGCCAAACGATTTGCCGAACATGCTGGGGGAGCGCGGATTATTCTCAAGCGCGAAGATCTCAACCACACTGGTAGCCACAAAATTAATAACGTTCTTGGACAAGCTCTACTTACAAAGCGCATGGGAAAGAAACGCATCATCGCTGAGACTGGTGCCGGACAACATGGCGTTGCATCTGCAACTGCTGCAGCCTTAATGGGTCTTGAGTGCGTTGTATATATGGGTGAAGAAGATACAAAACGTCAAGCTCTCAACGTTGCCCGCATGAAATTACTAGGCGCAGAAGTTGTTCCAGTGACATCTGGTTCTCGCACTCTTAAAGATGCCATCAATGAAGCAATGCGTGACTGGGTCACCAATGTTGAAACAACACATTACTTACTTGGCACAGTTGCAGGGCCACATCCATTTCCTTCCATGGTCCGTGATTTCCATAAGATCATTGGAGAAGAAGCCCGAGAGCAAGTACTCGAATTAACCGGTCGCCTGCCTGATGCTGTATTGGCATGTGTGGGTGGCGGATCTAATGCAATCGGAATCTTCCATCGATTCATCTCAGATACAGATGTTCGACTCATAGGTCTTGAGGCAGCTGGTGATGGTGTTGAAACTGGTCGGCATGCAGCAACAATTACTGGTGGATCTCCAGGAGTACTTCATGGAAACCGCACCTATGTACTGCAGGATGAGAATGGTCAGACAATCGAATCCCATTCAATATCTGCAGGCTTGGATTATCCAGGCGTAGGACCAGAACATGCTTACTTGCACGATATCGGTCGCGCTGAATATCGCGCCGTTACAGATGCAGAAGCGATGCATGCCTTCGCGCTTCTATGTCAAACTGAAGGAATCATTCCCGCCATTGAGACAGCGCATGCGTTGGCAGGGGCACTTCAAGTAGGAAATGAACTTGGTAAAGATGCCATCATCTTGATTAATCTCTCTGGACGTGGAGATAAAGATGTGCAAACTGCAGCGCAGTACTTTGGAATTCCACTGTAAATGACAACTCCGCTTGATGATCTCTTTGTAAAAGTTCGCGCTGAAAACCGTGCAGCGCTGATTGCATATATACCTGCTGGTTTTCCTAGTATTGATGGTTGTAAAAAAGTGATTCAGGCATTTGTCGATGGTGGGGTAGATGCCATTGAAATTGGTTTCCCCTACAGCGATCCAGTGATGGATGGACCGACTATTCAAGCTGCTGCTGATACTTCACTTGCTCAGGGCACAGGCGCACAAGATGTATTTGATGCGCTCAAGGCAGCAACCGATGCAGGAGTCGCTGCGGTTGTCATGACATATTGGAACCCCATTGAAAAATATGGCGTGGAAAAGTTTGCTCAATCCATTGCCGATAATGGTGGTTCAGGAGTGATTACCCCAGACCTCACCATCGAAGAGTCATCTTCATGGAAGCAGGCAGTTGAAAAGAGCGGCATCAATCCGATCTATGTCGTTGCTCCAAGTACCTCAGCTTCCAGACTTCCACAGGTAACGTCACGATGTGGTGGTTTTGTCTATGCAGCGAGTTTGATGGGAGTAACCGGAACTCGTGCAACAGTCTCTTCGGGTGCGCCAGATCTCGTAGCGCGTATTCGCACGACGACAGATTTGCCTATCGCCGTTGGGCTCGGCGTCTCTACTCGCGAACAAGTGAAAGCTGTTGCAGGATATGCAGATGGTGTCATTGTGGGATCGGCATTTATCAACGCACTCCTCAACGCGCCCAATGAGGAAAGTGGAATAGCTGCGGTTAGAACTCTTGCATCTGAATTAGCGTTAGGAGTACGTGAAGGACGATGAAGAAATATCTCCCATGGATTGGTCTACTTGCTCGCTTGATACTAGGTGGCGTACTACTTGCTGCAGGGCTTCTCAAGTATCAGCACCTTGATAAATCTCAGATGGCTGTGCGCGCATATGAACTTCTCCCGATTTCAGTTGCAAACCTTCTAGGTATCGTTCTTCCATTTATTGAAATTGCGATTGGAATCCTGCTCGTAATTGGAGCAGCTATTCGCATCTCCGCCATAGTCGGAGCTGCACTGATGATTGCTTTCATCATCGGAATTTCTCAAGCGTGGGCACGCGGCCTCTCTATCGATTGCGGGTGCTTTGGAGGCGGAGGACAAGTTGCCCCAGGCACAGCGAATTACCTCCCTGAACTCCTGCGTGATGGTGGGCTGGCGCTCTTGGCGATTTACCTAATTCGCTATCCGCAAAGTAAATTTGGCCTAGACCGACAGATATCAAATGGAGAAAAGAACCATGGCTAATCAGAAACCAGGCAAAGACAACTTCACTCGCAATCTTGTAATTGCTGTGGTCGTCGGCGTAGTCCTTCTCATGCTGGTACCAACTGTTCTTTCCAAGCGAACTAATTCAACTGCTGCAGTTCCTGCCAGCGTCTCTGCTGAAAATGGTTACGGCATTGTCTTCAACGGTGACCTCACATCTGTCCCGGTTCTTGATATTTATGAAGACTTTCAATGCCCAATCTGTGCCCAATTTGAAAAGATGCAAGGTGATTACATCGAGTCATTGATCAAAGATAAGAAGGCAAAGGTCATTTATCACACCCTTTCATTCCTTGGACCTGAGTCAATTAATGCAGCGAATGCTGCAGCCTGTTCGGCAGATCAGAATAAATTCCTTGGTTATCACCGCACACTCTATGCAAACCAGCCGGCTGAAAATTCAGGAGCGTGGACAAACGATGTTCTGGCAGTTCTCGGTCAGGCAACTGGAATTACATCCAAGAAGTTCACTTCGTGTGTCAATAATATGGATTACAAAGGCTGGGTCTCCAATGTTGCGGCAGCTGGCGCCAAAGCGAATGTCAATTCAACGCCAACAGTCTTCATCAACGGAAAAGAAATTGACCGTAAGACCGAGTACTTCAGCGCCGATAAATTTAAAGCAGCTGTAGAACGCGGTTAAGCGTGCGCCTTTCAATTCCAACTCCGGCCACATCGGCAGTTGAAATTGGGCCACTAACTATTCATTTCTACGCACTCTGCATCATCGCAGGCGTTGCTGTAGCAATCTGGCTTGGCAATCGAAGATTTACTAAAGCCTTTTTGGATGTTGAAGGCGTTGTGGCAGATATAGCAATCTATGCGATCCCAGCAGGAGTAATTGGCGGTCGTCTCTATCATGTGGTTACCACACCTGAAAAATATTTTGGAGCAAATGGATCTTTGCAAGATATTTTTAAGGTGTGGAATGGTGGACTTGGTATCTGGGGCGCAATTGCTCTAGGAACTCTCGCCGCGTTCTTTGCCTATAAGAAATCTGCACAGAAGAGAGATCTTCCCCCTTTTTCCGATTTTGCTGATGCACTTGCGCCTGGATTATTGCTAGCCCAAGCGATTGGTCGTTGGGGAAATTGGTTTAATGGCGAACTCTTCGGCAGACCACTCGACACACCATGGGCGCTCTCCATTCCCGAATATTTACGCCCACGTGGTTTTGAAAGCTATTCAACTTTCCATCCAACATTTCTCTACGAGTCCTTGTGGTGTCTATTTCTTGCATTCATTCTGATTCGGCTCACGCCACAATGCAGAAGGGGCTCTCTCTTTGCTCTCTATGTTGCTGGATATAGTTGTGGGCGCTTCTTCATCGAAGCTCTTCGCATTGATCAGGCGCACACAATAGGTGGGCTTCGTCTCAATCAATACGTTTCGCTGCTGCTCTGTGCGGCAGGAACTCTCGTCTTCACGCGCATTTTCACATCCAAGAGGTAGGCTATAAATATGGCTCTTGAAGATGTATATCAGCGCAACCTCCATCACCGCACCCATCGTGCAGGATGGTTACGCGCAGCGGTACTCGGAGCAAATGATGGACTTGTATCCACCGCAAGCTTGATGATTGGTGTTGCAACAGCGCGTGCCGAACAGAGTTTTCTTATCACAGCTGGCGCGGCAGGTATCGCTGCAGGAGCGATGTCGATGGCTGTAGGTGAATATGTTTCAGTTCGTTCACAGAACGATATTGAAGAATCTGATCGACTTCTTGAGATTGAACATTTAGCGATTGATCCAGACGGTGAACTCGAAGAACTAATTGAGATTTATATAAATCGCGGATTGTCACGCGAGTTGGCAACAGAAGTTGCTACAACGATGCACGCAAGAGATCCGCTTGAGGCACATCTGCGAGATGAGCTTGGCCAACATCCTCATACAAAGGCTCGTCCAGTGCAGGCCGCAATTGCATCTGCGCTGAGTTTTACTGCCGGGGGATTGATTCCATTTGTAGGTGCATTTGCCCCTTCTCACGGGAAGGCAGCATGGAGCATCATCATCTTCACCATCATCGGATTGATCTTTACTGGAATCATTAGCGCTAAGACGGCGGGGTCAAAGTTGCTCATCCCAACCTTGCGCGTCATCGGCGGAGGCTGCCTCGGAATGGCGATTACCGCCGGAATCGGGCAAATCTTGCATGTGAGTGGCATCTAACCCACCCCCTTGCTACCCTTTCGACACTGATTTATCGTTTCGCTCTAGTTTTACCGGGCCAAAGTTGTCCCTTTTGTTAGATTAAAAAAGGACAACGGGTTATGGCACTCTCATCGAACTATCCCGCAGCGCAGGGTCTCTACGATCCTGCTCAAGAACATGATGCATGCGGCGTCGCGATGGTGGCCACTCTCAATAAAGTCGCAACACATGACATTGTAGAAAAGGCACTTACAGCGCTACGAAATCTCGAACACCGAGGCGCATCTGGGGCTGAACCAGATTCAGGTGATGGAGCTGGAATTCTTATTCGTATACCGGATGCCTTCTATCGCGCTGAAACTCAATTTAAACTTCCTGCCGAAGGCTCTTACGCAACAGGTATTGCATTTATTGCACAAGGTGTCTCGGTTGAAACTGAAATTGCACAGCTTGCAGCCGAAGAAGGTCTGACAGTTCTTGGATGGCGCGAACTTCCTATCAATCCAGCATCACTGGGTAAAACCGCGCTTTCTGTCATGCCGCAATTCAAACAACTCTTTGTTGCAGGAGCACAGAAAGAATCAGGTATCGCACTTGACCGACGTGCGTTTGCACTCCGCAAGCGCGCAGAACATTCTCTCGATCTCTACTTCCCATCTCTTTCCTCTCAGACGATTGTGTACAAGGGAATGCTCACAACTGGTCAATTAGAAGAGTTCTTCCCAGATCTCAGTGATAAGCGGGTCGTATCTCCGCTTGCACTGGTTCACTCTCGTTTTTCTACAAATACATTCCCTTCATGGCCACTTGCCCATCCTTACCGCTTTATTGCACATAACGGTGAAATCAATACCGTTAAGGGAAACCGCAACTGGATGCGAGCTCGCGAATCTCTGCTTGAGAGCAACCTCATTAGCGGAGACCTCAAGCGACTTTTCCCAATTGTTGAAATGTCTGGCTCTGACTCGGCATCATTCGATGAAGTTCTCGAACTTCTCTATCTAGGTGGACGTTCTCTGCCACATGCAGTTTTGATGATGATTCCTGAAGCATGGGAGAACCATGCAACGATGTCTCAAAAGCGACGTGACTTCTATGCATTCCATGCATCACTGATGGAGCCATGGGATGGACCTGCCTGCGTGACATTTACCGATGGACACCAAGTTGGTGCAGTTCTCGATCGCAATGGCCTTCGTCCTTCCCGCTTCTGGGTTACAGATGATGGACTTGTTGTACTTGCTTCAGAAGTTGGCGTTCTTGATTTCCCTGCAGAAAAAATTGTTCGCAAGGGTCGACTTCAACCAGGAAAGATGTTCCTTGTCGATATCGAAGAGGGACGCATCATCGAAGATGATGAAATCAAAGATTCTCTTGCAGATGCAGCTCCATATGGCACATGGCTTAAAGAAGGAATGATCAAGCTCTCTGATCTTCCATCTCGCGAGCACATTGTCTACCCACATAAATCAGTCATTCGTCGCCAGAAGGCTTTTGGTTATACGGAAGAAGAAATCAAAATCATCGTAACTCCTATGGCTAAAGGTGGGGGAGAAGCGCTTGGTTCAATGGGAACTGATACCCCAATCGCTGCACTGTCAGGCAAGCCACGACTTCTCTTTGACTATTTCACTCAGCTCTTTGCTCAAGTAACAAATCCACCACTGGATGCGATTCGTGAAGAGCTTGTCACAAGTCTGGGTGGTTCGCTCGGACCTGAACATAATTTGCTTGATCCTGGACCAGAATCATGTAAGCAAATCTCGCTTGCATTTCCAGTCATTGATAATGATGAACTCGCCAAGATTATTCATGTCAATGCAGATGATGACTATCCAGAACTTGCAGCCTATGTCGTGCGTGGTCTCTTCCCAGTAAGTGGCGATGGAAATACCTTGCGTGCTCGACTTGAAGAAATCAAGCGAGAAGTATCAGAGGCGATTGCAAACGGTGCGCACATCATCGTGCTCTCTGATCGTGATGGCGATGCTGAAGATTGCCCAATTCCTTCACTCTTGCTCACTGCAGCAGTACACCACCACCTCATCCGCGAAAAGACTCGCACCAAAGTTGGTCTCGTAGTCGAAGCTGGCG
>AQUA01000012.1 GCA_000372185.1 actinobacterium SCGC AAA278-O22 | reverse complement strand
CGTATGCGAAGAAGCAAGTACTTGCACGCAAGCCATATATTTGGGGAACTCAAGGACCTAACTCCTTTGACTGTTCTGGACTTGTCTACGCCGCCTATAAAGCTGCCGGTCTTGATTGGCCAAATTGGGATCGCCTTAACTCTGCCTTGTATTCAGGCTATACAAAGCATGTTTCACTCAATGAACTTCAACCAGGTGATCTCCTCTTCTACTCATATAAAGGCACGATCTCAACAATTCACCACATCACCATCTATGCAGGCGGCGGAATGATGTGGGAGGCAAATTCAAAGGATAAAGGCTTGCTCTACTCCAATATCTACAGCGTGAAGGGGCTTATGCCATTTGGTGGTCGGGTCTAACCTTCACCTATGACCGATGCCATCGTTGCAATTCGCAACGCTGTAAAACCACATCTCGCTCGTCTTGAAGCCGGCGATATCGTCTTGGTTGCAGTCTCTGGCGGAGCAGATTCACTTGCACTGGCTGCAGCAATTCTCAAAGAGGCAAAAGCATGTGCAATCACTCCGATTGGCGTGACGATTGATCACCAATTACAGAGCGGATCAGCTGCACAAGCAGAAAAAGTTGAGAAACAATTGAAAGAGATGGGTTATGGCAAAGTCATTTGTAAAAAAGTTGTGGTCTCTACTAAGTCCGGCATCGAAGCTGGCGCTCGCGATGCACGCTATCAAGCTCTTGGTGAGTGCGCTTCGCAAGAGAAGGCAACGAAAATCTTCTTAGGTCACACTCGCGATGATCAAGCTGAAACTGTTCTCTTAGGACTTGCACGCGGTTCAGGTACTCGTTCTTTATCGGGTATGGCAGTTGAAAATGGAATCTATATTCGCCCACTTCTTCAGATCACACGGGCAGAGACTGTCGCCGCGTGTAAAGAAGTTGGAGTCGAACTGTGGAATGACCCACATAATGGCAAAACAGAATTTTCACGAGTAAAAGTTCGCACCGAAATTCTTCCAGTGATGGAAGAGAAACTTGGACCAGGAATCGCAGCTGCACTCGCGCGAAGTGCTTCAATTCTGCGCGATGATGCTGATGCCCTCGATGAGATTGCTCAGATTGAGATTTCTCGCTCTGATCTCACAAGCCTTGATTGCGAGCATTTATCCACCTTGGCGCGAGCAATTCGCTCCCGAATCCTGAGGGCTGCGATCTACGCTGCTGGCGCCCCTTCAGGCTCAATTACAGCCGATCACCTCGCTGGCGTTGAGGCGCTCGTCACTTCCTGGCACGGACAAGGGGCGCTGCACCTTCCCGGTGGTGTGAAGGTTGAGCGAATTTCGGGCAGACTTTCGCTCTTAGCCCAGCCTGAGTAATCGAGGAGCGGACCACGTGGATTTAGCAACAGTCGGAAGCGATGTTGAAAAGGTAATTGCAACAGAAGAGCAACTTGCAGCAAAGATTGCTGAACTTGCAGCACGCGTTGATGCTGATTACAAAGATAAGAAAGTTCTTCTCGTCGGCGTTCTTAAGGGCGCAATTATGGCGATGGCAGATCTCACACGCGCCATGCAAACTCATATCGAGATGGATTGGATGGCTGTCTCTTCTTACGGTTCTGGAACAAAATCAAGTGGTGTGGTTCGTATCCTGAAAGATCTCGATCGCGATATCACTGGTCGTCATGTACTGATTGTCGAAGATATTGTCGATACAGGTCTGACACTTTCTTGGCTCAAAGCAAACCTTTACTCTCGCGGTGCAGCTTCAGTAGAAATTCTTGCAATTCTGCGCAAGCCAGAAGCTGCAAAAGTTGAAGTCGATGTGAAATATGTTGGCTTTGATATTCCTAAAGAATTTGTTGTTGGGTATGGTCTCGATTTTAATGAGAAATACCGAAACCTTTCATTTATTGGTGTGCTTGCTAAGCACATGTACTCATAAGGAATTTCATGACTTCCCAGACCCCATCAAATAACCCCCTCAATAAGTTGAAGAAAGCTACATCCAAGAAGGTAGGAAAAGCTTCTGGCAATGTGCCTGGTAAGAAAGCACCGCAGACTCGCTCCCAGAAGATTTTTCGTGGTCCGCTTTTCTGGATTATCGTCGCAATTTTCGGTGTGACAATCTTTGGTCAGATTACCAATGCGGCCAATCGCTATACCGAAATCAAGACTTCACAAGCTGTTGATGCAATCTCAAAGTCACAAGTTGAATCAGCAGTCTTAATCGATAAATCTCAAAAAATTCGTCTCATTCTTTCGAGTGGAAATACCATTAAAGGTGCCACAAAGGTCGAGGCTTCGTACGTAGCGCGTCAGGAGCCAACCCTTGTTGATGCACTGACAGCAAATCCGCCTGCCAAAGGGTGGAATGTCAGCGTTCCTACACAGTCATTCCTGACTTCACTTTTCTTCACCTTCGGACCAATTCTGATTATTGGTTTCTTGTTCTTCCTCATGATGAGCAATGCTCAAGGCGGTAATCGAGTATTTTCATTTGGAAAGTCACGAGCGAAGTTACAGAACAACGATGTCCCACAAAATACATTTGTTGATGTTGCAGGTGCTGATGAGGCTATTGCAGAACTCGAGGAGATTAAGGATTTCCTAGCTGATCCAGAAAAGTATGCACAGTTGGGTGCAAAGATTCCTAAAGGTGTACTTCTATACGGTCCTCCAGGAACAGGTAAGACCCTCCTTGCACGTGCAGTTGCAGGAGAAGCAAAAGTTCCTTTCTATTCAATTTCTGGATCTGACTTTGTCGAAATGTTTGTCGGAGTTGGTGCAGCTCGTGTTCGCGATCTCTTCAATCAAGCAAAGGCCAACGCTCCTGCAATTGTATTTGTCGATGAAATCGATGCAGTCGGACGTCAGCGCGGAGCAGGTATGGGTGGTGGCCACGATGAACGTGAACAAACTCTGAACCAGCTTCTGGTTGAGATGGATGGTTTTGAAGCAAATGGACAAGTAATTCTTATTGCAGCAACAAACCGTCCAGATGTTTTAGATCCTGCACTTCTTCGCCCTGGTCGATTCGATCGACAGATTCCAGTTGAACGCCCTGATCTCAAAGGCCGTGAAGATATTCTCAAAGTGCATGCGAAAGGTAAGCCGCTTGCAAAAGATGTTGAACTCGTCGCATATGCACGTCGCACACCAGGATTTACAGGTGCAGATCTAGCAAATGTTCTCAATGAGGCAGCGCTACTTACTGCTCGTGAAGGCCAGAAGACAATTACTTATTCACAGATAGACGAAGCAATCGATCGCGTGATGGCTGGCCCACAACGTAAATCACGACTCATGTCAGAAGAAGAACGCCGCGTAACTGCCTATCACGAAGCTGGCCATGCGCTTGTTGCATACGCGCTTCCTCATACTGATCCAGTTCATAAGATCACGATCATGCCGCGTGGTCGTGCGCTCGGCTACACAATGGTTCTTCCCGATGATGACAAGTATTCAACAACACGTAATCAATTACTTGATCAGTTGGCATATTCATTAGGTGGTCGCGCTGCAGAAGAACTTATCTTCCACGATCCTTCAACAGGCGCTTCCAACGATATTGAAAAGGCAACGGCTCTTGCACGTGCCATGGTGACTCAATATGGAATGACTGAAGCAATTGGTGCAATCAAGTTGGGTACTGATGCATCCGAACCATTTATGGGACGCGATTACGGACATCAACGTGATTACTCAGAGAGCCTTGCATCAACTGTCGATGCAGAAATTCGCAAATTAATTGAGAAAGCACATCAAGAGGCGTATGACATTCTTGAAGAGAATCGATCCATTCTCGATGAGATGGTGCTTCAGTTGCTTGAGAAAGAGACTCTCAATAAAGAAGAGATTTCAACCATCTTCGCAAAGGTGAAGTCGTGGCCAAACCGTCCAGCATGGACAGGTTCTCCCACTCGACTTCCTTCTACGCAACCTCCAGTCGAAATTCCTGAACGAGTAGTACCTGCAAATGATGCTGCTCCACGTAAAATTCGTCGCGTTAAGAAGGCAACTTCCAGTGACTGAAATTTCTCCAGTTTCTATGGGGCCACACGATGGACGTGCAGCGCATCCATACGATCAGGAGCGAGCTGAAAAAGCGGTACGCGAACTTCTCTTAGCGCTCGGTGAAGATCCAGATCGCGAAGGTCTGAAAGATACTCCTGCACGCGTTGCACGAGCCTTTAAAGAGAACTTTGAAGGTCTGTGGCAGAAGCCTGAGGAAGTATTAACCACTACCTTTGATATCGGACATGAAGAACTTGTCATCATTCGCGATATCGAAGTATTTTCACATTGCGAACATCACCTCACGCCATTTCATGGCGTTGCACATGTGGGTTATATCCCCAGCGGAAAAATCACCGGCCTCTCAAAAGTTGCCCGCCTCGTAGATCTCTTTGCCCGTCGACCTCAAGTGCAAGAACGCCTCACAACACAAATAGCTGATGCGCTTGTTGAAATTCTTAAACCCATGGGTGTGATAGTCATTATTGATTGCGAACATCTTTGTATGTCAATGCGCGGTGTTCGTAAATCGCAGGCGCGTACAACTACATCAGCCGTACGTGGAGTTCTACGAGATGCCGCAACTCGAGCTGAAGCAATTAGCCTCATTACGAATCGATAATTCACATGTTGGTGATGGGCATTCTCAATGTCACCCCTGACTCTTTTGCCGATGGTGGACTCCACTTCGATCAAGCCCAAGCAGTCGCCCATGGCATTGCAATGGCTAAAGATGGTGCTGACATCATCGATGTTGGCGGCGAATCAACGCGTCCAGGTGCTGATCGAGTATCAGCCGAAGAGGAACAAGCTCGCATCATTCCAGTAATTCGTGAGCTTGCTTCACGGGCAATTGTCATTAGTGTCGACACTATGCGCGCATCAACTGCAAAATTTGCTATTGAAGCTGGCGCAACTTTTGTCAACGATGTTAGCGGAGGTGCTGCAGATCCTGAAATGTTTTCGACAGTGGCCGCTTTAGATTGTCGATACATTTTGATGCATTGGCGGGGACATTCAAAAGATATGAATTCCAAAGCGTTTTATAACGATGTTGTTTCAGAGGTAATTGACGAAGTTTCAGTGCAACTTCGCAAAGCAATTTCTGCAGGCATTAAGCGCGAGAAGATCATTCTCGACCCAGGAATCGGATTTGCTAAAGATGCCGACCATAACTGGGAATTCCTCAATCGCATCGATGAATTTACCGCGCTGGGTTATCCAGTTCTGATAGGCCACTCTCGTAAACGTTTCCTTGGCGGAGATAAACCTGAAGACCGCGAAGAAGCTACCGTCGAAGTAACCAGATCACTTGTAGATAAAGGTATTTGGGGAGTTAGAGTTCATGGCGTGAAGGCAAATGTGAAGGCAGCTCACTCATGAGCGATCTAATTACTATTAAAGGCATTTGGGGTTTCGGATATCACGGCGTCTTTGATCACGAAGCTAAGAATGGTCAAGATTTCTTTGTTGATCTTGAAATCCATCTGGATTTATCTCGAGCATGTATTTCGGATGAGCTTTCAGACACCATTGATTATGGTGCGCTTGCAGATGTCGTTGTCGAGGAGATTACTGGCGAGAGAGTTCAACTCATTGAAAGGCTAGCTGGCCGAATCGCCGATCGCATTAAAGCGGGGCACTCAGAGATTTCAAAAATTGCAGTGACTGTGCATAAACCCAAGGCTCCGATCTCAGCTCAAGCAACCGATATTTCAGTAACAATTATTCGATGAAGGCAGTAATTGCACTGGGCGCCAATATTGGAAACCCCAAAGAACAGATGGATCTGGCAGTTGCGATGCTCCGCGAATCCACCGAATTGATCGCACTCTCTTCGTATTACACAACTAAACCTGTAGGTGGTCCAGAGCAACCTGATTACATCAACGCGGTCTGCATTATTGAAAGTCAATTGCCTGCACTTGATTTACTTTCACTTCTCCATGGAATTGAAAAATCATTGGGAAGAGAACGGAATGAAAAATGGGGACCGCGCACCATCGATCTCGATCTCATTCAATATGGAAATTTGTTAAGCAGAGCTGACGAACTTGAACTTCCACATCCTCGAGCATATGAACGACGCTTTGTCCTAGAGCCGTGGCATGAGATTGAACCTGATGCAATCCTTCTTACCCGCGGGAAAATCTCTGAGCTGTTGGCTCATCTGGCATAACGCTTTAGACGCAGCTGCTGTCAGGCGTTAGAATTGCGCTACTGCCTGCCCGGTACCTGAAAGGACTGGAGCCATGAAAGTAGTAACAGATGCTCGCGAGCTTCCTTCTGCCTGCGCATTTGTTCCGACGATGGGCGCACTGCACGTAGGGCACGCTTCTCTCTTTCGCATCGCAAAAAAATATAGCGATAACGTTGTTGCAAGCATCTTTGTTAATCCACTCCAATTTGAAAGCGAAGAAGATTTAGCGAAATATCCGCGCACACCCGAGGCTGATATTGAGATTGCAGCAGCTGCAGGTGTTTCGTATTTATGGCTTCCTCATCAAGCTGAGATTTATCCAGCAGGTTTTGCCCAGCAATCAGCAGGTCCTCTCGGTGAGATATATGAAGGTAAATCACGCCCTGGCCACTTTGATGGCGTCCTTACCGTTGTTCGTCGGCTCTTTGATTTAGTAAAACCGAAATGGGCTATTTTCGGAGAGAAAGATTTTCAGCAATTACAACTTATTAGAACTATTGCTGGAGATATTGAAATCATTGCCGCTCCAACAATTCGCGAAAGTGATGGCTTAGCATTGTCTTCTCGTAATGTGCGACTCTCTCCTGAAGGACGAAAAGCGGCACAGATTATTTACAGAGCTCTCACTGAGTCGAAGACTGAAGACAAACTTCGAAATATCTTGGCGAGTGAGCCCGCCTTCACTCTTGATTATGCTGATTTTATTGACGAGAAAACATTTGCTCACGCTCAATCGACTACACAAGATCTCCGAGCGATTGTCGCTGGGTGGATAAATGGAGTGCGTTTGATTGACAATATGCAGATGGGAAGTCGCGTATGAAGCTACTAGCGCCCCCACCTGGGTGGACTGCATCTGCTGATGTCATTGTTGTTGGATCAGGTATTGCTGGTTTAACTACTGCATTGCAATGTCGCACATATGGACTTTCTGTACTTCTTGTAACAAAAGCGCGCGTCGATGAAGGTTCTACAAAATGGGCTCAGGGCGGTATCGCTGCTGCCCTTGGCGATGGTGATTCACCGCAAGCGCATGAGAAAGACACACTGGTAGCAGGTGCAGGTCTCTGCGATGTTGATGCAGTGCGCGTACTTGTCACTGAAGGTCCAGAAGCTGTTCGAAAATTAATTGAGCGCGGAGCAATCTTCGATAAAGAAGCAAGCGGTGAGATCGCGCTAACGCGCGAAGGTGGACACCTACGCAATCGCATTCTGCATGCAGGCGGAGATGCAACAGGCGCAGAAGTTTCTCGTGCACTTCTTGCCGCAGTGCAGAACGATCCCGAGATTGAAGTTGTAGAGCATGCACTCGTACTCGATGCGCTTAAGAACGATATTGGCGAAGTCTGCGGAGTAACTCTCCACGTCATTGGGGCTGGAAGTCGCGATGGTGTGGGTCGTGGATTAGCGCGCGCAGTAGTTCTAGCAACTGGTGGGCTGGGTCAGGTATTTGCGCAAACGACAAACCCATCTGTTTCTACTGGTGATGGTGTCGCGTTAGCACTGCGCGCTGGTGCAAAAGTTGCAGATGTTGAATTTATCCAATTCCATCCAACTGTTTTATGGCTCGGTGAAAACTCAGAAGGACAGCAGCCACTTATTAGTGAAGCAGTTCGCGGTGAAGGTGCATATCTGCTTAACGATAAAGGCGAACGTTTTATGCAAGCTATTCATCCGCTCGCTGAACTTGCACCTCGCGATGTTGTTGCCATTTCCATCATGCGCGTGATGAATGAAACCGGTGCGCACCATGTTTGGCTCGATGTTCGCCACCTCGCAGGTTTTAAGGAGAGATTCCCAACGATTTACGCATCATGCATTTCACACGGTATTGATCCGCTGAAAGATTTGATTCCAGTAGCTCCTGCATCTCACTATGCATCTGGGGGAGTTCGCGTAGATCTCAATGGGCGCACAAGTGTGAATGGGCTCTATGCCTGCGGAGAGACTGCTTGTTCTGGAGTACATGGAGCGAACCGACTCGCATCCAATTCGCTTCTTGAAGGCTTGGTTTTTAGCGCACGTATCGCTGCAGATATTGCCGCACATCTTCCAGAAAAGAGTGATCCCGTTGAAAATGCATCGCAAGCGATACTCCTTGATCCGAATGTTCGTCATGAGATTCAGGTGAGCATGAGTCGTGGCGCTGGAGTACTTCGCTCTGCCGATTCACTTCTGAAGACAAGTTCAGATCTCACACGTATCGAAGATAAGAAGAGCACCGAGCCGTGCGTTGAAGCATGGGAGACAACCAACTTATTCCAGCTCGCCCAAGCAATTCTTAAGGCAGCACTCATCAGACAAGAGACCCGTGGTTCGCATTGGCGCGAAGACTTTCCAGGGACAAGTGACTTATGGAAGAAGCGCATAGTGCAGCAGTTAGATCAAAAGGGTTACTGGACTAGCGGCTATCAGGAGGTTGGAAGTAAATGATTGATCGCGATTTAATCAAGAGAGCTTTAGCCGAAGATTTACAAGGCGGCGAAGACATCACTTCAGTTGCCACAGTCTCTGGAAGTGAAAAAGTAGTTGCAGATTTTGTAGCTCGCAAAACCGGTGTCATTGCAGGAATTGATATGGCGCGCACCGTACTTGAAGAAGTGGGACTGACAGATATTGCAGTTCTTGTACAAGATGGTGCTGCAGTAAAAGCTGGGGACATTGTGATGACAGTACGTGGAGATACTCGTGCAATCTTGTTGGCCGAACGTACAGCGCTTAATTTCCTCGGACATTTGAGTGGCATTGCAACTCTCACTCGCACATGGGTTGATGCAATTGCTGGAACTTCTTGCAAAATTCGCGATACGCGAAAGACAACCCCAGGAATGCGTTTACTTGAAAAATACGCAGTCCGTATGGGTGGAGGAACAAATCACCGCATGTCATTAAGTGATGCAGCGCTCATTAAAGATAATCACATTGCAGCCGCTGGCGGCGTAGCTCAAGCATTCTCCAAGGTACGCGCGAAGTATCCACATTCGGAGATTGAGATTGAAGTAGATACTTTGGAACAGTTGCGTGAAGTTCTTCCGCTGAAGCCAGATCTGGTGCTGCTCGACAATATGACTCCGGCGCAATGCGCAGAAGCTGTAGCTATCGTCAACGGCGCCACTCAACTCGAGGCCTCAGGTGGAATATCACTTGAAAATGCCAAGGCATATGCAGCAACAGGTGTGAATTATTTAGCGATTGGAGCCCTGACCCACAGCGCTCCTGTCTTTGATATCGGGTTAGATCTGAGAGCGGAGTAATTATGTTATTAACAATTGACGTCGGAAATACCAATACGGTGCTCGGCATCTTTGACCAAGATCAACTCATCAAGTCATGGCGCGTAAAGACTGATCCACGCACCACCGCCGATGAACTCTGGCTCCAATACAGCGCACTCGTGAGCGGTTATTCACTTACTGGACTCGCTATCTGCTCTACAGTTCCAGCGACGCTACGCGAACTTCGCACCATGATTGATACTTATTTCAGCGAACTCACTACAACCATCGTTGAACCTGGAACTAAGACAGGCGTTCAACTTCTGGTTGATAATCCCAAGGAGATTGGTGCTGATCGCATTGTTAATACTCTTGCAGCGCATACTCTCTATGGTGGTCCAGCAATTGTCGTTGACTTCGGAACTTCAACTAATCTCGACGTTGTATCTCCCAAAGGTGAATTCCTTGGCGGCGCACTTGCACCAGGAATTGAAATTTCTGTCGATGCACTTGCAGCTCGTGCTGCCCAGCTACGTAAAGTTGAATTAATTCGCCCTAAGAACGTTATCGGTAAAAACACAGTTGAAGCTCTTCAATCCGGCACCATCTTTGGATTTGCTGGACAAGTTGATGGTCTCGTAGATCGTATTACTGCCGAATTGGCGAAGGATTACGACGATGCGCCCACCGTCATTGCAACTGGTGGCCTTGCCCCATTAATCATCGGAGTATCTCAAACTATTGATGAGCACGAGCCAGATCTGACTCTCATCGGTCTTCGCCTTATCCATGAGAAGAATCTCTAGTTAGAGAAGAATCGCAAGTTAAAGAAGAATTACTAGGTAAAAAGGTAGACTCGCGACACTATGACAACTGATAACGCGCCCGCTCAAGACGACGACCTACCCGAGCAACTTCGGATTCGTCGCGAGAAGCGCGCAAGCTTGATTGAGCGTGGAATTGAGCCCTATCCAGTTGCCGTACCTCGTACACAATCTCTCAAAGAGATTCGCGAGAAATACGCTGACCTTGCAATCGATGTTGCAACAGGGGATATCGAAAGTCTCACCGGCCGAATTATCTTTAAGCGCGATACCGGCAAGCTCTGTTTTGCAACTCTGCGCGAAGGCGATGGCACTGAACTTCAAGCGATGTTATCTCTCGATAAAGTGGGTCAAGATCAACTCGATGCGTGGAAATCAGATATTGATCTAGGAGATTTGGTCTCTGTTACTGGTGAGATCATCACCTCAAAGCGTGGAGAACTTTCCATCCTTGCCTCATCGTGGAAACTTGCATCAAAATCACTGCGCCCGCTACCGAATGATCACAAACCGATGTCTGAAGAAACGCGCGTTCGGATGCGGTATGTAGATTTAATTGTTCGCCCTGAAGCGCGTGCAGCTGCACGTATGCGTCCGGCGGTCATGCGTTCGCTACGCGAAACATTTAATTCACAGAGCTTTATTGAAGTTGAAACTCCCATGTTGCAAGTAATGCATGGTGGAGCAGCAGCTCGACCATTTAAAACATTTAGTAATGCTTACGACATGGATCTCTTCATGCGTATTGCACCTGAACTCTTTCTCAAGCGTTGTGTTGTTGGCGGAATCGAACGAGTATTCGAAATTAACCGAAACTTCCGTAATGAAGGTGCAGATTCTTCACACTCACCAGAATTTGCCATGGTTGAGTCATATATGGCCTACGGGGATTGGCGCACAATCGCTGATGTCACTCGAGCATTGATTCAAAATGCAGCGATGGCAGTATCTGGTTCACATGTTGTGACACATCATGATGGTCGCCAAGCAAATCTTGGTGGAACATGGAAAGAGATTTCACTTTACGATGCGATCTCTGAGGGCGTCGGCGAGCAAGTAACTGCGTTGACTCCTATCGAAGAACTTAAGAAATACGCGACAAAGCTGGGCATGAAGATTGACCCAAAGTGGGTAACAGGCAAGCTCGCTGAAGAGATCTTCGAACATGTCGCGCAAGATAAGTTGATTGAACCAACATTTGTGATGGGTTACCCCGTAGATACCTCACCGCTTGTGCGCGCACATCGTGATATTCCTGGCGTTGTCGAAAAGTGGGATCTCTATGTCGATGGATTTGAACTAGCAACTGGCTACTCCGAACTCATCGACCCAGTCATTCAGCGTGATCGCTTAATTGAACAGGCGCAACTTGGCGCAAAAGGTGATCTAGAAGCGATGCAGGTTGATGAAGATTTCTTGCGTGCTATGGAATTTGGAATGCCACCAATGGGCGGAATGGGAATGGGCGTTGATCGTCTTCTTATGGCTCTTACTGGTCTTGGAATTCGCGAAACAATTTTATTTCCTCTTGTTAAACCAGAAATTGATTAATTATGTTGGTTATTCGTCCAGCTAAAACTTCTGATGTCAAAGCAATTCGCGAGCTCGTGGATTCTTATGCAGCACCTGGTCAGATGCTCGCCAAAGAGACAGTGACTTTATATGAAGGTGTTCAGGAATTTACCATTGCAGAACTTGATGGAAAAGTTGTTGGATGCGGTGCCCTACACACGCTATGGGAAGATCTCGCAGAAGTTCGTACAGTTGCAGTTGAGAAGAGTCTGCATAAACAAGGTATTGGTCACAAAATAATGGAGCGAATCATTGAACGCGCTCGTGAAGTCGGTGTAGCAAGAATTTTCTGTCTCACCTTTCAAACTGAGTTCTTTGGACGCCATGGCTTTGTAGAAATTCAGGGAACACCCGTTGAGCCCGATGTCTATCAACAGCTGCTGCGCTCCTACGATGCAGGCGTTGCCGAATTCCTCGATCTCGAGTCAGTCAAGCCCAATACCCTTGGCAATACTCGGATGCTGCTCAATCTCTAGCCACTGGCGGGAATATCGACCCCATATCTGGGGTTCTATAACACGAGCATCAATCCACCTCGCGCCTTCCCTACGCTGGGTTATAGGCTTACGACAGATTCAGTTATACAGAAGGAGTTCCGCCCATGTTTGAGCGCTTTACCGATCGAGCTCGACGCGTTGTTGTCCTAGCTCAAGAAGAAGCACGCATGCTCAATCACAATTACATCGGCACTGAACATATCCTCCTTGGCCTCATCCATGAAGGTGAAGGCGTTGCCGCAAAGGGGCTCGAATCTCTTGGGATCTCACTTGAAGGTGTTCGCGCACAAGTTGAAGAAATTATTGGCCAAGGTCAGCAAGCACCCAGTGGACATATTCCATTTACTCCACGCGCTAAGAAAGTTCTCGAACTCTCACTCCGTGAAGCGCTTCAACTTGGCCACAATTACATCGGCACAGAACATATCCTTCTTGGACTTATCCGCGAAGGCGAAGGCGTTGCAGCTCAAGTTCTCGTCAAACTTGGTGCAGATCTCAACCGGGTTCGCCAGCAAGTAATTCAACTTCTCTCTGGTTATCAAGGTAAAGAGACTGTTGCACAAGGTGGTCCTGCAGAAGGAACACCATCTACTTCTCTTGTCCTCGATCAATTCGGTCGCAATCTCACAGCAGCAGCTCGTGAAGGAAAGCTTGATCCAGTTATCGGACGCGAACTCGAAGTAGAGCGCGTTATGCAAATTCTTTCTCGTCGCACTAAGAACAACCCAGTGCTCATCGGCGAACCAGGAGTCGGAAAGACTGCAGTTGTCGAAGGTCTTGCGCAAGCAATCGCTAAGAACGATGTCCCTGAAACCTTAAAAGATAAGCAGTTGTACTCACTTGATTTGGGTGCGCTCGTCGCTGGCTCTCGCTATCGTGGAGATTTTGAAGAACGCCTTAAGAAAGTTTTGAAAGAGATTAAGACACGCGGCGACATCATTATCTTTATCGATGAAATTCACACACTTGTCGGTGCAGGCGCTGCAGAAGGTGCAATTGATGCAGCAAGCATTCTCAAGCCAATGTTGGCACGTGGTGAACTCCAGACAATTGGTGCAACAACGCTGGATGAATACCGCAAGCACATCGAGAAAGATGCAGCTCTTGAGCGTCGCTTCCAGCCAATCCAAGTGAAAGAGCCATCTGTTGCTCACACCATTGAAATTCTTAAGGGTCTTCGCGATCGCTACGAAACTCACCACCGCGTCTCAATTACTGATGGCGCACTTGCAGCTGCTGCAAATATGGCAGATCGCTATATCTCTGATCGCTTCCTTCCAGATAAGGCGATCGACCTTATCGATGAAGCAGGTTCACGTCTTCGCATCAAGCGCATGACAGCTCCTGCAGAACTACGCGAATTCGACGAGAAGATTGCCGATGCTCGCAAAGCAAAGGAATCAGCAATTGATGCTCAAGATTTCGAAGGTGCAGCGTCGCTTCGCGATAAAGAGAAGAACCTGATTCAAGAGAAGCAGGAAGCTGAGAAGAATTGGAAGGCAACTGATCTCGATAAGGTCACAGAAGTTGATGAAGAATTGATTGCTCAAGTACTTTCAGCATCAACTGGTATTCCAGTATTTAAATTGACTGAAGAGGAAACTGCACGTCTTCTTCGCATGGAGGATGAACTCCACCGTCGCGTCATTGGTCAAGATCAAGCGATTAAGGCGTTGTCACAAGCAATTCGCCGTACTCGCGCCGGACTTAAGGATCCAAAGCGTCCTGGTGGTTCATTTATCTTCGCTGGCCCTTCTGGCGTCGGTAAGACAGAACTTTCGCGCACACTTGCATCATTCTTATTCGGTGATGAAACCGCTTTGATTCAACTCGATATGTCTGAATATTCAGAGCGCCACACAGCATCACGTCTCTTCGGTGCACCTCCAGGGTATGTCGGTTATGACGAAGGCGGGCAGTTAACTGAGAAGGTGCGTCGTCGCCCATTCTCTGTTGTGCTCTTCGATGAAATTGAAAAAGCGCACCCAGATATCTTCAATTCACTTCTTCAGGTTCTCGAAGATGGTCGTCTGACAGATTCACAAGGTCGCACCGTTGACTTCAAAAATACAGTCATCATCATGACAACCAACCTTGGCACTCGTGATATCTCTAAATCACTCGGGCTTGGTTTTGCCAACGCAGATGATGATCTAACGAATTACGATCGCATGAAGGGCAAGGTTCAAGATGAACTTAAGAACCACTTCCGCCCAGAATTCCTCAACCGTATCGACGATGTCATCGTCTTCCACCAGCTCACCAAGGATCAAATTATTCAGATTGTTGATCTGATGATTGCTGGCCTCGATGAGCGTCTTAAGGCGAAGGACATGGGAATCGAACTTACACAAGCTGCTAAGGATCTCCTTGCTGCGCGTGGTTACGACCCACTGCTTGGCGCACGACCATTGCGTCGCGTTATTCAGCGCGAAATCGAAGATGCACTTTCAGAGCGCATCTTGTTTAGCGAACTCAAAGCTGGCGAAATTGTTGTGGTCGATGTCGAAGGCGAAGATGCTGAAGCAAAATTCACCTTCAAGGGATCTGCAGCCGTTTCAACACCTGATAGCCCTGAAGATCTCGCTGAAGCACCCACTGCTTAATTAACAGAGCTTAATTGACAGAGCTAAATTAACTACGGGGCAGTGAAAACTTATTCCTACCTCGATGTTCAATAAGTCCATCATCAAGCAGAGTTAAGAGCGCTTTTTCAAGCTGCGATGGGACATCCCACAGTTGAGCTATTTGAGCTTTGGTAAGTACATCATTGTCACGTAACGCTTGAACAATTGTTCCGCGACATTGTCTATCAGTGCCGTGCCAACTCTGAGTGCGCTTCACCAGATTAGATTTGGGGTAATCCAGACTGCGCCATGTGCAATCGTTGGCGACGGGACAGATTCCACATTTAGGTGATTGCGATGTGCAGATGAGTGCTCCAAGTTCCATCGTTGCAGCAGCCCACAGATGTGGATCTTTCTTAGGAATTAGCTCTTCATACCGTGATTTCTCAACTTTCGTAGCAGCTAGTTTGGGAGTTTCGACACCATCGATAATTCGAGCAAAGAGTCTACGGATATTGATATCAAGAACAAGTGAGCGACCACTAAAAGCAAAGGCGACCATGGCAGCAGCTGTGTATTCGCCGACTCCTGGAAGTGTGCGAAGTTGAGATTCTTCGCGCGGAATCTCTCCCTTGTATTCGCTGGTAATAACTTTGGCGCATTCATGTAACCGCAATGCGCGTCGCGGATAACCAAGACGCCCCCATGCAGTGATTACTTCAGCAGGAGTTGCTTTGGCGAGTTTTGCAGGAGTTGGCCAGCGCTTCATCCACTCGATATAGACAGGTAGAACTCGATTTACCGGAGTTTGCTGCAACATAAATTCAGATGTTAAGACGCCCCATGCATCTGTCTTTCGCCATGGAAGATCTCGTTTATTCTTCTTAAACCAAGAAATAATCTCTTTTTCGAGCATTATTCGCCCGTGATTTTTACTCGCTGCAGAGCTTGATCTAGACGTGAAACTTCAACGATCTCCATTCCATCAATCTTTACATCTGATCCTGAAGGAACAAGAGCGCGCTTAAATCCAAGGCGATACGCCTCAGCCAATCGCCGCGATACTCCACTTACCTTGCGAATTTCACCAGCAAGTCCAACTTCACCGATAGCAACAAGATCTGCCGGAAGTGCTAAACCACGAGCAGCAGAAGCAACTGCAAGTGCTAGCGCTAAATCTGCAGCAGGCTCTGACATCTTCATTCCACCGACAGTTGCCGCATAGACATCGCGACCACCAACGCGAATATGTGCGCGTAGTTCGAGAACTGCCAAAGTCATTGAGGTGCGAGCAGAGTCGAGCCCACTTGTGACGCGACGAGCATTTCCAAAATCGTTTTCACGTCCAGCGCTGACGAGAGCTTGGATTTCAGCAAGTAATGGGCGGCGTCCTTCGAGAGTAACCGTGACACATGTGCCTGGCACAGGTTCGGCGTGACGAGAAGTAAATAATCCAGTTGGGTCGAGCACGCTTTCAATTCCGGTATCGCTGAGATCAAAGCACCCAACTTCATCGCTTGCACCAAATCGATTTTTAATTGCACGGATTAAACGCAAACGCGAATGGCGTTCGCCTTCAAATTGAAGAACAACATCAACGATATGTTCGAGTAGGCGAGGGCCTGCAATAGAGCCATCTTTAGTGACGTGGCCAACGAGAAGAAGTGTGATGTCGCGATCTTTGCAGATGCGGATGAGCGCACCAGCAACTTCACGTACCTGCGTCACACCGCCAGGAGATCCATCTGCAGTAGATGATCCTATTGTCTGCACTGAGTCGATGATGAGTAGTTCAGGCTTTACTGCATCGATATGTGCAATCACCGCACCTAAATCAGTTTCGGAGGCGAGAAATAATTTAGGGTCAACTGCGTTGATGCGTTCTGCGCGAAGACGAACTTGTGATGCAGATTCTTCGCCAGATATATAGAGCGCTGAAATTCCTTTAGCAGCTGTCTGTGCGGCAACAGCTAAGAGAAGTGTTGATTTACCGACCCCAGGTTCGCCGGCGAGAAGAATTGCAGCACCGGGAACTAATCCACCGCCAAGAACTCGATCGAGTTCAGAGACGCCAGTTGCACGTGCACGTGCAGATGAGAGATCGACATCGCCGATAGGTGTTGCTTTTGAGGTAACAGAACCTGCAACAAGTGAGAGTTTCTTAGGCGCGGCAAGCTCTTCAACAGAGCCCCATGCTTGGCATTCGCCGCAGCGACCGACCCATTTCTGGGATGTCCATCCGCACTCTGCGCAACGAAATGGATCCTTCTCAACCTTGGCCATAGTCGTAGGTTAGGGGAGAGCGCTGACTCTGGGCTCCCGACTAGTGGATTTACCCAGGGGTTTTACGCGGTGGATTTAATTGAGTTGCCAGATCTGATGGCCCTCCCGTACCCTTAGGGCTTCGACCTAAGAAAAGTAAGGAAGGAGTTGAAATGAATTCACTATTCACTTCAACAACAGCAGGCGCTCGTGCGTCTGTTCCTTCTGCTGCTCATACAACCTCAACAGCCACAGCTAAGCGCACCCATAAGCGCGCAGCTTGGCCCACAGCAACAAAGTCAGCGTTTTACGCCAACTTTTATGCAGTGGTTGAGGCCACAGGAGCTCTAGTCGAGTAATACCGATCAGACCCACAAGGGCCTCAAATCCACAAAGGATTTGAAGGTCCTTTTTTATTTTCCACCAACGAACAAAAAAGAAGAAAGAAACTCATTAGAGAGAAATAGAG
>AQUA01000011.1 GCA_000372185.1 actinobacterium SCGC AAA278-O22 | reverse complement strand
TCCTTGATACAACTTGCAAACCAATTAAGGATGCGCGTGTGGATATCTGGTATGCCAATGCACAAGGAATTTACTCAGGTGTTGCATCACAGGGAGATGATCTCGGTGCAGGAGTGAACTCTGGAAACTTCTTACGTGGCACGCAGACCACCAATGCAAAAGGGGTTGTCACCTTTACCGGTATTTATCCCGGCTGGTATCCAGCTCGCACAATTCATATCCATGAAAAAATTTGGGTTGGTGGAAAAGAAGTACTGACTACACAAACTTTCTTCACCGATAAACAGAACGCTGCAGTGATGGCGACTGCGCCATATAACACCCGCGGCACTCAGCGAGTTAACAATGGAACCGATATGGTGTTAAATCGTGGTGGAATCAAGCTTGCTGCTTCATTGATGAAGGTGAGTGGATCAAAGGCAACTGCAACCATCGTAGTTGCACCACAGGAATTACTCGTTCCAACCGCCATCGCCAGGTGAGGTTGGTGCAATATCTGAAGCAGATGTTGATTGAGTAAAGTCGCGACCTGAACCAGTATTTGGCACCATATCGAAGAAGCGTGCAAAGTGAAGTTGTGCAGAGACTGTAATGGTGCGCGTTGGTCCGTTACGGTGCTTAGCTACGATGAAATCTGCTTCACCAGATCGGTTCTGTGCATCGTACATATCATCGCGATGTAACAAGATAACTACGTCGGCATCTTGTTCGATAGAGCCAGATTCACGAAGGTCTGACAACATTGGTTTCTTATCAGAGCGCTGTTCTGGTGAACGATTGAGCTGTGAGATTGCAATAACAGGAACGTTGAGTTCTTTCGCCATCAACTTAAGGTGACGTGAGAATTCAGAGACTTCTTGCTGGCGGTTTTCAACGCGCTTACCTGATGACATCAGCTGTAGATAGTCGATTACAACGAGTTTGAGATCGTGGCGCTGCTTGAGCCGGCGCGCTTTAGCGCGGATCTCCATCATGGAAAGGTTAGGTGAATCATCGATAAAGAGTGGCGCATCGGAGATTTCGCCCATACGGCGAGCAAGCTTTGCCCATTCATCATCGCTGAGTTGTCCTGAACGAATATTGTTAAGGCCGACGCGCGCTTCAGCAGACAACATACGCATTGTGATTTCAGATTTCGACATTTCGAGAGAGAAGATGACTGCAGTTTGGTTTTCATGAATTGCAGCATGTCGCGCAATATCAAGACCGAGCGTTGACTTTCCGACTGCAGGACGCGCAGCGATGATGATCATATTGCCGGGGTGGAAACCATGTGTCAGTAGATCTAAATCGCGGAAACCTGACTTAACACCCTCAATACCGATTCCCTTTGAGATTGCTTCGATCTCATCGAGAGCTGCAGGTAACAAGGTATTGAGTTGTACATAATCTTCAGAGGCGCGACGTTCAGTGACTGCATAGACTTCGGCTTGCGCTGCATCTACTGCATCGTCGACTTCACCATTTTGATCGTAACCAAGTTGAACAATCTTTGTTCCGGCTTCGACAAGGCGTCGCATAATTGCATGTTCGAGAACAATCTTTGCGTAGTAGCCGGCATTTGCAGCAGTGGGAACAGATGAGATAAGTGTGTGTAGATATGGTGCGCCACCTGCGCGCGCGATATCACCACTCTTTGTGAGTTCGGCGGCAACTGTGATTGCATCTGCTGGTTCGCCGCGGCTATAGAGATCGATGATCGCGTTATAAATTAATTCGTGCGCAGGGCGATAGAAATCGCGCTCGCGTAATACTTCAATGACATCGGCGATTGCATCTTTTGATAACAACATTCCGCCAAGAACAGATTGTTCTGCTTGTAAGTCTTGTGGTGGCGTACGCTCGTACTCGGCGCCAACAGTGTTGAAGGTGGCTGCGCCTCTAGAGTTATTAGGTAGTTCTGCGATGCTCACGGGGTGAAACCTCCCACCTAGCACTGACAAAAGCGAAGGGTCGTGGGGATAAAGGTGGGGATAACTCGGTGGATAAGCGTGGATTGTTGTGCATAAAGTGTTGATGGATTGTGCGTAACCCCAGCTTTGAGCGTGAATTTATGTGGAGGAAAGTAAATTCCAACTTCTCACCAAATGAGATGTCACCAGATATTCACCTTTCTAAGTAAGACTTCGCACATGATCGTTGACTACGCCCTCTACCAAGATGGAAAGCGTTTTACCGAACCTTCTAATCTTCCCGCACTCATTCAGAAAGCTAAGAGCGAAGGCGGCTTTGTCTGGTTAGGTCTTGCTGAGCCAACGCAGAATGAATTTGAGAAAGTTGTCGCAGACTTTGGGTTTCATCCACTTGCAATTGAAGATGCAGTAAATGCTCATCAACGCCCCAAGTATGAAGAATTCCCTGGAGTGCAAGCATTTGTATTAAAGACAGCCTTTTATGAAGATAAAGGTAGCCAAATTTCTACTGGTGAAATCTTCTGTTTCATTGGTGATCACTTCATCGTTGTCGTGCGTCACGGCAATGGCGCTCCGCTAGTAAATACTCGCCACCAACTAGAAGTGAACCCACAACAGTTGGCCAAAGGTCCTTACGCTGTCCTACACGCAATTCTCGACCACGTGATTGACTGTTACATCGATATCTCGCTCGAATTAGAAACTGACGTTGTGCAAGTTGAACATAAAGTCTTCGGAGATACTCGAGAAAGTGCTTCACAAGAGATTTACCTACTTAAGCGTGAGGTCATCGAGTTCCGCCACGCCATTGATCCGCTACTTTCTCCACTTCAACAGATTGCAAGTATTGGCGCACGCCACGTTCCTTCTGAATTGGCACCATTTTTTAGAGATACCTTGGATCATCTATCACGTGCTTCAGATGCTGCTGCGGGGCTTGATGCTCTATTGACTTCAGCGCTTCAAGCTGAAATTGCACAGGTACAGCTTCAGCAGAATGAAGATATGCGCAAAATAACTTCTTATGTTGCACTCGCTTCGGTGCCCACTATGGTCGCCGGAATTTATGGAATGAACTTCGATGTAATGCCTGAATTACGCTGGAAATTTGGCTATCCGATGGTGGTTGGTTCCCTCGTATTCATCACCATCTTCTTGTATCGCAAATTTAAGAAATCTGGTTGGTTGTAGAAAGCAAAGAGCCCGCCGCAAATACGCGACGGGCTCTTTGGTAATTACTTAATTAAGCAGAGACGACAGTAAGTGAAACTGCTGCAACGATGTTATGTGCAAGAGAAACCTTTACTGTGTGTGTACCTGTCTTCTTAATGTGGCCAGATGTCTTGAGGTTATGGCGATCGATATCAACCCCGGTCGCTGACTTAATTGCAGCTGCGATGTCCTTATCTGTGACAGAACCGAAGAGGCGACCCGCAGCGCCGGTCTTTACCTTGACAGTAACTGTTGCCTTTTCAAGAGTTGCCTTGATCTCTTTAGCGTGATCGAGATCGCGAACTTCGCGTGCAGCACGTGCGCGACGAATTCCTTCGATCTGCTTCTCGCCACCAAGTGACCATGCAATTGCAACTCCGCGAGGCAACAAGAAGTTGCGTGCGTAGCCATCTTTCACAGTGACAACATCGCCGGCGTTACCGAGCTTATTTACTTCACGAGTAAGAATGAGTTTCATAGTTCAAGCCCCCTTATCGTGCTGAAGATGTGTAAGGCAGAAGAGCAACTTCACGGCTGTTCTTAACAGCTGTTGCTACTGCGCGCTGATGTTGTGTGCATGCACCTGTTACTCGGCGAGCGCGAATCTTGCCGCGATCTGAGATGTACTTGCGAAGGGTCGCAATATCTTTGTAATCGATATAGGTGACCTTGTCGCGACAGAAGCTGCATGGCTTCTTCTTGAACTTCTTATTAAGGGCAGCAGCCTTCGCGCCCTTGTTCTTTGGCTCGCGTAGAGCCCGGTTATTTCTTGCTCCCATTGTGGTGCTCCTTTTCGGGTGCCCCTCTATCGCTAGAGGGAATGGATTGTCGGTTGTTTACTATTTAAAAGGGTGGTTCGTCGGTTGTAGATGTTCCCCATCCACCGCCAGCTGGTGACGTTGAAGCTGCTGCCCAAGGATCATCGTTAAATGAATCTGTAGAAGCTGGTGCTGCAGCTGATCCACCTGCACGTTGTGTGCGAGTGACCTTAGCTGTCGCATTGCGAAGTGATGGACCTACTTCGTCAACTTCTACCTCAAAGACAGTGCGCTTTTCGCCTTCTTTAGTTTCGTACGAACGCTGCTTGAGACGACCAGAGAGAATGACGCGCATTCCCTTGGTAAGTGACTCTGCAACATTTTCAGCAGCTTGACGCCAAATCTGGCATTGAAGGAAGAGGCTTTCGCCATCTTTCCATTCATTTGTAGCCTTATCTAAATATCGAGGTGTTGAGGCAACACGAAATTTTGCTACCGCTGCACCACTTGGTGTGAAACGAAGCTCTGGATCGTCAACGAGGTTGCCGATCATTGTGATTGTTGTATCTCCTGCTGCCATTTTATTTCCTCTTTATCTACTCGTGGAGTCCGTGCTAATAAATTACTCGCATTGAGTGACATCTGCGGCGAGAATCGCCACAGCTGTGCATTACTCGGGACGAATAACCTTCGTGCGAAGAACAGATTCGTTCAGGTTGAGCTGACGATCCAATTCCTTGATTGCCGCTGGCTCGCAGTGCATATCGACAACTGCGTAGATGCCTTCTGGCTTCTTATTGATTTCGAAAGACATGCGGCGCTTGCCCCAAACATCGAGCTTGTCGACGCGGCCTCCGCTGTCCTTGATGATCTTGAGATATGTCTCAAGTGATGGTGTGACTGTACGTTCTTCGAGTTCTGGATCGAGAATGACCATTAATTCATAGTGACGCATGCGTTAACCCGACCTCCTTTGGACTAAGACGGCCACGGCATTTCCGTGACAGGAGGGTTAATACTCCTCATAGATAGACCCGGTGGGCCGATGTACGAGGAGGTTAAGGGTAACTCTCGCTTGTAGATAAGAGAAATTCGCCTGGAAATACGCGGGAACCCTGATGGCGGGCGGCCAAGCGGACCAGCAAGAGGATGGAGGCGCCGATTCGGACCACAGTAATGACCGAGTACGCCACAACTGGAAGACCGAACTTGGCACCGGTTACTTGCGCCAAGTGTTGCCAAATTGCGAGGTGATACGCAACTTCAGCGCCTTGCCAGAACCAGAAGACAGTGAGTTCGCGTTTATCGATCAATGCAATAACTGCAAGAGGTGTTAACCATAAAACATATTGAGGTGAATACACCTTGCTTACTGCCATCACGATGATCATCACAAAGATGGCAGTGTGTGCAAGCGTTGGAATAGTGCGCAATTGCAACAAGAAAATAATGAGCGAAGTTAATCCAATCAGCAGACATAGAACTGATAAATAATTTTGGTGCGTCAAATCAAGCCCAAGATTAGAGAGTGCGTACCAGATAGATCCCCAATCGGATCCGCGATTGAGATTGAGATCATAGAAACGCCACCACCCTTTAGGGGTAGTAAGTGCGACGGGGAGATTGATGGCTGCGAAAGTTAGAAAAGTAAAGACAAGATACTTAAAGAATTGCGTAATACGTTCTTGCCTAAAGAAAATAATTGCAATTGGAATCAGCAGAAATATTGGCAGAAACTTTGTTGAGACCGCTATGCCCAGTGCGACTGCGCTCGCAACTTCAGCTTTTCGATCAAACCAATAAATTGCAAGCAGCATTGTTGCAATCGCCCACAGATCCCAATTGATATACATCGATGCGATTGCAGCAGGCGCTAGAGGGAGTAGGTATCCGAATTGAGGGCTTATTCTAAAAGTTGTGAGTGAGATAAAAATAAAGAGAAGGGCAAGAAGGAGCGCACTTCCATAGAAATAGTTGTTAACACCGTGCGGAATTACCTTCGCGGTAAACCACATGATGGCGCCTTGAATAACTGGATATTCGACAGAGTCCGCCCCACTGCTATAGGCCCATACCCCTTTATCTAAAGCTCTTTCGCCATAAAGCGCAGGGATATCTGAATAACATGCATGTACATATTGGTCTGGTGATTGCCACCCGGTTGTTGCGCAGTGGCTGAACTTTGCGAAACTAAGTAGCGAGGCAACTATGGCAAGCAGAATGACAACGCGAGTTGATACGCGCATATCTACTACTTATTCTTCATATGTTGGCGGCCCCCACTAGTCATCACGACTGGATCGAGTCCGCCGATATTTGCAGGTGCTGGGAAACTCATCACTGGTTCATCCTTAAGCGCACCCTTCATAAACGCTGTCCAAATCTTTGCAGGGAATGTTCCACCTGTGACAGATGTAAGTCCACCAATACCGTTGAGTGATTCAGATGCACTATCGCGGAAGAGCGCAACTGATGCAGCGAGTTGTGGTGTGTATGCGCTAAACCAAGCAGATGCATTGGATTGTGAAGTTCCGGTCTTACCTGCTGCAGGTCGACCTAAACCAAGTGCTGCTGCACCTGTTCCACCGTTCACAACACCTTTCAGTGCATATGTCAGATCAGCCATGACATCTTTATTAAATACTTCTTGTGTTTGTGGTTTGCCCTCGTAGAGCACGCCCTTATTAGGGCCAGTTACTTGAGCGACCATATATGGCTTTGAATACACACCTTGCGCTGCAAAAGTCGCATAGGCATTAGCAACATCGATGACGTGAGGACTTGCCACACCCAATACAACAGATGGCGTTGCAATCATTGCAACAGAATCAGGAATTCCAGCGCGACGAGCTGCATCAACAACTTTATCCATGCCAGCTTTGATACCAAGTGGCACAAAGACGGTATTGACTGAGTGCTGTGTTGCTGTCAGCAAATCAATTTGGCCCCATCCTTCATCTCCATAATTGGAGACTTCGTAAGGTTTTCCTAAATCATCAAACGTTTGTGGTGTATCACCGTTCCACATTGAAGTCAGCGGAATACCTGCTTCAAGTCCTGCAACCAGTGCAAATGGCTTAAAAGTAGAGCCTGCCAATGCAATTGATTGGGTGGCATCGTTTAGTTGTCTGACTACATAATCTTTTCCACCATACATCGCGATGACTTCGCCAGTTCCTGGGCGAATTGCAACAAGCGCAGTATGTAAATTAGTAGGTGCAGGAGTTGGAGTTAACTTATTTACTGCATCCACCGCAGATTGTTGTGCGCGTTGATCAAGAGTTGTCTTGATGACATATCCACCGACTAAGAGTTGATCTTGCGAAAATCCAAGTTTGCTCAACTCTTTCTGAACTGCATCAATGATGTAACCCTTAGGTCCGCTGAGTTGCCCTGAAGTTGTACGTGGCGCGACAGGCGGAAGTTTTGCGGCCTTTGCTTCAGCTGCGGTGATCCATCCCTTATCCAGCATTCCTTGGATTACATATGCAAAACGGCCTTCAAGGCGCTTTGCATTCTCCTTGGAAAGGACCGGGTCGTAATATCCAGGGGAGCGCAAAATACTTGCGATAACAGCACTCTGCGAAATAGTAAGTTGGTTTGCGTTGCGATTGAAATACTGTTGCGCAGCAGTCTGCACACCATACGAACCGCGGCCAAAGTAAATAGTGTTGAGATAATTTTCGAGAATCTGATCTTTCGTCAAAGCATTTTCAAGTTTGAGCGAGATTACTAATTCTTTGATCTTTCGCTGGATTGTTCGGCTAGGTGTTAAAAATGCAGTCTTCGCATATTGCTGCGTGATAGTTGAACCGCCTTCGCCATTGAGCGAGCCGGTCTTTAAGTTATTGAGAAGTGCGCGGGCAATACCCGTTGCGCTAAATGCTCGGTTGGAATAAAAATTACGATCTTCAGCAGCCATCACTGCATAGCGCAGGCGCATTGGAATCTTTGCAAGCGGCAGGATTTGTCGGTTCTGAGTTCCGATGCGACCGATTTCAGATCCATTTGAATATTGAATAATTGTCGACTGGCTATTGACGTAGGCATTGGGGTCCGGAATTGAAACGGTAAACCAGGCAAAAGCAAAGAGAGTGGCTCCTGCGACAAAGCCAAAACCAGCTAGGAATATTCCAGCGCGGATTAACTTTGTCTTGAGCATGTGGCAAGGCTACTCGTGATTACCTATTGCTTCAGCGAAGCAAAGTCCTCGTCTTCGAGTGTTCGCGTTTTGCGCGGCGCTTTACGCTCGCGACCGTCTCCAAGTAAGTAGGTAGAACAGAGATGGTTCCACGAACAATCGCGGCACACTTCAACGACATAGACTGAAAATTCACCGAACTCGGATTCCATATCCAATAACTCTTCGCCATTCTTAATGCGTCCTGAGTATTGACCGAGTTGATCACCAAAGGTGTATCGCAGTTCGACAAGTGAATCTTTCTTGCAGACCGGACACTTTCGGTCGACTTTTTCACCGTGGTGCTTAGCTGCACGCATCAAGTAAGGATCGGCATCACATGCATCAACGACTCCACGGAAGAGTGCAAGCAGAGTTGCACGCTTATCAAGTGAATAGTCGATGAATCCTCGTTTGGTTTTCATAGCAGGAGAAGAATAATCCAGATTCTTTAACTACGCTTACCTCATGACCTTTTGGCAGCTACTTCGAGATGTCAAACTCTTTCGCCTGCTTCGCGTGCGTTGGACCGGTCAATTAACTGATGGAATCTTTCAAAGTGCACTTGCCTCTTTCGTTCTCTTCTCTCCGGAACGTCAAGCAAGTGCGGTAAACGCTGCAGTTGCTTTTGCAGTTGTCTTGCTTCCATATTCGATTGTCGGACCATTTGTGGGGACTGTTCTTGATAGATTTTCGCGACAGCGCGCAATTTTCTTTGCCAATCTCACGCGTTCGCTCACTCTTCTTGTGATCGCATTTCTCATCTTCAATAATTACACCGGCGTGGAAATTACTGTTTTCGTTCTTATCGCTTTCGGTGTGAATCGATTAATTCTTGCCGGGCTTTCAGCAGGTATTCCATTGATGACTTCGCCGAAGTCATTGATCTCTGCCAATGCCCTTGCTGTGACAGGCGGTTCTGTCTGGGTTGTATTAGGTGGGGGAATCGGTCTTGGAATTCGCAGACTTCTCGATGCTTTTGCATCAGCTGACCATGCTGATGCAATCATTGTTTTAGTGGGTGCAGCTGGCTTTTTAGCAGCAGCGATATTGACAGCCCTGATGCGCCGCGATGAAATCGGACCGCTTCCACACGAAATTGTGCGGGGTGGTTTTGCACAAGGTCTTCGCGAGATGCGCGATGGATTTAAATTCTTAGAAGAACATGCAGATGCTGCGCGCGGTATAGCTGCCACAGCGCTTCATCGCGGTGGACTTACTGCATTTACATTAACTGCGCTCTTACTTGAACGTAATACCTTTCATGACCCTGCAGATAGTGAGGCGGGGTTAGCGGGCTTAAGTTTTACGCTCAGTATTGCTGCTGTTGGATTTGTAATTGGCGCAATCGCCGCACCATACGGTGTACGCACAATGGGGCGCCATCGTTGGATGCGACTTTCTATTGCCGCAGCAAGTGTGAGTGCGCTCTTCTTAGTCATTGATCGAACTCCCACACTGCTTGCTGCAACCGCTTTCTTTACCGCGCTCTGTGGCCAAAGTGTGAAGGTAACAAACGATGCACTTGTGCAATCAAAGATTGATGATGTTTTCCGTGGTCGCGTCTTCGCTGTCTATGACGTCTTAGTAAATGGAGCAATCGTTACCGGTGCGCTGATTGCGGCATGGGTTTTGCCAATAAGTGGAGACAGTTGGATTTTGCCTTTGATGATTTCAGTTGCATGGGCGCTCGTTGCACTGGTGTTACTGCGTCCAGCGAAGTTCTTTCTTAAGGGTGTCGCCTAGCTTTCCACCACTGCAGCAACTCTTCTGTTGCGCGTTCTTCACCCAGTGGGCCGTGTTCCATTCGCATTTCCATAAGAAAATCAAGGGCCTTACCCACATCAGCGGAAGGTGTAATTCCCAGAAGCGACATCACTTGTGCACCGTCAAGATCGGGGCGAATTTTGGAAAGTTCTTCTTCCTCAGCTAACTTTGCAATGCGTGCTTCTAGCCCATCGTAGGTACGCGCTAAACGATCGGCCTTCTTTGCATTACGAGTAGTGCAATCTGCGCGTGTCAGGACATGCAGATGAGTCAGTAAATCGCCAGCATCACGCACATAACGGCGCACAGCAGAATCAGTCCATTCACCATCACCGTATCCATGGAATCGAAGGTGAAGTGCTACAAGGGTTTCAACGGCGTCGATGGTCTCATTATCAAAGCGGAGCGCCTTCATACGATTCTTCGCTAAACGCGCACCAACTACTTCGTGGTGATGAAATGAAACCCCACCACCTTCAAGAAGATTACGTGTCTTTGGTTTTCCAATATCGTGAAGTAGGGCAGCTAAGCGAATAACGAGGTTGGGTCCGCCAAGACGTTCTTCTTGCGCAATCGCTTGCTCAAGCACAGTGATGGAATGTTCGTAGACATCTTTATGGTGATGATGTTCATCGATTTCGAGTCGAAGTTTAGGAATTTCCGGCAGGACTAGTTCTGCAATTCCAGTATCTACCAAAATTGTAATTCCGATACGTGGGTTAGCTGACATCAGCAACTTTGTAAACTCTTCACGTACTCGTTCTGCTGAAATAATAGAGATTCTGCTTGCCATTGAACTCATCGCAGTAAGTACTTCTTCATCTACCTCGAAGTTAAGTTGGCTAGCAAAACGAGCAGCACGCATCATGCGAAGAGGATCATCACTAAAAGATTGTGTTGCACTTGCTGGTGTACGAAGTACTCGCTTTGTTAAATCACCAAGTCCATCAAAGGGATCAATAAACTCTGGCTTAGCACCTGTGAGTTCTAGCGCCATTGAATTTACCGTGAAATCTCGACGCGATAAGTCACCTTCAATCGTGTCACCGAATTCAACATCTGGATTGCGTGATGCTTCTTCATATTTTTCAGTGCGGTACGTTGTTACTTCAACTGTTGTATCACCGCGCTTACCTGCAACAGTTCCGAAGAGTATTCCGGTATCCCATGTGTTATCTGCCCACGATGTAAGAATCTTCTTTGTCTGATGCGGATGTGCATCTGTTGTGAAATCTAAATCATTTCCAAGTCGTCCAAGAATTGCATCGCGAACAGGACCACCAACAAGTGCGAGGCGAAATCCCTCTTTCTTAAATGCTTCAGCGAGAGAGCTTGCAAGGGGAGCCTGCTCGATGAGCGAACGAATAGCTAATTCGCCCGCTGCTCCTAAATTGACCTTCTCAACGCTCACAATAGATAAGCGTAGTCGCGTACCATTGCCCCATGACCCCGGCACCTAGTGCGGGCAGCGAAGGTACGAAAAAGAAACGCAGGCGCAGGCGCCCAGCTAATCGCTCTCCGCAATCTCAAGATTTAGCGAGCACATCCAACCCACAAACGCAGACCCCTAAAGCTGCGCCGAAAAATACAAAGGCGAAACCTCCCTACGCCAAGCGCGTCGATGAAGTCAGTGCGGGCGGACTGGTCGTCGATACAACTGGCAAACTCGGATTATTAATCGGCCGTCGCGATCAGAAAGATACGTCAGGAAAACGCATTCTCTGGTCACTGCCTAAAGGACATATTGAAGATGGTGAAACTCCTGAAGAAGCAGCTCTTCGCGAAGTACATGAAGAGACAGGTATTGAATCCATCATCGAAAAATCACTCGGTGTTATTGATTTCTGGTTTATGGCTGGTGGAAAGCGCATTCATAAAACTGTTCATCATTATCTCTTTCGCGAAAGTGGTGGGCTGCTAGCTCCTCAAGAAACCGAAGTAGATGAAGTTGCATGGTTCCCGCTCTCTGAAATTGTTGAACGATTGGCATACCCTGACGAGAAGAAGTTGATCGCCCGCACAAATGCCACACAAGAGCTGAGTGCAATATGAAAAAACTTCTCGTCGCGATCTTTGCGCTCTCATTCTGTTTCATTCCTGCGGCGAGTGCTGAGACTCCAGTTATCCGAATTGTTGACAAACCACATACAAATTTTGATGGAACTTTTCGCAATAATGAATTATCGGTAACTCTTCTTCCTAATGGAAAGCTCGGAAAACTAGTTTTCGGATTAACGTCAACAAAACGTACCTTTCTCATTGATGCATCGTTGATTGACGAGATTGAAAATATGGCTGATGGGTATTCTGTCGCTGGTAAAGAGGATCCAGCCGGGCAGCAAACTGCACGTAATTGGCTATTTAGATTGCGCAATGTTGTGGCATATAACGATGTAGTTGCACTCCCTTATGGCAATCCTGATGAGAAGTTGGTGAAATCGCTCGCTCCTAGCGAATTGAAGTTTTATTCATCGTATGCGCAAGCCAAATTAGAAACGACTTTAAGGCGCTCAGTGAGTGCACAAAATGGCTGGGGCAAAGGCACTTCGCGCCTGAGCAATGAATTTATCTTCCGATACTCACAGAACCGCCGCATGCTAACCGGGCTATCCACCATCTCAACATCGCAAGAAATCCTCGATGCGCGCGCTCGATTAGCAATTGTGTTGAACCCGCTTCTATCTCGTGACGATCGCGCTCATTACAGCTACAACCAAGATCGCGCAGTCAAAGCTCTTGCCAACCGCTTAAAAGTAATCCCTGGTCGCTATCAATTGACATCGAAGAGCGCGAAATTGCCAATTACCTTGGTGAATAACTTTGAAACTGCATCGGTTGTGAGCGTCTCACTCATTCCCATGAATTCGCGCATGCAGGTGGAAAATCTAAATAACATCATTATTGCGCCAAAATCTCGCCAACAAGTTTTGATTCCAGTTGATGTTATCGCTCCAGGCTCTACCTTGGTTCTTGCACAATTTATCAATGCAAAGGGACAACTGGTTGGCCAAGTTTCAAAGCTAAATCTCACGGCAACAATTATTGATTCGCGTGTTGCTTGGTTTACAACTGGTGCTGCAGTTCTACTCTTCTTAGGTGCAATAACTCAATCTGTGCGTCGTGTCAGGAGGGGCCGTAAGTGAAGAATAATGAACTCTTCCGCGCCTCGGGCATTATGGCCATCGGAACAATTCTCTCTCGCCTCACTGGTTTTATTCGCGCACTTCTTGCTGTTGCAGTATTAGGAACAGCTCTTCTTGCTGACACATACAACGTTGCAAATACGATGCCTAATATTTTATATAATTTGTTGGTAGGTGGAGCACTCACTGCAATCTTTGTTCCTCAGTTAGTTCGTTCATTCTCTGATGAAGATGGTGGCCACGCCTTTGCTTCTCGCTTAGTAACAACAATTTCCGGAATTCTCTTAGCGTTGGTTGTTGTTGGCGTGGTCTTTGCTCCAGCACTTGTTCGTCTTTACGCACCTGAATTTTCTACTCCAGGATTTGAGACCGAACAACATATCGCTATTGCATTTACTCGCTACTGCTTGCCCCAAATCTTCTTCTTGGGCCTCTTCACCATGTTGGGTCAGGTAGCTAACGCTCGCGGATCCTTTGCCCCCCTGATGTGGGCGCCAATTGCCAACAATCTTGTAGTGATTGTTGTATTCGCGGCATTTCTGGCCACTCAGAGCGCACTGTCAATCGGCGGCATTACAGATTTCCAAGTTCAGTTGCTGGGTTGGGGAACCACCTTGGGTGTTGTTATTCAAGCTCTCATTCTCATTCCTGTTGTAAAACGTTCGGGGATTCAACTGCGCCCAATGTTTGGTGTTCAAGGACTTGGTAAATCATTTGGCTTAGCGGGATGGACTCTGGTCTATGTTCTTGTTTCACAGTTGGGTTACCTTGTAACAGTTAACGTTGCCACAAGTGCCGCTGTTCGAAGTGCACAAGCTGGAATCACAACAGGCGTTGGCTTTACACCATATACAAGCGCCTACTACATCATGTTGTTGCCGTATTCAATTGTCACCATCTCGATCGTTACTGCACTTTTGCCGCATCTCTCTAAACTTGCCATCGCTAAAAATGTAGAAGAAGTACGCAAGCAATTGATCCGCGCTATCCGCATGGTGGGTGTTGTCACGGTACCCAGCGCCGTTGCGCTTCTCTTCTTTGGTCCATTGATGACTGAAGTTCTATATATGGGAATCAGCCTCGAAGACTCGCGTTACATCGGATTTGTTTTATCAGCGCTCAGTTTTGGGCTGGTGGCATTCTCGATTAACTTAATTTTGATTCGTGGTTTCAACGCATTTGAAGATACTAAAACTCAAGTCACTTCGATTGTGATTATCAACGTAATCTCGGTGGGGCTTTCTTATATCTTCCTTGCAACACTGAAAAGTAATTGGGTGACAGTAGGTCTTGGGATTGCATTCTCTGTTAGCTATATCGTTGGGCTATTTATTACAGTCTCACTCTTAAAGATACATGTCGGAAAATTGCAAGTCAGTGAATTTGCTTCACAGCACGCTCGATTGCTGGCCGCTGCACTCATTGGCATGCTCCCCTTCTTTGCGCTGGCGCAATACTTCGGATGGGCTTATGACGATACAACTCTGACAATTCGCGCACTTCGATTGATATGTGTGCTCGCCGGAAGTGGTGTGGCATATCTACTGTGTGCAAAGCTCTTCAAAGTGAGTGAAATCGCAGGTCTGCGAGCCTTCGCCACATCTGTTCTGCAACGCCGTCGCAAGAACTAGCGCCTCTCTGCGCGGTATTGTCCGACTATGAGCACTGAAGTACGCGAACTCGTCATCGTTGGATCAGGACCGGCTGGATATACCGCTGCAATTTATGCAGCGCGTGCACAGCTCAACCCTGTTATCTACGAAGGTTCCGTTACTGCAGGCGGCGCGTTGATGAACACCACCGAAGTTGAAAACTTTCCTGGTTTTATCGACGGCATCATGGGTCCAGACCTCATGGATAACATGCGTAAGCAAGCTAAGCGTTTTGGTGCAGAACTTATTACTGATGACGTTGTTGAAATGGACCTCACTGGTGATATCAAAGTTATTAAAGATGGTTCTGGAAATACTGTTCATGCAAAAGCAGTCATTCTTGCTATGGGATCTGCCTATCGCGAAATCGGTTTAGAAAACGAGAAGCGCCTTTCAGGTCGTGGAGTTTCTTGGTGTGCAACATGTGATGGTTTCTTCTTCCGCGATCAAACAATTGCTGTTGTTGGTGGCGGAGACTCTGCAGTTGAAGAAGCAACATTCCTTACAAAGTTTGCAACGAAGGTCGTTTTAATTCACCGCCGCAATGAACTTCGCGCCTCAAAGATTATGCAAGAACGCGCCTTCTCAAATCCAAAGATTGAAATGCTCTGGAACACTGAAGTAATTGATGTACTGGGTGCGGAAAAAGTTGAAGCTCTACAGTTGCGCAATACTGAAACTGGTGAAGTTTTCCAGCGAGATTTCACAGGGCTCTTCGTTGCAATCGGGCATATTCCGCGCTCTGAACTTGTTACATCTTCTGTATCACTCGATAGCGAGGGATATGTCAAAGTCGAAGGTCGTTCAACGCGAACAAATCTTGCTGGAGTCTTTGCATGTGGCGATTTGGTGGATCACACCTATCGTCAGGCAATTACTGCAGCAGGTTCTGGATGCCAGGCGGCGCTTGACGCTGAAAAATTCTTATCCCACTAGTAATCTAAAGCCATATTTCAACGAAAGATACATAGGAGCAATAATGAGCGCACCAACCAAAGTCACAGCAGCTGATTTCGATCAGGTTGTACTGAAGAGCAGCACCCCCGTTTTAGTTGATTTTTGGGCTGAATGGTGTGGTCCATGCCGGGCAATCGCTCCTATTCTCGATGACATCGCAGCTGAACACGGCGATAAGCTTAAGATCGTCAAGCTCAACACTGATGAAGAATCTGCAATCGCGATTAAGTACGGCGTGACATCAATTCCAATGCTTAACGTTTATGTCAACGGTGAAGTTGTAAAGACAATCATCGGCGCAAAGCCAAAGCCAGCTCTTCTTAAAGAGCTCGAAGGTTTTATTTAACCAACGCTTACAGCGACGGGTTAGCTTATGAAAGTGATGTCTCCCGACGAGATTCGCTCTTTCCAACAAGAACGTGGTCTGCATGTAACAGGCGAACTTAACGAAGCTACCCTGCGCGCACTCGAAGAGTCGCGCTGGAAACTTGGTGATCGTTCGCTCTATCTACAAACTCCACCATTTATGCGCGGTGATGATGTCGCGGCACTGCAATCTCGCCTTACAGAGATGGGGTTTAACTGCGGTCGCGTTGATGGAATTTTCGGTGAGATGACCGAAGCTGCGGTAAAAGATTTTCAAAAATCTGTCGGAGCCAAGGTTGATGGTAAATGTGGCCCAGCCACCATTATCGCTTTATTGCGCCTTACCAAGATTGTTTCAGGTGGTGCACCTGCTGCTCTTCGCGAAAGTGCGGCGCAGAAAAATCGTGGTCCGGCGCTTGCCAATAAAGTTATTGTGATTGACCCTGCATCGCATGACCATGAAAAAGAAATTGTGTACGACATCGCACAACGTCTAGAAGGGCGTTTGCTTGCACTGGGTGCGAGTGTGTTTTTAACGCGAGGTGCACATAACAACCCAACTGAATCAGAGCGAATTACATTTACCAATAACAGCAACGCCGATTTAATGATCTCGCTCCACGTTGATACACATACAAACACTGCTGCGCGTGGCGTTGCCACCTTCTTTTACGGCAGCGATCAACACGGTGTGCATTCGATTGTTGGTGAACGTTTTGCTTCTTTAGTGCAACGCGAACTTTGTGCGCGCACTGATTTCCTCAACTGTCGCACACATGCAAAGACATGGGATTCACTTCGTCTTACAAAGGCACCCGCAGTCCGTGTCGATCTTGGTTATGCATCAAATGAGGGAGATGCGCAGCGACTTGCCCGCCCTGATTTCCGCGATACTGTGGCTGAAAGTTTTGTGATTGCTATTCAGCGCCTCTATTTAGCTGCTGAAGATGATGCAAAGACCGGAACTTTACGAATTTCTGACCTTCGTAGCGCTGGCATTCGCCGTTAATCGGCGCACAACCATCTAAAGGTTTGTGGGAGACTTCTCCTTATGTCCGATATTTCAATTCGCTATCAAACTGGTGCTCCGCAGAATCTCGAAACGAGATTTGCTGCGCGAGCCGCCGGAATGTTGCCTTCTGAAATTCGCTCACTCTTCGCTGTCGCATCCCGCCCTGAAATCGTTTCGCTTGCAGGTGGAATGCCGAATCTTTCCGCACTACCTATGGAGATGATGGCTAGCGTTGTTAACGAACTTATTCTCACCAACGGTTCTGAAGCTTTGCAATATGGAAGTGGTCAAGGGCATCCAAAGTTGCGCGAACAAATCTGCGATGTGATGGCTCTCGAAGGAATTCGCGCTAACCCTGATGATGTTGTTATCACAACTGGTTCGCAACAAGCGCTCGACCTTATTTCACGTATCTTTATCGATCCAGGCGATGTGGTTCTTGTTGAAGCACCTTCTTATGTCGGTGCGCTCGGAACTTTCCGTCAATATGAAGCATCTGTTGTGCATGTCGAGATGGATGGCGACGGCCTTATCCCCGATTCTTTGCGCGCTGCTATTAAAAGCGTGCGCGCAGCTGGTCGCAAAATTAAATTCCTATATTTGATTCCTAATTATCAAAACCCAACAGGTGTCTGCCTTCCAGCAGATCGCCGTACTGAAATTCTTACCATCTGCCGTGATTCCGAGATTTTCGTTGTTGAAGATAACCCTTACGGCCTTTTGGGCTTCGATAAGCCTTCGCCAAATGCGATGCGCGCTGAAGATTCAGAGAATGTCATCTACTTAGGCTCATTCTCTAAGACCATCGCATCTGGACTTCGTGTGGGTTGGGCGCTTGTTCCACAATCACTCAAAGATAAGTTGGTGATTGCATCTGAATCTTCAATCTTATGTCCATCAAACTTCACGCAGTTAACTATCTCTAGCTACTTGGCAGATCAACCATGGCGCGATCAAATCGCAAGTTTCTGCGAACTCTACAAAGTTCGTCGCGATGCAATGCTTGAATCTCTAGAACAACATTTCCCTGCAGAGGCAACATGGACAAAGCCTGGCGGTGGTTTCTATGTATGGGTCAATCTCCCAGCAGAAATCGATACTAAAGCGCTCATGCCTAAAGCGATTGTTGCAAAGGTTGCCTACGTTCCAGGAAATGCTTTCTATGCAGATGGTCTCGGTTCATGGTCGATGCGACTTTCTTACTGCCATCCAACACCAGAGCGAATCCGCGAAGGTGTAAAAGCTTTGGGTGGCGTTGTGAAGCAAGAGATGAAGCGCCGCGGTACGGCTCTTAATTAACCTTCGATTAAATCAACGATTCGCTGTAAATCTTCACTTCCTGCAAACTCAATCACAATCTTGCCTTTGCCTTTTCCTGTCTCAACAGTAACGCGGGTGTCGAGGTAATCACTTAACAACTCTGCGGCAGCAAGCCCGGCACCTGAAACACCTTTCGTTGCAGATTTCTTCGTTGGTTTTGTAGTCGGTTTCTGTGTTGCGATGATTTCTTCTACTGCGCGAACACTTAAACCTTCGGCGACGATACGAGATGCAAGTTTTTCAATATCTGAAGAATCTGTAAGCCCTAGCAACGCACGCGCATGTCCTGCGGAGATAACTCCAGCTGCAACTTTGCGTTGCACAGCATCTGGCAGATTGAGAAGACGGATGGTATTTGAAATCAGTGGGCGTGATCTGCCGAGTTTGAGCGCGAGTTCATCGTGAGTGCAACCGAAATCAGATAAGAGTTGTGCATACGCAGCACCTTCTTCTAATGGATTGAGATTGCTGCGGTGAATATTTTCGATCAACGCTTCGCGTAGCAATTCATTATCCGGAGTCTGGCGAATAATGACAGGAATTGAAGTTAAACCTGCAGCTTTTGCAGCGCGGAAGCGGCGTTCTCCCATGATGAGTTCGTATTTATTCTCTGACACTTTACGAACAACAGGTGGTTGCAAAATACCGACTGATTTAATTGAGGTGATTAATTCATTGAGCGCTGTCTCATCAAATACTGTGCGGGGTTGGCGCGGATTAGGAAAAATTTGGTTGATGGCAACTTCATTCTGTTGCGCAACTTCAGTGCCTGCAACGGTGAGAGATGTTGGAATCAATGAGTCAAGATTTGTTCCGAGTCCACCACGTTTGACTGCCATTATGCGATTCCACCTTTGTAATTGATACTGACTACATTTCCATCAAAGATAACTTCATCTTTTGCTTTTCCGCGCTCTGCAATTTCGCGCGCTACTTGCATATATGCAATCGCTCCGGGCGATAATGGATCGTAGGTCATAACAGTTTGGTTATAAGAAGGTGCTTCAGAGACGCGCACTGCGCGTGGAATTGGAATATCAATTAGTTCATTAGGGAAATGTGAACGAACATTTGCTGCAACATCGTTAGATAGTCGTGTTCGTGAATCAAACATTGTTAAGACAATTGTTGAAAGATGTAAATGTGGGTTTAAGCGTTTCTTGACAACTCCATATGTTTCAAGGAGTTGTGACAATCCTTCGAGTGCGTAGTACTCAGTTTGAATCGGGATCAATAACTCTTTCGATGCAGCAAATGCATTAATAGTTAAAAGGCCTAGTGAAGGCGGGCAATCAATGAAAATGTAATCATAATTAACGCTGATACTTTCGATTGCCTCTTTTAACTGTAATTCGCGCGCAACCATAGAAACTAAATTGATTTCTGCATTTGCAAGTGATGTATTTGATGAGACACAATCAAGAACAGGAAAACCTGCAACTTTCTTAATGACTTCAGACATTTGTGCATCGCCCATCAAAACTTCATAGACGCCTGCGCTATCACGATGTTCAACACCAAGGGCGGTAGATGCATTGCCCTGTGGATCAAGATCGATCACCAATACGCGCAGGCCCCCCATCGCCATTGCTGCTGCGATATTGACGGTGGTGGTGGTCTTTCCGACCCCACCCTTCTGGTTGGCGACTGTGAAGATGCGGGTTGAGGCGGGTTTTGCCATCGCCTCTTTGAGGCGGCGCACGCCCACTACCTTCTGTGAAGTGTTGGTTTCACGTGAATCATCACCGGGCATGCACGAATCTAATCACCTAATACTGGCGTTCCCTTGCGGAGCTCGACGATTCGGCCGAGTCCTATCCCTTCCAAGGTAATTTCATGGAGTTTGGCGTTCTTCATCCCAGCCATCTCGGCTGCAGCGCCCTCCCCTTTCATCGCAAGGAGCGCGCCATTGGTCTTGACCATATGCCAGCTCATTTTTTTAAGCTTTTCGAGCGGGGCAACTGCCCGGGCGGTGACGAAATCTGCTGTCTTTTTAACATCTTGAGCTCTGCCACGGATGACCTCGATGGAGGTACCTGCGGTCGCCTCTTTGAGAAATTCGACCCGTCGCTCAAGGGGTTCAATCAGCGTTACCTGTAAATCTGGGCGGGCCAAGGCAATCACGATTCCGGGTAGGCCTGCCCCCGATCCAATATCGAAGAGCGATGCCCCTTGCGGTAGAAGGGTGGTAAGGAAGAGGCAGTTGAAGATGTGGCGCTCCCAGATTCGCTCGCCTTCGCGGGGGCCGATCAGCCCACGTTCAATTCCGGCGGTCGAGAGAAAGTCGGCATAGCCCTTGATCTCGGTCTGGCGTTCTGGGAAGTAGCGGCCGACTAGCCCCTCTACTGAATGTTCCACGTGAAACGAGGTTCTGTGAAACTACGCTGGGTAGATAACGACGAAGCGGTTTGGATCTTCGCCATCAGATTCTGAGGTCAGCCCTAGGGTCTGGATGGTGTCGTGGATAATCTTGCGCTCAAAGGCGTTCATTGGGTCGAGCTTGATCGAATTGCCTGTGTTCTTCGCCTGTTCAGCCATCTTCTCGGCAAGAGCGGTTAGCTCCTTGCGGCGGCCAGCGCGGAATCCATCGATATCGAGCATCAATCGGCTGCGATCTCCTGTTGAAGTCTGAACAGCAAGGCGTGTGAGCTCCTGGATTGAGTCGAGGACTTCGCCATCGCTGCCCACAAGGTGCTTCAACTTGCCGCCCACGATCGCAAGTGATGCGCGGCCGTTCTCAACATCGATATCGATATCTCCGTCGAGATCGGCGATATCGAGGAGGCCCTCAAGGTAATCGGCTGCGATATCGCCCTCTTCCTCAAGCTTGGCCACGCTCTTTGGAGCCTTGGCGGCCTTCTCCTCTGTTGCCTCTATTTCAAGATCTTCTCTTACATCTGGCATCTGATGCCCCCTTTGTCATATTAAAAGCGTTATTAATGCTATTTGTCCGTATTACTTCTTCTTCTTTTTCTTCTTTGGCTGTTTACGTTGTCCCTGAACCTCTGGCTCAACTGCCTGGTCCTGGTCAATTCCTTCTATCTGTTTGCCTTCAGCCTTCGCCTTGTGGGCGCGCTTTCGCTGGAGCTCCTCATAGGCCGGAGATCCTGGAGTTGGGTTTCTCTTAATGACATAGAACTGCTGTCCCCATGTCCATAAGTTTGTTGTCGACCAATAAATTAAAACACCGACAGGGAAGTTCACGCCTGAGATGGCGAAGATGATTGGGAATAAATACAACATGATCTTCTGCTGCTGCAACATCATATTGTTTGAAGAATCCATCTTTGGCATTCCCTTCACCATCAACTGGCGCTGAGTGGTAAAGGTTGTGCCTGACATAAATGTAATAAGCAAAACTGTCACGATCTTGACGGTGACTTTATCTGAACCTAAAAATGTTTCTGAGATTGGTGCACCAAAAAACTTTGCTTGTGCAGCACTGACTAAATATTCACCTTTAAGAAATCCGTGTGGTTTGTTTTTCGCGATTCCATTAAGAACAGTAAAGAGTGCGAAGAAGATTGGTGCTTGCGCAAGAATCGGAAAGCATGATGCCAGCGGGTTTGTCTTATGCTCTTTATAGAGCTTCATCATCTCTTCTGATTGCTTCTGGCGATCATCTTTGTACTTCTTCTGAATCTCTTTCATGTGTGGTTGCAGAGCAGTCATTGCGCGCTGGCTCTTGATCTGCTTTACAAAGAGTGGAATCAAAATGATTCGAATCAGAATCACAAGGCCGACGATAGAGAGCGACCATGTCACACCAGAGTTGGCACCAAAGATAGGCGACAGAATTTTATGGATGAAGACAATGACGCCTGAAACGATGTTGTAAAGAGGATCGAGAATAAAGCTCATTAGTTAGCGCCCACCACTTCTTTTTTGACCATGATTGAGTTCTTTACATCTGCACAATCAAGGTGCGCATCGACATAATCAACGCCACCCTGTGACCATGGGTTGCAGCGCAGAATGCGCCATGCAGCCATAGCAATTCCTTTAACTCCATAACGTCCAATTGCGGTAGCCGCGTAGTTGGAACAGGATGGGTAATACTTACAACGTGGTGCAAAGTTAGAAGTTACTATTTGATATGCGCGGATGAACGCCGTAAGAATTGTGCGCATTACTGTGCCGACACTTTCTCTGCGCGTGAAATTAATTTTGCAATCAGTTCGGCAATTTCAGAAGCAACATTTGAGTCACCTTCTTGTCCCAGCGCACGGATAACCAATAATGATCCGGTTGGAAGAGTTGGAATTGTTGGAGCAACTGCATGACGAATTTTGCGCGCTATGCGATGGCGCTTGACTGATCCGCCGACAGATTTACTGATAATCAGCCCGCATTTTGCTGATGAGTTATTTGTGACAGGCGACAGGTAGAGATAACCAACAAAGTGTTGTGTCGTAACTCGAATGCCGCTCTTTGTTGCGCGAGCGAAATCAGAGCTAGAAGTTAAACGTGCGTCGACTGGGAGCACGAGATATTCCGGTGCGCTCTTAAACCTTACGCTGAGAGCTTTGCGCGGCCCTTAGCGCGGCGAGCAGAGAGAACTGCGCGTCCTGCACGGGTTGCCATGCGTGCGCGGAAGCCATGCTTCTTGGCGCGGCGACGCGTATTTGGCTGGAAAGTGCGCTTTGTCATGAGAACTCCAAAATCTGTGGGGCGTTAATCGCCCATCGGGTCATAAGTACGGGGGAAGCAAGGAGGTAACGGTAAGGGTGTGGATAGGCGCGGGTCAAACTCGCGATCTGGCCTTTAAGAAGTCTCAAGTTGTGGATAACCACTTGCTATTTAAGGGAATCGGGTCTACTTTGCGGGTTCTCCACAGGCATCCGTCGAAATCGGTCGAAAATAAGGGTAAACCCCTACTTTAGACCACAGCCTGTGGATAACTTTGTGGATAGACCTGGGGGCTCAATATGGCAGTAGTTGGCGTCGAGCTAACTGAGCTCTGGGACCGCGTGGTCGAGCATGTCTCAGCCGGCGAACCCCAGCATCGCGCCTTCTTAGCGATGACCAAGCCCCTAGGTCTTCTACAAAACGAAGGTGGCGCCACCAGTCTCTTGGTCGCAGCGCCCAACGCCTTTGCAAAAGATGTTCTCGAATCTCGCCTTCGCGCAGTTGTGAATGAAGTTCTCACCACCGAATTAGGCGAGA
>AQUA01000010.1 GCA_000372185.1 actinobacterium SCGC AAA278-O22 | reverse complement strand
GATCAGCTCGTACGCGCGGATTTAATCATCATTAGTGGTGAACGCCATGACGATTCCTTTGACCTGATTACTCGCACTCTCCAAAAAATGGGAGAGATCACAACAGTTGAAATCTCTATTGAATCAAGTGGGCGCCACAATTACGGAAGTATTGGCCCTGATAAAACTCCCGTAGTAACTCTTCCTGGTGATCCCATCGCTGCCTACATCTCTTTCGAACTACTGATTCGCCCCATGATTCGCACGATGCTCGGAACGGCAAATATCCACCGCCCCTCGGTAAAAGCAAAGCTTGAAAAAGCTCTGACATCTTCTGGTGGTTACCGTTCTTATGTGCGTGCCATATTGAGCGCAGATGGAAAATCTGTAGCGCCACTAGCATCTCAAGATGAACAAGCAACGCTCTCTGATGCCAACTGCTTTATTGCAGTTCCTGAAGGCGAGACTCAACTCGCCGCAGGAGCAGAAGTCACTGTTGTAGTTCTCGAACGTCGTTATCTCTAGCGCAGCGGCCGAGATCATGAGCCAATTAATACTCTTAGGTGAGGGGATAACACTTCGCCCGGCTCGATATAGAGATCGATCTCATTGGAATAACGTCCGTGCAGAAAATAAAGAGTGGTTGAGCCCTTGGGAAGCCACACTTCCGCAGATTCCGCAGGATTCACCCGCATATCAAGATCATGGCCTACGCCCTTCTTTCTTTGAGATGGTTCAAACTCTTCACCGCGAAGCACGTGCTGGTCGCTCGTACTCATTCTTTATCTGGGAGGGCAAGAATCTCATCGGTCAGATCACGATGGGAGGTGTGATGCTTGGTGCACTTCGTGGCGCTCATATTGGATATTGGATTGATCGACACTATGCCAATCGCGGCTACACAACACAGGCGGTGAAGCTGGTGACCGCTTTTGGCTTCGCTGAACTTGGTCTGCATCGCATAGAAATAAATGTGCGCCCCGAAAATGGCGCATCCTGCAGAGTTGCTGAGAAAGCTGGTTATCACGTTGAAGGCGAGCGAAAGGCATTTCTGCATATTGATGGGGCTTGGCGAGACCATATCTGTTTCGTTAAAACCAACGATTTAATTCAATAAACTCCCCTTGAAATCCACAGAGATTCGCAGGTGCGCATCTAACCTTTACCCATCATGGCTTCGGGAATTATCTATCTAGCAATCATCGGCATGTGGGTTGCCTATTTTCTGCCTCGCTGGGTACATAACAAGAATGAATTCTCAGGCAAGAGCATTGAAAGATATAAGAGCGCTCTTCGCGTGGTTGCGAGCAATACACCTGGTGCGCAAATCGGAACCGGAGTCATCTATACCGATGTTGATCGTGCCGGAAGAGTCGCGCAACAACTCATGCGCCGCAGAATTATTTTCTCTCTTATTACTACAACTCTCATTCTCACAACGGCAGGTGCAATCATGCAAACATTTACATACGTTGCTATCGCGATTCCCGTAACCGGATTTATTCTCTACATCGCGCATGTTCGTCACCAAGAAAATAGTGAGCGCATTACTCGCCGCCGAGTGGATCAATTGCACCGCACTACTGAAGGTGTATCTCATACCAATCTTGCAGATGTGATCACACCGAAGCCACATGCGGAAAGCAAAATTACTCAAGAGCATTGGGTTCCACTTTCAGAGCGCGAACTCACTGGTGTCACTTTGCTTCCGAAAGGAACTGCACAATCTCGCGCCGAGTGGCAGCCCAACGAGATTCCAGTTCCCACATATGTCAATGCGCCTAAAGCGGTTCAACCAAAGAGAATTATTGATCTGACTGAACCAGGTAAGTGGACTGAAGAACAAGAGCGACTTGAGCGTGAGGCACTTGCCGCAGCTGCTCCATCACGCGATGAAGTATTTGATCAACAACTTGCTGATGAAGCAGTGCAACGTCTTCGCGACGCGCGCGCTGCGAATGAATAATTAAATCCAGCTCGCAAACCACATACGCGCATGCCATGCGTCGTAAGTCATGACATCGCCTAAATAAATCGGCATGAAATATAGGAAGTTAAAGAAGAGCACGATAAATGTGGCTGCCACAACAATCTCACCATTCCGACCGTAATTAGTCAGTATTGAACGGGCGCAATAGACCAGCGCCAAGATAAGAAATGGCTCGAAGACAATCGCATAAAAGGAAAAGACAGTGCGCTGTTGGAAGAAGAACCAAGGTAGATACCCCGCCGAAATTCCAGTAACAATGACAATCAGAGCTGGATCAATTCTGCGCTTGGCAACGCTACGGATCCACAAACCAAAGACAGTAACTACGGCAATCGTTCCAAGCCACCATAAGAATGGAGTGCCAAGAGCAAGGATTTCTTGAGAGCAACTATCAGTTCCGCATCCTTTAGGAGTTTCATAGTAGAAAGATGTAGGGCGTGCCATCACCATCCAACTCCAGGGATTTGCTTGATAGGTGTGCTTTTCTGTTAAACCAGTATGAAAGTTCAGCATCTGTTGGTGATAGTAGATAATAGAAGAGAAGACATTTGAGGAGTAGTGACGATCCCATCCGCGATCACTAGTGAACCAACCGAACCAAGATGTGAGATAAACAGCTAAAGGGGCCACAACAAATTGCCCAACTCGCTGAAGTGTTGGCTTGATTAAATCTCTGCCTGAGTGATGTGTGAATGCGCGATACAAGCCGATGAGCCCAAAGGCAATAATGAAATAGAGAGCGTTCCACTTTGTAGCTAGTGCAAGACCTAAGACAAATCCCGTCCACCAGTATCGCTTTGTCAGGAAGAGATAGGAGGCAAGAAGCACAAAGAATGCTAAGAAGTTATCTAGGAGCGCAGTACGTGAATGAACCAGCGCTAAACCATCAATAGCCATCAGCGCACTTGCTAACCCAGTCAGTAATGCACTTCTAAATAGTCTTTGTGCAATCAGCGCAACAAGCAGAATCATCAGTGATCCAACGAGAGCTGTTGTAAAACGCCAGCCAAAACCGCTATCACCAAATACTTTTATACCGAGCGCAATCAGCCATTTTCCTAATGGGGGATGGACAATAAATTCAGGTTTTGAGCCAGTTACTTCAACACCATATTTCAGAAGATCGCGCGCACCATCTACGTAATAGACCTCATCGAAGATAAATCCCTTGACTCGTCCAAGATCAACAAGACGAAGGATGAAAGAGAGAAGTGCGATGAGTACCGGAGCGATACCTGCAACCATGTCTAAAGAATATGGGAGGATTCGCATATGGCCCTAGTTCTTGCAGCAACTCCTTTAGGAAATCCGCTTGATGCAAGCCAACGCCTGAAAGATGCAATCGAATCAGCTCAGATAATCGCTGCTGAAGATTCTCGGAGATTCCATCGCTTAGCTTCAGATCTTGGAGTCACATTTACTGCGCGCATCATCTCTTTCTTTGAAGGAAATGAAACAGATCGAACTCAAGAGATATTGCAGCTGTTGCGCGATGGAAAAGAAGTCCTCGTAGTCACTGATGCCGGCATGCCCACAATAAGTGATCCAGGATTTCGATTGATGCGCGATGCAATCGCCGAAAATCTTCCAACCATCGTGATTCCAGGTCCAAGTGCTCCCACAATGGCGATCGCGCTATCTGGGCTACCCACAGATCGTTTTACCTTTGAAGGCTTTGCTCCCCGTGCACAAGGTGCGCGCACATCTTTCTATGAAAATCTTCGATTTGAAGAACGCACAATGGTGATATTTGAAGCACCTCATCGTCTCCATGAATCACTCCGTGATGCTGCAGCAATTTTTGGTGAATCGCGCAAAGCTGCCATCTGCCGCGAGATGACAAAAACGTATGAAGAAACTATTCGAGGAACGCTCGCTGAACTTGTGCAGTGGGCAGATAGCAAAGAAGTCCTTGGTGAAATCACTCTGGTGATTGCAGGAGGAGCAACTGGGTCGGCGAGCAAGACTGCTGATGATGCAGTTGCTCGCGTACGAGAGTATGAAGCCGCAGGCATGGACCGAAAAGGTGCGATCGCCACTGTCGCTGATGAATTCGAGCTACCTAAGAAGATCGTTTATGCAGCCGTAGTCGATGCGAATAAGATGAGCAGATGAAGTCTTTCTACCTAACTACGCCGATTTACTATGTAAATGATGCGCCACATATTGGCCATGCATATACAACAGTGGCCGGCGATGTCCTTACTCGCTGGCATCGCCAACGAGGTGAGTCAGTGTGGTTCCTGACAGGTACTGACGAGCACGGTCAGAAAGTGATGCGCACCGCTGAACAAAATAATGTAGCGCCTCAAGCATGGGTAGATAAATTAGTAGCAGAAGCGTGGAAACCTAATTGGAAAGCGCTCAATATCGCCAACGATGACTTTATTCGCACTACCGAATCTCGTCATACAGAGCGCGTGCAGAAGTTTCTACAGTCACTGAAAGATTCTGGCCACATCTATGCAGGTAAATATGAAGGTCCATACTGCGTTGGTTGCGAAGAATTTAAGCTGCCTGGTGATCTCATCGATGCAGATGGCGAGAAGCTCTGTCCCATTCACAGTAAGCCAATCGAATTAGTCAACGAAAATAACTGGTTCTTTAAACTCTCTGAATTTGCTCAGCCACTCCTTGATCACTACAAGAACAATCCTGAAGCGTGCCAACCTGAAAGCGCTCGCAATGAAGTTGTTGCCTTCCTTGAAGGTGGAGTATCAGATCTTTCAATCTCTCGCTCGACCTTCGACTGGGGTATTCCAGTTCCATGGGATACCGATCAAGTTGTCTATGTCTGGTTCGATGCACTTCTTAATTACGCGACAGCAGTTGGTCTTACCGATGCGGCTGATTCTGAAGGTGGCAAAAAGTTTGCGTCGACATGGCCTGCGGACGTTCATCTCGTTGGAAAAGATATTTTGCGATTCCACGCTGTCATCTGGCCTGCCATGTTGATGGCTGCCGGCATCGATATTCCAAAGAAAGTATTTGCACATGGGTGGCTACTTGTCGGTGGCGAGAAGATGTCTAAGTCAAAGCTGACAGGAATCGCACCGTCAGATATCACCGATCACTTTGGTGTCGATGCGTTCCGTTATTACTTCTTGCGCGCAATTCCTTTTGGTAGCGATGGTTCCTTCTCTTGGGAAGATATGAGCGCGCGTTACACATCAGAACTTGCTAATGACTTTGGTAATTTGGCATCTCGCTTAGCTGCCATGATTGAAAAGTATTGTGGTGGCACCATCCCTGCAGTTGCTAAGGATGCAACCCTCGCACAATCACTTCAAGAAACTGTTGTTAAGGCAGATGCTGCAATGGTGGCACTTGATTTCCAAGGCGGCATCAACGCTGTGATGGATTTCTGTAAGCAGGTCAATGGTTTTGTTACTGTAAAAGAGCCATGGATTCTTGCTAAAGATCCGGCCAATCAGGCAACTCTTGAAGAAGTTCTCTACAACACCGCTGAATCACTCCGCGCTCTCGCAGTATTGCTTCACCCTGTAATGCCAGCAACTACCGAGATTCTCTGGGAATCATTGGGAGCAAAAGCTGCACTTGGTGACATCGGTAAGCAAGAAATTTCTCAAGTAGCGACCTGGGGTCAGTTGCCGCAAGGTGCAGCAGTCACAAAGACTCCGGTCTTATTCCCACGGTTAGAAGTCAAAGAGTAATTTTCTTATGGCCGATCGCCACAATCGCGATATAGATCGCCAACCCGCGCCTCTTCCTGAACCACTTCCTGTTCCAACTGTCGATGCACATGCGCATATCGAAATTGTCACCAACGAAGCGCCAGATTCAAATGCTGTGCGACAAGTTCTTGATGACGCTCAATCTGTCAATGTAGATCGCATTGTGCAGGTTGGTTATTCAGCCGAACAATCGCAATGGTGCGTTGATATGGCCAATGCATTCCCAGGACGCGTATTGGCAGCCGTGGCACTTCATCCCAACGAAGCGCCGATAGTTGCAGATCTCGAAGCAGATTGGGCCATCATAGAAAAACTTGCCCAAGATCCGCGCGTGCGCGCCATTGGTGAAACTGGACTGGATTATTTCCGGACGGAACCTGCGCTGCAGAAACGTCAGCAAGAATCTTTCAAATGGCATATTGATTTGGCAAAGCGCACCAATAAAGCGCTTGTAATTCACGATCGAGATTCGCACGAAGATGTTCTCTCAATCTTGCGTGAAGTGGGCGCACCCGAAAAGACTGTCTTCCACTGTTTCTCAGGCGATGTTGAGATGGCAAAGATCTGCATCGAAAGCGGCTACATACTTTCATTTGCAGGCACTATGACCTTTAAGAACGCACCGGCACTTCGTGATGCTGTAAAACTTGTTCCACATGACCAATTGCTCGTCGAAACAGATTCACCGTTCTTGGCACCAACCCCACATCGTGGAGCGCTTAACACACCTGCTCAGATTGCCAATATCGTCCGAGCAATGGCGGCCGAGCGCAATGAAGATGTTGCAGAACTTGCTACTGCGCTATCGCTGAACGCTGAGCGCATCTTCGGATCATTCGCATGAGCCTTCTCGGTGCCGCTGAAATTCGCGAGCTGGCAGAGCACCTAGATCTCAAGCCTTCCAAATCACTAGGACAGAACTTCGTTCACGATGGAAATGTCTGTCGCAAAATTGTGCGCACTGCTGGATTAACATCAACAGATATTGCACTCGAAATCGGACCAGGACTTGGTTCACTTACTCTGGCAATGCTTGAAGAAGCGCAGGCAGTTATAGCTGTTGAGATTGATTCACGTCTTGCAACACAACTACCAATCACTGCGGCAAAGCATTCAGAGCGCGCAGATATCCTGACTGTAATCAATCAAGATGCGCTCACTCTCAAGGAGTTGCCGATTGCTCCAACCGTATTAATTGCAAACTTGCCATATAACGTCTCAGTTCCGGTATTTCTTCATCTACTCGAGATTTTTCCTTCACTTCGCAGTGGAGTTGTTATGGTGCAAGCAGAAGTTGCAGATCGACTAGCCGCAAAACCAAACTCAAAAGAGTATGGAATTCCCAGTGTGAAAGCTGCGTGGTGGGCTGATGTCACAGGTGCTGGTTCGGTATCGCGCAATATTTTCTGGCCTCAACCCAATGTTGATTCGAAGCTTGTCGGTTTTACTCGACGTGCAAACCCGGGCGATGAAGAACTCCGTAAGAAAGTATTTGCAATTATTGATTTAGCTTTTGCACAACGTCGAAAGATGCTTCGTTCGGCGCTCTCTTCGATGTATGGCGGATCTGCTGCAGCAGAGACGGTACTTACATCAGCAGGTATCGACCCAACGCTTCGTGGCGAAGCGCTCGATATCCATGCCTTCTGCGCCATCGCTAAAGAGAGGTAGAGTTTTAACGTGGCCCCTCATACAAAGACAGCTCACTCAGTTACGGTGCGGGTTCCGGCCAAAGTTAATCTTCAATTATCTGTCGGTCCACGCGAAGCAGATGGGTATCACAATCTTGTCTCTGTCTTTCAAGCGATTTCAATTTTCGATGATGTCACTGTCACGCAATCAAGCCCTGGAAGCGGTGTCACTATTTCGGTCACCGGCGAGCACACTCATGGCGTCCCTGAAGATCACTCCAATCTTGCAGTAAAAGCTGCACAGATGATTGGAGAAAAGTTTGATTTTGACGTTGATGTTCATATAGAGATTAAGAAGTCGATACCCGTAGCTGGCGGAATGGCTGGCGGAAGTGCAGATGCTGCAGGCACTTTGGTTGCGATGGATTCACTCTTTCAACTCGATATGTCTCGCGAAGAGTTGCATGCACTAGGTTCAGAACTTGGTAGCGATGTTCCATTTATGATCTCTGGTGGAACAGCTATTGGTCAAGGACGCGGAGATCAACTCACGGCAGCACTTTCTCGCGGTACTTATCACTGGGTATTAGCTCTATCTAGCGTTGGTCTCTCAACTCCCGCGGTCTATGCAGAGTGTGATCGCATGCGCGCTGAATTAGATATTGCTGCCCCACAAGTATCCGATGCGCTCATGCAGTCACTGCTTGCAGCAGATGCACAAGCTGTGGGTCGGGCACTGACAAATGATCTGCAGAATGCAGCATGTTCCTTGCGACCTGCGCTCAGCCTTGTCCTCGAAGTCGGCCGTGACTATGGAGCGCTGGGCGCAATTGTTTCTGGCTCTGGCCCCACGGTTGCATTCTTGGTAGCTGATGAAGATTCTGGTCTTGATTTAGCAGTAGCACTTACTGCAAGTGGCGTAGTTGGAAGCGTTGCACGAGCTTATGGCCCCGTGCATGGAGCAAAAGTTATTTAATTAATTCTCGTCAAATTCGGTGACGAGTTTGCTCAGTAAATCGGCGAGTAATTCACGATCTTTTACTGTGAGAGTTGAAAGCAATTCACGTTCATTTTCAAGTAAACCTTCTAGCGCTGAATCAACTGCGCGCATCCCAGCTTTGGTGAGAGTGACAAGTGATCCGCGTCCATCATCAGGATCTTGTTCGCGGGTAATTAATTGCAATTCTTCAAGGCGATCTAGTCGATTTGTCATGGTTCCACTTGTCACCATGGTCTCTTGCATCAATTGGCCAGGAGAAAGTTGATGCGGAGCACCTGCACGACGAAGTGCTGCGAGAACATCGAAACCCCAATTCTCGAGATCTCCAAATGCATCGCGACGAGCGATATCAAGATGACGAGCGATACGGGTAATGCGGCTGAGGACCGAAAGGGGAGAAAGGTCGAGATCGGGGCGTTCGCGCTTCCAGGCCGCTATGAGGCGGTCTACTTCATCTCGATTATTCTGCATACGCGGATTATTCTGCATGTGATTGGAGTTTACTGGTCGCCAGCACTACCGAAGATAAGGGAGAATATAGGTTCCGCCATTGTGTAGTGGCTAGCACATGGGCCTTTGAAGCCCAGGGTCCAGGATCGATACCTGGTGGCGGAGCCATTTATGGCTCGGCCGATAAAACTGGCGGAGCAAGTAGACTGCCTCCATGAGCCTTGAAACAGTAGTGATTCTCGCTGCTGGAGAAGGTACTCGTATGAAGTCGAGTACTCCCAAGGTTCTCCATCCGATATCAGGTCGATCACTTGTTGGCCATGTCATTCACGCTGTCAGCGCGCTTTCACCGAAGCAGGTACGTGTTGTTGTGGGCGCAGGTCGTGAAGAAGTTGAAGCACACCTTTCTGAAATCGCACCTCATGTAACAACGGTCTTCCAGGAAAAGCGTGGCGGCACCGGACATGCAACACAGCTTGCTCTTGATGGATTACAAGCAACCGGCACAATCTTGGTTCTCGCGGGAGATACCCCAATGCTCACCGGCGCTTCACTTGCTCAACTTCTAGAAGAACATCATGCAGGCGGATTCACTGCATCAGTTCTCACCGCCGAGCATCCCGATCCCACAGGCTATGGCCGCATTATTCGCGGCGATGATGACTCACTTTTACGCATCGTTGAAGAACGTGATGCCGATGAAATTCAGCGCGACATTCTTGAGGTGAATTCCGGAGTCTATGCATTTGACGCGATCAAACTGGCTGGAGCGATTGGAAAGCTGAAGAACAATAATTCACAGGGCGAGCTCTATCTCACTGATGTCATTGAAATTCTTCGCAATGAAGGCGGAAAAATCGCTGCAGTACTTATCGAAGATTTCATCGAAATCCTAGGCGTCAATGATCGAGTGCAGCTTGCCGAATCTGCAGCCCTTCTTCGTGATCGCATCAATGAAGATCTCATGCGAGCTGGTGTGACCATCGTTGATCCTTTAAGCACATGGGTTGATTCCACCGCCACAGTTGCAAACGATGTCGTGCTCATGCCTGGCACTGCCATCAGCGGAAAGACAACGGTGGCAACTGGCGCTGTGATTGGCCCACGTACAACTCTGGTTGATTGCACAGTAGGTGTTGGCGCTCGCGTTATCGAATCTCGTGCAACCGAATCAATTATTGGTGAAGGAGCGAACGTTGGCCCCTTTACTTATCTACGACCTGGCACAAAGTTGCTCCCTCATTCCAAAGTCGGCGCTTACGTCGAGATGAAGAATGCAACGCTCGGCGAAGGTTCTAAAGTTCCACATCTTTCCTACGTGGGAGATGCAGTTATTGGCGAAGGCAGCAATATCGGCGCTGCAACTATCTTTGTTAACTATGACGGAGTTGAAAAGCATTACACCGTTGTGGGAGACCATGTTCGCATCGGTAGCGATTCGATGTTGGTCGCACCAGTCACTATCGGCGACGGCGCATATACAGCTGCCGGTTCAGTAATTACAGAAGATGTTCCTCCTGGCGCAATTGGTGTCGGTAGGGCAAAGCAGCGAAATGTAATAGGTTGGGTTCTGCGTAAGCGCCCCGGCACAAAATCTGCTGAGGCGGCACAGCGCCACAGCAGTGACGAGCAGAAAGGCTAACTTCCTTGAGCGAGATCCGTTTATCCTCAGAGAAAAAACTACGTCTTTTTTCAGGCCGCGGATTCCCAGAGTTAGCAGAACAAGTCGCTACTGAATTAGGTATTCCACTTACCCCAACATCTGCCTACGACTTTGCAAATGGCGAAATCTTTGTTCGCTTCGAAGAATCAGTGCGCGGTTGCGATGCATTTGTAATTCAGTCTCACACCGCGCCAATCAATAAGCAGATCATGGAACAACTCATCATGATCGATGCACTTAAGCGCGCATCTGCAAAGCGCATTACCGTGGTTGCTCCTTTCTATGCATATGCTCGTCAAGATAAGAAGAGCCGTGGTCGCGAACCCATCACAGCTCGATTGATGGCGGATCTCTTTAAAACAGCAGGCGCTGATCGCCTCATGGTTGTTGATCTCCACACTTCACAGATTCAAGGATTCTTCGACGGTCCCGTCGATCACCTCTTTGCACTACCGATGCTTGCCAATTACGTTGGTAGCAAAGTAGATCGCTCAAAACTCACCATCGTTTCCCCTGACTCAGGTCGCGTCCGCGTTGCTGAACGTTGGTCAGAACTTCTTGGTGGTTGCCCAATTGCATTTATTCATAAGACACGCGATCCACTGATTCCTAATGAGGCAGTTGTAGGAAAAGTTGTCGGAGATGTGGAAGGCCGCACCTGCGTAGTTATTGATGACATGATCGATACAGCCGGAACAATCACAAAGGCTGTTGATGCGCTCTTCGAAGGTGGTGCAAAAGATGTCATCATCGCTGCAACACATGCAGTCTTCTCAGGTCCTGCCGTCGAACGACTCAGGGATTCACGCGCAGTAGAAGTAGTTGTCACTGATTCACTGCCTCTGGCTGAGGATCAGAAGTTCGACAAGCTCACCGTTCTCTCTATCGCCCCACTTCTGGCCCGCGCAATCCGCGAGGTCTTCGAAGATGGCTCCGTCACAAGCCTTTTTGACGGACATAGCTAACACGCGCTAACCTTCACCTCGTTCCGGCGAGGGTGAAATTTATCCGTGATCGACGGCGTAGGTATTAACTCCTGCTGGAACTTCGCAACACGAAGAAGTTCGATAACAGCAACTAAAGAGAATTATTAGGGGAGTTTCACAATGGCAGAAGTATCAATCAAGGGAACAGCACGTACCGAATTCGGTAAAGGTGCTTCACGTCGTGCACGCGTTGCAGGACTCGTTCCAGCTGTTATCTATGGACATGGTGAAAAGCCACTCCACATCACTCTTCCTGCGCGCGAACTTGGTGTCGCTCTTAAAGAGTCAAACGTTCTTCTCAATATTGATATTGATGGAAAGGCTGAACTCACACTTCCAAAGTCTGTTGTTCGCCATCCACTGAAGCAGATTCTTGAACATATCGATCTCGTTCTTGTTCGTCGCGGCGAAAAAGTTGTTGTTTCAGTTCCTGTTCACACTGAAGGAAAGCACGATCCAGACGGCATCCTTGAGCACCAGCACAACTCAATTGAAATCGAAGCAGAAGCAACTTCGATTCCTAAGTTCCTTGTTCTTGATATTGAAGGAATGGCTGCCGGAACATCTAAGCACGCATCGGATGTTGTTCTTCCTGCAGGCACAACGTTGGTTAGCCCAGCGAACACAATCATCGTTCATCTCTCAGAGCGCTCAACTGCTGTTGAAGAAGTTCCAGTTGCAGCACCAGCTGCTGATGCAGAAGCTGCGGCTCCTGTGGCAGATGCAGAGAAGAAGGACTAATAACCCGTACCATTTCGCGTTATGACGTGGTTGGTAGTGGGTCTCGGTAATCCCGGGGATGAATACGCTGCCACCCGTCACAATGTGGGTCAGATGGTCATTGATCATCTGGCAAAACGCCACAATGTAAAACTTTCTACACATAAATCTCGCACCGACATCGCCGCTTACAAATTAGGTGTCGGCGCTGATGCTCATTCAGTGATTCTCGCTAAATCTAAGAGTTATATGAATGAATCTGGAGGTCCCATTAAGGCACTGGCCTCGTTCTATTCAGTCGAACCTACCAATATCATCGTTCTTCATGATGAACTCGATATTGGTTATGCAGTAATTCGCGCCAAAGTTGCAGGTGGCGACAATGGCCATAATGGTTTGAAGTCACTCACCTCATCACTTGGAACTGCTGACTATTTCCGAGTTCGTCTTGGTATCGGCCGCCCCATGGGGCAGCAAGATCCAGGTGATTTTGTGCTCAAGCAATTTAGCAAGGAAGAGAAGAAGACTCTCGAAGAATTTATTGACCGTGGCGCAGATTGCGTTGAATTTCTGATTGAAAAAGGCCTAGATCTAACGCAATCTAAATTTAATAGTTAAGAATCAAGCGCAATTGCTCCGCTTATCCAGTATTTCTTAAGCCTGCTGCCACGCCGTTAATAGTGAGCAAGAGGGCGCGAATTAGGGCCGGATCAGCTGCATCGCCTTCTGTACGAACACGGTGCAAGAGGTTTACCTGAAGCAATTGCAGAGGCGCCAAATATGTATCGCGCACTTGTAGCGTGCGGGCAAGGACTGCTTGATCGCCCAACAACTCTGATTTACCAGTTAGCGTAAGAATTTCTGCAACAGTTAAATCAAACTCTTCCTTGATGGTGCCAAGGAAGTGTTGTAACTCTGCTGGTACAAGAGTTTCGACATAGCGCTTTGCTGTCTCAAGATCAGTCTTTGCCAGAGTCATCTCAACATTGCTGATAAAGGTGGAGAAGAAGTGCCATTCAGCAAGCATCTTCTTCAGAACATCAGACTTACCAGATTCACGCGCAGCTTTGAGACCCGAACCGACTCCGAACCAGCCAGGAACAATTTGGCGTGATTGAGTCCACCCAAACACCCATGGAATAGCACGAAGGGAATCAAGACCACCAGCAGCGTCCGGGCGACGAGATGGGCGTGAACCTAAGAAGAGATTTCCAAGTTGTTCGACTGGAGTAGATGCGTAGAAATATGCAGGAAGATCGGGATGATCAATCAAAGCACGGTAGCGCGCAAATGAGTTGTCGCTCACTAGGTTCATACATTCATTCCACTGTGCAAGATCTTCTGGACTTTGACGAGGACCGCGATTAAGAACAGTTGCTTCAAGTGAAGCTGCAAGAGTGAGTTCGAGGTTTTCGCGAGCAAGCGCTGGTAGTGCGTACTTATCTGAAATAACTTCACCTTGCTCAGTCATCTTTATCTGACCATCAACAGTTCCCCACGGAAGTGCAACGAGCGCTTCATATGTAGGACCACCGCCACGACCGACTGAACCACCGCGGCCATGGAATAGTCGAAGTTTGACTCCGTATTTCATTGCCACATCGCGCAATGTGCGTTGTGCACGGTGAATTTCCCATTGAGATGTTGCAATGCCTGCATCTTTATTTGAATCTGAATAACCGAGCATTACTTCCTGCAGATTGCCACGAAGTTCTACTACCTTGCGATAGGTAGGGTCGGATAAGAGCTTTTCGAGAATGTCACCGGCTGCACGAAGTTCAGCCACAGTTTCAAGAAGTGGAGCAAAGCCAATTTTCGCGACCTTCTTCGCAATATCTACCAGACCTGCTTGCTGTGCAAGCACTGCTGCAGCGATGAGATCGTCAGCGCCTTTTGTCATGGAGACGATATACGTTTCAATGACTTCAGGACCAAAGCGTTCGATCAAATCTTCAATGGCAACAAAAGTGTTGAGAGTTTTTGCACCAGCAGCATCGAGCTTGCTCGCATCTAGCTTGGTTGAGGATGCTAGTTGAGCAACAAGAATAGGGAATTTATCGCTATGAGAAAGTTCGATGTAGTTGCCTGCAATCATCTGCTTCAGTGCGTGGTGGTGAGCATCTGAATGTTCACGGATATCAAGCGTGGCATCAGTAAGACCAAAAGCTGCAACGGTACGGATAGTGCGCTCGAGTAAGCCCGTTGCTAATAGTTCACCTCGGTGAGCGAAGAGAGAATCACGCATCAAAGTAAGGTCTGCAAGAAGTTCAGCTGTGTTCTTGTAATCACGACCTGCTACATGGGGACCACGCGCAGCATGGCGATCGCGAGTGAGCGCTAACCGATGCACAATTGCTGTTGCCTTCAATCGGTATGGCTCTTGAGCATTCAGGCGTAAGAAGCGCGCTTCAAATTCTGGAATGTTCTTAATATCTTGATCAACGGATGCGCTGAGCTCTGGGGTAGCACCTGCGATACGTGTAGAGACAGAGAGCATTTTGCGTAGGTGGTTCATCGCAGCAATTGTTGTTCGAATTGCGTGGCCCACTTGAAGAACAACGGCATCTTCAGTGATTTGTGGCGTGATATTTGGGTTTCCATCACGGTCACCGCCGATCCACGTGCCAAAAGTCAGAGGTCGCGCAGTAACGGGAAGATCAATCTGAAGGCGCTTGAGTTCGCGAGCAAAATCATTGAGAACCTCAGGCACTGTATTTTCAGCGAGCTCATCGAGGTAGTAGAGCGCATTCATCGCTTCATCAAGAGGTTCAGGGCGCGTTAAGCGAAGCTCATCTGTCTGCCACAAGAGGTCAACTGTTTCGGCAAGACGTTCATCTTGTGTTACAGATTTTGGAGTGTCGAGCAACGCTGCGATTTCGCCTAACTTATAGAGAATAGAACGTCGTGCAGCTTCTGTTGGATGTGCTGTGAAGACTGGACGAATGTTGAGATTATTAATTACCTTCACCAATTCAGCATGAGAGATTTCATGGCCGGGAATTGGATTCTTCATTGCGTCATCAATCTTGTCGATTGCACGAGTAATCCAAGAACCACCTTGAGTGCGTACCTCGGCTAGAACGCGCGAGCGGTGAACTTGCTCAGCAACATTGGCTAGGTGGAAATAGGTGCTAAATGCACGCACCAGTTGCGTGGCATCATCGACAGAAAGCTTTTCAAGTATTTCTACGCCGCCGCCTTCGCGAACGCCTTTTCGCACACTCTCGACGAGATCAAGTAGGTGTTGTCCTTCTTGTCTCACAAGTGATTGACCTAGAAGATCACCAAGGCGTCTGACATCGCTGCGAAGGGTTGCATCATCGGATGCAATGATGTTCTTCGTCTGCGGAGTCTCAGTCACTGGAGAATTATCACAGATGGATAGAGCCCGATAGACTGTAATTGTTAGCCCCCCTTCTTCCTGAAGCGGGGCCTTAAGGCGTTTGGAGGGCACTTTCAATGAGAGGAATTCTCTCCGTATTACATAGTGATACCGAAATCGCATCTGCGCTCAGCGATTCCTCCAAGATCATTGCGCCTTCATCAAGCTATCCATTTCTGATTGCCATGAAGGCAGAACACAAGCCGCTGCTTGTCATCACAAGCTCTAGTCGTGCGGCTGAAGATTTGAGTGAATATCTCAAGAGCTTGCATCCACTCGTTTATGAATTTCCTGCATGGGAAACGTTGCCTCACGAACGGTTAAGTCCACGTAGCGACACTGTCGCACGCAGACTTTCTACTCTTTATTCACTGTCAGAAAATCAGAGCAACCCCATCGCTGTTGCACCAATTCGCGCAGTGATACATCGCTTCATTGCATCACTTGCGAAAACTCCGCTGTGGACGCTAGAGATTGGTCAAGAAATTAGTCTGACTGAACTCATTAACCATCTGACCAGCCTTTCATTTACCCGCACTGATTTAGTTGAAAAGCGCGGAGAGTTTGCAGTCAGAGGCGGGATTGTCGATGTCTTCCTACCGCTTGCCATGCACCCTGTGCGTATCGATTTTTTCGGAGATGAGATTGAAGAGCTTCAGTATTTTGAAGTTGCGGATCAGCGCACAAGTGAAGCAGTAGTTGGAAAGCTTGCCATCCTTCCTTGTCGTGAATTACTGCTTACAGATTCAATCTGCGAAAGGGCCGAAAAATTGCAGAGTAAATATCCAGCAGCACGTGAAATTCTGGACAAAATAGCCCAAGGAACAATCGTCGAAGGAATGGAATCACTGATCCCACTTCTGACTGATGACTTTGAAACAATTCTAGATCGCATGCCTCAGGGCACCGAAGTTATCTTTATCGATGATGAACGTATTCGCTCACGTACAGCAGATTTAATCGAGACCAATCAAGAATTTTTGGAAGCTTCCTGGTCAAACGCGGCTATTGGAGGCGCTGCACCACTTCCGGTAGAGCAGGTGACATATCTAGACTGGAACGCGTTGCAGCAAGAGATGGCGCAACTTTCACTTCCTATCCGCGCGTTCAATAGTTTTGGTAGTGACCTGGATACAAGCGCTCACTTCCTTGATATTTCAGCGATTGATCCAATGCGCGGAAATGTCGAGGCGCTCTGCGAATTACTTCGCACTGGGCTTGAGGCACACCATGCAGTTATCTTTTCTACAACTGGACATGGAATGGCTGAGCGTTATGCAGGAATCTTCCGTGATGCAGATTTACCGGTGCAGATGGTGCAATCTCTTGCTGCGCAGCCCACGAAGGGCTCTATCCATGTCACACAATCAACGCTGGGTTATGGGTTTAAGAGTGACCATGCGGAGATTCTCTTTGTTACCGAGCGCGACTTATCGGGCAGCAAGACGAATAGTAAAGATGGTGCGCGCATGCCATCAAAGCGCAAGCAAAGTATTGATCCTCTGGAACTTCGTGTTGGGGATTTCGTAGTTCATGAACAACATGGAATCGGAAGGTATTTAGAACTCATTCAGCGAACAGTCAGTGGAGTAACTCGTGAATATGTAGTGATTGAGTATGCACCTGCAAAACGCGGACAACCGGGTGATCGCATCTTTGTTCCGACAGATACTTTGGAGCAAGTCAGCAAATATGTTGGAGGTGAAACACCCACCGTGCACCGTATTGGTAGCGGTGAATGGCAGAAAGCGAAAGGCCGTGCACGAAAAGCTGTGCGCCAAATAGCAGGTGAACTCATTCGACTCTATGCCGCGCGCACGAGTGCACCTGGCTTCGCATTTTCTCCTGATACTCCGTGGCAGCGCGAACTCGAAGATGCCTTTTCCTATATTGAAACACCAGATCAGCTATCAACTATTGAAGATGTCAAACGCGATATGGAAAGACCTTATCCAATGGATCGCATCATCTGTGGTGATGTTGGGTATGGAAAGACAGAGATTGCGATTCGAGCAGCCTTTAAAGCTGTGCAAGATGGCAAACAGGTTGCAGTTCTTGTTCCCACCACACTTCTTGTGCAACAGCACGCAAAGACTTTTGCCGAACGTTATGCAGGATTTCCTATCAAGGTAGCTGGGCTCTCACGTTTTAATACTGCGAAAGAGAGTAAAGAGATTCTTGCCGACCTTGCATCAGGTGCAGTTGATGTTGTTGTTGGAACGCATCGCATTCTTTCACAGGATGTGCAGTTTAAAGATTTAGGTCTTGTTATCGTTGATGAAGAACAGCGCTTCGGTGTTGAACAGAAAGAGTCGCTGAAGAAGATGCGAACCACGGTGGATGTGCTGGCAATGTCTGCAACACCTATTCCACGTACTCTTGAAATGGCGGTCACGGGTATCCGCGAGATGTCGACGATTACAACGCCGCCTGAAGAGCGCCACCCGATTCTTACCTATGTTGGCCCTGCAGAAGATGCCCAGATAAAGGCTGCAATTCACCGAGAATTACTGCGTGATGGCCAAATCTTCTATATCCATAATCGAGTTGAATCTATCGATCGCGCAGCCTCCAGATTGCAAGAGTTAGTTCCCGAAGCACGTATTCGCATTGCACACGGCCAAATGTCTGAAGGACAGTTGGAGGATGTCATTCTGGCTTTCTGGAATCGTGATTTCGATGTCCTCGTCTGCACAACAATTGTTGAAAGTGGACTTGATATCGCCAATGCAAATACCCTGATTGTCGAACGTGCAGATAACTTCGGTTTATCTCAGTTGCATCAATTACGTGGTCGAGTTGGTCGTGGTCGAGAGCGCGCATATGCCTATTTCTTATATCCGCAGGATCAACCTTTGACAGAGGTTGCACTGGATCGCCTCAAGACAATTGCCACGAACACAGATTTAGGTTCTGGAATGCGCGTTGCTCTCAAAGATTTAGAGATCCGTGGTGCTGGCAATCTATTAGGCGGAGAACAATCAGGTCACATCGCTGATGTCGGGTTTGATCTCTATATGCGCATGGTGGGTGAGGCAGTCAATGATTACAAGACTGGTTTTATTGAGACGGAAGAGAAGAACCACGAATGCAAAGTGGAGCTCCCGATTAATGCCCATCTATCTGAAGAGTATGTTCCTGGAGAACGTCTTCGTTTAGATTTATATCGACGACTTGCTGATGTGCGTAAAAGTGAAGATGTTGAATCAATTCGCGAAGAATTGATAGATCGCTTTGGAGAGCTTCCAGCCGAAGCCGTCTCACTTCTGCAAGTGGCTCAACTACGCGCCTTTGCAAAGTCGCTTGGAATCAGAGAAGTAGTTGCCGCGGGTAAGTTCTTTAGAATTTCTCCCTTACTCTTGCCTGAATCTAAACAGCTGCGCCTTAATCGACTATTCCCTGGTTCTCTCTATAAAAGTGCGACAAATACAGTGATGATCGCAATTCCTCGTGCGGCGGCGTGGACTCCGACTGCACAAGGCTCTCAACTTTTAGGGGATACTTCTCTCCTGGAGTGGGCGGCAAAGTCCCTCGATGAATTAACGAAAGCGAGCACTACGTGAAGAAGATCCTTGCACTCTTGGGAGTCATCTCAGTGTTAACCCTCTCAGGATGCGGAAATATTGATAACGCTGCAACAGTAGGCAGCATCACGATTTCTCAGGCTTCAGCACAAGCAACTATCGATGAAGTTCTTGCAGAGCGTGAAAAAGTTGATACAACGCAGATGCAACTTCAGAGCGGCAATGCGCTCAATCGCAACCAGCTTCGCTTCATGATTGTCACAACGCTCTTTGATGAGATTGCAAAAGAGCTCAAGCTTGAGATTTCTTCTACTGAAATTGCGAAAACAAAATCTGATCTGATTTCTCAGAGCGGTGGCGAAGCAGCTTTAGCGAGAAACCTTGTCGCTGCAGAGATAGCTCCTTCAAACTTCGATCGCTATGTCCGAGCCATCATCACTTCAAATAAGATTCAAGAAGCGCTCAAGGCATCTGGTGTGGATGACAACGCTATTTCAGCGCGTGTCACTCAGCTCGTCAATGCGAAAGCTGCTGAACTCAAGGTAAAGGTCAACCCTCGTTACGGGACATGGGATTCGGAAAACGGCGGCATAGTTCCCACAGACTCAGCTGGGTCTGCAGTTGTTCCTTCAGGTAAGTAATTAGTAACTGGCATGGCAGATTCACAACTTCAGCGTCTGGTTGAAGTCATGGATCGTCTCCGCTCACCCGGAGGATGTCCGTGGGATGCTGAGCAAACTCACCAATCACTGATTAAGTATTTATTGGAAGAGTCTTACGAATTTATCGATGCCATCGAAACAGATGACCGAGCAGGTATGCGCGAGGAACTCGGAGATGTTCTGCTGCAGGTCTACTTCCATTCACGCATTGCACAAGACCACCCAACGGATCCATTTTCTATTGAAGATGTTGCGGGTGCGATTGCAGATAAATTAATCAGCCGCCACCCTCATGTATTTGAAAATCTTGAGGTCAGTGGCACGGATGAAATTATTGAAAATTGGGAGGCAATTAAGGCACGTGAAAAAGGCCGCACATCTGCCATTGATGGAATCGCGATGGCACAACCTGCACTTCCGTTGGTTGCAAAGATTGTGTATCGCGCTGAAAAGTACAATGTGGATTTGCACGTTGACGAATATTCTTCAGAAAGCGCAACAGAGAAATCAGTTGGTGAGGCGCTAGCTTCTGTGATTTCTTGGGCTCATAAAAATGGAATCGACCCTGAAAATGCCCTTCGCGCACAGGCTCGCGAGATGATCCGCCAGATTCAGGCAGCTGAAAAGCAGGGCTAACCTTCACGGTAGACTGAGCACCTGCCGTTCAGAGTTGAGCGCTGTTATAACAATTCTTAGATTTACAGGAGACACCTCATGGCAATTATCGATGCAATCTACGCTCGTGAAATTCTTGACTCGCGCGGAAACCCAACTGTAGAAGTTGAAGTACAGCTCGAAGATGGAACACAAGCACGCGCTGCAGTTCCAAGTGGTGCATCTACTGGTGCATTTGAAGCATCAGAACTCCGCGATGGCGATAAGAGCCGTTACCTCGGTAAAGGTGTTCAGAAGGCAGTTGCATTCGTTAACGATGAAATTGCTCCTGTTATTGAAGGCTATGACTCACAAGATCAGCGCCTTATCGATTCAGAGATGATTGAACTTGATGGCACACCTAATAAGTCACGCCTCGGAGCAAATGCGATTCTTGGAGTTTCACTCGCTGTTGCTAAGGCATCAGCTGATTCATCTGATCTCTCATTGTTCCGCTATGTAGGTGGACCAAATGCTCACGTGCTTCCTGTTCCAATGATGAATATTCTTAACGGCGGTGCGCATGCTGATACCAACGTTGATATTCAAGAATTTATGATTGCTCCTATCGGTGCAGATTCCTTCCGCGAATCACTCCGTTGGGGTGCTGAGATTTATCACGCACTGAAGGCAGTTCTCAAGAAGCGTGGGCTAGCTACATCTGTCGGAGATGAAGGTGGATTTGCCCCTAACCTCGATAGCAACCGTGCAGCACTTGATTTGATTATCGAAGCAATTACAGCCGCAGGTTTCAAGCCAGGTAAAGAGATTGCTCTTGCCATGGATGTTGCAGCAACAGAATTTCACGACAACGGTAAGTACAAGTTCGAAGGTTCACTTCGCTCATCAGATGAAATGATTGCCTACTACGCAGAGCTTGTGAACGCTTATCCAATTGTCTCTATTGAAGACCCACTCAACGAAGAAGATTGGGCAGGCTGGAAGTCAATGACTTCATCCCTTGGCTCAAAGATTCAGATTGTTGGAGATGACCTCTTCGTTACCAACCCAGTGCGTCTTGCAAAGGGAATTGAGACTGATACAGCTAACGCACTTCTTGTGAAGGTAAATCAGATCGGTACTTTGACTGAAACTCTTGATGCAGTAGATCTTGCACACCGGGCTAACTATCGCAGCATGATGTCCCACCGTTCAGGAGAAACTGAAGACACCACAATTGCAGATTTGGCAGTTGCAACTAACTGTGGCCAAATTAAGACTGGTGCACCATCTCGTACAGAGCGCGTTGCTAAGTACAACCAACTTCTTCGCATCGAAGAAGAACTTGCTGACGGCGCTGTCTATGCAGGCCGCCAGGCATTCCCACGCTTTAAGGGGTAATTTTCAATGGCGCGCAGATCCTCTGGGAGCAGGAGAAAGAAGAGTTACCGTTCACGTAACTTGAATTTCAATCGCAACCAAGGCTCTGGGCGGGTATTTGCAGTCGCAGCAATCTTCTTTATGTTGGCGCTCTTTCTTGCGCCACCCATCAAGAGCTATTTCGTTCAACGTGCACAGATCAGCGCTCTGCAATCTCAATTAAAGAGCGATCACGCAGCGCTCGATGCAGCGCGGAAAGAGTTAACCCTCTGGCAAGATCCTGATTACATTAAGTCTCAGGCACGCGAACGTCTGCACTTTGTGATGCCAGGTGAACGTCAATACATCGTTACCGGCGCTGATGGATCAAACTCTGATCAAGTAGCGCAGACTGATGTCGTTACCAATCTTCCTGAAGGTCAACCTTGGTATACCCGCATGATTGCATCCATCACCGAAGCAGGAAAACAATGAGTATTGAGAGCCGAAAGGCTACAGAAGATGACCTCAAGACAATTGAGAACCAGTTAGGTCGCACGCCACGTGATGTTCATGCGATTTCATATCGCTGCCCATGCGGAAAACCTGCCGTTGTTGAAACTCCACCACGACTTTCAAATGGCGAACCATTTCCTACTTTTTATTACGCAACCTGCCCTCGCCTCACGGCCGCAATTTCTACCCTTGAAACAACTGGCATGATGGAAGAGATGAGCACACGTCTTGAGACTGATGCTGAACTTGCAGGTGCATATGCAGCAGCTCACGATGATTACATTGCAGCTCGCTCTGCTCTCAAGATTGATGTTCCTGAGATTGAAAATATTTCTGCGGGCGGAATGCCTAATCGCGTGAAGTGTCTGCACTCCCTGATTGCTCACTCACTCTCAGCAGGCCCAGGCGTTAATCCACTCGGAGATGAAGCGCTCCAAGAACTTCCTGACTGGTGGAAGCACCTTTCATGCGAGTAGCAGCCATTGATTGCGGCACCAACTCAATTCGTTTACTGATTGCAGATGTCGAGGGCAGTAATTTCCGTGAAGTCTTCCGTGACATGGAGATTGTTCGGTTAGGGCAAGGTGTTGATAAGACCGGACAATTTCACCCTGACGCCATTGTGCGCACACTCGCAGCAGTAGATAAATATGCTGCCGAGATTGCAAAGCGCGGCGTTGAAAAAATTCGCTTCTGTGCTACCAGCGCTACCCGAGATGCAACCAACCGCGATCTCTTTATCGATGGCGTCAAAGAACGTCTGGGCATCTCCCCTGAAGTTATTCCAGGTGAAGTCGAAGCTGCACTTTCATTCAAAGGAGCCACAAAGGATTTCAATAAAGCAGAAGGCCCATTTCTTGTTATTGATATTGGCGGCGGTTCTACTGAATTTGTCTTCGGAACCGAGAAAGTTGAATTCGCCAAGAGTATGAATATTGGCTGCGTACGTATGTCTGAACGCCACTTCACCAACGGCGATCCTGATCCAGGTCAGATTGCTGCTGCAATCGAAGATATTGATGAAGCTATAAAGCAAGCAGGCAAGATTGTTCCGATTACACAAGCGAAGACCTTGATTGCAGTTGCTGGCACTGCCACCACAGTTGCTGCCGCCGCATTGGATCTTCCAGCTTATGACCGATATGCAATCCATCTTTCGCGCATCTCTGCCGAGAAAACCCATGCGATTTCGAAGATGTTTTTAACTATGAAACGCGTAGATCGTGAAGCACTTGGGTATATGCACCCAGGTCGCGTTGATGTAATCGGCGCAGGTTCTCTTGTTCTCTCTCGGATTATGCTCGCAACAGGTGCCACTGAGTTCGTAGCATCTGAATCAGATATTCTCGATGGAATGGCTTGGTCGCTTGTATAAGTCGATTGAACTTCTCGATAAGGCAATTGTTAAATGCCATAAATGCCCACGACTTGTTGAGTGGAGAGAAGAAGTTGCATCGGTAAAACGTAAGTCATACGAGAACGAGAAATACTGGGGCAAGCCAGTTACCGGATTTGGTTCCATTTCACCCAAGATGCTGATCGTTGGCCTAGCACCTGGAGCACACGGGGCCAATCGCACGGGACGTATCTTCACAGGAGATTCATCTGGTGATTGGCTCTATGGTTCTTTACATCGCATCGGAATCGCAAAGATTCCAACTTCTACATCGCGAGATGATGGACAAGCACTTCGCGATACTCGCATCTCTATGGCAGTTCGTTGCGCACCCCCTGAAAATAAACCCACCACTGAAGAGCGCGATACCTGTGCGCCATTCTTTGAAAATGAGTTAGAACTTATTGCACAAACCGTTCGCTCTTTTGTAGCGCTAGGAAACTTCGGTTGGCAGGTTCTGATTAAGTCTTTAAAAAACCAAGGCCATAAAGTTCCTGCAGCAAAATTCGGCCATGGATCAACCATTAAATATTCACATAATGGAGTTAACTATTTAATAGTAGGTAGTTATCACCCAAGCCAGCAGAACACATTTACAGGCAAACTCACCAAACCGATGTTGGATTCAGTACTGAAAAAAGCAGCTAAGTTCGCGGGAATTCTCTAACTTTTCACCTAGTAGACTTTCGCCTCTATTGGCCCCCGTAGTCCAATGGCAGAGACAGAGGACTTAAAATCCTTCCAGTATCGGTTCGAGTCCGATCGGGGGCACAATCTGCAGGTTATTTACTTATCTTCGTGCGTAAATTATGTCACCTATCGTAGATAACTCAAGGTGTATCAATTGAAAACTAATACACAATTCATACACTGCCTGAAGGATTTGAAGGCGACGCTCTGATCCTCGATGTCTCTCAGCCCAGAGCATCTGCGCTCGAGCAGAGCTCGAAGCTTCCTTGTCTCTGCCATTGGACTATGGGGACCCCAGGTTATTAACTTTGAGCGCGAAGGTAGATGTACTCACCTTCAAGAAATCTCTACTAATTTGCTCGAGGTGCGATTAATCTAAAGGCGTGAAAAGAGTGTTGATTATTTTGGCCCTGATTGGGTCCGCACTGATTCCAATCACTTCAGCTCAAGCGGCGACCAAAGTGTTTTCTAAGGTTACGACATCTGACACCTACAACCGTCCAGACCTCAATTCAAAGTACGACATTGAAGATGTAGAGGTGGGTCTATACGATACAGACTTAGACCTAATTCATTTTTGGATTAGATTCAAGCAGCCATTGACGGCAGCTATGTTTAATGACAATCAAGGTTCCTGGGCTGGAATTTTAATTGATACTAATAATGATGACGTTGATGATATTGTGATAAACACATACGCCAGAACCTATTCAGGAGCAGTAGGACAAGATGCTTATGCAGGCTTTCGTAACGGAACTAAAAGCTGCCCAGCAACAAGCTGGATGGATCTGTCCAACAATAGTGTCTACCTAGGATTTAAAGTTAGTCAAAAATGTCTTGGACTAGGTAATAAGTTCGAAATTCAAGGTTATTCGGATTACATATCTTCTGACAGCGTCAGTTATGACTATGCACCAAATTCGTATGAAGTTATCGATTTGGGGGATTATTACAACCCAAAACCTAAGGCAACAATGTTGGTCCCAGTAGCAAATTCAACAGTTGGCAAGGTCTTGTCAAACTACTCTACTGCTCCTGAAAACTTAGTAAATCTAAGTTCCAGTTTGAGAGATTCGGTAGTGACCATTGAGTGCATTGTAGGGACGACTGGAGGCACTGGCACTGGTTGGTCTGCAAAAGTGGATCTTCCAATACCCTCGTACAAAAGCTACCTAGTGACCAACTATCACGTGATAAGCGATTGCGTTATACGAGGCACGGTTAATGTGATTTTGAATAATGGAACGAAGATAGAGGGAACCTTGGCCGCCTGGGACCCGAATAATGATGTGGCAGGAATTTACGTAACCCAATCAATCCCACAACTTATTTGGCAGGGACCATTTCCACAGCAAGGTGCCTGGGTTGGAGTCTTGGGAAGCCCAAAGGGTGTTCCAGGAATTCTCACCACAGGAATACTTTCATCTGTATCGACCACAGAAAACATTGTAACTTTTACGGCACCAATTAACCCAGGTAACTCTGGCGGCCCCGTTTTCGATTCAACCGGAAGGGTCATTGCTCTAGCGACAGCAAAAGTTAGAGATTCCGAAGGGTTTGGAATTGGCAACGGAGTTCCCCTTCTTTGCAAAACTGTGATTGTGTGTTCGGCTGGATTAACTGGTTGGGGAAGTGTTGCGGCAAAACCAGACCCATCTCCTTCGCCATCGCCAACAAATATTTACAATCGAAACAAGAAAACCCAGTACATAAATCTTTCTCGCGAAGTCTCAGATACTTCAGTTTCGGCAAAGTATATTTCCGTCAGAGCTACTGCAGATTCCGGACTCCCTGTAACGTCTTTGTCCGATGATCTATCTGTTTGCGATTATGAAAATGGCCGAATAGTTTTATATAGCACTGGGTCTTGCACGATTTATTTCAATCAGGATGGAAACGATTATTGGAATACGGCATCTCCAACGGTTGTTAGGTTTGAAGTTTTAGCTCCCTCGTCAAACAAGTCAATTACAGCAAAGATCACCCAGACCTCGCATACTTGGGCCGGATTTATTACATCGTATGAGTGGATTAGTGGTTCCAATCCGCTAATGAGTAACAAGTTAACAACGCTTAGGATTTCGGGTATGTGTACTGGTAGCGGAAAGACAATTCAAGGTTGGAAGAACACTGACGCGAAAGGTAAAAGATATCCAAATGGATCACGCCCAACAGGAGCCGCTTGGAAATGTATTGATGGTTCATTCGAGGGAAATGTGCAAATATCAGGAGGAACCAGGTTCTACATTGTGGAACTTCCAAAAAGCCGTGGCGGTACAACGATTGAGTTTCGAGTGAACCAAGAGCTTGATTTCATAGAATATGTTGACTAGGAGGCTGAAGTGATGAAGAGAGTTAACTTTGTGCCTTTACTAATAGTGGTACTTACACTTTCTAGCAGCAATCTCTCTGAAGCAGCCACAAATATTAAAACTGGAGCCAAGTGTTCTAAAGCTGGCCAAATTACGATTGTCGCGTCAAAAAAATATACTTGTGTGAAAAATGGGAAAAAGCTTGTTTGGAATAAAGGTTTGACGATTCTTCCACAACCAATCTTTACGGCAAATCCTGCAGCCAACAATTATGAGTGGGAAGTTACAGTTACTAATTACCAAGGAGGAATTGATCCAACCCTCGAATTCAGTTATTCATTTGCAGTAAACGGGGGTATGTGGAATCTTTTTTCTAAATCTAAATCACCAAGAGAAAAGATTGTCGTCAATCAGTCATTCAATTTACTGGAGATTAAGGTCGCAGTAGAAGATTCAAATAACCAATATGTCACTTCACCACAGTTTCAGAGACTGTTTCGAGTTACAGTAGTACCACCACAAGGAACCGTTTCCAATAATTCTTCGAGTAATGAAGCTACCTCTTTACCGGCAGCCGTCGTTAACTTGCAGGGAGTCCAATGGCGAAATGAACCCGGCTATTACATCGGTAGTACACCAGCTTCCAGGGTCCTATTCCGTTGGCCAAAACCACTAGACAACAATCTTCGTGGTTATTTAGTTAAGTACGAGAATACTGCAATGTTTAGCCCTCCCTGTGACCTTTCAAAAGCTCTCTGTGAAGCGCCAAGACGAGTGGACTCGAAGGTCTACAAGAGAGTCATTAATGATCCCTCCGTTGAATTTGTAATAATTGACGGGCTTATCGCAGGCTCTAGTTATGAATTTACACTTTACGCGGTAAGTGGGGGCACTGGGAGTTTGGATAGTGTCACTTTGCCAAGCTCTGGTTTTAGACTTTTTGTTCTCACATCAGGAGAAGCTGTACCAGATGCACCAACAGGCGTTACCGTCGGTTAGATTTTCAATTCACTAGGGAAATCCCTAGTGATACTTAGTCGTTACGCTAGATACTTTTCTTCAGTTGAAGTGACTTTGCACTGGCGGAGCCCCTCAATTCCAAATAGTCGGTAGGTTTCTTAGAGCATATTCTTGAGATTTTTATCGAATTTCGCATAAAAGTTATCCAATGAAATTCCGAGAGCATTTTCAAAAGCCGTCGTGAATCCCTGACCTTTCCCGACGTTCCAGTAAATTTCGAGATATTTATCCATTCCCTTTGATGCAACTATGTATTCACCGGCCAGTCGACCAAGAATGTACGGAAGTGACCGATCCTTATCTCGCGTGATGTAGTCCTTGAGATTTAATGGTTCCCAGCGAAGTCTCGGTACCTGGTAATTACCAGAAACCTTGCTGTAGATAGCTTCTGCGAAAAAATCTGCTCCACCCTCGTCTAGCCAGACTGGGGAATTGAGAGGATTATTTGGGTCGGAGTTATTGTCGGTGTCTCGCTTATATGCAGCTTTTTGCCAAATGTGAAACATTTCGTGAGGTGTAACTGAACTTAAAGGATTTGAAGATGTTGCCCATCCGTATCCAGCGCAATTTCTACAGAAGTATCCCGCTTCTTGAAATCCTTCCTTGCCAAACCCATTCTCTTTTACAGATTTCTCAATCAAATCTTTATCATTGCTCAGAATAACGACTGTGGTTGGGTATCCAGCGGGGAAAGGAAGAACTGCAAAGACATCCTTTACCAATTTTGTGATTGCAGCAGAGTCACTTTGAAATCCAGGATCAATGACTAGTTTGTAAGAGTTGTTGGAAGGGGTTCTCTTGATGAACTCGTCAAAACTCTTGAACATAGCCTCAACCATTTCCGTTCTAGTAAATTCATCTGGGAAAGGTCTGGAATCAAAGGGATTTGGCTTTGCTTGAATTACAGGAGCAAGAGTGGCATTTGGAGTTGGAGATGGTGCGGATGAAGTTGTTACCGCTACACCCTTATTCCAAATTAACTTAGTACCAGATTTGATACAA
>AQUA01000009.1 GCA_000372185.1 actinobacterium SCGC AAA278-O22 | reverse complement strand
ATCGGAAGCTAACTTCGCAGAAGTTGTCACCAACACAGCTGCTGCAATCACATCATGCTCAGCCTGGCTAATGAGATCTGCAGCGACATCGGCAGCAATTGCACTTTCATCAGCAAGAATTGCGATTTCAGTAGGACCAGCCTCGGAATCTATGCCGATGATCCCACGGAGTGCGCGCTTGGCAGCTGCAACATAAATATTGCCAGGCCCAGTAACAAGATCACATTTTTCGGCAACATCCTTCATGCCATAACCAAAGAGAGCGATTGCTTGTGCTCCACCCACTGCATAGACCTCGTTGATACCTAACAGTGCACAGGTAGCAAGAATGGTTGGGTGAGGAAGACCGCCATATTCCGTCTGCGGAGGCGAAGCGACAGCGATGCTAGCTACATGAGCGATTTGCGCAGGAATGACGTTCATCATCACACTACTTGGATATACAGCTCGACCGCCAGGGACATAGAGGCCGACGCGATCTACTGGAATCCACTTTTCAATAACAGTTCCACCATCGACAACAGTTGTTCGCGTTTCATTGCGCACTTGGTCGTTATGGACTTTGCGAATTCTTGCTGCTGATTCCTCGAGCGCTTTACGTATTGCAGGGTCAAGCTGTGCAAGGGCTTCATCTAAAGAAGTGCGGGGTACTCGAATCGAAGCAGGAGTGACTCCGTCAAATTCTTCTGCAAGTGCGATGAGATCTCGTTCTGTTCCATGCTGCACGCGTCGAAGAATGGGTTCGATAAGGGTCATCGCTTGCGCCACATCGAGCTGGGCGCGCGGAAGTTCGGCTTGATAGCCAGCCTTATCGAGAGACTTTCCACGAAGGTCAACGGTGCGAATCACGTCGCAATTCTACTTTGCGAAGACGTAACGATGAGACCTAAATAGTGAGGGCAGTACTGGTGGGTTAGATACGAACCAAACAGTCTGGGCCAAGGATTGCCTTGAGATCTGCGCTCAAACTTGGTGAAGACGTGACCAGCGCATCTATTTTTAGAGTTGTGGATTTTTCTTGATCGATCACATGGAGGTGGACTTCGCGTTTTCCAGGATGTGAGCGAAGAATCTCTTTCATTCGTTCAACTATCGGTGGTGTTACTTGCGCGGCCGGAAGTGAGATTAACAGTGGACCGGTTGGCGCAGCTGAGATATCTGGCATTTTCATTTCAAGTGCAGTAAATCGCACTTGTTCATCGGTACGTGAGAAGCGCCCTCGGATGACTACAACGCGATCTTCGGTAAGTGAGAGCGCATATTGGTTATAGGTATTTGAGAAGAAGAGAACTTCGATTGCACCTTCGAGATCCTCAACGTTCACGACAGCCCAAGAAGCACCTTGGCGCGAAACTTTGCGTTGAATCCCAGTAATCAAACCACCAATTGTGACCATCGCATCTTGCGGACCATCGTCAAGGAGTTGGCTAATTGACATATCAGTATGAGAACGCAACACATGTTCGACCCCAAGAAGTGGATGGTCAGACACATACAGACCCAACATTTCTCGTTCAAAGGTAAGTAAGGTCGACTTGTCCCATTCTGTTGCGGGAATATCGATATCAAGACCCGCTACTTGAGTAATGGCATCTCCTCCGAAGAGATCGAACTGCCCGATCGCTTCAGCGCGTTTAGTTTCGATGACAGAATCAATCGCTTCGAGATGAATAGCCATAAGACCTTTACGTGGATGCTCGAGTGAATCAAATGCACCAGCTTTGATAAGAGATTCAATAGTCTTTTTATTACATACATTTGCATCTACCTTTGCCAAAAAATCTCCAAAAGAGGTGAATGCACCCTTGTTATCACGGGCAGCTTTGATGGATGCGACTACTCCTTCACCCACATTGCGAATAGCAGCGAGACCGAAGCGAATATCTTTTCCACGCGGGGTGTATTCAGCATCAGATTCATTGACATCAGGAGGAAGAACTTTAATTCCCATGCGGCGACATTCAGAGAGATAGAGCGCAGATTTATCTTTATCATCACGCACACTGGTGAGAAGCGCCGCCATATATTCAGTGGGGTAATTCGCCTTGAGGTAAGCAGTCCAGAAAGAGACAACGCCATAACCTGCGCTATGTGCTCGGTTGAATGCGTAGTCAGAGAATGGGATTAGAACTTCCCACAGACGTTTGATGGCGCTGACTGAGAAACCATTCTCTTTCATGCCTGCTTCAAAAGGTATGTACTCCTTATCCAGGATCTCCTTATTCTTCTTACCCATTGCTTTACGAAGTAAATCTGCGCGTCCGAGCGTAAAGCCAGCAACTTTCTGTGCAATAGCCATAACTTGCTCTTGGTAGACGATGAGGCCGTAGGTATCCCCGAGAATTTCTTGAAGTGGTCCAGAGAGTTCGGGATGGATGGGTTCGACTGGTTTGCGACCGTTCTTACGATCTGCATAGTTGTTATGCGCATTCTCTCCCATGGGTCCTGGTCGATAGAGCGCAATAACAGCTGAAATATCAGCAAAGGAATCAGGAGCCATGCTGCGAAGGAGTGCGCGCATTGGCCCGCCGTCGAGTTGGAACACGCCAAGTGTGTCACCCCGAGATAAGAGTTCAAATGTCTTTTGATCGCTGAGCGGAAGATCTTCAAGCACGACATCAATATTTTGATTCGATTTGATATTAAGTAACGCGTCATCGAGCACTGAGAGATTGCGCAGACCGAGGAAATCCATTTTAAGTAAGCCAGTTGATTCACAAGCACCCATATCAAATTGGGTGATGATGGCACCATCTGCTTCTCGGCGGTGAATAGGAATCACATCAAGGAGTGGTTCACGCGAGAGAATGACGCCAGCTGCGTGCACTCCCCACTGTCGCTTGAGGCCTTCAAGTCCCTTGGCTAAATCAACTACTCGTTGAGAATCTGGATCTGTTTCATAGAGTTGACGAAATTCTCCTGCTTCGCCATAACGCGAATCTTTTGAATCGAAGATACCCGACAGAGTGATGTCTTTACCCATTACTGAAGGTGGAAGTGCTTTAGTGAGCTTTTCACCAATCGCATATGGATACCCCAGAACTCGAGTTGCATCCTTAAGAGATTGTTTAGATTTAATGGTTCCGTAGGTAATGATTTGTGCAACACGATCTTCACCGTATTTTTCGGTGGCGTATCGAATCATTTCTGAGCGACGACGTTCGTCAAAGTCGAGATCAATATCGGGCATTGAAATACGTTCTGGGTTTAGAAAGCGCTCGAACAAGAGACCATGTTCGATGGGATCAAGACCAGTGATGCCCAGTGCATATGCAACAAGTGAACCCGCAGCAGAACCGCGTCCTGGGCCAACTCGAATTCCAACCTTCTTTGCATGTGCTACGAGATCGGCAACAACAAGAAAGTATCCAGGGAATCCCATCTTCACCATGACATCGAGTTCGTATTGCAGACGGGTGCGATATTCCTCAGTGGCCTTATCGCCCAATTTTTCGAGTAATCCCCTGACCGATTCTTTGCGCAGCCACGAATCTTCTGTTTCACCCGCTGGAACAGCGAATGCGGGAAGCAGATTTTCGTTTTCACGAAGCTTTACATTGCAACGTTCTGCAATAAGAAGAGTGTTATCGCAAGCTTCTGGAATATCTTTAAAGAGTTCGCGCATCTGCGCTGGAGTTTTGAGGTAAAACTCATCATTATCGAATTTGAATCGCTTTGGGTCTGCCAAAGTGGATCCAGATTGCACGCAGAGAAGTGCTGCGTGTGCGGCGGCATCTTCGTGGTGTGTGTAGTGAAGATCGTTGGTAGCAAGTAATGGGAGTTTGAGGTCTCTAGCCAATTTCAAAAGATCATCTTTAACTCGTGTTTCGATATCAATCTGATGGTCCATAAGTTCAAGGAAGTAGTTATTGGCGCCAAAGATGTCGCGATAGTCGCTGGCAGCCCGTAGAGCTTCTTTGTAATTTCCCATACGAAGACGTGTTTGAATCTCTCCACCAGGGCAACCTGTTGTTGCGATGAGCCCTTCAGAATGACGAGAGATAAGTTCACGATCCATGCGGGGCTTGTAGTAATAACCTTCAAGAGATGCAAGAGAAGAGAGCTTAAAAAGGTTGGCCAGGCCGACGTTATTTTCAGCCACGATGGTCATATGTGTGTAAGCACCGCCACCTGACACATCATCTTCGCCACCATCAGCCCACTGCACACGCTTCTTATCAAAGCGGGATTCGGGTGCAACGTATGCCTCGATTCCAATGATTGGTTTGACGCCGGCTTTTGTTGCTTGCTTATAGAAATCAAATGCACCGAAGACATTTCCATGATCTGTCATCGCGATTGCCGGCATATCTTGGCGAGCAACCTCTGTAACGAGATCTCCTACGCGCGCAGCACCATCGAGCATCGAGTACTCGGTATGCACATGTAGATGTACAAACGAGTCTTGCGTCGATGCCCGTGAAGCTGAAAGATCTTCAGATGACATGGTGGCGCAACATTAGCGCCTAAGGCAGAACCGCTTCGGATAGCAACGCCAGAGAAGCTTGGAGGTCAGCCGGGTAGGCAGCGGTGAGCACGAGTGGCGTTCCATTTGTTGGATGGTTGAAGCGAAGTTCAAGAGCATGAAGCCAAGGTCGAGACATCTTCAACTTCTTGCCCAGGACGGGATCGGCCCCATATGTCGTATCCCCCACAAGCGGATGGCCAAGTGCGGAGAAGTGCACACGAATTTGGTGAGTACGACCTGTCTCTAATTCAACTTTCACGAGTGATACAGAGCGGTAATACTCAATCACTTCGTAATGTGTGATGCTCTCTTTACCAGTTGCTACGACGGCAAAACGATGATCTTCCTTAGGATGGCGATCGATGGGCGCATCGATAGTTCCGGTTGAAGGATCCATATGTCCTTGCACCAACGCGTGATAAGTCTTTTCAACGTGGTGCTCGCGAAACATCTCTTTTAATTTCAAGTATGCACTTTCGGTCTTAGCGATAATCATTAAACCCGAAGTTCCAGCATCAAGTCGATGTACAACACCTGCGCGCTCGGCGGGTCCTGATGTAGAAATTGTGTATCCAGCAGCCATGAGTGCGCCCACAACAGTAGGTCCCATCCAGCCGGGGCTGGGGTGGGCGGCGCAGCCGACAGGTTTATCAATGACAACAATGTCATCATCGTTGTAGACAACGGTAAGTCCTTCGAGTGGAGTCAGTGGAATTGGATCTTGATTGACCGGTGCAGGCATGAGTACTTCGATGAGTTGACCCGCTGCGACCCGATCAGATTTCTGCATGGCACGGTTATGAGTGGTGATATCTCCGTCATCAAGGAGTTTGACAATAGCTGTGCGAGATAAGCCAAGCACTCGTGTGAGGGCGCTGTCGATGCGTTCGCCGGCAACACCTTCGGGAACAGTGAGCTGTCTGAGTTCTCGTGTCATATGTGGCTACCTTACCCGTGAGATGGGTGGAACATTTCGCAGAGAAAGAGCGAATGAGATGACGGCAGCAATACAGATAGCGCTATCTGCGATATTGAAAACTGGCCAATGAGGGATCTGAATCCAATCAATGACGTGGCCGTTGAGGAATGAAGGTTCGCGGAAGATGCGATCGGTGAGATTTCCAAGAACTCCACCCAACAACAAGCCAATCGAGATTTGCCACCCGCGTGATGTGATTTTCGGGGCGAAGTAGATAACTGCTATCACCACCGCGAGTGCAAGGAGGGAGAATGCGATAGAGAATCCAGTAGCAAAGTTAAATGCTGCTCCAGAGTTGTGAACCAGGGTGAATTGAAGAAAGTTGCCAATTATTTTCCGTGGCTCTGATGAGAGCGATGTCAGCGCCCAAACTTTAGTTGCAAAATCAAAGAGCCAGATAGTCCACGCAGTTGCGAACAATCGGCGCACTTTAGCGCCGCTCTTCCTTCTGCTTGCAGATCATGCACAGAGTTGCGCGAGGAAATACTTGAAGTCGAGCCTTACCGATTGCAGCTCCACAATCTTCGCAGTAACCATATGTCTTTGCGTCGATTCTTTCGAGAGCACGCTCAGTTTGTAACACCATGTCTCGTGCATTGATAACGAGTGACATTTCATGTTCGCGTTCGAAAGTCTTAGTTCCTGAATCGGCTTGATCATCACCAGCGCCTTCACCAGATTCTGCGATTAAATCATCCATCTCTGCCTCAACGATAGCGAGTTCGCGGCGAAGTCTTTCAAGATCTGCAGCAATCTCTGCACGGATTGCCTTAAGTTCTGCTGCAGTCCATGGCGCCTCACCTGCATCTGCCATCACTGGAGTTGGCGCTGCTTTGATCGGTTTGAGTGGTGCAACTTTCTTTCCGCTCTTCACTGGACGCGGTGGTGGTGGCATCACTAAACGACGTTCTTCGACAACGGGTGCCGCAGTAGGTGCAACTACCGTTGCAACGGACACTGTCTGTGATTTCTCATCAACGGTGAGAGTGGTCTTGCCAATCTTTGACGGGAAAGGGCGCCCTGGAGATTTAGCAGCTGGCGCTTTCTTTACAGGAGTTGATTTCTTTGCTGGCGCCTTCTTAGCAACTTTCTTAGCAACCTTTTTTGCAGGTGCTTTCTTCGCCGCCTTCTTCGCTACAGATTTCTTCGCAGGAGCTTTCTTCGCTACTTTCTTTGCAGGCGCTTTCTTGGCAGGGGCCTTTTTAGCCGCCTTCTTCGCTACTTTTTTTCCTGGCACGCCGCGCACCTTATGCGTTTTTGCCTCCGTAACCAACTTTGCCACGCATGGTTTAGACTTCGCATGCAAGACCTTGCAGGAAATATGCGTTGACGAGGCCATCACCTTCGGAGCATGCTGGAAGATCCACCTCAATCAGGGTGGGGTAGAACCAGCCGAATGTAAGTAATAAAGAGGTATCAACGGCAGCAGCTGATTGGTACAAGGCGGGTGGTACCGCGAAACCCACGAGTTTCGTCCCTCCAAGAGTGCATCTCTTCTTGGAGGATTTTTTATGTCATCACCATTTCGCGCAATTCCCGCTGCGATTGATCTTCCAGCGATGGAACGTTCCATTCTTCATTTCTGGCGCGATAACGACATCTTCCATAAGAGTACAGAATCTCGTGCCAGCGGTACACCGTGGACATTTTATGAAGGTCCCCCAACGGCTAATGGAATGCCTGGCACACACCATATTGAAGCGCGTGTATTTAAAGATGTTTTCCCGCGCTATCAAACAATGAAGGGAAAGTACGTCACACGTAAAGCTGGATGGGACTGTCATGGACTTCCCGTTGAAATTGCTGTTGAAAAAGAACTTGGTTTTACGGGCAAGGGTGATATCGAAAAATATGGAATCGCTCCCTTTAACGATAAGTGTCGCGAATCTGTTACGCGCCACGTTGACGCATTTACCACCATGACAGAACGCATGGGCTTCTGGGTCGATTTTGATCAGGCATATTGGACGATGGCTCCAGAATATGTTGAAAGCGTGTGGTGGAGTCTGAAAGAAATTTGGAAGAAAGGTCTCCTTGTTCAAGACCATCGCGTTGCACCTTACTGTCCGCGCTGTGGCACAGGGCTTTCTGATCACGAACTTTCGCAAGGGTATGAAACAGTTGTTGACCCTTCTGTATTTGTGCGATTCCCTGCCACATCAGGTGAACTTGCAGAATTAGGCGCTTCATTCCTTGTGTGGACAACGACACCGTGGACCCTTGTCTCTAATACTGCCGTTGCAGTACATCCTGATGTTGATTATCTCGTAGTAAAAGCTACGGTAGATGAAGCGAGTGAAATTCTTGTTGTAGCGCAGCCGCTTCTTTCCAAGGTTGCTGGTGAACATGAGATTCTCAAGACCATTAAAGGTAAGGATCTTGAACGTATCACCTACAAGAGACCGTTTGATTATCTTGAGATTCCAGATTCACACTTCATCGTCCTTGCTACATATGTCACCACCGAAGATGGAACTGGTCTGGTCCACCAATCCCCTGCATTTGGCGCAGATGACTTATTAGTCTGTCGTTCATACGGACTTCCTGTAGTAAATCCCATTGCTCCCGATGGAACTTTTCTTTCACAAACGCCAGTTGTAGGCGGTATGTTCTTTAAAGAAGCCGATAAGCCGCTGGTAAAAGAATTGAAAGCTTCAGGTGCGCTCTATAAGCATCAGCCCTATGAGCACGAGTATCCACATTGCTGGCGCTGCCACACTGCACTTATTTATTACGCACAACCTTCTTGGTATATCCGCACCACATCCATTAAAGATGAATTGATCCGCGAGAATAAGAAGACAGATTGGCACCCTGAAACAATTAAGACTGGACGTTACGGTGATTGGCTCAATAACAATATCGACTGGGCACTTTCACGTAACCGCTACTGGGGAACTCCACTTCCTATCTGGCGCTGTGAAAATAAGCATGAAGTCTGCGTTGATTCGTTGAAAGAGTTGGGGTCTCTTGCAGGTCAAGAGTTAAGTAACCTAGATCCGCATCGCCCCTTTGTCGATGACATCACCTTCGCGTGCGCAGAATGTTCAGCAACCATGACACGTGTTCCTGAAGTTATCGATTGTTGGTATGACTCTGGAGCTATGCCATTTGCGCAGTGGGGCTATCCACATAAGCCAGGTTCGGCCGAAAAATTTAAGGCGGCCTATCCTGCTGATTTCATCTGTGAAGCAATTGATCAGACTCGCGGTTGGTTTTACACGCTCATGACCATTGGGACTCTCGTCTTCGATCAAAGTTCATATAAGAGCGTGCTCTGCCTTGGACATATCTTGGATAAAGATGGCCGCAAGATGAGTAAGCACCTCGGCAATGTCCTAGAGCCTATTTCGCTGATGGATCAACATGGCGCAGATGCAGTGCGCTGGTACATGTTGGCAGCGGGTTCTCCTTGGTCTGCCCGCCGCGTTGGCCACGATGCAATCTCAGATGTAGTTCGTAAGACGCTTCTGACCTATTGGAACACCATCTCTTTCCATGCACTGTACGCACAAGCATCACAGTTTGAACTTTCTCAGAGCCCGGCACTGAAAGATCGCTCCATGATGGATAAATGGATCATCAGTGAATTGAATGTGCTCATTTCTGAAGTTGACTCGGCGTATAACAACTTTGATTCACAAACTGCCGGCAAAGTTCTTGCTCGATTTATCGATGATCTATCCAACTGGTATGTCCGTCGTTCCCGGCGCCGCTTTTGGGATGGTGATGTTGCAGCACTTGCAACATTGCATCAGTGTCTGACTACGGTGACACAACTTCTTGCTCCGATGGTTCCCTTCATTGCAGAACACACCTGGCAGGAACTAGTACTTCCGGCAGATTCACAGGCAGCCGAATCTGTGCATCTCACAAATTTCCCCGTTGCAGATTCTGCTCTCATCAATCTACAACTCAATGAACAAGTTGCTATGACTCGTCGAGTTGTAGAGCTCGGTCGCGCAGCGCGCGCCGAATCTGCCATCAAGATTCGTCAGCCTCTTCAACGAGCCCTCATTTCTGCGCAGGGTTGGTCATCTCTTCCTGCTGATATGAAAGACCAAATCTCTGATGAACTCAACGTTCTTGAGCTTGAAGATATTGCACACGCAGATGGAGATCTTGTTGATATCTCGGTCAAAGCAAACTTCAAGACTCTTGGAGCAAAATATGGCAAAGCTGTGCAAGATGTTGCCTCATTGATTGCGGCAGCAGATGCGACCGCACTGGTCAAAGGGCTCCGATCCACGGGTACTGCCCAACTCGACACATTTGCAATTGAACTCGAAGATCTAGTGGTGACTGAAGTACCTAAGAGTGGCTGGATGGTTGCAAGCCACGATGGCGAAAGCGTTGCACTCGACCTAGCACTTACTCCAGAGCTGATTGCTTCCGGTCACGTTCGTGAAGTAATTCGCTTGATTCAAGAGCGGCGCAAGAGTGATGGCTTTGAGATTACCGACCGCATCTCTGTTCGCTGGAATGCTCCTGAGGAATTGGTCGAAACGATTACTCAGAACGTAGCTCACATCTCTGACGAGGTACTTGCGCTTTCATTTGAACGCGATCAAAGCGTTGCTCAGGAAAACAATGAACTTGCAGTTGGAGTAATTCTTACAAAAGCCTAATTCTTAGAGAATGACGCCAATTGCTACTTGAGCAACATTGATTGCGATCAAGAGCACGATAAAAGAGAGATCCAGCGCTACTCCACCGAGTCGCAATGGAGGAATAAAGCGCTGAACAAATTTCATTGGCCTATCAGTGATGGAATAGATAATTTCAAATATTCCTAAGAAGATAGCGTTAGGGCGCCAATTTCGTGCAAACATGCGGATGTAATCAATGATGATGCGCGCAAAAAGGGCAATCTTAAAAAGACCAAGAAGTTGAATCAGAATCGAAGCGAGCATAAAGTGAATTAGCTCTGATTGAAGAAGCTAGCCTGAGCAGCTGTCTTATCTTCGTTGCTCACAGATACATTTGCAGGTGAGAGCAAGAAAACTTTGAGACTAATGCGTTCGATTCGACCGTGCAGACCAAAGACCAAACCACTAGCAAAGTCAACAAGTCGCTTGCGTTCGGACTCTTCCATATCATCGAGATTGATGATGACAGGATTTCCTTCGCGGTAATACTCCCCAACTTTGCGAGCTTCAGAGTAAGAACGTGGTTGAAGAGTAATGATGTTGTATGAAGATGCTGGTTCGTCAATGAGTTCAGGTTGTGACGCAGATACTCGTTGAACTGGTTGATGTGATCCGAGAACTGTTACGCCGGTGCGTTCGCGAGATGGACGAGCAACTGCGGCACGTGTAGGAACTTCGGAGACGGTTGACTCTTCATCTGTATCGACGAGGCCAAGGAAGCCCATCATTTTGTTAAGTGCTGACATACCGCAAGGTTACTAGCGGGCGGTACGAGACCCGAGGATTGAACTACCTACGCGGATATGTGTCGCACCGCAATCAACAGCTATTTCGAAGTCACCTGACATCCCTGCCGAGAGAGAAGTAGCGGCTGGGTAGCGAGCAATAAAGCGTCGATGAATGGCTGCAATCTCAGTAAATGCTGTGCGGGCATCTGCTGCAACTGGGGGAACTGACATCAACCCTTTCAGTTGTAGATGTGATGACGATAGAACCGTATCTGCCAACACAGGAAGCTCAGATTTGATCACTCCCCCACGCGCAGGATCACCATCGAGAGAGAGCTGCAGGAATACATCCACTGCTCCATCTGCAACCGAATCTAACTTTGCAATATGACGTGCTGTATCTAGCGAATGAATAACATCAGCCCACTGAGCGATATCTCGCAACTTTCGACTTTGAATTTCACCCTGATAGTGCCAGGTTGCATCAACAACGGAGGATTTTTCGAGACCCTCTTCATTGCGATTTTCACCGAAGTGANTGACCCCTAATCCATGAAGAATTTCCACATCACTTGCCGGAAAAGTCTTTGTCACAACGATGAGAGTGACGGCTGGATTGGTAATGCGCGCCTGCACCGCCGCAAGGTTTTCTGCCAACTCTTCACGGCGGTTCATAGCGAAATTACTCCCACTTGGCGACCAGTTACTCCATCACGACGATACGAATAGAGATCTGCATTTTCCACTGTGCAGCGACTTTCATCAATGACCTTGATTCCATAGTCACCCAACACCGCGATCAGTGCTGCAGGAAGATTGAGCGCAGGAGTTCCTTGCCGTGTTCTTGAACGTGCCATGGGATGAAGTGTGACCACCTCATCATGCAACTCTTGCGAAACTTCATAGCACGCACCACAGATTGCAGGACCAATAATTGCGGTTATCTCTTTTGCACCCATCTCACGCATCACGTCTACAGTTGTAAGAGCCACGCCATTGACTAGACCTTTTCGACCGACATGAACTGCAGCGACAGAGTGCTCTGAATACATCAGCAAAGGTATGCAATCTGCTACCTGCACCGCTACAGAGATTCCTGGTATTCCGGTAACAAGCGCATCAGCTGTTGGATCTTCGTCCGTTATCTCTTCAATGACCACCACTCGATTGCCATGCACTTGCGACATGTATTGAATAGGTCCCACTTCACTGGCAAGCAGTGCACGATTGGAGAGAACGGTGGCTAATTCGTCGTTGACGTGAGTTCCGAGGTTGAGAGAAGCAAAAGCACCGGAGCTTGTGCCACCGGTGCGATTGGTAAAGCGATACCTCATTGCAAATTGGTTCGCGAATTACTTCATAAAGTCTGGAACATCAATTTCATCTTCAGCGACCAAATCTTCAAAAGTGACTCGCTTACGTGGAGCTGAATCAAGATCAAGCGCTACTGAGAGAGGGTCATTAGATGGAATGGGATCTGCAACACCACCTAAGGTTGTTGCATTGATAACCGGCATCTCAACCTTCTTGGGTTCGCCACCGGCAAAGCCTGCTGCAATAACTGTAATGCGAACTTCATCGCCAAGAGCATCATCGATGGTGGTTCCAAAGATGATGCGTGCATCAGGATGCGCTGCTGCCTGTACAAGCTCGCACGCCTCATTGATCTCAAAGAGTCCAAGATCTGACCCACCTGCAACAGAGAGGAGAACTCCCATCGCTCCATCAATCGATGCTTCAAGAAGAGGACTGGAAATTGCTAGCTCTGCGGCGCGGGTTGCACGGTTATCACCGCGAGCAGAACCAATGCCCATAAGTGCAGAACCTGCATCTGTCATGACCGTCTTCACATCTGCGAAGTCGAGATTGATCAGACCTGGTTGAGTAATGATTTCGGTAATTCCTTGTACACCTGAGAGAAGAACTTGATCTGCACTCTTAAATGCATCTACAGCGGTAATTGAGCGATCTGAAATCGCAAGGAGTCGATCATTAGGAATAACAATAAGAGTATCTACTTGCTCGCGCAGAAGTTCGATTCCTTCATCGGCTTGACGGGAACGAATCTTTCCTTCAAATGAAAATGGTTTGGTTACTACACCGATTGTGAGTGCGCCGAGATCGCGTGCAATCTTTGCAACGATTGGGGCTCCACCTGTTCCGGTTCCGCCGCCTTCTCCTGCAGTAACAAATACCATGTCGGCACCGCGAAGAATTTCTTCAATCTCTTCCGTGTGATCAATTGCAGCTTGTCGTCCTTTTTCAGGAGCTGCACCTGCACCAAGGCCTTTCGTTGATGCGCGACCAATATCAAGTTTTACATCTGCATCACTCATTAATAAATGTTGTGCATCTGTATTGATAGCGATGAACTCAACGCCTTTTAATCCGACATCAATCATGCGATTGATTGCATTTACTCCGCCGCCGCCGATACCGACAACTTTGATGACAGCTAAGTAATTCTGTGGTGCGGCCACGTGAGTCCCCCTTTAGAACTGTAAACCTCTACTTGAGAATTACATTTCTACTCTCTTTGATGGCGGCAACGTATGGGGTTAGGAAGTACTAATCAAAGACCGCCACGAACTATTTTCTCAACTCTTACTTGATAGATAAAAATGTAGATGTGTGAGAAAAAGTTATTTCACAATCGGTGCATGTGGTGCGCTGACATCGATACGACGAATATTTTTATTCTCTTCAAGAGCTAAAAGTGCCTGAATTACTTGGATTTTCAATGAACTCTTCTCGTTCTTCCCCCACAGCACTTTTAAGTCTCTGCCTCCGAGAGAGATGTGCATCGCGAAATTTGCATCATTCTGTGCCGACAGAGAGTTGATATGGCTTCTGAAATCTCCGGGGAGATTTTGGAAGAGGTCGATCGCAGCAACTCCGAGTTTTGGCGTTGGGGCTGAGACTCGAGGAAGCTCTCCCCCGGCGAAGCCCGGAAGGGTAAAGATTGTTCCAGAAGCATCGATCGTTGTTCCATTGAAATAGGCGCTCGGTGTTCGTGGAGTTATGGCGAGATTGACTCTGCCGCTGACCCAGTTGCGTGAGATATCAACTTTCTTAATCCATTTCAACTGAGTGATGCGATGTGAAATGGCACGAGGTTCCACTCGAGCTAATTTTTCTCCTGGAAGTACTCCTGCCATCTGCGTGATTGTCTTCTCGATTTCGGGGGTAGGGGCACCAGTGACGGTAACTGTCGATACTGAGAATATAGATGACCAAGCAAATAGATATACGAGTGAAGCAAATATTGCAGCAACGAGAATTCCTGCGATAGGAACTGTAGTGATTTTACGCAAAGCGACGGTGCAGCCCTTCAGCGATGATGGGCGCAAGTGAATTTACATCTCCCGCACCCAGAGTGATGATGACGTCCCCAGTTTTAGCCATCTCAATTACTCGTTCAGATGCAGCAGCGAAGTTGGGGATGAAGTGGCCATTCTTCATCTTCTCGGCAATGAGAGATGCGGAAACTCCGTGAATTGGTTTCTCACTTGCTGCATAAATCTCAAGAAGAGTGACATCGTCTGCGAGATCGAGAGAGATTGCGAAGTCGTTCATAAATGCTTGCGTGCGCGAATACCGATGGGGTTGGAAGATCACAAGGACTCGACCATCGCCTGCGAAACGACGAGCAGCCTGCAGTGTCACAGTGATTTCAGTGGGATGGTGTCCATAGTCATCAATGATGCGAATTCCATGCTCTGTTGCTTTCAATTCAAAGCGACGTCCAGCTCCGCGGAAACTGTGGAGCCCTTCGAGAAGTTGGTGAATGGGCTGTTCGAGAGTGAGCCCCATAGCAAGACACCCTGCTGCATTCAGAAGATTGTGATGGCCAGGTACTTGAAGCTCGAGTTGTCCTATGGCTCGACCCCGCCACATCACGCGCGCTGATGAAGAGGATGCTTTGAGCTCAATCTGATCAATGCGAAGGTCGGCGCCTTCAGCTTCACCGTAAGAAACGGCCGAACAATGCAGCTTGGAGGTACCGAGTCTGCGGGAGCCAGCATCATCTGTGCAGTACACCAAAAAACCTTGAGGAGCGATTGTCGCTGCAAATGCATCAAATACTTCGGTGACGGCTTCAGGTGTATGAAAAAAATCAACGTGGTCGTGCTCGATATTGGTGACAATCGCTGCAAATGGCTTGTACTCGACAAATGAGCCATCGGACTCGTCTGCTTCTGCAACGAAGAAGTTTCCCGTTCCGCGATGCGCATTAGATCCAGATGCAGTGAGCGTTCCACCAATTGCGAAAGATGGATCCACTCCACACGATTGAAGTGCCACAGTCATCATCGAAGAGGTGGTGGTCTTTCCATGTGTACCTGCAACAGCGATACTGGTCGAACCTTGCATGAGAAGAGCCAGTGCCTGGGCGCGCGTGAGAATCGGAATAGATCGCTCAACTGCATATGCCATCTCAGGATTAGCGGAAGAGATTGCGGTCGAATAAATAACTACATCTGCTCCATGTACATGAGCTGCTTCATGTGATTTGAATACATTGGCGCCCAGCGCTTTCAGTGCGGCTAGAACTGAAGAATCTTTTGCATCAGAACCAGAGACAGTTATTCCGTCCGAGAGCGCGATGCGAGCTAATCCGCTCATGCCAGAGCCACCAATGCCAATAAAGTGAAGCTTCTTGCCTTTCAGCGAATCCACTTACTTACCTCCGCGCAGCGCATGTTCCATTAGTGCGACCATCTTAGCTGCAGCGTTGATATCACGATCAGAACCTTCGAGGGGAGCGTTCTTACTCTGAGCAAGTAAGCGCTTGAAATTTGAGGTGAGCCACGACGATGTGAAGAGATTTTGAGAAAGAATTTCAGCGCGAGATTGAGATACTAAATCGCGAGCATTGAGTTCTTGCTCTCCATTGCCGATGGGGAGCGGAATAAAGAGAGCGTATTTACCTAATGTATTGACCTCGGCACATGTCACCGCTCCGCTGCGAGAGATGACAAGATCTGCTGCCAGATAGGCAGTAGCCATATCAGTAATGTAGCCATGAGCTTGATATCCGGGCATGGATGATGGAGTTTGGTTTTTAGCGCCAATGCCGTGAAGTATCTGTACTCCATCTTTGATCAGCGCGTCACGAGATTCTTCAATCACCTTATTGAGGGCGAGTGATCCTTGCGAACCTCCGAAAATGAAGATGAGCGGTTGCGTTGAATCGAATCCAAGTTTGGCCTTAGCTTGAGTGCGCGCCTTCTGCCAATCATATGAAGCTGAACGATATGCGCTCACGACATCTTCGCGAAGTGGCAGCCCTGCAAGAAGAGCCTGAGAGAGTCTGCCCGAGTCAATCGAATGTGCGATGGCCGTATGTTCGGTAAAGAGCGCACCGAGTTTATTGGCAAGGCCGGGACGAGCATTCGCCTCGTGAATAACTATAGGAGTACGGGTCAATGCGGCTGCTAGATAAGCAGGACCTGAAACATATCCCCCGAAACCAATGACAAGATCACACTGTCGCATTACCGCTATCGACTGCGCCACGGATATGACAAGTGAGAATGGCGCCAAAAGTAGTGATGGAGAAAGGCGCCGTGCAATTCGAACTTTTCTCATAAAGTTGATGTCAAAACCGGCATCAGGTACCAATCGCGCTTCAAGACCTTCGTGAGTTCCTAGAAATGTAATCTTCGAATCCGGATGCAGTGCGCGCCATTGTCGCGCAACTGCAAGTGCGGGTTCAACGTGCCCGGCAGTGCCGCCTCCTGCAAATAGAATTCGTGTCACTTGTTACGCTTCTTTACAATTTCTTTTCGGACAGCCGGATCCCGCAGCGCTGCTCCCGCAACAAAACCTAGAGCACATAGAGTTGCGACCAATGCTGAACCACCATAAGAGACTAAGGGAAGAGTTACTCCCACAACAGGCAGAACGCTCGTGGCAGATCCAATATTGAGAAATGATTGAACGGTGATCCAACACCCGATGCCTGCGCATGTATAACGAACCATAGGTTCTTGTGCGCGAAGTGCAATGCGAAAAATTGAGTAAATGAGCGTTGCCATCAAGATGAGAACGCTCAGAGTTCCAACAAGACCAAGTTCTTCGCCGATCACTGAAAAGATAAAATCGGTATGCGCTTCAGCGAGATTTCCCCACTTCTGACGACTTCCACCCAATCCCACTCCAAATAGCCCACCACTGGCGAGTCCGAGCAGACTATGAGCTGGCTGCCAACCAGCATTCTTGTATTCCTCGGGTGCGAATGGATTAAGAAAAACTAAGAAGCGCTGTGCGCGATAGCCAGAAGTGGCAATAAGGCCAGCAAGTGCGAGTGCGCCTGCTGCAGTAATCCACCCAAAGAGTCGGAGCTGAATTCCAGAGACAAATAAAAGTCCAGCAAGGATTGCTGCAATGACTGATGTTGTCCCTAGGTCATGGCCATACATGATCATCAACATAATCAGAAGAAAACCTGGACCAATCAGAGCAAATACATTGACGCTATGGCGTCCTGCTTTCTCTTTTCGTGCAAGAAGAAAGCTCGCCCACAAGATCATCAAGAATTTGGCGAATTCACTGGGCTGAATATCGACAACTTTCAAATCAATCCAGTTGGTATTTCCATTCACTGTCTTGCCAAGGCCAGGGATGAGCAGCAGTCCAAGTAATCCGATTGAAAGTACAAGCCCCATACGACCCACAATCTCCCACTTGGCTAGAGATAGTTTTGATAGATAACCAGCGAGTGGAATCGAGATTGCGACAAAGAGAAGTTGACGAAGCACGATTGAGATGGCACTTCCTTGGGTATCAATCGCATGAATTGAAGATGCAGAGAAGACCATGACCAGACCAAGAAATGTGAGGGCTCCGGCACTAATCAGCAACATATAGAGATGGTTAACTGGCTTTGCTAGGAAACGCTCTTGAGTATTAATGGCCATCACGCACTACCTTTTCTACTGCTGCCTTAAAACGATCGCCGCGATCGCTATATGAAATAAATTGGTCCATCGATGCACACGCTGGTGCGAGTAAAACAGTATCTCCCGAGACTGCCCGTTCTTTCGCACGTGAAACAACTGCCTCCATCAGCGCATTATTTGAACCACCTCGCGAATATTCAGCGGGAGTATCGATACGAATAATCTCAATGTGGGGTGCGCGCGCTTCTAGTTCCTGTGCAATGAGTTCGCGATCCTCGCCGATCAAGATTGCAACACGGACACGAGGTTTGATGCGTTCAACCAACTCGCCCATAGTTGCACCTTTTGCAAGACCGCCTGCAATCCAGATGACTGAAAGAGCAGACATGATTGAGGCAGATGCTGCATGAGGATTTGTAGCTTTGGAATCATTAATCCATGAAATGCCATCACTTTCGAGCACTTTCTCAATGCGGTGGCGACCAGGAGTGAACTCTGTAATTGCGCTACGGATAGCTTCGTGGCTCACTCCTGCGGTGCGAGCAAGACCTGCCGCAGCTAATGTATTTGAAACGTTATGCGGCACGGTCGGCGTTACTTCAATGAGTTCACTAATCATCGCAGCTTCTTGTGGATCTGCTACGAATGCGCGATCAACGAGGAGTTCCTCGACGACGCCGATTTCTCCCGGGGCAGGAGTATCGAGCGAGAAGAAGACTTTGCGTCCTTGCCAGTGTGTCGTGCGCGAGACTATTTCTCCATCATCTCCATTGAGAATTGCGGCCATGGATTTATCGAGGATAGATACTTTTGCTTTGGCGTAAGCGTCAAAGCTGCCATGCCAATCGACGTGATCTTCTGCGATATTGAGAATTGCTGATGAGAAAAATTGCGCGTCCTCAAGCCAATGAAGTTGAAATGATGAAAGTTCAAGGATAAGAAAGTCGTATTTCTCCGTGGATTCGACGGTTTCGATGACTGTTCGTCCCACATTTCCACATGCGATTGCGCTCAATCCTCCGCTGCGCACCATCGCCGCAGTGAGCTCAACCGTTGAAGTCTTTCCATTTGTTCCGGTGAGTGCGATCCACTTCTGCCCGGGAGCTTTGAAGCTCCACGCCAAATCGACTTCGTTGATGAGAGCAATACGAGCAGCACGGGCAGCTACTACAACTGGGTGATCTTCGCGCCAGCCCGGTGAGACGAGCAACAAATCAAAGTTCGAGAAATTAACGGTATCGGGGGTAATGACTGAGAAATTTTCTAACTCTCTAACATTTTCATCAACTATGGTGACAATCGATCCGCGCTTAGCTAGAGCACGCGAAGCTGCAGCACCTGTGACACCAGCACCGGCGACAAGAATTCTCTTGCCATCAAGGTGTGTGTAGAGAGCATGTGCCATGGCAGTTTTAGCTTGCAACCCATTGGGTATAGAAGAGTCCAAGTCCTAATGCAACGCTTAAACCTGCAATGATCCAGAAACGAAGAACGATGGTGACTTCGCCCCATCCTAAAAGTTCAAAGTGGTGTTGAAGAGGAGCCATCTTAAAGAGGCGTTTGCCACCAGTTAATCTGAAGTAGATCACTTGAAGTGCAACAGAGAGAGTGATGATCACGAAGAGCCCGCCGAGGGGAATCAAGAGAAGTTCAACACGAAGTGAAGTCGCAAGACCTGCTAGGGCTCCGCCAAGTGCGAGAGACCCTGTATCTCCCATAAAAATTTTCGCAGGAGATGCGTTCCACCATAGGAAGCCTGTGCACGCACCGGCAAATGCCGCTGCGAGTACTGCTAAGTCGAGCGGATCGCGCACGTTGTAGCAATTACTTGTCATTGCAACCGCACAACTTTGACCGAATTCCCAAACTCCGATGAGAACGAAGGCGAGGAATGTCATTACCGAAGCTCCTGTAGCAAGGCCGTCGAGACCGTCAGTGAGATTGACACCATTGCTTGTCGCGGTCACCATCAGTGCAACCCAAATAACCACAAGAACTACGCCCAGTGAAATTCCAGTATCACGCAACGTTGATAGATTTTGGGAAATAGGTGTTAAACCATCTTTATCTGGGAAGTGAATTCCTAGATATCCAAAGATTGATGCAAAGAGGACTTGTCCAAATATTTTCTGTTTGCCGCTAATGCCACGAGAGTTCTGTCTCGATACTTTCATGTAATCATCTAGGAATCCAACAAAGCCAAGAGACACCACTAGTCCAAGGATGAGAACTGAAGAAGTTGAGATAGAACTTTGTGTGACGAGGTGTGCGATGAGGTAAGCAATCAGGGAAGCGAAGATGATGATGATTCCACCCATGGTTGGCGTACCGCGTTTTGTGTGATGACTAGATGGACCATCATCGCGAATAATCTGTCCATAACCCCGACGTGCAAGTGCCTTAATGAGTACGGGTGTGCCAAAGAGTGATAGAAAGAGTGCAAGTGCTCCAGCAATCAAAATCAGCTTCATGAGTTGTCGTCACTCTCTTTCACTCTTGCCATCCAGCTTGACATCCATTGGTCAGAAATAGATTCTGCCAACTCTTCTAGCGCCTCGGAACGAGAAGCTTTCACGAGAACTACATCTCCGGGATTGATGTGGGCTGCAATGTCCAAAGCTTGCGCTTTATCTTTACAGAGATGAACTGTGGTGGCGCTATCTGATGGGATCTTCGCTCCGTAGGAAGGTGCACCGACACAGACCAGATGATCGATTCCAAGTTCTGAGGCAAGGGTGCCAACACCTGCGTGATCGGCATCTGATGACTCGCCGAGTTCGTGCATTTTTCCGAGGAATGCCCATGATTCTCCACCGCGTTCCTGAGCAAAGTGCACCAGCGTCTGCAGTGCTGCAGCCGTCGCTTCGGGGCTAGCGTTATACGCATCATTGATGAGCACTAAAGATGGGAGCTCTGAAATCTCCATACGCCATTTGGCATGCGACTCAGCAGTTGAAAGTCCACTCGCAATTTGATCAAGCGAGAATCCTAAAACGGTTGCAACGGATGCAACAGCAAGTGCGTTGGCTACCTGATGTAGACCGACTATTCGAAGTCCGACTGCGCTTCGACCTTCAGGTGTAACGAGGTCAAAGTGTGCGCGACCTTCGCGGATTTCGATATCGGTTGCACGGATATCGCACTCGACTCCTTCTCCAAAGGTGAGGTTCTTTCCTTTATGGAGCGCAGCCATCTGTGGTGTAAACGAATCGTAGGTGCCTAAAATTCCAATTGCTTCTGTACTCAAAGAACTAATGAGTTCTGACTTTGTTTCTGCGATTGCTTCAATTGAACCAAACTCGCCGAGATGGGCAGTACCTACCTTAAGTACAACTCCGATATTAGGTTGAGCAATCGTGCATAAATGGGCGATATCGCCTTTATGGCGCGCACCCATTTCCACGATGCAGTACTTAGTCTTTTCAGTGCAGTGCAGCAGCGATAGTGGCGCACCGATTTCATTATTGTAATTTCCATGAGGAGCAACCGTGGGCGCAGCAGAGGAAAGAACTGATGTCAGCAACTCTTTTGTTGTTGTTTTGCCTTGTGAGCCAGTGATGCCTATGACTGTGAGGTTGAGTAAGTTGCTTCGCACATGTTGAGCAAGTTTGCCAAGTGCAAGTACTACATCAGCAACCACAATGTGTGGACCTTCGACAGTGCGTGAAGAGATAGTCAGTACTGCTCCGCGTGAAAGAGCATCAGAGACAAAGTCATGACCGTCGACCTTTTCGCCTTTGATCGCTAGAAAAATTGAACCAGATATTGCCTCAGCTGAATTAATGACAGCAGCTTCCGTCGCTGTGACATCTTCCCCATGCAGTTTTCCTTGAATGACTGCGGCAATCTCTGAGGCCTTCATAGGAATCATGGTCTCGCCTCGATTGCTTGAGCTAGCGCAATGCGATCATCAAATGAAGTGACTACCCCTGCAATTTCTTGGCCACTTTCATGGCCTTTGCCAAGAATCAATATGGTGTCACCATCATGCGCAAGTGAGACAGCCGCACGAATTGCTGCTGTGCGATCTTCAATTATCTGAGATGGTGCAGAATAATCTAGAGATGAAGTCATCTGTCTAAGAATTTCAGTTGGATTTTCAGAGCGCGGATTATCACTTGTAAAGATTGCGATATCGCTGCCTTGCACAAGCGCAGCTCCCATGAGAGGACGCTTACTAGCATCACGATCACCACCACAGCCTAAGACTGCGATGACTTTGCCTGAAGTAAATTCGCGAGCAGCTGCTAAGACATTGCTGACCGCATCAGGTGAATGTGCGTAGTCAACGAGTGCCTTGTAACTCTGGCCCAAGATGACGGGCTCAAGGCGGCCAGGTGCACCCGTGAGTGCAGGAGTGATTGCGGCTAATTCAATGGGATCAATTCCGCATTCAACAGCGATTGCCAGAGCCAAGAGAAGATTGTCGAGATTGTACGCACCAACGAGCTGAGTTCGAGATTCAATCAAGATTCCACCAACGCCACGCACGCTCAATTCAATCCCGCTTGCAACGCTGTGAATTTCGGTGAAGTGCCACGTTGCACTCTTGTTGCTGCGCGAGATGGTCGTTACGGGAATCTGAGATATATCTGCTAATCGATGACCATATTCAGTATCGATATTGATGAAACCCTTTTCTGCATACTCTGGAGTAAAGAGTTGCGATTTCACCGCAAAATATGAATCCATATCTTTATGAAAATCTAAATGGTCCTGCGTGAGGTTGGTAAATGCTGCAATCGCAAAATGTGAACCTTTCACACGCTTTAGCGCGATGGCATGACTAGATACTTCCATCACTAAGTGGCGCATATGGCGTTCACGCATGGCAGCTGCTAGCGCTTGCAGTTCAGGCGCTTCAGGCGTTGTGCGAGAGCTCTTGAGAACTTCTGCACCCATGCGTGTTTCGACAGTCCCGATCAATCCAGAGTCGCGGCCAGCTGCCTCAAATATTTGATACAGCAAGGTTGACACAGTCGTCTTGCCATTTGTCCCGGTAATTCCGATACTTGTTAAATCACGAGTTGGATATTTGTAGAGTGAAGCTGCAACGAGAGCTCCTGTAGTTCGTACATCTTTGACAACAAGTGCCGGGATATTCTTGCAATAAGACAAGCCTGCTTCATCGGTTAAGACTGCAACAGCACCACGTGTGATTGCTTCCTCAATAAAGCTAGCACCGTGTACTCGCGCACCAGGCACAGCCATAAAGAGATCGCCTGGTTCTACTTCAGAATCTGCAATTGCTACTCCAGAAAAGGAGAAATCTGTTCCGTGCAGAGATGCACCTATTAACTGCGCTGTCTCACCGAGCGTCGCAGTAAAGGTGGCGAGTGGGCGGATCATTCTTTCTTTACGCTCACTTGAGTTGCGTGAGGTCGATTGAGTTCTGATTGTGTAAGAGCTACTGGTAAGACCTTGGTACCAGTAGGTGCAACATGTTCAGATTGAAGTACAAAGGACATCACCTTTTTAAATACGGGGCCACCGAGCGCACCACCGTAGTGACCGTTATGGGGATCTTGCAGAGTGACGCTAATGACATACCGTGGTGCATCAGCGGGTGCAAAGCCGATAAAGGAAGCGGTATAACCACTGTACTTTCCAGTGTTCTGGTCATAACGCATCGCAGTTCCAGTCTTGCCTGCCACGCGATATCCAGGGATTGCAGCACTTGGCGCAGTACCTTGAGAAGATACAACGCTCTCCATCATCAGGCGCAACTTCACTGCAGTATCTTCGCTAATAACTCGCACACTGCTGCGGTTAGCAGTTGGAGTGAAATGACCAGATGCATCACTTGTGCCTGCAATGACAGTTGGAGATACACGCACACCATTATTGGCAATTGTGGCAAAGACGCTGGTCGCCTGCATCGCAGTTACGGAATAGCCCTGCCCAAATGCAACGGTTGGAGCAGTAGTTCCAGACCAGTCAGATACAACACGCAATAGCCCTGCTGATTCACCTGGAAGCCCTGAACCAGTTTTAGAACCAATACCAAATTTGGTGAGATAGCTATACAGAGTGTCATGGCTTAAAGTTTCGCCGACTTGAATGGTTCCCGTATTACTTGATACAGCGAGAATTCCTGATGTGGTCAACTGTTGCGTTGGGTGATGCTCGTGGTCGTGAAAGGTTGACCCTGCGCGCTTCAGCATATAAGGGACAGTAAAGACTGTAGTAGGAGTAATTGTTTTTTCTTCAAGCGCTGCAGCCATCGTCATGACTTTGCCGGTCGAGCCTGGTTCGTAGACATCTTGTACAGATGGATTTCTCATCAGTGAGAGTGCAACGTTTTTCGTATTGTTGGGATCAAATGTAGGGGCAGTTGCATGCGCGACAATCGCCCCAGTCTTAGGATCCATCACAATAACTGTTCCGCTGGATGCTCCTGAACTTTGCACTGCATCTGCGATGGCCTTTGATGCTACCCATTGCACATCGCGATTGATGGTGAGGCGAATATTCGTTCCAGCACTCGCTGCAATGATTTCACGTTGCGATCCAGGAATTTCAGCTCCATATCCACGTGCATATGAATACTTTCCTGCAGTTCCTGTGATTTTAGAATTAAGACTTGATTCAAGTCCGGTAGCACCGATTCCATCTGCGCGCACAAATCCAACAAGAGAGGAAATTAAAGAACCTGATGGATATTCGCGAATGTATGAGCGTTCTGGGAAGAAGCCAATAATGCGCTGATCAAAATGTTGGTTATCGAGCGCCTTGTTGTAGTCATATATTTCTTGAGTCAACTTATCCCACAGAGCAGGACGTCCATTTTTGAGAACGATTGAATACTTTCGAGTACCAGTAATGCTGTTCTGAACTTCTGAGACAGAAAGGCCAAGAATTGGGGCCACAAAGTTTGCTACTCGAACCGGATCTGTAATTTGAGTCTGGTCAACAACAATAGTGATTGCTGAAACACTGCGCGCGAAGGTGATTCCATTGATATCGGTAATTTCGCCACGAGGAGCAGGGATGACGCGCGTAGATTGCATCTCATTGGCTGCTTTGCGTTGGTAGCTACTTGCCTGCACTACCTGTACTCGAAAAAGTTGTAGTGCAAGGAGTGAGAAGAGAAGAAATATGGCAATGACAAGGATATTGATCCGAGATTTAGCAAGGAGCAAATTACCCATTAGTCACTCCTGTCTCAGGAGTAGATAAATCTAGAAAAACTGGTGTTTCTGATGGGCGCATACCAAGGGCTGCTGCTGCAGCTGCCAATCTTTCAGGAGCTGCATGTGAATCAATGCTGCGATTGATTGCATCACGTTGATCAGCAACTGCCTTCGCCTCAATCTTCAAATTAGAGAGAGTAAATGCATCTTGTGCAAGCAAAGTATTGATTCCCAACAAAGCGAGGAATCCGAGTGCGCTCACTACAGTGAGAAATGTTGCAAAGTATCTATGAGTTGCACGAGCACCGGCTGACATTTCAGGGAAGAGACCTGAAATGATTTCGGCAGTGCGTTCTGAAACCTGCTTCTTTGCCTTGAAGGTTGACTTCTTCGGCGCTGTACGAGCTGAAGAAACAGTGCGGGCAGTTGCAATAGACATTAAGCAGCCACCCTCTCGATAGCACGAAGGCGCACAGATGCCGAACGTGGATTCATTTCGAGTTCTTCAGGAGTTGGGGTCTCACTAGAACGGAAGACAAGTGAAAACTTTGCAGCGTATTCAGGAAGTTCTACGGGAAGGTTACGTGGAGACTTTGATGTCGAAGCTTCTGCAAAAATCTCTTTCACTATGCGGTCTTCGAGAGACTGGAAAGACATCACAACAAGTCGACCATTAACCATCAAAAGGTTGAGAGCTTCAGGAAGTGCACGGGTAATCGCACCGAGTTCATCATTTGCCTCGATACGTAGAGCTTGGAAGGTGCGCTTTGCAGGATTTCCACCAGTACGTCGAGTGGCTGCAGGAATGCTCTCTTTGATGAGAGTTGCCAACTCTGTCGTTGAATTCAGTGGTGCTTTGGCCCGGGCTTTGACGATATTTTCAACGATGCGCGTTGCAAACTTTTCTTCGCCATAGGTACGCAGAATCTGAACTAACTTGCCCGGCTCGTAGGTATTGACAATCTCTGAAGCGGTAATTCCACGGCTGCGATCCATGCGCATATCAAGCGGTGCATCGTGTGAATATGAGAACCCGCGTTCACTCTCATCGAGCTGGATGGATGAGACACCAAGGTCGAAGAGTGCGCCATTAATGTGGCTATATCCAAACCCTTTGACAACAGTTGAAATTTGATCGAAGACGCAATGTGCAGTCTTGAGGCGATCTGCAAATGGTGCAAGGCGCTTCGTTGCGCGTTCAAGAGCGATCTCATCACGATCGATTCCAATGACAGTAAGGTTTTCAAAACGTTGCAAGAGAGCTTCGGTATGTCCACCAAGTCCGAGCGTTCCATCGACAACAACAGGGTTTTGTGATGCAAGAATTGCGGGAGCGAGCAGATCGACGCAGCGATCGCGCATTACAGATATATGTTGCATCTACTCCCCCGTTCTCTTACTTCAACTTTTGTAATTGCAAAAACTTCGAGCGCTCATCTCTGGTCACCGCCGGCCGACGGATCTTTTGCGATAGCGACGCCGGGGAAGGGACGTCGCTGCCGGCCTAACATGAATGGAAAGGTCGGCGGTGGCCACAAATGAGCGCTCTATGTAGTTGTGTTGTGCTGTCGTGCTATTTAGTTTTTATAAATGTTTTTTGCTGATGCTCTAGAAAAGTCCCGGAAAAACTTCTTCAGAAACATCAGCAAAACTCTTTTCGCGATCTGCGAGGTACTCGCTCCATGCAGCGCTATCCCAAATTTCAACGCGAGTATTTGCGCCGATAACAACGCACTCTTTTTCAAGGCCTGCATATGTACGTAGTCCTTGTGGGATGGTGACGCGACCTTGACGGTCAGGAATTTCATCGTGTGCGCCTGCAAACATCACGCGCTGGTAATCGCGAGCGCTCTTTGCAGTGACAGGTGCTTGGCGCAACGTTTCAGTGATCGTTGCGAATTCAGAAGATGGAAATACGTAGAGGCATCGCTCTTGACCTTTGGTGATGACTAGGCCAGCTGAGAGTTCATCGCGGAATTTTGCGGGAAGGATGAGGCGACCCTTTTCATCAAGGCGTGGCTCATGAGTTCCAAGAAACATCATTGTCACCGCCTTCCCCAAGGTCGTTGAGCGTGAAATCCCGCTCAATTCCCCACTTTACACCACTTTCCTCCTTTTTACACCACTCTCGCCCATTATTTCCCCCAGTCCTCCCCCTCCACCCCCACCTGATTCAGCCACTTACCCACCGATGAATGGATGAAAAAAGCCCCGACCGAAGAGGTCAGGGCTGGCTAGAAACAGGCTAGCTATTGAAAGTTACGTCGATCCCAACGCTCTTCTAGGCGTGCGCTCAATGATTTACGAGCACTTTTGGGGCGGGCTGTGCGATTTCCCATGGAACCCACTGAGCGAATGAGCGTGAGAACTCCGCCCAACGCGACAAGGAAGCCTGCAACCCCGACAGGTGTCTGCTTAGCAACCAGACCTGCGAAGATGATTGCGATTCCAAGAAATGTAAGGCCAACTCCAAGCAGGATGCGCGGACGACCTTGAGTCATCGTCGTTGCAGCAAGGCGAGATTCCAAGCGTGGGTCATCAGTAGCCAGAGCAGCTTCCATCTCGGCTAAGAGGCGACGTTCACGATCGGAGAGAGCCATATAGAGAGAATAGAACAGTTCGGAATTGCGCGCTACTTACGCTTCATTTTCAGGCTTTTCCGGCTTAATCAAGCGCCCTGGGCGCACACTGGCGCGGCCAAAACGCGCTGTGGCCTTATCGATTGCACTATCTGCTTCACGCCACCCTCGTTCGCGCGCTCCAAGTTCGAGTTGGACGGGAACATCTTCCTGAAGGTTGCCAAGAGATACACCTACTAAGCGAATGCGCGCACCTTCATTACGTAAAGCAAGATAGAGCTTCTTTACTACTTCATATGTTTCGTGAGTGCTATCGATAGCAAGTGGCAGAGTCTTAGATCGCGTCATCGATGTGAAGTCAGCAAATTTGATTTTAATGGTGATGGTCTTAGCAAAGAGTTTTGCATCTCGCAGACGCGCGGTTGCTTTTTCAGTCATGCGCAGAAGCTCGCGCAAGATCTCTTCAGGATCATCGATATCGCGTGAAAACGTTTCTTCATTGCCGATGCTTTTTTCAGGTTCGTCTACAACCACGCTTCGGTAATCACGACCCCAAGCAAGTTCATAGAGTGACTCACCGGTTGCATCACCGAGTGCGCGGATGAGGGTGGAGCGCGGTGTGTGAGCAATATCGGCAACGGTATGTAGCCCTAGGCGATCAAGTGATTCAGCAGTTTTTGGCCCTACACCCCAAATTGCACGGACTGGAAGTGGGTGTAGAAATTCGAGAATGCGGTCAGATTTTATTTCGAGCATGCCATTTGGTTTGCAATGTTGTGATGCAAGTTTGGCAATGAATTTAGATGGTGCAATTCCAACTGAACAGGTAATTCCTTCTTCTTTCTCAACTTGTGCACGAATTTTTGTAGCAATGTCGCGACCTGAGCCAAAGAGCTTCTGCGACCCTGTCACATCGAGAAATGCCTCATCAAGAGAGATGGGCTCAACAAGCGGTGTGAAGGAGTTGAAGATCGCCATGACGCGCTGTGAAATTTCAGAGTAGCGATGGTGTTCGGGTGCAATAAAGATTGCATGTGGCGCCATGCGCTTTGCTCGCCCCACAGGCATTGCGGCGCGAATTCCAAATTTACGAGCTTCATAATTTGCTGACAGAACTACGCCGCGCACACCAGCGCCGACGACCAGAGCTTTACCTTTATATTGCGGATTATCGAGTTCAGCGACAGATGCGTAGAAGGCATCCATATCGACATGCAGGATTGTGGGTTCCTGTACTTCGTCGATACTCATATCGCCACACTATCTGCTTGCTTGCGCCATTTTTCGTAAGCCAAGCGTAAATCCCACACTGCTGTTGCACGGATAGATATGCCACGGGCACCTGTACGACGAGTCTGTCCGCGCACCAAGAGAAGCGATGTCGAATACAAGGTTGATGCATGATCAACTTGTGCATCGGGGAAGAATGTTGAATCGCTACATCCATACCCATCATCGAGGGTAAGAAAGATAACGCGTCGACCCGAACGTACTGGCGGAGTTTGTAGCGCAACTTTGACACCCGCAACGAGCACCGATGAATTAGAGCGTAGCGAGAGCAAGTCAGATGATTTTATGGCGCCGATTGCATTAAGAAATGGCGCATAGAAGCTGAGCATATGTTGAGTGACATCCATACCTAAACGTTCGACTTCGCTGCGCACCTTTTCTGCCTTGTTGAGTGGTTGCAGGCCGCTACTTTCGAGGGCGGGAGCTGCAAAGCCAAGAGTCATCTGTGATCCAGAGATATCTGTTACTGGTGATTTCTGTAAATCGTTTAAGTGCAGTAATAAGTCGCGCTGGTTGGAGTGAATCGAATCGAAGGCGCCAGTCATAATCAAATTTTCAACTACTGGTGTTGACGCACCAGATCTGCGATAGAAGTCGGCGAGATCGATATAGGGCTGGCCAGAAATAATCGATGTGATCTCTTTATCCGATATGCCAGCAACGCTTGAGAAAGCAATGCGCACTACATCGCCATCGAGGGTGCGCTCGATGCGATAGTCGGCAGATGATTTATTGATATCAAGGGGCGCAATCCCCACACCAATCTGCCGCGCTTCATCGAGCAATAACCGCTTGGGATACATACCTGGATCGTGGGTCAATACACCTGCAATAAATGCTGCAGGGTGATGCGTCTTAAGCCATGCTGATTGATATGTGGGCAGAGCGAAAGCTGCAGCATGTGCTTTACAGAAACCAAAGGATGCAAAGGCGCGCAGTACATCCCAGATTTCAGTAATGACTGCGAGTTCATAACCACGTTCGGTAGCAGCTGGAAAGAACCAGTCGCAGACTTCTTGTTGGCCCGCCCTATCCCCCAACGCTCTGCGTTTTTCATCAGCTGCTGCCAATGAAATACCAGTCATCACTGAGATGATGGAGATAACTTGTTCATGAAAGACAACAACGCCTTCGGTTTCAGACAAAATCGGCAGCAAATCTGGGTGAATAATCTGTGCTGGTGTCCAGCCATGGCGCGCTTCAAGAAATGGGCGAATCATGTCGCTCTTTACTGGCCCGGGCCGAAAGAGCGAGATATCGATAATCAAATCGTTAAAGGTGCGTGGTTCTAACTTTCCGACGAGTTCGCGTTGTCCAGGGCTTTCTACTTGAAATATTCCGAGGGTGCGCGTTGATTGGATCAATTGGTATGTCTTGAGATCATCGAGTGCGACTGCATCGATATCAATATCTTTATCTTCCACTCTTTTAATCTCATGTACAGCATGGGCAATAGTAGATTGCATGCGCACACCCAGAATGTCGAGTTTAAGGAGTCCGATATCTTCGACATCATCTTTATCAAATTCGACCATAGGAAAGCCACTTGCATTGAACTGCACAGGTGCGCGATCAAGGAAAGTGGCATCGGATAGAACCATGGCACATGGGTGCATTGCCAGATGTCGTGGCAAGCCATCGAGCTGCGCAGCAAGTGCAATAGTGGCGCGCGTAAGAGGCGCTGATGTATTTAAGTTTTTTAATTCAGGTAACGAGTTAAGCGCCGCATCGATATTGCCAGCCCGGATATGGGGCATCGATTTTGCAAGGAGATCGATCTCCATGGCAGGCATGCCAAGGGCTGCTCCTGCATCGCGAATTGCATGACGAGCACGGTAGGTATCGACCATTGCAACGGTGGCACAGCGCGAGGTAAGTCCTGGTTGATCCCATGTAGCAGGACCATATTTCTTAAAGACCATCTCGTAGATTTCAAGGCGCCGTGCAGATTCGACATCGACATCGATATCAGGGAGTGCGCGCCGCAGTGGCGAACAGAAACGTTCCATCAATAGACCATGTTGCATCGGATCGACGCCCGATATTCCAAGTAAGTGACAGATCAGCGAACCCGCACCGCTGCCACGTGCTGCAACGCGGATATCGACAGCGCGTGCCATATCGGTGATGTCGGCAACCGTTAAGAAGTAGGACTCGTATCCCAGTGTTGCAACGATGGCGAGTTCATCATCGAGTCGTGCGCGCACCGAAGCAATGGTGGCGCCATCGTTATAGCGCCAATTGATTCCAGCTTCGGAACGAGTGCGCAGTAGCGCGCGCATAGCAGCAGGTGAATCGGCGCCAACAACATGGGGTTCAGGTAAGTGAATGCCGCCTATACCAATATCACGATGTGGCGATAAGACTGCACGTTCAGCCCACTGTCGCGTTGTCTTTAATAAGGCACGTGGTGTGCGTTCACCTGCTGCTCGTGCAATTTCTGCAGCAAGTGCAACCATCTCATCGCTACTCTTTAAATAACCTTCAGCGTTACGGCGTTCGACGTTACGTGGATGCAGCGGAAGTAATTGACGTGCACTATCAAGGACATCGGCAAGTGGCCCATCAGAGCGATCGCGCATACGCACTGCGTTGGTAATAACTGCATCAATATCGTTATCACGAGCAAAGATAAGTGAACGGGCGGCATGGGCTGTAGAGCGCGGCCCACTGCCTGCAACTAAGTGCGATACACATTCGATGGCATGGTCTGCAAAGAGATCACGGGTCTGGTTGAAGATATCGAGGGCTGCATCGAATCGATGTGCGGCGAGCGCTTGGGACACTGGTGATTCGGGGCCGTGAAGTAAATGTAAATTCGATGTGTACTGGCTAAATTTTTCTAGTAGTTCAGGGGTTAAGACCGCAGTGCGATCGGCGCTATTCATCTGCAGCCCTGTATAGAGGCGCACCAAACTGCGCCATCCTCCATCGCTATGTGCCAACACTGTGACACGTGGGAGTACGCCAGATAGATCGCCGATACGAATCGGAAGGTTGATTCCAATAATCGGTGCAACGCCATGCGATACACATGCTTTGGTAAAACGGATAGCGCCAGCCAATCCATCACGGTCGGTGAGTGCGAGCGCTGGCATTTCGAGTTCGGATGCGCGCGCCACTAAATCGCGTGGTTGGGTTGTTCCATATTTCAGTGAGTACGCACTTGCAGTACGTAAGTGGATAAAGCTCATGATGTAATGACCATGACTAGATGGCTCTAATAATCCATTGGCCTGTTGCTTCGTCGCGTTCGAGTTGGAATGTAGTGAGTGCACCGATAGGCGCTGCCTCTACAGTCCATAGAGCGCGCGCTTGATCATCGGGGCGAAATTTTCCATCGCTAATGCGGTTCCACCATCCGCCTGCTTCGCACCAGCGCGATAAGACTGCATGGATACGAAAGCGTCGTCCCTTAAAGGTGAACTCGATCGGCGTAAGCCCGCCATCGGATATGACTTCGTGGGCCTTAATGACTTCTGCTGACATTTTCCTTACTTCCCCTAGGTACCTGTTGATATTCGAACAGATGTTCGAAAAGTAACCGAGAGCTCTGACAAGGGCAAGTGGCCCCCGATCTGAGCGTGAATCGAAGCCCACCAGGTGAGTCAAGCGGCGTGGCGTGGTAGGAGATAGTTGAAATTTCAACTACTATTGCATCTATAACTACCCGCTAATTTTTAGGAGAAACAATTGAACGCAGTTCTACTCGTTGGCCGAATTCTCTTCGGCGCACTCTTCATCACTTCAGGTATCGCTCACTTCGCAAAGCTTGAGGCGATGACAGGATATGCAAAGTACAAGAAGCTCCCAGCTGCAAAGCTCGGCGTTCTCGCTTCTGGTCTCTTCTTCCTTCTCGGTGGCGTCTATGTGGCAATCGGCCTCTGGGTTGACCTCGGCGCGCTCTTGCTCGCAATCACACTGATTCTTGCGGCAGTAATCTTCCACAACTACTGGAAAGAGACTGACCCAACAGCAAAGCAGAACGAAATGATCGCTTTCAATAAGGATCTCGCACTTGCTGGTGCTGCACTCATCCTCTTCGCAATCATTGCAAGCGGAAACCTCTCAGATTTCGGCGCACACGTCGGAAGCATCTCTTTCTTTAACAAGTAATTAAAAGTTCACCGCAAAGCCCCTCGAGAAATCGGGGGGCTTTCGCTTTTTACTGAGAAGATATCAACATGGAAATACTTGGGGCGCTCTTAGCGGGATCCTTTATCGGAGCAGTCCTTGGATTTGTTGGGGCTGGTGGCGCCATGCTCTCAGTTCCCATCTTGATGTATGGCTTTGGATTTGATCCAAAACTTGCAACGACTGCGGCTCTGGCAGTGGTCTTTTTAGCTGCCCTTTCTGGAGCAATTCCTAAAGCACGTAAGAAGCAGATTCTCTACCGCGATGCCTTAGTCATTTCAGGTATTGGTCTGATCACTAACTTTGGATTTGCATCGATAGCTAACTCACTTCCGGATTCACTCATTACATCTGGCTTTGCTGGTGTTCTCTTATTTGCTGGACTTTCGATGTTACGCCCACCTCAATTAGAAGAGCATAAGCGAATGCCCATCCCTGTCTTAATCCTCATGTCACTCCTTATCGGATCAATGACTGGCCTCTTTGGAATCGGAGGCGGTTTCCTCGCAATCCCGGTTCTCGTTCTCTTCTTCGGAACACCTCAAGCAGTTGCTGCAGGAACTTCACTGTTAATCATCGCCACGAACTCGCTAATCTCATTCCTCGGCCATCACGCGCTGTGGGCAGATGTGCAGTGGCATATCCCAATCTTTATGGGCGCTGCTGCAATTGTTATTTCTCAGATTGCCTCTCATTACTCTGGAAAGACCTCACCTGTTGTCTTGCGTAAATCCTTTGCCTATCTGCTCTTTTCAATATCCATCTTTACTATTGCAAAGACGTGGATCTTTTAAGAGTTGAGTTCGCGCACTCTGATATAGCGTGATTGACGCCCCACAATAAAGAAGAGGGCAACTGGGAATGCAAAAGCTATCGGAAGAGAAGTCGCTTCAGATAATCCACCAATAATCGTTGGGCCACCAAAATAGGCAGCGATTGCAATTAAGCCGATACGCGCCAAACCAACTGATGGTGCAACTCCTGGAATCGATGCGGCAGCTAAGTAAAATGCTGGATAAAAAGGACCCATTCCAAAGCCAGCTGCTGCAAAACCAATGCAGACAATAACAAGGCCAAGTAGTTGATGGCTTTCCGATAGAGGAATACCGATCAGCAGGCCTAAGCCCCAGATACCTCCGCCACAATATCCACCATATTTCACAGTGTTGACGTATCCCCACTTTGCAAAGAATTTATCGCCCAATAATCTGCTGGCAATCATCGCAAGTGAAAATGTTGTAGCAGCTGCAGCATTAACACCCTTACCGATATTCATATGGTCTTGTAAAAGAATTCCGCTCCACTCATATGCACCACCTTCAGGAATCAGCGAACACATGAGCCCAATTCCAAGCGCCCACAAAATCATCGCCTCTTTCCCGAATAGCGGAACTTTTGAGGATGTCTCCTCTCCTGGTTCGCCTAGATGTCCATCGAGATCGGCTGGCAATAAGAAGTGCACAGCAAAGAAGTAAGCGATAAAGCAGAAGGCTGAAATCAAAAAGAGGTTTGTACGCGGCGACATAAGGTTTGCAACGAGCCCACCTACGAGAGTGGCTGAGAATGCACCAATACTCCATAAACCATGGAAGGCGGACATCCAGCGACCATTACTATGTTTTTCAATTGCGACAGCTTGACCATTGATGGCGACATCCATAAATGCCACGTTAAATCCAGTAATAAACATTCCCACTATAAGCATCGCAACATTCGTTGCTGCTCCCATGATGCACACACCCAGTGGCAAGAGGATTCCTGAGATACGCACGACTAGCTTCGATGAATGCATATGCACAATGCGCCCTGAAAGTTGCGCACCTGGGATTGCGCCCAAGGTACTGCCGAGCAAGACCAGACCAAATTGGCCATCACTTAAACCCAATGCATCTTTGATCTCTGGGATTCGCGGTACCCATGCCAAGCCCGCAAAGCCCAACAAGAAGAAGCAGGCCCATGTGGCATTACGCGCTCTGATTCCTCTTTGATAATTTGTCAGAGCTTTGGAAGACATGGCGCGACGCTATCTCATAAAGTTCGCATATGGATGGAATTCTCGAAAAGGCAGCAGTTAAACGGTTCAAAGCGGCAGCTGATGCCCTCGGCGTAAAGGGTGAGATAAATATTCTTGCTGACACTGCACGAACAGCGATTGATGCAGCAAACGGACTTGCTATTGAAGTGGGACAGATTGCATCGTCTCTGATATTTAGACTTCCATCCGGCAATCCGTTGCTCATTATTACCAGCGGTCGCCATCGCGTTAACACTGATCTTGTTGCCAAAAATCTCAATATCCCTGAACTCGCACGAGCAGATGCCAATTACGTCAAAGAAGTCTCTGGTTACTCGGTTGGGGGCGTATCTCCGATTGGGTGGATCACCACACCAGAAATTACCCTGATTGATGAAGCTCTCAATGATTACGAGATCGTGTGGGCAGCTTCAGGTCATCCACACGCTGTATATCCAACAAGTTACTCAGAACTCATCGCCTGTACCAAAGCGCAACCCATGGTTGTTGGCGACTAAGGAAGTAATTCAGCCAGAAGCTTTTCGACGCGTCCTTTTATTTCATCGCGAATCACACGAACAGATTCAATTCCTTGTCCTGCAGGATCATCGAGCACCCAATCTTCATAGCGCTTACCTGGGTAGAACGGACAGGCATCGCCACAACCCATCGTCACTACTGCATCTGAAGCTTGTACTGCCTCGGGTGTCAGAATTTTTGGAGTGTTATTAGCAATATCAATTCCAATTTCAGCCATCGCTTCAACAGCTACTGGATTGATTGAATCTTTAGGCGCAGAACCTGCTGAGAGAACTTCAACGCGACCTTGCCCAAGTTCGCGCATGAAACCGGCTGCCATCTGTGATCGACCGGCATTATGAACGCAGACAAAGAGAACGCTTGGTTTGCTCATTTACTTTCCTGACTTTGATTTAGTTGTTATGAAGGAAAATCCAAGATAGCCGAGTATCGCTCCAACAATTTGAGCTGCGATAAAGGTAGGTACTGATGAGAATTTAATTCCGGAAAATGAATCTGTGAAGCTTCGAGCGATTGTGACGGCGGGGTTAGCAAAAGAGGTAGAGGAGGTAAAGAAGTAGGCGGCGCCAATCCATGCTGCGACGAGTCGCGGGATTTTCTTTTCGATTCCCTGTTTGATGGCTAGGAAGATGATGAAGATCAGGCCAGCTGAGGCAATGACTTCACCTAATAAAAGATTGCCACCATTTCGTAGATGGTGCGAAGGCTCGAGCGCTGGATGTTTAAACATAAGATTGGCTAGTACTGCTCCAAAGGTTCCGCCAAGTATTTGTGAGATTACAAATGAAATTGCGTGAGACAGCGAAAGGTCTTTACGGAAATAAGAAATACCGCTTACTAGTGGATTGAAATGGGCTCCACTCACCGGGGCAAAGAGAGTGATTAGGATGTAGAGAACGAATACCGTCGCAATGGTGTTGATCAGTAGTTGAACCCCAACATCTGTGCTGAGGTTTGTAGCCATAATGCCTGAGCCCACGACAGTTGCGACAAGCGTTGCGGTACCGACAAACTCTGCAAAGAGCCGCTTTCGAATCATCACTTGCTCCAAATCATGAGAAACTGAGCACATGCAACTCACAGTGGTCTATCTTTTCTCTGTTGAGCGCAAGAGTATTCCATTTGCCTTAATCTCTATGGCAATTGACCGACTTCGAACCCGTATGTTCACTGGGATTTCATTCTCCAAGCTTTTAGGAACTGGAACCGGTCGCACCTTCACTCCTAGCGATGCAGACCTCACTCGTTGGGGCATGGTCGTCGTCATAGATAAGGATCGTCTTGACGCTTTTGATCAATCCTCGATTGTCACCAACTGGCGCAAGAGATCTACTTCAGAATTTCGTGCACTCCTTTCACCACTGTCATCACATGGACTGTGGGCTAAGAAGAACCCTTTTGATTTCGTTGCTCCTTTCTCCAATTCAGAGGCGCAGATTGCTGCCATTACGCGAGCTCGCATCAAATGGAATAAGAACTTTATTTTCTGGAAATCAGTTCCTCCCGTAGTCCTCGACCTTCACAGCAATCCAGGTTTGATTGCAGCAATAGGAATTGGTGAGGCACCAATCGGATTACAAGGAACTTTCTCATTATGGCAATCGGCTTCGGCTCTTCGCGATTTTGCATATAAGAGCAAGGCTCACCAAGTTGCGATTGCACAGACCGAATCCATCGGTTGGTATAGCGAAGAACTATTTGCACGCTTTGAAGTCCTCGAACTTCGCGGTGAAATTACTGCCCACGCAGGCAAGTAAGGCAGACTTAGCTCATGTCGATTCGCCACTACAACCCGCGTCGCAGGCGCCGTGGCGGGATCTCCCCCAAAGCACGTAACTTCCTCTTTCTGCTTGTGGGTGTGACTATCGCACTGCAGATTTCATATCCACTCATCACAGGTGAAACTCTTCGCATTGTCACGATAGCCACCGTCTATGTTGGTGCGATGTCGATGGTGATTCATGGCCATCTTTCATACGGTGCGAAATATTCAACGCGCTATCTACCAATAACTGCACTCTTCGGGCTGGGTATAGAAGTACTTGGTGTTCATACCGGTTGGCCTTTTGGAATCTACGAATACGACGCTTCACTCGGAGCGCAACTCTTCGGTGTCCCCATCGTTGTTCCATTTGCCTGGGTGATGATGGTGCACCCAGCACTTATTGCCGCTCGTCGTATTGCAGGACATTGGGTATTTCTCTATGGCGGACTTCTCTTAGCTGCGTGGGATTTATTTCTAGATCCACAAATGGTTGCAGCGGGAAGATGGAAATGGGAAGTCCCTGGTGCACACGTTCCATTTACTCCAGATATTCCTCTGTCTAATGCTCTCGGTTGGCTACTTGCCGGAATCGTCATCATCGGAGCCTTGAATAAAATTCTCCCCCGTGAACGCCGAAAAGAAGCAGCATCACTTGCAGCCGTCGATGCGCTTCTACTATGGACACTCTTTGCGGGATTTATTGGAAATCTCTTCTTCTTCGATCGCCCAGGGCTGGCATTTTTTGGAACATTCATTATGGGTGCGCTCTTAACGCCTTACTTTTTCTCTAGTTGGCTCGGCAATAAAGATTAAGTAGCAATGGCCCAATCACTCCTAACTCTCTCCATCCTGATATTCATTATCTCGCTGATAAATTTTGTGACAATTCGGATTCCTAAACGTGATGAAGAAATCAAAAAATCAGTAACTGTTTTAGCTCCGATGCGAAACGAGGCTGAAAATGTGCCTGAATTTATCTCGGCTCTCTCGTCACAAATGGGAGTAAAAAACCTTAACTTTGTCATTATTAACGATGGATCTACTGACAAAACTGCTGAATTACTTACATCTGTGATTGATGGGGATCCTCGTTTTTCATTCATTGACTCACCCATACAGCGCGATGGATGGCTTGGAAAAGTATCAGCGCTTCAGTCGGGTTATGAATCAGCACGTAGTGAATTCATCATTACCCTTGATGCAGATGTGCGCTTGCAACCGAACGCGATCATGCGCGCCATCTCTCAGCTAGAACGCCTGAAGCTTGATTTCGTATCCCCTTATCCACGCCAAATAGCCCAGACTTTTGCAGAAAAGCTTATACAGCCGCTTCTTCATTGGTCATGGATGAGCACCGTCATCCTTCGATTGGCAGAAAAATTTCCGCGACGTTCCACAGCTGTAGCCAATGGACAATTTTTTGTTGCACGAAAAAATGCGCTTGATGCAATCAATGGTTTTGAATCAGTCAGCACCCAAATCCTCGATGATATTGAGTTGGCTCGCTCGCTGATTTCAGCAGGGTATCGAGGGGTTGTCACTGAAGGATCAGGTATTGCAAGCACGCGCATGTACTCATCTTTTGATGAGATTCGCCAGGGTTACGGCAAATCACTTTGGAAAGCATTCGGTGGTTCCATTGGCACTGTCATTGCAATCGCATTTCTCTTTGCCACAGGAATACTTCCCGTTCTGATGATTCTCAATGGCTATCTCATCGGCTGGCTTATCTACCTTTATATTGTTTTCTCTCGAGAAATTAGCGCAATTCGATCTCGAAGTAATCCGCTCTTTGCTTTCTTGCATCCACTGTCAAGCGCGCTTCTGATTTATCTGATCATCTACTCATGGCGCAATCGCGGCACCATTCAGTGGAAAGGCCGCACCGTATGACAGGCCAAGTGGGGAAGGTAAAAAACCCTGAAAAAATTGCAGTTATTGGCGCTGGCATCGGCGGATTGTGCACAGCTGCACGATTGGCAAAAGCAGGACATAGCGTCACCATCTTTGAAGCATCATCTCGCACCGGTGGAAAGTGTCGTACCGAATGGATTGGTCGTTACGCATTCGATACGGGACCTTCACTTCTCACCTTGCCCGCTGTCTATCGCGATTTCTTTCAACGCACTGGCGACGTGATGGGTCGTGTTCTTGAGTTAGAAGAGGTCAACCCTTCTTTTGATTATCGTTTCCATGATGGAACTTCAGTGAAGTTCGCCAATTTATCTCGTAAGCAGACACTTGCATCCATTGAGCAAACGCTGGGCGCAGCTGCAGCATCAGAATGGAATCGAGTCATGTTGCGGGCCGAGGCCATGTGGGATGTTTCTCGTGAACCGTTTATCGAATCGGAATTGAAGTCGCCCCTCTCACTCTTAAAGCGTCCGCGGCTTATCCGCGATCTCAAGATCATCTCTCCCTGGAAAAGTCTCCGTGAAATCGGAATTACCAATCCATATCTTGCAAAGATTATGGATCGTTACGCAACCTATAGCGGGTCAGATCCTCGCTATGCGCCAGCCGTGCTCTCCACAATTGCTTTTGTTGAAGAGGCTTTTGGTGCATGGCATATCAAAGGTGGAATCGGCACACTTGCCGAAAAGATAACTGAACGCTGCGAAAAGCTCGGTGTTGATATTCGTTTAAATTCCCGTGTCAATGAGATTGTGCTCAACAAAAGTCGTGTTACTGGTGTAGTTGTCAACGACGCTACTTTAACTTTCGCTCGCGTCGTGGCCAACGCCGATGCGCAATTCGTTTACGAGAAATTATTGGCGCCCACCAAAAAAGTGGTCAACATTCGAAAAAAACTAGCAAAACAAGAGCCATCTCTTGCCGGTTTCTCGCTACTTCTTGGCCTCAAACCATCAGATTCGCAACCGTTGGAACATCACACCATCCTATTTCCCGAAAATTACGATCTTGAATTTGAATCAATCTTTACTAAGAGGACACCTGTGGAGAAACCAACGATTTACATCTGTGCACCGAGGGATCCGCTGATGGTCAAAGATAAAGACCATGAGTCGTGGTTTGTGCTGGTTAATGCCCCCCGCCATAGCACGTCAGGCAATGGGTTCGATTGGAGTAACCAAGATTTCAATCGTCAGTATGCCAACTCCATTATCAATCAGATTGAAACTGCTGGGATTTCGATCCGAGAACGACTTGAAGTGCTTGAGATTCGCACTCCCCTTGATTTACAGGAAAGTGTCAATGCACCAGGAGGATCTATTTATGGAACGTCCAGTAACGGTGCGCGTTCAGCTTTTGCACGTGCAAAGAACCGCTCGCCTATTAAAGGTCTGTACTTGGTAGGAGGGTCTGCACATCCCGGTGGCGGTTTGCCACTTGTAGGTTTGAGCGCTGAGATGGTTGCGAAAGCTATTCTTGAGTAGATAAGACTTTCTTAGCTGCTCGCATCACTTGTATCAAACTAAAAATAAGTAGTGCCAAGAATGCATATGAAAGTTGCAGAGTTCCTGGAATATCAAAGATATAAAAGAGAAGTGCAAAAGCCATAAATATGGCTCGCACTGGTCTCTCGGTTGGTGTCACAACTCCGATTTGGGTATGGCCTAGAGATGCAAGACGTGCACGCGCATACTCTTGAGTCGATGCAACCATCCACATGGTGATAACAATCCACGCAGGAATTCCTAAACGCCATCCCATATAGAGCCAGAACGCTTCAGAGATGCGATCTGCCAGTGAATCAAGGAGTGATCCCCACTTACTGTCACTTCCACGCAGAATTGCAACACTTCCATCGATGCCATCAAAGAAGAGTGAAATCGTAAGGAGTAAGAGCGCAACTGCTGCGTAGGTAGAAAGGGCCATGGCAATCGCTGTTCCAAGTCCCAGAAAGGTAAGTACATTCGGCGATATTCGAAGCGCCACACATACGCGCGCTGCGAGATAAGAGAATGAAAGCCACCTGCCCACAACACCTTCTGTATCAGCGCCACCATGGAGATCGCTCCAGCGCTCTTTAAATTCTCTTTCCGAAATTGGGCTGGCAGTCATCGTTCATCCTTGATGCGAGAGTAAATCTCACGGGTGGCAGATGAAGTATTCATTGTGTAAAAGTGAAGTCCCGGAGCTCCCGCAACCAACAAGTCTTGACAGAGTTTTGTTGCAAACTCAATTCCTAGCGCACGTACTTCATCCGGGTTATCTTCGACCTTGGTGAAGGCATCAACCATGTAACTAGGAATGGGAACACCGCTGAGTTCAGCCATACGATTCAGTTGCTTGACATTGGTAACGGGCAAGATGCCAGGAATAATAGGAAGTGAAGATCCTTTCGCGGCCAAGCGATCTACCAGTTTTTTCCAGTGAGTTGCATCGAAGAAGAACTGTGTTGTTGCAAAAGTTGCACCACGACGTTCTTTCTCAAGAAGCACTTCAATATCTTTATCGAAATCTCCGTTGGAAGCAGGGTGCCCATCAGGAAAAGCTGCAACGCCAATTGTGAATCCACCAAATTCTGCAGCAAGAGTTACTAATTCATCTGCGTGATTCAAGCCACCATCAGTTGCTGTCCATGGAACGCGCGGACCGCCAGTCGGATCTCCACGAAGCGCCAAAATGCTTTTAATTCCTGCATCTCGGTACTTACCAAGGATTTCTATCAGCTCTGTCCGAGTTGAACCAACGCATGTTAAATGCGCAACTGTCGGGATATGGGTTCGCGCGGTAATTTCAGAGGTAATGCGAATTGTGCGATCTCTCGTTGATCCGCCTGCGCCATAGGTCACAGATATGAAATCTGGAGCGATGGATTCAAGCTGTGACATCGCTGTCCAGAGACGCTCTTCACCTTCAATATCTTTAGGAGGGAAAAATTCGAATGAAAAGGTCAGTCCACTTCTCGTACTGCGCAGCTCCACGGCGTCAGGGTACCTTTTCTCCGTGGATAAAGCTGTCATGCAGAGCGCATCAGAGGTACGCGACGCTGTGAAGAGCGAATTGACTCACTACCTCGCGCAACAACGCGACTATCTGACCGGCATCGCATCCGAATTGATTCCAGTCTGCGATGCACTTGAAGATTATCTGCTCGAAGGCGGCAAGCGACTACGTCCGCTCTTTGCCTACGCTGGTTTTATCGCTGCGGGATCAACTCCAAGCCGAAGAGATATTCGCGCAATGGCAAGTCTTGAACTTTTACAGGCATGTGCACTTATTCATGATGACTTAATGGATGGTTCTGACACACGTCGTGGAAAGCCTGCAATTCATCGCCACTTTGAGAATTTACATCGACAGGGTTCGATGGCAGGGCTTGCAGAACAATTCGGTGAAGCAGCTGCTGTGTTACTTGGAGATCTTGCACTTGTGTGGTCAGATCACATGTTGCATAACTCTGGACTCTCTCACGATTCATTAACTGCAGCCCTACGCATTCATGATGAGATGCGGATTGAATTAATGGCAGGTCAATACCTCGATGTCCGTGAGGCAGGAGAACGCGAACATAGTGTTGAAAGATCACTTCGAATTGCGCGTTATAAATCTGGAAAGTACACCATCGAACGTCCACTGCATTTAGGAGCAGTTATTGCTCGACCATCAGCTGACGAACATTCAGAGTTGCTCAATGTTCTCTCGGCTTACGGACTTCCTCTCGGTGAAGCTTTTCAACTTCGCGATGACATGCTTGGAATCTTTGGGGATCCTGATACAACCGGAAAGCCAGCTGGCGATGATCTCCGTGAAGGAAAGCGCACAGTTCTCATGGCAATGACCATGGAGAAAGCATCTGAGGCAGCACGTGCAGAACTGTCCGCAAACCTTGGAAATCCACAACTATCTGTTGAGAAAATTGAATCTCTTCGCGCGCTTATCGTCGATACGGGTGCCGTTTCAGATGTAGAAAAATTAATCGACCGCTTAGGCGAAGAATCAGTAGCTGCAGCGCATTCAGCAGCCATTGATGAGAATGCTCGTCCATTTCTCTTAGCTCTCGCTGAGACAGCAATCCGTAGGAGCTACTAATGACAAGAAAAGTTAAGGGACCCACAGATCACGTCGTCGTAGTTGGTGCAGGTCTGGGCGGACTCAGTGCAGCACTTCGTCTTGCTGGTGCCGGACGTAAAGTAACGGTAGTCGAACGCGAGTCTGTACCTGGCGGACGTAATGGACTTCTGAATAAGGATGGGTACTCATTCGATACCGGACCAACAGTTCTCACGATGCCATCACTCATCCAAGATGCATTTAGTTGTGTTGGTGAAGATATGAAAGATTGGCTTGAATTGATGCCACTTTCTCCGCTCTATCGCGCTTTCTATGCCGATGGTTCACAAATCGATGTCCACGCAAATACTGCCCAGATGGAAGAAGAGATTCGTACTCATGTTTCTGCTGAAGAAGCGCTGGGTTATCGCAAATATGTAGATTTCGTGACCAAACTCTATAAATATGAGATGAATGACTTCATTGATAAGAACATTGATTCACCACTCAATCTACTTACACCAAACTTAGCTCGCTTAATCGCACTCGGTGGGTTTAGGCACCTGCAACCTAAGGTCAATCAATATCTCAAAGATCCTCGCTTGCAGAAGGTTTACTCATTCCAAGCAATGTATGCAGGAGTTAGCCCACAACAAGCATTAGCCATTTATGCAGTCATTGCCTACATGGATTCAGTAAACGGCGTCTTCTTCCCTAAAGGCGGAATGCATGCAGTACCTCGAGCTCTCGCTGCAGCTGCTCAAAAGCACGGTGTTGAATTTAAGTACAACACCACAGTGACAGGTCTTGATAAGCAGAACGGTCGCGTCAAAGCTGTCACAACAAATACAGGCGAACGCATCGAGTGCGATGTCGTAGTGATGAATCCAGATCTTCCTGTCGTGTGGCGTGACTTGCTAGGCAAAACACCGCTGAATATCAAGCGCCTTAATTACTCGCCATCGTGTGCAACTCTTCTGGTCGGCTCGTCTAAGAAGTATGACCATATTGCGCATCACAATATTCATTTTGGAGAATCATGGGATGGCGTCTTCGACGAACTCATCAATAAGCGAGTCTTAATGACCGATCCTTCAGTACTGGTCACTGTGCCAACGCATGATGATCCATCACTTGCTCCTGCTGGAAAACAGTCGTATTACATCTTGCATCCAACTCCCAACTTGGATGCTGATATCGATTGGACCAAGCAAGCAAAGCCATATCGCGATCAGATGATTACAACACTCGAAGAACGCGGATATACAGGATTTGGCGATGCTATCGAGACAGAAGTAATGACAACTCCGCTCGATTGGCAGAAGCAAGGCATGGAACGCGGAGCGCCTTTTGCTAGCGCACATACCTTCTTCCAGACAGGCCCATTTAGACCACGCAATATGGCGGCAGGATTTGAGAACGTTGTCTTCGCAGGTAGCGGAACTCAACCAGGTGTGGGAGTTCCAATGGTTTTGATTTCTGGTCGCTTAGCTGCAGAACGTATTGTGGGTCCGGTCAAGTAAATGGATGCAGAACTTGCAGCATCGTATGAAGAGTGCAAACGACTTAATTCGTTGCACGGCAAGACCTACTACTTAGCAACACTTCTCCTTCCAAAAAATAAGCGCCCCTATGTTCATGCACTCTACGGTTTTGCTCGTTATGCCGATGAAATTGTCGATGATTTAGCTTCAACACTGTCGCCGCAAGAAAAGGCTGAGGCGCTTCGTACTTGGAGTAGTGGGGTGTTGGCAGATCTTAAGTCAGGCACTAGCACCGACCATATTGGACGTGCGCTGGTTGATACTGCACGAAAATTCAATATCCCCCACCAACACTTTGTAGATTTCTTGCACTCCATGGAGATGGACCTCACCGTCACCGAATATCAGAGTTATGAAGATTTGCTCGAATATGTCTATGGATCAGCTGCAGTCATCGGACTCGAGATGGTTCCGATTCTTGGGTATTCCGATGAACGCGCATTTGAGGCGGCAAAAAAGTTAGGAATCGCTTTTCAGTTGGCAAACTTCATTCGCGATGTTGGCGAAGATCTCGATCGTGGCCGTGTCTACTTGCCGCTGCAAGAGCTCGCCCAATTTGGCGTCGACCGCGCAATGCTCGAGCGGCGCACCTTAACCCCTGAAATAGTTGCTGCACTCAGATTTCAAATTGCTCGAGTACGACAATTACAGCAAGAAGCAGAAACTGGAATTTCCTATCTCGATAAAGAATCACGTCCATGTATCCGTGCAGCCAGCGAGTTGTACTGTGGAATCGTCGATGAAGTCGAAGCAATTGGATATGACATCTTCAATAAGCGAGCAAAGACATCGACAGCTCGCCGCGCACGTGTTGCAGGAGCTGCCTATATTCAGGCAATTGCAGCACGAATTGGCTAAAGTAATACCAACGGGAGCCACAGTGGCTGAGAGGACTTCATTGAAGTCGACCGTCTGACTGGTCCGGTAATGCGGATCTAGAAATGAGGATGTACATGTTTTCCACCTTCTTCACAGCGTGGGGTTATGAAGTCTCTTACCTTGAATTTGTCGCTTCAGTAGTTTCCTTTGTTGGCGTTGCGCTAGGTATTACAACAAAACGCATCACATGGCCGTGGTGGGCAATCAGCAGTCTTCTGTACGGAATCTTCTTTCTTCAATACAAGCTCTATGCCAGCGCCGCACTCCAATTGGTATTTATTGCAGCAGCCATTGCTGGCTGGTATGGATGGGAACCCGCAGGCGCTAAACCTGGACCATTTAGAAATAAGTACCGCATCTACACCATTGCAGCAATTCTTATTGCAACACTTGTACTTGGACCTGTGTTGAAGTGGGCTGGTGCTGCATCAACATATGTAGATGCAATCCTCTTCTTTGGATCTCTTGCAGCACAAATCTTGATGGTCTATGAAAAGTATGACAATTGGCCCATGTGGTTGGTTGTAGATGCCGGATACACAGCGCTCTATTCATCGCAAGGACTACTCTTTACAACGTTGCTGTATGTGGCATTTACTGCCATGGCTGCACTGGGATGGAGTACATGGTATGGAACTCATCGCCGCGCTCTTAGATCTTTGTAAGGATGTTGCGCAACCCATCATTGCAATCGATGGGCCAGCAGGTGCAGGAAAGACGACACTTGCTCACGACATAAAGCTCGCACTCGCACAGCACTACGTCGTCACAGAAATCCATATGGATGATCTTTATGATGGTTGGGATAACGCACTTTCCACTCAACTGACAGAGACGCTTCTACACATTGCGCACTCTCATAAAAACGTGCGAAAAATCTCACTCTCAACCTATGACTGGAATAGTGGTTCTTTTTTACCTGCCACAGAGTTGGCACAATCTGAACTCATCATCTTCGAAGGTGTTGGCTCTGGGCAGTTAGCAATTCGCGAATATCTCTCCGCGCTCATTTGGATTGATATCGATGAAAGTGAAGGATTGGCGCGGGTTTTAGCGCGCGATGGTAAAGAGATTGAGAGCCACATGAAAGAGTGGCTTGCCACACAGGAGCAACACTTTCGCAAGGAAGGCACGCAGAACGCGGCTGATTTCGTACTGACTACCTAGAATTCGGGATATGTCTGACCTGACCGGCGAGCTTATCGATGGGCGATATCAACTCATCCGCCAGTTAGCCACCGGCGGAATGGCCAGTATCTATGAAGCGCTAGATACTCGCCTCGATCGCAAAGTTGCAGTCAAAATTATGCATTCACACTTGGCGCAAGATGAACAGTTTGTCGAACGTTTCATACGTGAAGCTAAAGCAGCTGCTGCGCTTTCGCATCCCAATATCGTTGCAGTTCAGGATCAGGGGTGGAATCAGAACGGTACTCCAGCGATTTTTTTAGTTATGGAGATGATCGAAGGCCACACGCTTCGCGAATATCTCAATGAGCAGACGAAACTTCCCATCGCAGATGGAATTAAATTCCTCCTTCCTGTGCTGAGCGCACTCTCTGCTGCCCATAAAATTGGAATAGTCCATCGTGATATCAAACCTGAGAACATCTTGATCTCTAAAGAGGGTCGCATCAAGATTGCAGATTTCGGCCTTGCCAAAGGTCCGCTTATCGGTGGGACGCTGACTGCTGAATCGAGCGTCATTCTAGGAAGCGTCTCTTACCTCTCCCCCGAACAAGTTCAACGTGGAGTTGCCGATGCTCGCAGTGATATCTACTCCATCGGAATTACCGCCTTTGAAATGTTTACCGGTAAAAAACCATTTGAAGGCGATGCACCGATTCAAATTGCTTACATGCATGTCAACAATCGTGTGCCGAAAATTAGTTCAATAATTTCTTCAGTCCCTGAACAACTCGATGACCTTATATATCGTGCAACGAGTGCAAATCCTGATGAGCGTCCACGTGATGCCACCGTTTTCTACGAGGAACTCTCTCGTATTAGCCATTCATTGAATCCTCAAGAGAATCAACTCAGCTTAGAGCTCGATATTCCAATCGAGCCAATGAGACCAAAACCTTCCCGTAAATCGCTGCGTAGCAAAGTAAAGGAACTCACCGCAGCGATTCCTGCTCCTTCCACCTCATCTCCTCGCGAAACAACGGAAGAGGTGAGGAAGCGAAAGAAAGCGAGCAAGAGAGTACGTCGCAATCGAAAGATTGCAGTTGCTTTGGCGGTCGCAGTTGGCATCGTTGGTTGGTATGTTCTTATTGGTCCTGGTTCACGGGTAGTTGTGCCTTCAACTGTAGGTGCTACACAAGCTGAAGTCAGTGCCGCACTGGATCCGCTCGGGCTCACATCGATCGTCGCTGAAAAGCAATTTAGTGAAGAAATTCCTGAAGGCCATGTCATTCAATCGATTCCCGAAGGTGGTGGACGTGTCGATCAAGGTGGCACCGTCAAACTCATCGTCTCAAAGGGACCAGAGAGATTTACCATTCCAGCGCTGGCAGGACTCACACCTGAGGCGGCAACTAATCTGTTGAAGAGATTGCCTCTCAGTATTCAGCCACTTGTCGAAGAGTTCAGCACAACAGTTCCTAAAGGTTATGTGATTGACTCAAATCCGGCTTCAGGAGAAAAGGTAAAGCGCAATGCGCTCGTAGTCATCCGTGTATCAAAAGGCGTTGAACAAGTCGCACTTACCTCTTATGTTGGAAAGAGTTCTGATCAAGCTCTCAATGAATTGCAAGATGCAGGTTTTGTAGTGACTTCAACATATGGATATAGCGAAACTCAGCTAGCCGGTGAAGTTATTTCGCAGAAACCTGCAGGCGGAGGAACTGCCGATAAGGGTTCAAAGATTTTTCTGGTTATCTCTAAGGGATCACAATTTGCCTTTATTCCAAACCTTTACTCCATCGAAGAAGCAAAGGCAGTACAGGCGCTCAAGGATCTTGACCTCAAGGTGGTTGTGAAGAAAATTGGAAAGAAATCCATCAAGAAGGTGACAAGCGTTTCACCGAAGGTCGGAACCAAGGTAAAACGTGGCAGTACTGTGACCATCACAGTAGGGTAAGCAGATGTCCAAAGCTCCTCAGAAGCCACGTATCGGTGCGCATACTCCAACATCCGGAGGAATGGCGAAGCGTTCAATCGCCTATGCGGAATTGACTGGCGCCGAGGCGATTCAAGTTTTTACCTCAAATCCACGTGGTTGGGCGATGCCTGAAACAAATCATGAAGCAGATGCACTCTTTCGCGAAAAAGCTGAATCACTTGATATTGAAACCTATGTCCATGCACCATTTCTCATCAACTTAGGTTCACCTACTGAAGAAACGTATAAAAATTCATTGGCTGCTACTGCTTTCTCTCTCAAACGCGGACAAGAAATTGGCGCACTGGGTGTTGTTGTGCATACAGGGTCAGCTGTGAAAGAAGATAATGTCGAAAAGGCGTGGAAGCAGATTAAGAAAGGCGTAATGCCGATTCTTGAAGCTCTCGATGACGATGCTCCCTATCTTCTACTTGAACCAACTGCCGGACAAGGTCAATCGCTCGTCAAGCGTCTAGAAGATTTAGAGAATTACCTGAAAGCCCTCGAGTACCACCCAAAAGTTGGTATCTGTCTCGACACTTGCCACGTCTTTGCAGCAGGACATGACATTGCGAAGAAGGGTGGCATGAAAGAGACGCTTGACCTACTTGTGCAGGTCGCCGGGGTCGAACGTATCCAACTTATCCATGCCAATGACTCGATGGATGTGTGTGGCGCTCTCAAAGATCGCCACCAAAACATTGGCAAAGGTTTTATCGGTGTTGATCCCTTTGCTGAACTACTCAAGCACCCAGCAGTGGCGAATGCTCCACTCATTCTTGAAACTCCTGGCATGGAACCTGAACACGGTGAGGAAATCGCGCTCTTAAAGAAGTTGCGTGGATGAGTTCATCGCACGCACTCAAGATGCGTCTGGCTCCCTGGGCACTTCTCTCGGTGTCTGCAGCGTGGGGTATGGCCTTTGTAGTTATGAAGGATGCAATCCAAAGACAGAGCGTCAATAACTTTCTCTTTACTCGATTCTTATTTGCAGTTTTGGTGATGATTACGCTCAAGCCCCACATCATTAAGAAATTTGATCGTGATCTTTTGCTGCGAGCAAGCTCTGCTGGAATATTTCTCGGGCTGGGTTATATCTTCCAAACTCTTGGGTTGGCACGGACAGGTGCTGCAATCACTGGATTCGTTACTGGGCTGTACATTGTATTTACTCCACTTCTTGCCTACTTCTTTCTTAAAGAACGACTTACTCGACTCATTTGGGGTTGCGTCTTTCTGGCAACAATTGGACTTGGTCTGCTCTCTATCCATGGATTTTCAGTTGGGGTCGGAGAGATGCTTGTTCTCGCAAGTGCCTTCTTCTTCGCAGCACACATCATTGCCTTGGGCAAATGGTCGAACGGCAGAGATGTGTATGCGATGACAATTGTGCAACTTGCTATGTGTGCACTGCTCGCAGGGCTTGCCTCAATTCCCGATGGTTATTCTGCGCCTCCCGATTCGGGAGTATGGGCAGTTGTCGCTTTTACAGCGGTTGTCTGTACCGCAATCGCATTCGTGATTCAAACCTGGTCTCAAGCACACATGACTACAACAAAGGTGGCAGTCATTCTCACGATGGAAGTTGTCTTTGCAGCCATCTTCGCGGTGATCTTTGGTGGTGAGCGATTGACACTACAAGCTACCCTTGGCGGAGTAATGGTGCTGACCTCAATGCTCATCATCGTACTCAAGGAGAATTAATCAATGGCTATCGATCTTCGCTCCGATACCGTAACGAAACCAAGTGCTGCGATGCGTGCTGCCATGGCAGCAGCAGAAGTAGGCGACGACGTTTACGGAGATGACCCCACTGTAAATTCACTGGAAGAACGAGTCGCAGCCATGTTCGGCCATGAAGCAGCTTTGTTTTCGCCCACTGGCTCACTTGCCAATCAACTGGCAATCCGCACATTAGTAAAACCAGGTGAAGAAATCATCGTTGAGACTCGCTCTCACATTGTGCGCGCTGAACTGGGTGCAGCTGCAGCATTTAGCGGAATTACTACACGCACTTGGCCTTCCACTGACGGTCTCTTGAAAGCTGAAGACCCACTCGCGATTGCTCATGAGAATGCTGGGCCTTATTTAGTGTCAACAAAGGCAATTGCAGTTGAAAATACTCACAACTTTGGCGGCGGAACTGTGCAACCGATTAACGAGATTGCCAAACTTTCATCAGCTGCACATGCTCGTGGTATAGCGATGCATCTCGATGGTGCTCGAATCTGGAACGCACATGTTGCATCCGGAGTCTCATGTGCTGAATACGGAAAACACTTTGACACGATAAGTGTCTGTCTTTCTAAAGGGCTAGGGGCACCTATTGGCTCTTTGATGCTCTCAACGAAGGATCGCGTCGCAGAAGCGCGAATCTGGCGTAAGCGTTATGGAGCTGGAATGCGCCAAGTGGGAATCATCGCAGCAGCTGCTCATTTTGCTCTTGATAACAACATCGCGCGCCTTGCCGAGGACCACGCTCGGGCACAGCAGATTGCAGTGGCTCTTGCCTCAGTTGATTCAACTCTCGTAGATCCAACAAAGGTAGAGACCAATATCGTTGGTCTTGATCTGTCGCATATTGGTATCTCTGCTGCAGATTTAACTTCGCAATGTAAAGAAGCCGGGCTCTGGATAAGTGCACTCGGCCCTCATTATGCGCGCATTGTTACCCATCTGGATTTTGATGATGTGCAATGTGCTGAAGCTATTGAAATCTTAAAAAAGATATTACAACGCGCCCTCGTGGCGAAGTAACCACTCTTTCTTATTGAGGCCGTAGGCATAATTTCCTAGTGCTCCACTTGTCTTAACGATGCGATGACATGGAACAACAAGAACTATTGCATTCTTTGCACAGGCACTTCCTGCAGCTCGCACCGCCGCAGGACTTCCGGCGCGTTCTGCTAAATCACTATATGAAATCACTGCCCCCGGCCTTACCTTTTTCATCGCCTTCCAGGCAGCTTGTGAAAACGGTGCACCTGGTTGCCTGACTTGAATTGCATTCAGTGCTGAGATATCACCATCAAAGTAATCGTTGATAAGTTCTGAAATCACTGGAATCTTTGCAACGCTCTTGATATCTCGCTTCGCATCTTCGTAACTCAAACTCTCTTTCAAAGCTTTGAGAGTAGAGAGATTTGCTCCAAGCAAAATGTGCTCATCAGCGATCAGATTGAGATTTCCAATTGGTGTTGCAAGAGTGCTAAGAAGCAAGGTCACGTTCGCTAAGTTAGCGGTCGCGCAACATTTCAGCAACCAAGAATGAAAGTTCCAGCGATTGTGAGTGATTCAGACGTGGATCGCAGGCGGTCTCATAACGTGACTCGAGGTCTTTCTCTGAAACTTGATTGCCTCCACCAAGGCACTCAGTGACATCGTCACCGGTGAGCTCAATATGGATTCCACCTGGATGTGTTCCGAGCTTCTTATGGACTTCAAAGAAGCCACGCACTTCATCAAGGACATCTTCAAAATTGCGGGTCTTATATCCATTTTTAGATTCAAAGGTATTGCCGTGCATGGGATCGCAGACCCATAGAACGTTGGCTCCGCTCTTGGTAACTCCTTCAACAAGCGTCGGAAGTGCTTGTCGGATAGTGCCCGCGCCCATGCGAGTAATAAAAGTGATGCGGCCGGGTTCGTTATCTGGATTGAGTTTGGCAATCAATGCCAGTGCATCGTCAACAGTGGACTTAGGCCCTAATTTGATACCGATCGGATTGCGCACCTTTGATGCAAAATCAACGTGTGCTCCATCGAGTTGGCGCGTACGTTCGCCGATCCAGATGAAGTGTCCTGAAACATCGTAGGGAAGTTGAGTGCGCGAATCGATACGAGTGAGTGCCTTTTCATATTCAATGATGAGCGCTTCGTGACTTGCGTAGAAATCAACCGCCTTAAATTGTTCAGGATCTACACCCGCTGATTGCATAAATGAGAGGGCTCGCCCGATTTCATTCGCCATCTGCTCGTACTTTTCACCAAATTGTGAATCGCGAATAAAGCCCTTATTCCATTCGTGCACCTGACGAAGATCTGCGAAACCTCCTCGTGTAAATGCACGGACTAAATTCAGAGTTGCAGCAGAGGTGTTGTACACGCGAACAAGTCGGTTTGGATCCGGAGTACGCGCTTCAGCTGTGAACTCAATATCGTTGACAGCATCTCCGCGGTAGGCAGGAAGAGTGACATCTCCACGTGTTTCAAGATCGTTAGAGCGCGGCTTTGCAAATTGCCCGGCCATTCGGCCAACCTTGACTACAGGCAAGCTTGAGTAGTACTGCAAAACAGCAGCCATCTGCAAAATTGTCTTGATGCGGTTACGAATTGAATCTGCAGTTGCTGCCGTAAAAGTTTCAGCGCAATCTCCGCCTTGTAACCAGAATGCGCGACCAGCAGCTGCTTCTGCAATCTTCGCCTTGAGGTCATCGCACTCTCCTGCAAAGACAAGCGGAGGAAGTGCACAAAGATCTGCAACAGCTTTCTTCATCTGTTCGCCATCGGGGCCGCCTGGCCAATTAGGTTGCTGGGCGGCAACGAGCGAAGCATCGAAGAGCTTATCGAGCTGCGCGGCTGTTCCAGTCAGACTTGTATTGGTCATAGGCATAAGGGTACGGAGTTCATGGGCAATCTCGCAGGGAGATTATCCGAAGAAGGAAGTGATCTCCTCATAGCGCTCGATTGGAACTGTCTTCAGAACATCTGTTGCAGATGCCAATGGAACACGCGCAATCTTTGTTCCGTGAAGCGCCATCATCTTGCCGAAATCACCTTCGTGAACTGCGGTGATTGCTTCAAGACCAAATCGGGAACTGAGGACGCGGTCAAATGCAGATGGTGTTCCACCACGCTGAATATGGCCAAGCACTGTGCAACGGGTCTGATAACCAGTCTTTGTCTCAATTTCAGCTGCAAGCCAATCGCCGATACCTGAAAGCCGTACGTGGCCAAATGCATCAAGTGGCTGATCTTTGGTGATCATGTCTCCATCTTGAGGAATTGCACCTTCGGCGATCACGATGATGGGAGCTGTGCCCGTTTTAAAGCGTGACTTAACAAATTCACAAACTTTATCTACTGAGAACTTAACTTCTGGAATCAGGATGCATGCAGCATCTCCTGCGATACCTGAGTGAAGTGCGATCCACCCTGCATGGCGTCCCATGACTTCAACAATTAGGGGGCGGTGATGAGATTCAGCGGTTGTGTGAAGGCGATCGATTGCCTCCATCGCAATGTTGACTGATGTATCGAATCCAAATGTGAAATCTGTATTGTTAAGATCGTTATCGATTGTCTTTGGAACACCGACAACCTTTACTCCTAGCGCATCAAGTTTCGTTGCAACGCCGAGGGTATCTTCGCCACCGATAGCAATAAGTACATCAATTCCTTGATCTGCAAGGTTCTGCTTGATGCGCTCTACGCCATTTTCAATCTTAAATGGATTGGTGCGTGATGAACCGAGGATAGTTCCACCCTTTGCAAGGATTGGCTTTACAGTTGCAAGGTCCAGAGGCATGGTGAGCGCTTCAAGGGGTCCCTTCCAACCATCACGGAAACCGACGAATTCATATCCGTACTCTTTAATTCCCTTTGTGACTACTCCGCGAATAACACCGTTAAGTCCTGGGCAGTCTCCGCCACCAGTAAGAATTCCAATACGCATTGCAACGCTCCAAAATAAAGTGAGATTTGGCTAAATAAATAAGCCGCACTGTGGTCAACTCTGACTGGCACAGTCTAGCCTTTCGCCATGGCAAATTCGCACCACTCCGCAGGACCGTTAGTTGCTGGCGTGGATTCGTCGACCCAATCGGTAAAAGTAGTCATTCGCAAGGCAGATACTGGTGAGTTAGTGCGGCAAGGTCGCGCCTCTCACCCTGATGGCACAGAAGTAGATCCTGCGCATTGGGAAGCAGCGCTTACATCAGCGTGTAATGATGCTGGTGGTCTCGATGGTGTCTCCGCAATTTCAATTGGTGGCCAACAACATGGAATGGTCACACTCGACAGCAATGGTGATGTGATTCGGCCTGCACTCTTATGGAATGACACTCGTTCTGCACAAGCTGCGCGTGATCTTAATACCGAGATGGGCGGTGATGCAGAAACAGCAAAGAAAGTTGGATCAGTTCTTGTCGCATCTTTTACTGCAACAAAACTGCGTTGGCTTGCAGATCACGAAAAGGCAAACGCTGAAAAAGTTGCAGCCGTTGCACTCCCCCATGATTGGCTATCGTGGCACCTTCAAGGTGGAAAAGATTTTACAAAACTTTTCACCGACCGTTCTGATGCATCTGGTACTGGTTACTTCGATTCTGTTACTTCGACGTACCGCGAAGATTTATTGAAATCTGCCCTTCGCACAGATCGCAGCATCATCACACCTCGCATCGTTGCTCCATCTGCATTTGGCGGAGAAACACTTTCAGGAATTCCCATCGCTGCAGGCGCAGGCGATAACGCAGGCGCAGCGCTAGGTGTTCAGGCCCAACCAGGTGATGTTGTGGTCTCGCTCGGCACAAGTGGAACAGCTTTCGCAGTTTCGGATACACCAACACATGATCCAAGTGGTGCAGTAGCAGGATTTGCTGATGCAACGGGTCGCTTCTTACCACTCGTCTGCACTCTCAATGCTGCCCGCATCTTGGATGCAGCAACACGAATCCTAGGTAAAACTCATGATGAAGTAGGAGCTCTCGCTCTTACTGCGGCTCCTGGTGCACATGGACTTTCCCTTCTTCCATATTTTGAAGGAGAACGCACCCCTAATCGTCCAGATGCAACAGGTGTATTTGCGGGTATGAATCTCAATAATTCAAATCCTGCAGATATTGCTCGAGCGATGATTGAAGGAATGTTGTGTGGTCTTGTTGATGCCGTTGATGCGCTCGAACAATTGGGAGTATCCGTCAAACGCGTATTACTTATTGGTGGTGCGGCAAAGAACCCAGCAATTGCATCGATTGCGTCATCTCTTTTTGGCCGTGAGGTACTCGTGCCGCAACCAGGTGAATACGTTGCAGATGGTGCAGCACGCCAAGCGGCATGGGCGCTCCTTGGCGGCGCAACTCCGCCACAATGGAATCTTGGAGAAGTCATTTCTTCGCATTCCGAACCGACTCCACATGTAGTGGAGTCCTATCGAACTCTTCGAGATAGAACTAAATCTTGGTAGATGCCGGAGTGAAAAAAGCAGTTCTACTGCTTAACGATCATCTCAATCGTAGGTATGGGGCACTGAAAAACGCGGCCCCAAAAACGCATCAGATTCTCTTCGTTGAAAGTGAGCGAATGCTCACTACACGTAGCTGGCATATCCAACGACTCTTCTTTCTCATGTCTGCACGGGATCACTTTCTAGCTGAGCTTCGCAGTGAGGGTTTCACCGTTACCTTGATACGCAGCGCAGATACCGTTTCAGGAATCGCAGAGTTTCGAAAATCAAATTCTGGCGTTGAGATTGAAGTGACAGAACCCTCATCGCATCAACAGTATGAGCAACTTCGTCAGGTGGGACTTCACTTCATTCCCAATGATTTTTTCCTCACGCCGCGACCGCTCTTTGCACAGTGGGCCGACAGTCAAAAAAACTTGGTGATGGAGAACTTCTATCGCGCTCAACGAGTTCGTTTACATATATTGATGGAAGGAGCAGAGCCCCTCGGTGGAAAGTGGAATTACGACGCTGAAAATCGACTACCTCCACCTAAAGGTGAACACCACTGGCCTTCGTATCTCACACATTCTCATGATGAGATAGATACTGCAGTAATTGCAGATATCAAAGCGCGAAAACTTCCCGTATTTGGAAAAGACCCCGAGACAACATGGGGCACAACGCGTGCAGCAGCACTGAATCAGATGAAACACTTCTTCGAAAACGCCTTTGCCGAATTTGGTGCCTACGAGGATGCGATGGTCACCGAAACTTGGGCAGTTAATCACTCGCTGTTAAGCCCCTACCTCAACGTCGGGTTGCTCCATGCAGAAGAGGTAGTTGTAGCTGCAATGGCTCGATTCAATCAAGGTGGAATTCCGCTTGCTAGTGCTGAAGGGTTTATTCGACAAATTATTGGTTGGCGCGAATACATTAATGGTCTCTATTGGCACTTCGGTGATCTCTATCGCAATGAAAATGCACTCGCAGCAGAACGTCCACTGCTCCCACTCTTCACCGACTCCACAAAGACTGAGATGAAATGTGTATCAACCCAGGTGCGCGATATTGAAGAAAGGGCTTGGGTTCATCACATCCCGCGTCTGATGGTCTTAAGTAATTTGGCACTTATCACCGGAACTTCTCCCCAAGAATTCCTAGACTGGATGCGCCGCGCCTTCATCGATGCTGCGGATTGGGTCATGGTTCCGAATGTTATTGGAATGAGTCTGCATGCCGATGGCGGCAAGCTCGCTACAAAACCTTATGCTGCAGGCGGTTCGTACATTTCCAAGATGGGCACTTTCTGCAAGAGCTGCGCATTTGATCCTAAAAAGCGAATTGGAACGGATGCTTGCCCATTCACAACTTTGTATTGGGATTTTCTCGATCGCAATCAAGAACAATTTGCAAAAAATCATCGTATGGGTCAGCAATTGGCAGGGCTCAAACGTTTAAGTGATTTACCTGAACTACGCGAACGAGCAAAGGAAGTGTTAGACCTTCTTTCTCATGGTGAACTCTGATTCAATAACGCCATGTCGCTAGCACCAGAAATAAAGGCTTTCCTTGAAGCAAGTGCAGCAGCTGCTCTCCCGCAAGTCTGGGAAGCACCCGTGGATGTCATTCGTAAGAACACTCAAACGCGGCTAGCTTTTGCAGGTCCGGTAGAGCCAATACAGGAAATCATTCATCGATTTATTCCCGGTCCAACAGCAGATCTGCCAATTCGAATCTATCGACCTACCTCTTCCACAAGCGCGCCAGCAATCGTCTATTTCCATGGTGGCGGATGGGTTCTGAATTTTCTCGATATTTACGATGCATCCCTTGCTCGATTAGCTAATCACAGTGGAGCCACCATCATTAGCGTCAATTATCAAAAAGCGCCGGAGCACCCATTTCCTATTCCCTTTGATGATTGCTATGCAACGCTGCAATGGGTGATGAACAATGCACAGAGTCTGAAGATCGATGCAACACGAATTGGCGTTGCCGGTGATAGCGCAGGAGCAAATTTGGCTTCAGCAGTTGCCATCAAGGCGCGCGATAACAAGATCGCCTTGGCATTTCAACTTCTCATTTATCCATGCAACGGTCGAGATTTTGAGACCGTTTCGTATCGTGAGAATGCAACGGGGTATGGACTCTCCACTCAAGCGATGAAGTGGTTCTGGGATCAATATCTTCAAGGCAGCGCATATGACACAAATCCCTATGCAGTACCGATGGCAGCAAGCTCTTTGAGAGATGTGGCACCTGCGGTAATCATCACGGCTCAATACGATCCTCTTCTCAGTGATGGCAAGAAGTATGCACAGCTACTCAAAGCCGATGGAGTTAGTGTTACTTACGTCGAATATCCGGGAATGATTCACGGTTTCTTCACCAATATGGCTGTGACACCAGTAGCGCGCGAGGCGATTGATTTTGTTGCGTTAGAAGTAAAGAGGCTTACGCAGTAACGATTGCGCCCTTACCAACAACTACAATTCCACTTTCGGTCACTGTAAAGCGCTGGCGATCTCGCTCGAGATCTACGCCAATTTGAGCTCCCGCTTCAACAATTGCACTCTTATCGATAATCGCTTTGCGAACGACTGCACGATCGCTGATCTTTACTCCAGGCATAAGAACTGCTCCGTCAACAAAGGCACCGTTTCCTACATGAACATCGTAGGAAGTAACGGTGTGATTGACATGGCCACCGGCGATAATCGAGCCAGCTCCAACGATGGAATCTTGTGCGATTCCGTTAGCACTGAACTTCGCAGGTGGAAGTGATGGTGGATTGGTGAGCATAGGCCATTCACGGTTGTAGAGATTAAAGATCGGGTGAATAGAAACCAAATCCATATGTGCGTCGTAATACGCATCGATCGAACCTACATCGCGCCAATATCCCTTATCGCGATCTGTCTCACCTGGGACTACGTTATTTGCAAAGTCATAAGCCTTTGCTTCGCCAGCTTTGGTAAGCATCGGAATGATGTTGCCACCCAAATCATGGCGAGATTCAAGATCTTCAGAGTCAAGAATGAGAGCTTCTTCCATAACATCGCGCTTAAAGATGTAGTTACCCATCGAGACCAGGCAGAGATCGGGGTGACCTGGCATTGCAGGTGGGTTGGCAGGCTTTTCGTGAAATGCCTTGATCGTAATTCCATCATCTGCAAGTTCGATGACACCAAAGTCATGCGCTTCAGATCGCTTCATTCGAATGGCTGCAATGGTAATTCCAGCGCCTGTTTCAAGATGTTGTTCAAACATTTGGCTTGGATCCATGCGATAGACGTGATCAGCACCGAAAACTAAAACGTGATTCGGATTCTCGTCCTGAATCAAATTAAAGTTCTGCAATATTGCATCAGCAGAACCCGTGTACCACCGTGGCCCAAGGCGCTGCTGTGCAGGAACTGGAGTGATGTAATTTCCTAATAATGTGGACATACGCCACGTTGTGGTGATGTGGCGGTCAAGTGAGTGAGATTTGTATTGGGTAAGAACGGCAATCTTGCGCATCTCAGCATTAACAAGATTAGACAGTACAAAATCAATCAAGCGATATGAACCACCGAATGGAACAGCTGGTTTTGCTCGATCTGCAGTAAGCGGCATTAAGCGCTTACCTTCTCCGCCCGCAAGTACGATTCCAAGAGGTGTCTCGTAGCGGGCCATAGATGAAGGCTATCTATTAAATTTCAATCTATCTAGAGTGACCGATACTCTTGCCTGATGAGCGCAATGCGAATTGGAATTGTTACAAAGGAATGGCCGCCAGCTGTCTATGGTGGAGCCGGCGTCCATGTAGTCCAATTAACGCAAGCTCTTCGCAAAGTCTCAGGAATTGACGTTGATGTTCATTGCTTTGGCGGAGTTCGTACCGATGGCGCCTTCGGATATGAGACACCAAGTGAATTTGCGTCAGCAAATCCTGCACTTCAGGCGATTGCAACTGATTTAGCAATTGCTAACCAACTCGGAAATGTTGATGTGATCCACACCCACACTTGGTATGCCAATATGGCAGGACACACGGCATCGCTGCTCTATGGCACTCCCCATATCGTCAGCGCACACTCACTTGAACCACTTCGTCCCTGGAAGGCTGAGCAGCTAGGTGGCGGTTACAAGATTTCTTCATGGGCTGAGAAAACTGCCTACGAGGCAGCGGCTGCAATTATCGCTGTGAGCGATGGCATGCGAGCTGATGTATTGAGCGCCTATCCGGCTGTAAATCCTGCAAAGGTTGTCACCATTCGAAATGGCGTTGATACGGATAAATTTGCGCCAAACCATGATGAGTCAGTCTTACAAGAATTTGGAATTTCAGGTCGATACGCGATGTTTGTTGGTCGCATTACTCGTCAGAAAGGTCTGGCACATCTACTGCGTGCATGGAAGAACGTTCCTGCAGAATACGGACTTGTACTTGCTGCAGGAAGCCCTGATGAAGAAACCATCGGCAATGAAGTAGCGGCGCTGATTGCCGAACTACAGAGCACGCGTTCCAATGTCTGGTGGATTAAAGAGATGCTCCCCCACGACAAACTCACCGCAGCGCTGACCCGCGCTGACTTATTCCTCTGTCCATCGATATATGAGCCACTTGGAATTGTGAACCTTGAGGCCATGGGGTGCGAAACAGCAGTGCTCGCATCTCGCGTGGGCGGAATCCCAGAAGTTGTTTCGCATAAGCAAACAGGCGAACTCGTCGATTACGCAACTGATCACACAAAATTTGAATCCGATCTCACATCTGCAATTTCATCATTAATGGGCAATCCAGAACTCTTAGATAAGTATGGAAAAGCAGGGCGGGCACGTGCTCAATCAGAGTTCGGATGGGATGCCGTTGCTGCCCAGACTGTTGCTCTCTACAAGAGCGTCATCTGAGAAGTTAGGAATCCATGTCACGCCGCGGTTGGTTCTTGTTTATCCTTGTCGGTTTTCTCTGGGGTATTCCATATCTCTTTATTAAAGTAGCTGTGAATCCAGATAATGGTTTTACGCCAGCAACCGTTGTCTGTCTACGCACTGCAATTGGTGCGGCAATTTTGATTCCCTTAGCAATGAAGCAGCGCCAACTCATCTTCGCTATTCGTGGGTGGCGCTATGTGGGTGCATATGCGCTCCTTGAAATGATTGGACCGTGGATCTTAATTGGTACAGCAGAACAGAAAATTTCATCTGGTCTGGCTGGGCTGCTGGTCGCATCAGTTCCGATATGGGCAACGCTCTTTGCATCCATGCGCGGAGATAAAACTGTCTGGCAACCAAAACGACTCTTCGGAATCATCGTTGGCTTTATCGGTCTTATCGCAGTTGTTGGTATTGAAAGTATCACCGGTTCAGCTGATGCACTTTCAATCTTTATGGTCTTACTTGCATCGATTGGCTACTCCTATGCAGTGATGATGGTGCAGGGAGCACTTCCTGGAGTTTCTGGAGTTGCCATTAATGCAGTTGCCATGGCGATGGCTGCAATTTTTTATCTTCCTTTTGCCATCGCGCAATGGCCGCAGCATGAAATTTCAAGCGGTGCTATTCGGGCTGTCGTTGGCCTCGGAGTTCTCTCTACTGGCGCAGCATTTGCAGCTTTCTTCACATTGGCCAACATCATCGGCGTCGCTCGTGGCTCACTTGTGACTTACCTGAATACTGCCTGTGCAGTTGTTCTCGGTGTTGTCATTCTTGGTGAACCACTCACAACGGGAATCATTCTCGGACTTCCACTTGTATTAATTGGTTCGTACTTCGCGAGCCGAAAGCCTGTTAGCGCCTAATAATTGAGATACTTCCTCAATGATGGAAGCGCTCTTTCTCGGAATTGTCCAAGGTCTCACTGAATTCTTGCCGATCTCATCGAGCGCCCATATTCGTATCGTGGGTGCATTTATGCCTAATGCCAACGACCCAGGAGCTGCCTTCACTGCGATTACGCAAATTGGAACTGAACTCGCAGTCTTGATCTACTTCCGCAAAGACATCATAAAGATTCTTCGCGCATGGTTTAAGCGTGATGGTTCTGCAGATGCGCGTCTTGGTACCTTAATTATTGTCGGAACTCTGCCCATCATTATTCTTGGTTATCTGGGACAGGATTACATCACCAATAATTTCCGCTCACTCTGGCTGATTGCTTCAACGCTCATCATCTTTGGACTCATCCTAGGTTTTGCCGATCGAGTCGGAAGAAGCCAGAAAGATCTCACTACTCTCAACGCGCGCGATGGGCTCATCTATGGTTTCGCACAATCTTTAGCGCTTATCCCTGGAGTTTCCCGCTCGGGAGCAACTATCGCTCTGGGTCGCTTCCTTGGTTATAAGCGCGAGGCAGCTCTTCGCTATTCATTTCTACTCGCCCTGCCTGCAGTATTCGGTAGCGGACTCTATGAGCTGAAAAAGGCGCTCGGTGATTCATCCGTTTCCGTATATTCCATGCCAGAGATTCTGATAGCCACTGTTACTGCATTCATCATTGGCTACGCAGTGATCGCATGGTTGATGAAATACATATCAACTAAAAGCTTTACGCCATTTGTTATCTATCGTGTAGTGCTGGGTTCTGCGCTACTTGTTGTACTTGCTACAGGAGTTATTAGCGCTCAGTAAATCCCAGTCTTTCGAGGAGTTTAGGATCGCGCTGCCATTCTTTTGATACCTTCACATGAAGGCCAAGGAAGATTCGTGCTCCGAGTTCTCGTTCAATATCTTTACGTGCACGCATTCCTATATCTTTGAGTCGTTCGCCTTGATGTCCAAGTAAAATTCCAGTCTGTGAATCGCGCTCAACGTGAATCGTTGCGTGGATATCGTAAAAGGGGCGACTTCCCTTCTCTTCACGTTCTGCCATCTCATCGATAGTGACCATGATTGAGTGTGGAAGTTCTTCACGAGCATCGCGCAGCGCAGCCTCACGGATGAGCTCGCAGATGAGAGTTTCAATCTTCTGATCACTCTTTACATCTGTTGGATAGAAGGCAGGCCCAACTGGCAGGTTGTCGCCAATCAATTTTTCCAAGAGATCAATCTGATCATGGATTGCCGCAGAGATCGGAACAATTTCATCCCATGTAAAACCCTTAGCCAACTGTGAAATACCGAGCAATCGTGTTGCCAAATTCTTCTTTGATACTAAATCGGTCTTGGTCACAAGGGCGAATTTCTTAGCTCGTGTGTATTTTGCAATTTCGGCAGCCAAAAATTCATCACCAGCACCCGATGTCTCATCTGCGGGCAGGCACATCATCACTACATCGACAGAATCTAAGCTCTCATTAACCACGGCATTGAGGCGATGGCCAAGCAGAGTCTTTGGCTTATGGATACCAGGTGTATCGACGAGTACTGCTTGAAATTCGGGGCTATTAACAATGCCTCGAATTGCATGGCGAGTGGTGTTGGGATGTGGAGATGTAATTGCAATCTTGCTTCCGACAAGTGCGTTGATGAGAGTTGACTTACCTGTATTAGGGCGGCCGACAATCGCGACAAAGCCCGAACGGAAATCACTCATGGGGTAAGTCTCTCATTACCTGCACGAACTTCCTAAAGCGCAGAAATTAACTCGTCTGCATCTGCAACTGATGTCACAAGTTCTGCTGCTCTCTCGCCTATTAATCGATGACACCCTTCAGAAGATGGTGAATTGATAGGCCCAGGTATCGCCATCACAGGTCTCATGAGTTCGGCTGCGTCACGAGCAGTTCGCAGTGATCCACTGCGAAAGGCAGCTTCGACTACTAGCGTTGCTTGGGATAGCGCTGCAATAAGTCGGTTGCGAGTAAGAAAGCGATGTGGAAGCGCTGGTACTCCTGGCATAACTTCAGAAACAAGTGCCCCGTTCTCGCAGATCTCATCGAAGAGTCGTGTATTTCCGGATGGATAGTGCAGATCTATACCCGATGCAATCACTGCAATCGTGCGCCCCTCAGCAACCAGTGCACCACGATGAGCGGCAGAATCAATTCCATATGCTCCCCCGCTGACGATGTCCCATTCGCGATCTACAAATCCTGCAGCGAAATCTCCTGCAATACGCACTCCATAGGGAGTTGGATTTCTAGTTCCGACAATAGAAAAAGATCGATTGTTCAGGATGTCTACGTTGCCTTTGACTAAAAGTCCGATGGGTGGATTAGATAACTGATTAACCATGCTGGGCCACCGTGAATCATCTGGGGTAAGAAAAGTTGAATGAGATTGATCTATCTCTGTGAACGCTTTATCAGCATTAAAGCCTTGCACTCTGGCAATTATGTTCCCAAACTTTTCAGTGCTATACACACCAAGAAATAGGTGTTCATAGACTGTTTCAATCCCGAATTCACCAATCTGCTCGCTCCAATAGAGGTTTCCGCATTCCAGCGCATCAAAGAGAGCTAATCGCTGGAGCATAGGAGTTGTCATTCTTTCTGTCATGCGCGGGAGGGTAAAACCCTGCGCAGATAGAAATGTCTGAAATGTAAGAGGCTGTGGAAACTATTGAAGCAGGGCTGCGATATTCGAAAAGGACTTGCGGTGTTCTACACACGGACCGTGTTCTTTCAGGGCTGCTGTATGAAGTGCGGTGATATACCCCTTATGTTGAGCAAAACCGTATTGAGGATACGTCTTACCCAGATCAACCATGATGCGATCTCTTGTTACCTTGGCGATGATTGAGGCAGCGCTAATTGCAGTCACTACCTGATCGCCCTTCCACACGGCAACATTGGGAATTGCTAAACCTTCGATTGCATAGCCATCAGTTAAAACATAGGCAGGCTCGGTCGAAAGTCCTTTAACAGCTCGGCGCATTCCATCAAGGTTTGCCACATGTACTCCCCGCTCATCAATTTCAGAAGGCGGAATGATGATGACGCTCACGCTATCTGCACTATCCATGATCAGATCAAAGAGAATTTCTCGTTTTGCTTCAGCAACTTCTTTGGAATCACGTACTTCAGCAAGTTCGGGTGCGAATGGATCTTTGAGAATAACTGCAGCGACGACGAGAGGGCCAGCACATGGACCACGACCTGCCTCATCGACACCTGCGATGGGCGAAATGCCAGCGTTACGAAGGAGTTCTTCGATCGCTTTCATAGTGAATTATTACTTGATGGGATTGTGGTTAGGAACAAGGCCAAGATGTTTGAGCGGCCAGATAATTGCATAGACGCGGCCAGTAACTTTTTCTAACGGGACAAATCCATGATTGACATCGTCCTGGTGATAGCGAGAATCAGCAGATGAACCACGATGGTCTCCCATTACCCACACCTTTCCTTCTGGAACGGTAACGTTAAAACTCATTTCGCTTGGCTTATTTCCAGCAAAGATATAGGGCTCAGATGTTTCTTTGCCGTTGATTACCAGTTTTCCATCAGCGCCACAGACGATGTGATCACCAGCGACTCCAATGACACGTTTAACTAAATACTGCTTGGCAGGGTTTGGGAGCACACCAACTGCGACCAATCCTTCTCTAATTTTTTCAACTACCCTATTTTCAGTACCCGCATATGGTTCAGGCAACCAGTTGGCAGGATCGCGGAATACAACGACATCACCGCGATGAATTGACTTCGATATAAATGGAATCTTATTGACGGCAACACGGTCTTGAATCTGCAAGGTATTCTCCATCGACCCAGAAGGGATATAGAAG
>AQUA01000008.1 GCA_000372185.1 actinobacterium SCGC AAA278-O22 | reverse complement strand
GCAACGCCAAACCATCGAACAACTGCGAGTAGATCGGGGCTCGATTTCACAATTCTTCCAAGCCCACCAGTTCCAAGGATGATCAATAGCGCATCAGATATAGAACATACGGTCACTACAAGTAAGACATGGCTTCGCATTAACCCTTGTCTAATAACAAAGGCATTCTGTGCGCCAATTGCAACTATGAGGGAAAGGCCAGTGAGGAAACCTGGCAGAAAAGCAATCATGTTGTGGACGATACTGGGATCGAACCAGTGACCCCCACAATGTCAATGTGGTGCTCTACCGCTGAGCCAATCGTCCTAGGTAATTTGAAATTGTAGTGCTTACCAAATCTTCTCCTCTTCACAAGAAGATCTGGAGGTCGGAACGGGATTTGAACCCGTGTAGAGGGATTTGCAGTCCCTTGCCTCGCCTCTCGGCCATCCGACCATAGATAAACCGCCACCTGAAATTAATTCGAAGCGGCGGTTAATCCGAGCGGACGACGGGGTTCGAACCCGCGACCTGAACCTTGGCAAGGTTCCGCGCTACCAGCTGCGCTACGTCCGCATTTTGTGCAGGGGCAAATCTAGCGCAGAGCAGGGGCAACTGCCAAAGTGGCAATTTCTGCAAGGGATTTGAGTGCACATATGTGCGTAGCCTTGCCTCATGTGTGATCAGGATTCACAGTTCTGGATGGGCGGTATCCATGCATCGAACTTGCTTGAAGTTACGAATAATCCTGACCACTTAGATGATGGTTCCTTCTGGGCAGTTTCAATCTCATTTGAAGGAGAGAAAACTTTTCTGCGATTTGCCGATGTAACTCAACAGGAATTTCCCTCGTCTTCCTGGGAAAAACTCTCAGGCAGATGGATAAGTTCGCAATCCGAAAGAGAGTACATCGCATATGTAGAACAAATTAGACAGACCATCTCTGAAGGTGGTGTCTATCAGGTAAACGCCTGCAGAGAACTCAAACTACTCTTGCAAAAAAAGGAGCAATCTCTCGCCGGCCTTTTTTCGAATCTACTCATCGAGAATCCGGCGCACTATGCCTGCTATCTCAAGGCAGATGGTCTGGAAGTTGCCTCGGCTTCGCCAGAGAGATTTCTCTCTCGAAAGGGATCGACCATTCTGACCTCGCCGATCAAGGGGACGATCAGAAGTGACGAAGATACATTCGGCGAAAAGGATAAGGCCGAGAATTTGATGATTGTCGATTTGATGCGAAACGATCTAGGGCAGATATGTGTACCGGGGTCAATCGAGGTGAGCGAACTCTTTAGACATGAGAAACATCCTGGAATTACTCACTTAGTTTCAGATGTTCAGGGAACCATCGCAAAAGAAACTTCTTGGGCAGAGATTCTCGATGCGACACTTCCTCCAGGTTCTGTCAGTGGGGCTCCTAAGAGTTCGGCTCTCTCCATTATTTCCACCTATGAAGGTGCTCGTGGGCCCTATTGTGGAACGATGGGTTGGATTCACGGAGATCGTGCAGAACTTTCTGTCGCAATTCGCACTTTCTGGACTACTGGTGATGGGTTTCTTCGTTTCGGAACAGGTGCAGGAATCACATGGGGAAGTGATGCCGCTGCCGAATGGGCGGAGACTCAGTTGAAAGCTCGCCACCTGATTTCTATTGCAGGTGGTGAGTTATGACCGAGATTGAATTCGATAGTCACGGTTTCCCGAAAGCTTCTGGAATATTCGAAACCATCAAGACAGTGTACGGTTCACCCATCGCTCTGGGACGTCATATGCGTCGGGCACTTGAATCAGCCCGTGAATTAGGAATCGGTATCCCGTCAGAAGATTTCATCCGCTTAGAAATCCGTCGTGTGATTGCTGAGAACCCACATGAAATCGGTCGCCTGCGAATCTGCTTTGGTATCGATCTCTTACATATTTCTCATGATGCATACACAGAGCTGACTGAGCCTGCTCGACTGAATTTCTATAGTCAAACCGTCATTGGAGTTATCCATAAAACCTTTCCATACGACTACCGCTTTGCGCTCTTGGAGGCAGCTCGTGATGAGGGATATCACGACAGCATTCTCTTTAATGAGAAAAATGAGATTACTGAAACTGCAGTTGCGAATCTCGTCTTTCGTATAAATAGCGAGTGGGTAACTCCACCTATTTCATCGGGAATTCTCCCCGGAGTTGTTCGGGCAATTGCAATCGAAGAATGTGGCGTAAGAGTTCGTACGATTCATATTTCCGAGATTCCCGACGTCGAATCAGGATTTTTGCTCTCAAGTCTTCGTATCGCACAGCCAATCTCGTACATTGGGGATATGAAGTTGCAGATAGGAGATGCTGCGCGCCACTTGGAGGAGCAAATACGCTCTCACTCGCAACCTGTTTCGGTAGGCTAGCCCCATGTCCACGATTTCGATATCCGTCGATGGCGCTGCTCGTACCATCGAATCGGATCAAAAACCAACGCATCTATTTGCCGATGCAAAGGAGATTGTTGTCTGCAAAGTCAATGGAGTCCTTAAAGATCTATGGACCGATCTTTCTGAGGGAGATGTCGTCGAAGGAGTCTCCATCTCTTCTCCAGAAGGTTTAGCAGTCCTTCGACATTCAACTGCACATGTGATGGCGCAGGCTGTTCAACAAATATTCGCGCAGACTCGTCTAGGTATTGGGCCTCCTATAACCGATGGTTTCTACTACGACTTCGATCCAGAAAATCCGTTTAACCCAGATGATTTAGAGAAGATTGAGAGCGCAATGCGCAAAATCATCAAGGATGGACAACGTTTCAAACGCCGCGTGACAACAGAGGCGGATGCACTCAAAGAACTTGCGCACGAGCCGTACAAGTGTGAATTGATTGGCATTAAAGGTGGCGCAACAGATGAAACTAGCGTCGAAGTAGGTGGCACCGAACTTACGATGTATGACAATTTAGGTCGCGATGGACAGCCGGTATGGTCAGATCTCTGCCGGGGTCCGCATCTGCCGTCCACCAAACACATTCCAGCATTTAAGTTGATGCGTAGCGCTGCAGCGTATTGGCGAGGATCTGAAAAGAATCCGATGCTGCAACGTATCTATGGAACTGCATGGCCTTCACAAGATGAGCTCAACTCATATTTGGAACTCTTGGCAGAAGCTGAAAAGCGTGACCATCGTCGCCTAGGACAAGAACTAGATCTCTTCTCATTTCCTGAAGAGATTGGTTCTGGACTTGCGGTATTTCATCCCAAAGGTGGAATTGTGCGTCGGGCGATGGAAGATTACTCACGTAAGCGCCATGAAGAAGAGAACTATGAGCTTGAAGGGATGGCTGAACTCAATCACAGAGGAGATGATCAATAATATAAAGAAGATGTTGGGAATTCGTCGAGTGAGTAAATCACTGACAACGATTGCAGTCAGTATTGAAGCTGTAACCACTCCATGACGCTAACTTAATGGGAGTGCATCCAGATAAGCCCTGTGGATTAGTGTGCGGCTTTTTTTAGAACTGAACGAAGATGGTCTGCAAGAGCTAGCCGATCAAATTTGCTGTCGAGCACAAGAGATAGCTGGTCAATTCCTTGGTACAACAAAAGTTCCAAACCATTGAGCACCTTGCCACCGCAATCGCTCCACCGTTGTGCAAGTTCCGTTGGCCATGGCTTATAGATGACATCGAAGAGCGTTGCTGCAATACCTGAGGGAATGGCATCTGCCAGAAGATCTGCTGCTCCTGCTGGTGTTGTATTTACAACAACATCATAGGAAGAAAAATCGGGACGATGAACCCACCGAAGGTATTGAAACTCTGCTTGAGTAATTGCAGATTGCAAAGCGCTCTGTCGAACACTTGATCTGCCCATCACATGAATTTCACGAGCGATTGAATCAAGTGCCCCGGAAACGGCACGAGCTGTACCACCTGCACCCAGAATAAGAACAGAGTCAACTTTCGAAATACCAGCGTGTGCGAGAGCGGCTAGAAATCCACTGCCATCAGTGCTTGTGAGCGTCCAGCGATTACCAGCTTTGTAGATGGTATTGCCTGATTGAATTCTTTGCGTGAGTGCATCAATTGCAAGATCAAGACAGAGCGCTTCCTCTTTCAGCGGCATTGTCAATGAAAGGTAATCAAATTCTGCACAGCGTTCTCTGAAAAATGACTCCAACGTTCCTGATGGAACATCAATGGCAGTGTAATTTCCTTCAATTCCTAAAAAGTCGTAGGCTGCTTGATGCATGATTGGTGATAACGAGTGAGAAATTGGAGAACCTAGAACGGCACCGCGAATCACTTTTTGCTCCTGAACTTTCCATCTCGTAAATTCTTCTTATATTCGATTTTCCAAGTATTGAACTCATTCAAATCGCTGGTGAAGCGAGTATCGAACGGGGCAACTGTAATGAAATATAGCCAAACTCCACTGATTGGGTTAACTGCCGCGCGCAGTGCGTCGGCCCCTGGATTATTGATTGGACCAGGCGGCAATCCATAACGTCGATATGTGTTGTAAGCGGAATTGATAAGAGTTGATTGCGTGCTGAGAAAGACGCTGCCCCGAGACTTCTTAATGTAATGAACTGTCGAGTCGAATTGAAGCGGCATGCCCTTTGCTAGTCGATTCCGTATCACCTGAGATATCTTAGAAAAATCTTGGGTATTACCTTCGGCTTGAATAAGCGAGGCGATAATGAGTAATTGCTGAGGAGAGAACTTCTTCTCCGAAGAGAATTCAGCGTTCTTCATCTCTTCACTTGCGCGATCAACCATGCTCTGCAGCGCAACTGTGGCTGACGTCCCTTCTGCAAAACTGTATTGGGCAGGAAAGAGAAGACCTTCGAGCGCAGTAAATCCCTTCGGTTTAATGACGCTCTTCAGGGCGGTAGCAACATCAGCCTTTGAAAAATGAGCACTATAGAACTGAGGTAGAACTTCGCTGAGCCAAGCACCCTCAGTGATATTGATCAAACCTGCAATCCTCGAAGAATCTAGAAGCTGATCGAGCGCTTGAGTTGCACACAGATGCTTATCAATAGTGTGATTTCCAGGAGCAATCTTCTGAGAACGCACATCACCTACTGCAACTCTAAAGAATGCTTCGGCTGACTTAGTAACTCCAGATGTGAAGAGCGTTTGAGCTATGGATGAACCAGATTCTCCGGCCCCAATAGTGATAATTACCTTCTCTGCAGATGCAGTTGCACATGGAAAATCTGGCGCTGAATTTCCGGGAATTCGAAGAAAATGAAGCGACACTGTTGCAACGCAGACCAAGAGGAATCCGGATAGAACGCGAAGTATCGGTGAATCACTCCAGATCTTCACGCGCGAGACCTTGTTCGAGGATTGCTGCGGCTGCCATTGCATCAATCAGCGCCTTTGATTGACGTGATGAAACACCAGCTTCTTTAAGTTTTTTCTGCGCACTTACAGTTGAAAGTCTCTCGTCTACACATTGAATGGGTAGCGCAGTTATCTCGCGTAACTGCTTCACAAAACTTTCAACCTTTTCGGTACTGGAGCCTGAAGACCCAGACATATTCACAGGCATTCCGACAAAGATTCGTATTGGTTCGTGTTCAGTAAGCAACTGCGCGATCTGTTGGAGGAAATCTTTGCTCGTACTCTCAAGAACGCAGAGGGGTGACGCAAGAATTCCATCAGGATCGCATAGTGCGACGCCAGTACGTGCATCACCATAGTCAAAGGCGATGCGTCGTCCTCGCATGTCCATTACTTCCCAGATATTGAATGTGCAATGGCAGTGAGCGCTGCCTCTGATTGTGAAGAATCAGTTCCTCCACCTTGGGCGAAATCATCTTTACCGCCACCGCCACCGCCGAGGATTGTTGAGCCAATCTTTACTAGCGCTCCAGCTTTGTGTCCTGCAGCCTTTGCCGCATCACTTACTGCCACAACGAGAACAGGCTTTCCCTCATTAGAACTAATAAGTGCAACCACAGATTGAGTCGCGCGAGCTTTGAGATCTAGAGCGATCTTGCGAAGATCGTCTCCAGATATTCCATCGGGAAGTACTGCCGTAACAGTTGATGTTCCATTGAGAATTTGCGCTGTATCTGCAAGTGTGCCGATTTGACTCATCGCTTGTGATGATCGAACAGCTGCGAGCTCTTTCTCAATCTCCTTAATCCTTGAAAGCAGATCTGAAATACGTTCTGGTAACTCTTCTGTGCGGGCTCCCTTAATAATCTCGGTCAAGGAATTGAGAAGGATATGCTCGCGCGCAAGAAATTTATAAGCATCTACACCAACAAGCGCTTCAACGCGACGAACACCAGCGCCGACGGAAGATTCACTGAGGAGTTTGACTACTCCAAGCTGACCGGAGCGTTCGACGTGGGTACCTCCGCACAGTTCACGTGCCCAATCCCCCACACTGACTACTCGTACTTGATCGCCATACTTTTCACCGAATAGCGCCATGGCGCCTATCTTCTTTGCCGCCTCTTGAGTCATCGTTTCGGCAGTCACAGCTAAGTTGTCGAGCAAAAGAGTATTGACTCGAGATTCAACTTCATTGAGAACTGAATCTGGAACAGCACCGGTGGAAGGGAAATCAAAACGGAAACGACCCGGAGAGTTTTCCGAACCTGCCTGTGTGGCAGTTTCACCCAAAATTTCCCGGAAAGCCTTATGCACCATATGAGTTGCAGTGTGTGCTCGAGAAATTGCATGCCGGCGTTCGATATCAATTGCTGCGAGTCCTTGAGATCCTGCTGTTACTTCACCAGAGATAACTCGACCTCTATGGACTGAAAGTCCACTGACTGGCGTCTGCACATCATCTACTTCAATCACTGCACCATTTGCCAGAGTGATTCGACCANCATTAACCCTTGTCTAATAACAAAGGCATTCTGTGCGCCAATTGCAACTATGAGGGAAAGGCCAGTGAGGAAACCTGGCAGAAAAGCAATCATGTTGTGGACGATACTGGGATCGAACCAGTGACCCCCACAATGTCAATGTGGTGCTCTACCGCTGAGCCAATCGTCCTAGGTAATTTGAAATTGTAGTGCTTACCAAATCTTCTCCTCTTCACAAGAAGATCTGGAGGTCGGAACGGGATTTGAACCCGTGTAGAGGGATTTGCAGTCCCTTGCCTCGCCTCTCGGCCATCCGACCATAGATAAACCGCCACCTGAAATTAATTCGAAGCGGCGGTTAATCCGAGCGGACGACGGGGTTCGAACCCGCGACCTGAACCTTGGCAAGGTTCCGCGCTACCAGCTGCGCTACGTCCGCATTTTGTGCAGGGGCAAATCTAGCGCAGAGCAGGGGCAACTGCCAAAGTGGCAATTTCTGCAAGGGATTTGAGTGCACATATGTGCGTAGCCTTGCCTCATGTGTGATCAGGATTCACAGTTCTGGATGGGCGGTATCCATGCATCGAACTTGCTTGAAGTTACGAATAATCCTGACCACTTAGATGATGGTTCCTTCTGGGCAGTTTCAATCTCATTTGAAGGAGAGAAAACTTTTCTGCGATTTGCCGATGTAACTCAACAGGAATTTCCCTCGTCTTCCTGGGAAAAACTCTCAGGCAGATGGATAAGTTCGCAATCCGAAAGAGAGTACATCGCATATGTAGAACAAATTAGACAGACCATCTCTGAAGGTGGTGTCTATCAGGTAAACGCCTGCAGAGAACTCAAACTACTCTTGCAAAAAAAGGAGCAATCTCTCGCCGGCCTTTTTTCGAATCTACTCATCGAGAATCCGGCGCACTATGCCTGCTATCTCAAGGCAGATGGTCTGGAAGTTGCCTCGGCTTCGCCAGAGAGATTTCTCTCTCGAAAGGGATCGACCATTCTGACCTCGCCGATCAAGGGGACGATCAGAAGTGACGAAGATACATTCGGCGAAAAGGATAAGGCCGAGAATTTGATGATTGTCGATTTGATGCGAAACGATCTAGGGCAGATATGTGTACCGGGGTCAATCGAGGTGAGCGAACTCTTTAGACATGAGAAACATCCTGGAATTACTCACTTAGTTTCAGATGTTCAGGGAACCATCGCAAAAGAAACTTCTTGGGCAGAGATTCTCGATGCGACACTTCCTCCAGGTTCTGTCAGTGGGGCTCCTAAGAGTTCGGCTCTCTCCATTATTTCCACCTATGAAGGTGCTCGTGGGCCCTATTGTGGAACGATGGGTTGGATTCACGGAGATCGTGCAGAACTTTCTGTCGCAATTCGCACTTTCTGGACTACTGGTGATGGGTTTCTTCGTTTCGGAACAGGTGCAGGAATCACATGGGGAAGTGATGCCGCTGCCGAATGGGCGGAGACTCAGTTGAAAGCTCGCCACCTGATTTCTATTGCAGGTGGTGAGTTATGACCGAGATTGAATTCGATAGTCACGGTTTCCCGAAAGCTTCTGGAATATTCGAAACCATCAAGACAGTGTACGGTTCACCCATCGCTCTGGGACGTCATATGCGTCGGGCACTTGAATCAGCCCGTGAATTAGGAATCGGTATCCCGTCAGAAGATTTCATCCGCTTAGAAATCCGTCGTGTGATTGCTGAGAACCCACATGAAATCGGTCGCCTGCGAATCTGCTTTGGTATCGATCTCTTACATATTTCTCATGATGCATACACAGAGCTGACTGAGCCTGCTCGACTGAATTTCTATAGTCAAACCGTCATTGGAGTTATCCATAAAACCTTTCCATACGACTACCGCTTTGCGCTCTTGGAGGCAGCTCGTGATGAGGGATATCACGACAGCATTCTCTTTAATGAGAAAAATGAGATTACTGAAACTGCAGTTGCGAATCTCGTCTTTCGTATAAATAGCGAGTGGGTAACTCCACCTATTTCATCGGGAATTCTCCCCGGAGTTGTTCGGGCAATTGCAATCGAAGAATGTGGCGTAAGAGTTCGTACGATTCATATTTCCGAGATTCCCGACGTCGAATCAGGATTTTTGCTCTCAAGTCTTCGTATCGCACAGCCAATCTCGTACATTGGGGATATGAAGTTGCAGATAGGAGATGCTGCGCGCCACTTGGAGGAGCAAATACGCTCTCACTCGCAACCTGTTTCGGTAGGCTAGCCCCATGTCCACGATTTCGATATCCGTCGATGGCGCTGCTCGTACCATCGAATCGGATCAAAAACCAACGCATCTATTTGCCGATGCAAAGGAGATTGTTGTCTGCAAAGTCAATGGAGTCCTTAAAGATCTATGGACCGATCTTTCTGAGGGAGATGTCGTCGAAGGAGTCTCCATCTCTTCTCCAGAAGGTTTAGCAGTCCTTCGACATTCAACTGCACATGTGATGGCGCAGGCTGTTCAACAAATATTCGCGCAGACTCGTCTAGGTATTGGGCCTCCTATAACCGATGGTTTCTACTACGACTTCGATCCAGAAAATCCGTTTAACCCAGATGATTTAGAGAAGATTGAGAGCGCAATGCGCAAAATCATCAAGGATGGACAACGTTTCAAACGCCGCGTGACAACAGAGGCGGATGCACTCAAAGAACTTGCGCACGAGCCGTACAAGTGTGAATTGATTGGCATTAAAGGTGGCGCAACAGATGAAACTAGCGTCGAAGTAGGTGGCACCGAACTTACGATGTATGACAATTTAGGTCGCGATGGACAGCCGGTATGGTCAGATCTCTGCCGGGGTCCGCATCTGCCGTCCACCAAACACATTCCAGCATTTAAGTTGATGCGTAGCGCTGCAGCGTATTGGCGAGGATCTGAAAAGAATCCGATGCTGCAACGTATCTATGGAACTGCATGGCCTTCACAAGATGAGCTCAACTCATATTTGGAACTCTTGGCAGAAGCTGAAAAGCGTGACCATCGTCGCCTAGGACAAGAACTAGATCTCTTCTCATTTCCTGAAGAGATTGGTTCTGGACTTGCGGTATTTCATCCCAAAGGTGGAATTGTGCGTCGGGCGATGGAAGATTACTCACGTAAGCGCCATGAAGAAGAGAACTATGAGTTTGTCTACTCACCACATTTAACAAAGGCTGTGCTCTTTCAAAAATCCGGTCACTTAGATTGGTACTCCGAAGGCATGTATCCACCGATGATCATGGATGAAGAGCTTCATGCTGATGGCACTATCAAACGAGCCGGCCAGCAGTACTACATGAAGCCCATGAACTGCCCGTTTCATAATTTGATTTTCCAATCACGTCAACGCTCCTATCGAGAATTACCACTTCGACTCTTCGAATTTGGAACTGTCTATCGCTATGAAAAGTCAGGCGTCCTTCATGGAATCACTCGAGCTCGTGGCTTTACCCAAGATGATGCCCATATTTACTGCACAAAAGAGCAGATGCCAGGCGAACTCGATTCGCTCTTAACATTCGTACTTAACCTGCTTCGCGATTACGGACTTGAAGATTTCTATCTCGAGCTCTCGACTCGAAATCCCGAGAAATCGGTCGGTGAAGATGCGGATTGGGCTGAAGCAACGGAGGCTCTTCGAAAAGCTGCACTCGCGCAGAATCTTGAATTAGTTCTTGATGAAGGTGGAGCAGCTTTTTACGGTCCAAAAATCTCTGTGCAAGCTAAAGATGCAATTGGTCGTACGTGGCAGATGTCCACGATTCAAGTCGATTTCCAATTGCCACAACGATTCGAACTCGAATTTGCAGCAGCCGACGGGTCGCGCCAACGCCCCGTGATGATTCATCGCGCTCTCTTCGGTTCTATCGAACGCTTTTTTGGAGTACTCACAGAACACTATTCAGGCGCTTTTCCTCCGTGGTTAGCCCCTGTTCAAGTCATGGCTATTCCAGTGGCCGACACTTTTACTGATTATCTTCATGGAGTCGTCACCGAGATGAAGCGCGCAGGTATCCGTGCCGAAATCGATTCTTCGGATGATCGTATGCAGAAGAAGGTTCGAAACGCTCAGATGCAGAAGATTCCTTTCATGATTATTGCAGGCGAGGAAGATATGAAGGCAGGCGCTGTCTCTTTCCGTTATCGCAATGGAGATCAGAAGAATGGAATTCCAATCTCTGATGCAATCGCTGAGATTAAGCAGATTGTCGTTGATCGAAAGCAGGTATAGCGATGTCAGGTATTGATGGAGCAGGTATGCCTGATGGTTGGCAGCGTTTATGGGCACCGCATCGACTTGAATATTTACGAGGAGAAAATCGTCCTCTCGCAGGCAATGAGGTCGAATGTCCATTCTGCAGAATTCCTACTATGTCTGATGAAGAAGGACTTATTGTCGCTCGCGGTAAAACCGCTTTTGTTGTCATGAATCTTTATCCGTACAACCCCGGCCACCTACTTGTATGCGCCTATCGTCATGTTGCAGATCTGACTGATCTGACCGAAGAAGAGCGCCACGAAATAACAGATCTTAGTTCTCATGCAATGCGAACACTTCGAAAGGTATCGAACGCTGATGGTTTCAATTTGGGTATGAATCAGGGCGCCATTTCCGGAGCAGGAGTAGCAGCGCACATCCATCAGCACATAGTTCCACGTTGGTCTGGGGATGCGAACTTTATGCCGATTATTGGCAAGACGAAGGTGTTACCTCAGCTGTTGACTACAACTCGTGAGGAATTAGCTGCTGCTTGGTAGTAAATCAATATAACTACGCACGACATCAACACCCATACCAGTGAGAAGATTTATAGGAATGGCAGGAAAGAGAATTCCTGCAGCAAAGGCTCCGTCATCCATCTCAGATGTGAGTTCAAAATATTCTTCTCTGAATTCGCGCACCACTTCCTCATGTTCAGGTTCACTTGCGTGAATGGCAGGTGGATTCTTGGAGTAGTCGATGATCTGTAAATCCTGTAAACGAATGAGCGCTGTTGGCTCTCCATTTTCATCGTGAAGAACTAGATATGGAGTTACCAGTTGGGTAAAAACTCTGTTAGCCACCATGACAGCATCTTCAAAATCTAACTCTTGACCATCTAATCCATTAACCACCACTAAACGTGGAATCTGAAAGTCATCAAGAGCCGCCCAGTTATCTATCGTTAGTTGATCGATTCCAGCTGAAGGATTGATGGCAAAAATCGCAAGATCAGATTGATCCTGGGGGGAGTGGGCCACTGTTGCCGCGAAGGCAGTCGCTACAGCTTGCGGTGAGGCGCTGGCGTGACCGTATACATGGATACGTTTCACAGAGTTCGCGCTAGGTGAAGACATGCGGGTAAGCCTACGATGGTGCCGATGATTAGTAGCGCACTGAAACCAGCTGTCACTCGAATAATTGAACCGGTGGCACGCTTTGCCCTGAAAATAGGAATTACTCCCAATCTTGTAACCATTTTTGGTGCTACGGGAGTTCTGCTGTCCGCCGCATTCTTCTACCCTCGCGAAGAATTTTTCGTTGGGACTTTGTTGATTTCTTTCTTTGCGCTAAGCGATCTCATTGATGGAACGATGGCACGGCTTTCCAACAAAGGTGCAAGCGCCTGGGGTGGTTTCTTGGACTCCACCATCGATCGCATCACAGATTCATCAATCATCATTGCAGTTTTAATTTCACTCATTCAATCCAATGACAAGCTTTCCTACCTAGGACTCATCACACTCGTCACCGGTTTGCTTATTCCCTACATTCGAGCGAAAGCCGAATCATTTGGAATTGATTGCGCTATTGGAATCGCTGAAAGAACTGAACGTTTGGTGATAATCCTTACCGCGATCGGACTTGAAGGATTACATCTACCATATGCACTCGCCGCCGGACTTTGGGTCTTAAGTATTCTCGGAATCATTACTGTAATTCAACGCATTAGAGTCGTACGAAATGGATTGTTGGCTCAGTGAAAGATCGCATTGTCCTTGCCGGTTATCTTCTTGGATGGTGGTTGGTCCGCTCTCTGCCGGAGAAGTCGGCATATTCTCTGTTCTGGACAATTGGAGAATTTGTACATCGAAAAAATGGGAAGAGTGTCCAAAGACTTCGCAGTAATCTTCAGATGGTTAAACCAGATCTTACGGAGCTCGAGTTAGAGACTCTTGTAGCTCAATCACTATCATCATATATGCGGTATTGGTGCGATACCTTTCGCATTCAAAATTGGAGCATCGAACGCATTCGCCACACGGTGACGACCACTAACGATCATTTGCTACTAGAGCCCATGCATGATGGGCGAGGAGTGGTTGTCGCACTGCCACATTCAGGAAATTGGGATCACGCAGGTGCGTACTTCTGTTCACTGGGAGTACCTCTCGTGACAGTCGCAGAACGGTTGAAACCTGAGGCGCTCTTTCAAAAGTTTTTACGCCATCGAGCGGCGATGGGTTTTGAAGTTCTCTCACTCGATAGTCGCTCCTTTGCAACGCTTGTAAGGCGCGCTAAGGAGAAGAGACTCATCGCTCTTGTTGCAGATAGAGACCTCTCGCATTCTGGAATTGATGTCACATTCTTTGGCAGCAACTCTCGCATGCCAGCGGGTCCAGCGCTCTTGGCTGTCAAGACAGGAATTCCTTTGGTGGTTGCACACGTTTCCTATACAAAGATTGGGATTCATATTGATTTTCATCCAATCTCTGTGCCCGAATTCGGAACTGAGTCTGAGCGAATAGCAAAGACAGTGCAGGCAATGGCAGATCTCTTCTCCATCGGAATTGCTCAACACCCACAGGATTGGCATATGCTCCAACGGATTTGGGTGGATAAGAAGAGTTCGACCGATGAAGGGAGCAGTTGATGCCGTTATCGAAAAAGCGTATTGGCATCGTCTGTCCTTACGGTTGGGATACACCAGGTGGCGTGCAGAGCCATGTCGGAGATCTAGCTGAGTATCTGATTCGCCAAGGTCACTATGTCTCAGTTCTAGCGCCGGCAATTGATGAAGAGAGCCTTCCAGATTATGTAACGAGTGCGGGAAGACCGATTTCGATTCCTTACAACGGCGCTGTGGCTCGCGTTCTCTTTGGACCAATTGCATTTTCACGAGTTCGCCAATGGATTAACAATGGAAGCTTCGATGTGTTGCATTTACACGAGCCAGCAATTCCATCTATTTCACTACTTGCTTGTTGGGCTGCCGAGGGACCGATGGTCGGTACATTTCATGCCGCTGCCAAGAGACAGAAGGTAACTTTCGCAGTCGCTCCAATTCTCGAACCGGTAATCGAAAAATTGACAGCTCGTATTGCAGTCAGCGAGGCCGCGCGAGAAACTCTTACAGAACATCTAGAAACTGATGCGATAGTTGTACCCAATGGAATTTACGCTCGACGTTATCGTGATGGAGTCGTTGATTCTCGTTGGAGTGGAAACACCCTTGGATTTATCGGTCGCTTTGAAGAGAAGCGTAAAGGTTTAGAAGTTCTCGTGGCAGCACTTCCAAAAATCATCGCAGAATATCCAGATGTGCACATCTTTATCGCTGGCCCAGGAGATAGCCAAGAGGTTCTTAAAGAAATAGATTCCAAGTTGCATTCACGTTTTACCTTTTTAGGGCGCATCAGTGAGGAAGAGAAGGCAAATTTTTTAGCATCGATAGCGCTCTACATAGCGCCTAACACGGGCGGAGAATCTTTTGGAATTATCCTGGCTGAAGCACTCGCTGGTGGAGCTAGCGTCATCGCCAGCGATATCCCAGCTTTTGAATCCTTGCTCGGACATGGAAAGTATGGAACCTTATTTGAATCTGAAAACGCGGTCGATCTATCATCCAAAGTGATTGAGCTATTGGGTGATGAGAATAAGCGAAGGTCGATTGCACAAGAAGGAAAGCGATACGCACAGGAGTTCGATTGGGATGTAGTCGCTGAGAAAATCTATGATGTCTATGAGATGGCTATGGTTGGTGGATCGACAGTAACTCTGTCTTCAGAAAATCGGGCATGGAATAAGTTCTTGGGGAGACAGTGATGAGTAAATATCTCTTTGCAGTTCTTCTTATCGCCATCACTGCGTGGTATTTATCGTTTTCAGCTACCCGTCTTGATCGTTTACATCACCGCGTTGAAACGAGTTGGGCTAATTTGGATGGGCTACTTCAACGTCGTGCGGCGATTGCAATTGAGATAGCGCGTTCAGAGATTTCCGATCCGGCTTCCTCGCTTCTACTTACCTTCGCTGCACATCAAGCACGCGAAGCCAGTATTCGAGATCGTTCTCAGGCCGAAACTGGTCTCACTGGAGCCTTGGGGATTTTGATCGAAACGTCGACCTCAGTCGATGGTGCGATTGAACAAGATTTGCTACGTGAGCTAAAGGAGCTCACTGAAAAGATCAAGATGGCGATTGCAATGCACGTCGATGCAGTTACCCGAACCCAATTAGTACGTAGGAAGTGGTTTATCCGTCTCTTCAGATTGGCCGGAACAGCACCAGAACCTGTTACCTATGAATTTGAAGGCGATGTTCTTTAGGAAACTGGCAGTTGCCGTTATAGGTTTCATATCTCTCGGCATCGTAACTATTGCAGTAGTGAATCCGTCCCACCCGGTTTTCTCACAATTTCCATTTCTCTCACAAGAGCCACGTAACTCAATCAGTCGTTTACCTGGTGGTGATGGGCCTATCTTGGCGGTGAAGATTGATGATACTCGTCCTGCACATCCTCAAATTGGAGTAGAAGATGCCGATATTGTCTATATCGAACAAGTTGAGGGAGGTCTTACTCGGCTTGCAGCCATCTTCTCTTCAAAAATTCCACAACTCATAGGTCCAATTAGGTCTGCAAGAATTTCTGATATCGAACTTCTCCAACAATACGGTCACGTAGGTTTTTCTTACAGTGGGGCGCAGACAAAGATGCGACCTGTCATTGCTGCAGCTGATCTTGAAGACCTCGGTGCCCAGAACCATTCTTCAACAATCTATACAACAGATCCCAACCGAATTCCGCCCTATGCAATGGTTCTTCGCGCTGATCTTCTGATGCAGTTCGTGAAAGATAGAAATATCTCTCTAGCACAATCGAAAGCGATGGGTTGGAGTTTCGGTGATGCACCTACTGGGGGCCAAGAAATTGATTCGGTGCATATCTCTTGGCCAGCGAGTTCGTATGATGCACATTGGTCTCAAGAGGAGAATCGTTGGCTCTTAGATCATTCATCCGAACCAGATATATCTGCTTCAGGCACACGTCTTGGTGCTTCCACTCTTGTTGTACAGATGGTCTCTATTACTGATTCCATCTATAAGGATAAAGTTGGTGGAATAACCCCAGTCTCCGCAACTGTAGGAAGTGGACGAGGATATATTCTGCGAAACGGTCGCGTTTATCAGGCTTTATGGTCACGACCAGATGCAAATTCTGGAACGCAATGGCGAACCTCCACTGGCGAGGAAATCACCTTTGCACAGGGCCATATCTGGGTCGCATTGACTGATAGAGAGCCCATATTCGCTGCAAAAGGTGCGGATGCAGGAGCTCGTAATTCAAAGTAGACTGAACCTCTTACAACGCATTGATATTTAGGAGTTACTCATCATGTCTGAAGCAACTGGCACAGCACGCGTTAAGCGCGGTATGGCTGAAATGCTCAAGGGCGGCGTCATCATGGATGTCGTTAATGCAGAGCAGGCAAAAATTGCCGAAGATGCTGGGGCATGCGCAGTAATGGCGCTCGAGCGAGTACCTGCTGATATTCGCGCACAAGGCGGGGTTGCCCGTATGTCGGATCCAGACATGATTCAGAAGATTCAAGAGGCTGTCTCTATTCCAGTAATGGCGAAGGTTCGTATCGGCCATTTCGTAGAAGCGCAAATTATTGAAAGCCTTGCAGTCGATTACATCGATGAGTCTGAAGTTCTTACTCCAGCTGACTACACCAACCACATCGATAAGTGGAACTTCAAGGTTCCTTTCGTGTGTGGTGCTACAAACCTTGGAGAAGCGCTTCGTCGTATCAATGAAGGTGCTGCCATGATTCGTTCAAAGGGTGAGGCCGGAACCGGCGATGTCTCTAATGCAATGACTCATATGCGCACTATTGGTGGCGAAATTCGCCGTCTTACATCAATGCGCGATGATGAACTTTATGTGGCAGCTAAAGAGTTGCAAGCGCCCTATGCGCTCGTTAAGGAAGTTGCCGAAACTGGCAAACTTCCCGTTGTGCTCTTCACTGCGGGAGGAATTGCAACTCCAGCTGATGCAGCTCTCATGATGCAGATGGGCGCCGATGGGGTTTTCATCGGTTCAGGAATCTTTAAATCAGGAAATCCAGCGCAACGTGCGGCGGCGTGTGTCAAGGCAACAACTTTCTACAATGATGCCAAGGTACTTGCTGAAGTTTCACGTGGACTTGGTGATGCAATGGTAGGAATTAATGTTTCAGATATTCCAGTTCCTCACCGCCTCGCTGAACGCGGCTGGTAGTCCTTCTTCAACGAAGGTAAATTTCAATGAAGGTTGGCGTACTTGCTCTGCAAGGTGATTTCCGCGAGCACGTAAAAGCATCGCAGGAGTGCGGACATTCTGCAGTGGAAGTTCGACGCGAATCAGAATTGGTAGATATCGATGCATTGATTCTTCCCGGTGGAGAATCAACCACGATCATCCATCTTGCGCAAAATTTCAATCTCTACCAGCCGATTAAAGATGCAATTGCATCAGGTCTGCCTGTCTACGGTTCTTGTGCAGGGATGATTCTGCTTGCCGATCGCATCGTAGATGGCATTGCTGGACAGAAAACTTTTGGGGGATTGGATATCACAGTCCGCCGCAATGCATTTGGCCGCCAGGTGGATTCTTTTGAATCAGATCTGACATTCCATGGAAATCAACTCCACGCAGTCTTCATTCGCGCACCGTGGGTGGAGGAAGTGGCTCCTGGCGTTGAAGTTCTTGCACGAGCTGCTGACCATCCGGTAGCAGTGCGTCAAGGAAATCTGCTTGCAACCAGTTTTCACCCTGAATTGACTGAGGATTTGGCAGTACACCGCTTCTTTTTTGATGAGATCTGTAAAGGCAGATAAAGTATCGCTATAGCGTAGAACGATTGAGGTGTAGCAATGTCAGGCCATTCCAAATGGGCAACAACGAAGCATAAGAAGGCGATTATAGATAGTCGCCGTGCTAAGAATTTTGCCAAGTTGATTAAAGCGATCGAAGTCGCTGCTCGCAATGGCGGACCTGATGTTGATGGCAATCCAACGCTCTTTGATGCGATTGCTAAAGCAAAGAAGAATTCAATGCCAGCCGACAATATTGAGAGAGCGGTCAAACGTGGCGCTGGACTGGAATCTGGTGGCGCTGACTGGCAGACAATCATGTATGAGGGTTACGGTCCCAATGGAGTTGCCATCATGATCGAATGTCTATCTGACAATCGAAATCGCGCAGCATCTGAAGTTCGTGTTGCTGTGACTCGCAATGGTGGATCGATGGCAGACCCTGGATCTGTGTCATATCTTTTCAACCGTAAAGGCGTGATTATTGTCAAAAAGGCAGTAGGCGCTACTGAAGACTCCATTCTTGAAGCTGCCCTCGATGCTGGCGTTGAGGAAGTAAATGATCTTGGAGAATCTTTCGAAGTTGTTTGCGAGGCAAGTGATTTGGTGGCGGCTCGAACTGCGCTACAAAACGCTGGAATTGATTACGAATCAGCAGATTCTTCATTCCTTCCCTCTATGCAGATTCCCCTTGATGCTGAAGGTGCCCAAAAAGTATTCGAACTCATTGACGCTATTGAAGAGCTCGATGACGTGCAGAATGTCTACTCGAACTTCGATGTCTCTGACGAAGTTATGGCGAGCCTTTCCTAATCCCACTTGCCGTAGTCCTAGGCTTGGAAGTTATGAGCCATATGCAGCGCCGAGTATTGGGGGTTGACCCTGGGCTGACTCGCTGCGGTATCGGCATTGTTGAAGGTGCAATTGGAAAACCACTCTCGCTCGTCGGAGTCGGAGTTATCTTGACTTCAGCTGATCTACCACTTGAGCAACGACTTCTACAATTAGAGCGCGAACTTGAAGAGTGGCTGAATCTTCATAAACCAGATGCAATTGCCATCGAACGCGTCTTCTCACAACACAATGTCAGAACTGTCATGGGTACTGGCCAAGCCGCCGGTATCGCTCTGCTCGTCGCCGCTCGTCGTAACATTCCGGTGATGATGCATACACCTTCTGAAGTCAAGGCTGCAGTGACAGGATCAGGGCGTGCCAATAAGGTGCAGGTTGCCGAAATGGTCAAACGCCTTCTGAATTTAGAGGTAATTCCTAAACCGGTAGATAGCACTGACGCTTTAGCTCTAGCTATTTGCCATATTTGGCGCGGTGGTGGCAATTCTAAAATTGATGCAGCTTTAAAAGCTGAAAAATCGCGCCTTGCGAAGTTGGTTGGGAAATGATTTCACTCATCAACGGAGTAGTTCGCTCTATCTCTCCTGAGCGAACGGTTGTTGAAGTTGGGGGAGTTGGCCTAGCTGTCTCCATTACTTCTCACACAAGTTCGCAACTCAACCTAGGTGCGCCAACTCAGCTATTCACATCTCTTGTAGTTCGCGAAGATTCACTTACGCTCTTTGGGTTTCTCGATGAAGAAAGCCGTGCTGCATTTGAACTTGTGCAGACAGTTACAGGGATTGGACCAAAAGTAGCGCTAGCAATTCTGGGAGCTCACACACCCCAAAGTCTTGCTGTTGCAATCGCGCAGGAAGATATCAAAGCCATTGAGAAGGTTCCAGGAATCGGGCGTAAGGGAGCACAGCGACTCATCCTCGAACTCAAGGGAAAGATTTCAGACTTTGGATCTTCTTCTCACCAACAGGTACATCAACCTGTGTGGCGCGAACAACTCACATCAGCGTTGATCTCGCTGGGATTTGCTGCAAAGGATTCCGATGCTGCAATCAATGCAGTCGTTGCGCAGTATGCAGATAGCGGTATTGATGCTCAGTCAGTTGATATTTCAGAACTACTCAAGGCAGCTCTACAGAGCGGGCGGCGCAAGTAAATGCCAGAAGAGAGAATCGTCAATCCGTACAGTGGGGCCGATGATGTCGCCGCCGAACATGCACTTCGACCTAAAACTCTCGGAGACTTTATCGGACAACATCGCGTCCGCGAACAAATTGATGTTCTCTTAACAGCTGCTCGAAAGCGCGATGCTGCCGCGGATCACATTCTGCTATCGGGTCCTCCGGGACTTGGTAAAACAACGCTGGCAATGATTTTGGCATCTGAAATGCAAGCGCCGATTCGAATTTCCAGTGGGCCAGCAATTACACATGCTGGTGATCTTGCGGCAATTCTTTCTTCACTTGTGGAAGGTGAAATATTTTTCCTCGATGAAATTCACCGCCTGCCGCGACCTGCAGAGGAGTTGCTCTACCTCGCGATGGAAGATTTCCGCGTTGATGTAGTTGTCGGTAAAGGGCCCGGAGCAACTGCAATTCCACTTCAGTTACCCCGATTCACATTAGTTGGAGCAACCACTCGAGCTGGATTGCTTCCTTCACCCTTGCGCGATCGCTTTGGTTTTACTGCGCACTTAGATTTCTATGAAGAATCTGAACTCGAAGAAGTGATTTCACGTAGTGCAGCTCTCCTTGGGCTCACGATCGATAAGTCAGCAATCTCAGAAATTGCCAGTCGCTCTCGTGGAACTCCACGTATTGCAAATCGCTTGCTCCGACGAGTTCGAGATTTTGCACAAGTACAAGGATCGAACGCCTTGTCCCATCAGCATGCGCAGTTGGCACTCGATATGTATGAAGTAGATGCCAAAGGTTTAGATCGACTTGATCGTTCCGTTCTGATCGCCTTGATTGAACGCTTCGGCGGAGGACCAGTAGGTCTTTCCACTCTCGCCATCGCTGTTGGTGAAGAGACTGAGACAGTCGAATCTGTTGCAGAGCCCTTCCTCGTTCGAAATGGCTTTATGGCGCGCACTCCACGAGGTCGTATTGCAACTGCTTTGGGGTGGGAGCATGTGGGACGAACACCACCTTCTGGGATTGCGACCCTTTTCGACACGCCAGCGCCTGACGCCTAGACTCTCCTCTTATGTCCACACCTACAAAACCAGTGAAGACAACTGGTCGACCTGTTCGCGCTCTCGCCATCTTGGCGGCGTTGATTGTCGGCCTCTTGGCTACCGCGCTTATTCAGGGCGCAACCTCTGTCCGTCTCGGCCTCGATTTACGTGGAGGAACAAGCGTCACTCTCCAGCCACGTGCTTCAAATGACTCTAACAAGATCACATCTGAGGCAATCGACCAGGCAGTCTCAATTATTCGTCAGCGCGTTAACTCACTCGGTGTTGCCGAATCCGAGGTTACTGCGCAAGGTAGTGGAACTAATCGACAGATTGTTATCTCAGTACCAGGAGATTCAGGTCGTCGCGTTGTAGATCTCGTAGGACAAACCGCAGAACTTCGTTTCCGTCAGGTACTTGCAGAGTCGTCTGCTTTGGGTGGAAGTAACGCATCGGCTGCAACTCCTGCTGCTGGCGTAAGCCCCGAAATCAATGCGAAATTCGCAGCACTTGATTGTACCAATCCAGCAAGTCTGCAAGGAACCGGCGCTGATGCACCAACTGATGTGATTGTTGCATGTTCTCGCACCGGGTCAAGCAAATATATTTTGGGAGCTGCCGAAGTTCTTGGACGCCAAGTTTCAAAGGCAACAGCAGGCATAGATCAGCAAGGCGCAAGCGCCTGGTATGTACTTCTCACCTTTAATGGTGAAGGTACTAAGGCTTTTGGAAACATCACCGCTCGCGTTACATCGCTTGCATCACCACAGAATCAAGTGGCAATCGTTCTCGATGGACTGGTTGTTTCAGCTCCTGTTATTCGTGAAGCGATTCCATCAGGAAATGCTCAAATCACAGGTTCCTTCACGCAAGTAGAAGCACAAGATTTGGCTAATGTTCTCAAATACGGTGCGCTGCCACTGGCATTCGATCGCGGAGAAGTTCAGCAAGTTTCACCAACGCTCGGTGCTGATCAACTACACGCTGGTCTGCTCGCAGGCGCACTTGGGCTTGGCCTCGTTCTACTCTTCTCTCTTCTCTACTACCGGGCTTTAGGTTTGGTGACAGTTGGTTCACTAGCAATTGCAGGTGCCATTCTCTATCTCCTCTTCTTAGTTCTTGGAAAAAGCATTGGATTTACTCTTACCCTCGCCGGTATTGCTGGAGCGATTGTCTCTATCGGTATTACTGCTGACTCATTTATCGTCTTCTTCGAACGTATTCGAGATGAGGCTCGAGAAGGACGCTCGTTACGTTCTGCAGTGGAAAGCGGATGGGCGCGTGCTCGTCACACCATTATCGTGGCAGATATGGTCTCCATCCTTGCAGCGGTACTGCTCTACTTCTTTGCTGTTGGTGGCGTTCGAGGATTTGCATTCACACTCGGTCTCACCACTCTCATCGACCTCTTGGTTGTATTTATCTTCACCAAGCCGATCGTCACAGTGATTGCAAAGATGAATTTCTTCGCATCAGGCCACCCGCTCTCTGGATTCTCAGCTAAGAGCATCGGTAAATCTCATCCAGCTACAGCTTTGGAGGCATAAGCACATGGCGAAATTTTCAGGCCTAGGCGGCCGTCTCTACTCAGGTGAGACTTCATTTAACATTGTAGAAAAGCGCAAGCGTTGGTACTCAATCTCTGCGCTCTTCATCCTTGCATCGATTGCAGCTCTTGTTATCCAAGGTTTACATCTCGGAATTGAATTTAAGGGTGGTGCCTCTTACACACTTAATAAGCCATCTGTCACCGTCGAACAAGCTCGTGCAGCAGTTGCCAATATTGGCATTGAAGGCGAAGTCATTGTTCAAAAGATTGGCACAACCAAAGTCCGCATTCAAACCGGTGCTGTTTCACCTGCCCAGTCACAAGCGATAGAGACAGCGCTTACTTCAACATTTGGAGTCTCTGCTGAATCTATTGATACCCAGCTTGTGGGTCCTTCATGGGGTAAGGAAATTACTAAGAAGGCGCTCTATGGACTCATCGCATTTCTCCTTGCAGTAATGCTCTTCCTAGCGATGGCCTTTGAGCCAAAGATGGCAATTGCGGCCATTGTTGCTGTTGTGCACGACGTATTTATTACTGTCGGAATTTATGCTCTAGTGGGCTTCGATGTCACACCTGCTACTGTGATTGGCTTCCTCACAATCTTGGGTTACTCCCTTTATGACACAGTGGTGGTCTTCGACAAGGTTCGTGAAAATACAAAGTCAGTTGCTGCAAATAGCAAGATGACATATTCACAAGCTGCCAACCTGGCGGTCAATCAGACTCTTGTTCGATCTGCGAATACATCGATCATCGCACTCCTTCCGGTTGGCTCCATCCTCTTCGTAGGTGCGGGCTTGCTCGGAGCTGGAACGTTGAAAGATCTTTCGCTCGCACTCTTCATTGGTCTGGCAGTTGGTACCTATTCATCAGTATTTATTGCACCACCATTCCTTGCTCAACTTCGTGAAAAAGAACCAGCAATGCAGGCACTTGCAAAGCGAGTTTCTGCACGTGGGGGAGCGCCTGTTGCGACAGAGATGAAGGCGGTACGCCCTTCAACTGGAAGCGGTCCACGTAATCAACCAAAGCGTAAAGGTCGCAAGTAACCTTTTACCTTATGGAGACGATGCCCTTAATCGCGCCAGTTATCAGCGCGCTTAAGGAACATCATCCGAGTGCAGATTTCGGCGCAATCGAACGAGCCTTTATAGTTGCTGAAAAAGCGCATCAAGGCCAGTTTCGTAAATCGGGCGAGGATTACATCACTCATCCAGTTGCAGTGACACACATTCTGGCTGAACTCGGGCTCAATGAAGTTTCACTCGTCGCATCTCTTCTTCACGACACCGTGGAAGATACTCCTTATTCACTCGCACAATTACGAGAAGATTTTGGCGATGAAGTTGCCAATCTAGTTGATGGAGTAACGAAGCTCGATAAGTTGACGTATGGTCCAACTGCCGAGGCCGAGACAGTTCGCAAAATGGTCATCGCAATGTCACGAGATATACGAGTACTCGTTATTAAATTGGCCGATCGTCTCCATAATGCCCGCACGTGGGGTTTTGTCTCTACCGAGACTGCAACGCGAAAGGCCCGTGAGACCCTCGATATCTACGCTCCTCTTGCTCATCGCCTCGGAATGAATGCGATTAAGTGGGAACTCGAAGATCTCTCATTTGCAGTTCTTGAACCGAAGAAATTTGAAGAGATTTCACGCCTTGTTGCTGAGCGTTCTCCTTCGCGTGATGCCTTAACATCAGAAGTTATTTCGGCAGTTGAGGAAGATCTCAAGCGAGATTCAATAGCGGCAACGGTAACGGGTCGAAAGAAGCACTTCTTCAGCGTGTATCAGAAGATGGTTGTCCGAGGACGTGATTTCAACGATATTTACGATCTCGTCGGAATTCGTGTTCTGGTTAATGACGTTCGAGATTGCTATGCAGTGCTTGGCTCAATTCACGCACGATGGAGTCCAGTACCAGGTCGATTCAAGGATTACATAGCAATGCCGAAGTTCAATCTGTATCAATCCCTGCACACGACGGTTATCGGTCCTAATGGAAAAGCGATTGAAATTCAGATCCGTACGTACGATATGCATTCTCGCGCTGAATTCGGCATTGCTGCACATTGGAAATACAAGCAAGGAGGAGAACCACAGGAAAATTCCCCTGAAATGTTGTGGTTACGACAACTCCATGAATGGCAGAAAGAGACTGAAGATCCTTCTGAATTCCTAGAAGCGCTTCGCTTTGATCTCGGTTCACCTGAAGTTTTTGTATTCACGCCCAAGGGTTCTGTTGTAGCTCTTCCGGGCGGATCTACACCGGTCGACTTTGCATTCTCTGTACATACCGATGTGGGACTTCGCTGTGCGGGTGCCAAGGTAAATGGACGTCTCGTTCCTCTCGAGTCAAAGCTCAATAACGGTGATGTTGTAGAAATCGTGACCAATAAAGGCGAACATGCAGGACCAAGTCGCGATTGGTTGAATTTCGTCAAGAGCCCGCGCGCTCGTTCCAAGATCAAAGCTTGGTTTAGTAAAGAACGACGTGAAGAAGCGATTGACGCAGGTCGTGAATCTATCGCTCGGCAGATGCGCAAAGCCGGACTTCCGCTACAGAAAATTTTCGCCGGTCATACACTTCTAGAACTTGCACACGATATGCACTATGCAGATATCGATGCGCTCTATAGCGCTGTCGGAGATGGACATGTTTCTGCAGCATCGATTATCGACAAGTTGGTTGCGAGTATGGGCGGCGAGGATTCGCATCCAGAACCAACAATTGATCACATCCCGACGGGAATTCAAGCTGCCAGACGTACCTCGAGTGCGGTTGAAGTTGAAGGTGTTGATGATGTTCTTGTGAAATTGGCACGTTGTTGCACCCCTGTACCTGGGGACTCCATCATGGGCTTCATTACAAAAGGCTCAGGTATCTCTGTTCACCGCGATGATTGCATCAATGCGAACGACTTACGAACACATCAGAGTGAACGAGTCGTTGCCGTGACATGGCTTGCTGGTGCAGCAAGTGTTTTTCTCGTCAATATACAAGTGGAGGCGCTCGACCGATCAAGGCTCCTGGCCGATGTCACTCGCACGTTATCGGAACAGCATGTCAATATTCTCAGTGCAGCAGTAAGTACTTCAAAAGATCGAGTTGCGATATCTCGATTCACCTTTGAAATGGCTGATGCCAAGCATCTCGATTCAGTCTTAGCAGCCGTGCGTGGAATTGAAGGCGTGTACGACGTTTATCGTACATAGAGCCTGTAATTACTCGACGTTAATTGAATTCTGCGAGATGTTTCTGCGCTTCTTCAAGCCATGACTTACGCGCTTGAGCAGACTCGAGTGCTTCCTTAGCCTTCTTGTCGTTTCCAGCAGCTTGAGCTTTCGCAGCAGTTTTCTCATAACTCTCAATAGACTCTGAAAGTTGCTTCACTACTTCAGCAGCACGTGCCTTTGCAGACGGATCTGTCTTACGCCAAATTTCAGCTTCGGCCGCTTTGATCGCTTCCTCCACTTTAGATACTCGTGCGTCGAGTGCAGCGCGCTTATCACGGTGGGTTATTCCGATCTTAGTCCAGGTATTCATAAGTTCACGGAAAGCGGTCTTGGCCTGCTTAACGTCAGTAAATGGAAGAAGCGCCTCGAATTGAATAACTAGCTCTTCTCTCTTGGCAAGATTCGCTGTCATTGATACTTCGCGCTTTTCTAAATCGGCGTTCTTCGCAGCGAAGAATTGATCTTGGGAAGCCTTAAAGCGTGCCCAGAGCTTTGCATCGTCGCCTTTCTTTCCGCGACCAGCAGCTTTCCATTGATCCATCAGAACCTTAAATCGGCGCGCAGTTGCAACCCAATCCGTTGAAGTGGCGAGCTTCTCTGCCTCTTCGATGATTACTCGCTTGGCTTCAGATACTTTTCCGGCAGTTGCTTCTAGCTGAGCGAAGTGAGTTCGCCGACGCTTATCGAATTTGTTTCGTGAAGCAGAGAAACGTTTCCAGAAATCGGCATCTGATTTCTTATCGAGGCGTGGCGCAGCTTTCCATTCTTCCAGGAGAGCTTTGAGACGATCTCCGGTAGCTTTCCAATTCTCAGATAGCGCGAGTGATTCAGCCTCAGCAACAATCTTTTCTTTCTCGACCAATATCTGTTCACGGCGAGCAGCTTTAGCAGCAGCTTCGGCAGCTTTCTTCGCTTCATACGCCTCGCGATGGCCTTCAATGAGAGGCTCAATCTGTTCGACGGATGCTGCAAGGGCATCGAGATCTCCTACACCGTTGAGTTCACGAACTTGCTCGCGCAGTTTCTTTACTGCTTCATAGGCATCTTGTGGAACCATCGCACCACTTGTAACGCGCGCTGCAGTAAGTGCTACTTCGGAAGCGAGCGCTTCAAATTTACGAACAAAGTAAGCGAGAGCTTCTTCAGCAGTTTTTCCAGGGTAAGAACCAACCGGCTTCTCGCCGCCATTGGTTCGAACAAATACTGTGCCATCTTCGGCAACTCGACCAAAACGTGAAGGGTCTCCGACAAGTGCAGAAGCTGCACTAAGTACTCCGCTATTCGGTGTTGAGTGAGCGAGAGTTGATGGATTGATATCGGTCATGGTCTTCCCTTCAGCGCGTCGGACGGTTCGGCATGAACTCGGCCTTCGTTGATATGTGCGTATGTATGAGAGGAGAAAGGTACCCTGTGCATCAGCAAGTCGTAAATCCACGCGAGAAATTGGGTCAAAAAGATGCTGGTTCGGTCATTCCCGGCTCCCATGTTTGCGACCAATTGCTGGATCATCGCCCCATCCGAAGGCTCTGAGTGCATCATCGTCGACCCAGGGATGCCAGATATTTCGCACGATATCGAAATGATTATCGAGCAACATAATCTCAAACCAGTTGCTGCGTTACTCACGCATGGACATCTCGACCACACATTTTCTATTACACCGCTCGCTGACGGGTATGACATTCCCGCTTATATCCACTCAGAAGATCGAAGATTTATCGCAGACCCCGCAGGGATACACGGACCGCAATTTCTCTCTCAAATTCAGGACATGATTGCTTTTCTGCCAGGTTTCCTCACTGGCCTTTCCCTCATAGTTGCAATTGGCGCACAGAATGCCTTTGTTATTAGACAAGGGTTAATGCGAAGCCATGTCTTACTTGTAGTGACCGTATGTTCTATATCTGATGCGCTATTGATCATCCTTGGAACTGGTGGGCTTGGAAGAATTGTGAAATCGAGCCCCGATCTACTCGCAGTTGTTCGATGGTTTGGCGTTGCGTATTTGACGTGGTTTGGAATCAAAAGTGTGCGCTCTGCATTCAGAGAAAATCAACTCCTTGCCTCTGGCACATCTGAAACGTCGTGGAAAAAGGTTTTAGCTACCGTCGTGGCGCTGACATATCTCAACCCCCACGTCTATCTAGACACAGTGATATTTCTTGGCAGTATTGCGAATCAATTTCATTCAGATCGTTGGTTCTTCGCCCTCGGTGCATCTCTTGCAAGTGTTCTCTGGTTCAGCACTATCGGTTTTGGAGCACAAGCTGCCTCACGGGTTATGTCGCGTCCTATTTTCTGGAGAATATTTGATGGATTTGTGGCCCTAGTTATGTTCTCTATTGCATTTGCTCTCGCAGTATTTAAATTTAATTAGCAGCGCTTCGACTTAAATACGCAATCCCTACCGCGACCACCGCGATTCCAATATAACTCTGCACCACGAGGCTCTCGCCAATTACCACAGCTGCCAGGATTGTTGCAGTGGCTGGCTCTGCCAAAACGACAGTGGCTGCAATACTGGATTCGATTCTCTTGAGCCCATACATAAAGAGAACATATCCAATTGACGTTGTTACTAAACCTAGCCACACAATTGTCAAACCACCTTTAAGAGTCAGAATCCACTGTGGGTTTTGCGTAAATAGAAATGGGAAACTCACTAAAGCTGCAACTCCAAATGTGGTCGCAGTAAGCCACATATCTTGAGCACCTCGCTTCAGTGAGCGACGACAGAAAACATTAAATACGGCGAATCCAAATCCCGCTAAGACTGCAAGTCCTACTCCTTTGAGATTAAATGAATCAACTCCATGAGCCGTACCCACCAGAATGATTCCTAGTATCGTGACAGCCGTTCCCAGGTACCAGTTCCTCTGAGGTTTTTCTCTCAGTAAGAAATAAGCAACAACTGCTGAGAGAGTAGGAGCTGTACCTAGTGCAGTAACTGTCGCAATTGCAATCCCCGTTGAATGGACTGCGCTAAAAAAGGTAAGTTGATACATGCCGATCCCGCAGCCACAAATAATAAGATCACGGAGCGGCATGCGAATATCTCCACGACTCTTACGTTGGAAATAAGCGAAGAAAAAGAGGAATAGCGAGCCACAAAGAAGCCGGGCCGAGGCAACAGCAACCGGAGAAATATCTGGAGCGCCAAGTTGTTGAGTAGTGCCAGTGGTGCCGAAACAGAGTGCGGCGCCAAGAACGGCAAAAATTCCACTGCGTTCTCTGGTGGTACTCATTAGGCGAGGATACTCGTAGTATGCGTTCATGACATTTCGCGCAGTAAAGCCTGCTGATGGAACTCTCTATGGAGCTGAGATTCCAGAACACAGTAAAGAAGAAGTTGATTCACTTATTGTCAAAGCTGCCGCGGCTTCGCAAGCGATTGCAATTCAATCACCGCAGGAACGAGCCACACTGATGCGCGCGATAGCAGCAGAGATTGAATCAGTTCGTGCCTCACTCATTGAATCTGCATGTGCCGAGACTGCTCTTCCAGAGGCGAGAATTGCGGGAGAAATCACTCGCACAACTGTGCAATTTGAATTGTTTGCCCGCCTAGTCGAATCAGGAAAACATTTTGCAGCAACCATAGATAAAGCAGATCCCAACTACTCTCCCGCCCCGCGACCTGATATTCGAAAGATGAATCAGCCACTTGGCCTTGTTGCAATCTTTGCCGCCAGCAACTTCCCCTTAGCTTTCTCAGTTGCTGGCGGAGATGCAGCATCTGCCATGGCAGCAGGAAATTCTATTATTGCGAAAGCTCATCCTTCACACCCAAATACCTGTGCCACCATCGAGAAAGCAATCAAATCGGCACTCACACACTGTGGGCTGAGCACGGATACCTACTCAATCGTTCAAGGTGTTAATCCGCAGATCACGCATTGGCTTGCCACGCACCCAGCTGTAAAAGCTATCGGATTTACTGGTTCTGAAATCGTTGGAAAGATTTTGGTAGATCTTGGTTCCAAGCGGAGTGAACCTATTCCGGTCTTTGCCGAAATGGGAAGCTTAAACCCAGTATTTGTGACTGCAAGTGCAATCAAAGAGCGTTCAGAATCTCTAGCTAAGGGTCTCATTGATTCAGCGCTCATGGGTTCTGGTCAGTTCTGCACCAAGCCTGGATTGATTTTCACGCCAGCGGATTCAAATTTCGTCTCAGCTATGAAAACGCACTTAGCCACGCTCTCGGTTGCCCCATTGCTGAGTAAATCAATCGCTGAACGCTATTCAACGGCAATCTCTCATCTTGCATCGAATGGAAAAATTGAAATAGCCTCCGGAATTACCAATAATCAAGGATTTGGCGTCACACCTACGGTCTTCATTACCGATTGGAAGACTGCTTCACAGAACCCTGAACTTCTTGAAGAACACTTTGGACCAACAACTGTCGTTATTACATGCAATGAAAGTGAATTTGTAGATATTGCCTCAACGCTGAAGGGCCAGCTCACAGCCACAATTCAGGGAACTGATTCCGATCAGATTTCAGAACTTCTCTCGATTCTTACCGAGAAAGCTGGTCGTGTCATTTGGAACGGTTTCCCAACCGGAGTGGCAGTGACATCCGCAATGAATCACGGGGGTCCTTGGCCAGCTTCTTCTTCTCACACAACATCAGTTGGCGTAGATGCTCTGTACCGCTTTATGCGACCTGTTGCATTTCAAGGTTTTGCGCAAACAGTTCTACCGCCAGCACTACAGGATTCAAATCCTTGGTCTGTGCCGCAATCAGTTAGCTAGACAATAAAGCCATTAGGGAATGGATCATAGGGATCTAGCATCCACGTAGCTTCACCCATGACCCAGGCACGACCAGTGATCATCGGAATAATTGCATCAAATTTTCCAACTTTTGTGCGCTCTTTAATTCTTCCTTCGAAGTGAGAGCCTATCCATGACTCATTGTTGAGTACATCGCCCTCGGAAAATTCACCTCGTGCAACCATCTGGGCTAATCGAGCACTTGTTCCGGTTCCGCACGGTGAACGATCGAACCAACCTGGGTGAATCGCCATGGCATTGCGCCAATGCAACGGACCCTCATCTCCAGGCGCAATGAAATCGATATGGTGGCACACCGCAATGTCAGGATTTTCTGGGTGGATGGGTCGGTTCTGTTCGTTAATTGCATCTGAAATCAAGAGCCCATAATCTAAAAACTTCTGGCCGTTTTCCCGTTTGAATTCCAGGCCTACTCGATCGACAGGAACAATGGCATAGAAATTTCCGCCATAAGCCATGTCGTAGGTGATTGAGCCAAGTCCAGGCACTTCTACTACTTGATCGAGCGCATAGGAAAACGATGGGACATTGGTGAGGGTCACATTCTTCGCTCTGCCATTTTCAACTGCAACATCAACAACAACCAAACCTGCTGGTGTATCCAATCGAATCGTTGTCACAGGTTCGACAACATCAACCAACTTCTTCTCAACCAGAGCAGTTGCCACTCCTATTGTTCCGTGGCCACACATCGGAAGACATCCCGAAACTTCAATATAAACAACTCCCCAATCGGCATCAGGGCGAGTGGGATTCTGCAGAATCGCCCCGCTCATTGCGCTATGTCCCCGAGGTTCAAACATCAGCCAGTGGCGGTAATAATCCATGTGTTCCATGAAGTGAAGACGCTTATCAAACATAGTCGCACCAGGAATTTCGCCGATTCCTGAAGTCACTACACGAGTGGGCATGCCTTCAGTGTGAGTTTCAACTGTAGTGACGGTACGGATGCTATTCATAACACGTTTAGCGATTCTTAAAGTATGCCAAGGCAACATCCATCTCGCGATGAATCTGATCTTGTTCATGCTTTGGCAACGGCAGTCGTGGCAGACGGGTAGGTCCTCCATAACGTCCTACATGATCCATGCCCAACTTAATCGCCTGGATAAATTCTTTCTTTGAATCCCAATGGAAAACATCATGAAGAGCTGCATACATAGGCGCTGCCTCCTTAAAGTTTCCGCTCGTAGCGAGGTTGTATAACTCCATAGATTCTTTAGGAAGGGCATTAGGGAATCCGGCAATCCATCCTGCGATTCCGGCAGTTGAGAGCTCAAGGAACACATCGTCAGCTCCCACAATGACTTCAATGCGAGGTGCTAATTTTTTGATTTGCCAGATGCGTCGGACATCTCCTGAGAATTCCTTAATTGCAACAACATTAGGCACTTCTTCAGAAATACGAGCTACCAACTTGGGAGTGAGATCGACTTTGGTATCGAAAGGGTTGTTATAAGCGATGATGGGAATGCCGACTTTAGCTACCTCTTTGTAATGAGCAACAACCTCGTCATCGGATGCGCGGTACGCATTCGGTGGAAGCAACATGACCGCACCAGCGCCTGATTTCTGTGCATGTTCAGCCCATTTTCGTGATTCAGCTGCGCCGTATGCAGCAACTCCTGGAACAACGTTAAAACCTGTTGGAGCTGCGGCGACTGCGACTTCGACCATCTTTGCTCGCTCTTCAGAGGTGAGGACTTGGTATTCACCGAGTGATCCATTTGGAATTACACCATGTGTTCCATTGACTGCAAGCCATGCAACATGTTCTGCATATCTATCAAAGTCAACTGATAGGTCAGAGGTAAACGGTGTTGCAGTTGCGGTCAATACGCCATTCCATGGGTTAGTCATGTCGCACAAGGTATCCCGTTCTACTACTTTTTTCCATCTCCCAATAATCCCAAAGAGATTGGAGCCGCAATAGGGCGATTACTGGATGCAATCCGCTCTTCGTCAGAGACGCTGCAGCCAGTTAATCCGGCAACAATTTCTGCAACATTGCGGGAACAAACTCTTCCTTGACATAAACCCATTCCGGCTCGAGTAAATAACTTAGCTGTTCGAGAATCCTCTGCTCCCAACTCGACAACTGATTCTTTAATATTGGCAAGCGTTACTTCCTCGCAACGACAAATTACTGTGTCCTCATTCGACCAAGATTTCCAACCATCGCGTATCGGATAACTACGTGAAAGAGCTTGTGCAAAGAGCTCTTTTGCAAATCGCTTAATGCGAAGACGTGAAGAAATCTCTTGTCCGGACGCGGCTAATCCAGCTATCTCCCCTTCCAGAAGTGAAAGATCAGCGCCGCCAATTCCGGTTGCTTCACCTGCAATCCACACATTTGGCTGCGAACTTAATTGATTACGATCAACGTCAAACACTGTTGTGCCATCACTTACGACCCTTTGCTTGCATCCTGCGATCCCACCTAAAGTGAGATCTGGTAAGAATCCCCAACCGACGGCTACAGCATCGACTTCAATAGTCTGCGCTCTCTTTGCTTTCATCCGAAAATCTGAGTCCACATGGGAAATAGTTGCTTGGCCATGAGCAAAGGAAGTAACCACTCGACCAAACTGTGGTCGAATCCCGTGTTTTGCTAGTAATCGCCAGTAGTAGATCAACTCAGCAAATTTTGAAAGATTGAATATCAGCGCAACTGGCGAGAGCGTCCATCGAAGTGGACTATGTGCTTCATACAGTCCAACAATCTCAACGCCTGCTTCTGCAAGAGTGGTAGCAACCGGGAGCAAAAACGGTCCGGTACCAGCTACAACAACACGTTTTCCAGCTAGTACTCCGTGACCCTTATAGAGAGCTTGCACTGCTCCTGGAGTCATTGAACCTGGCTGATCCCAACCAGGAAATGGTAGCGATCGATCATATGCACCAGTTGCAATGATCAATTTCTCTGCTGTCAACGAACTTTCAGTTCCCCCTTGCAGATAATTCACTCGTATAAGAGATCCGTCTCGTTCGATGCTCCACACAGAAGCCTCAGAAATATAGGTAACGGATCGGGATGTTTTTATCTTCGCAAATAACGCTTCAGCTCGATTGCTTCTATAACCAGATACTTCGGTCCGATGACGCCAGTACTGGCCGCCTATGCGAGGAGCTGAATCGATGAGTGCAACATCGCTACCGTTGCGTGCGGCTGCCTCAGCCGCGGCAAGTCCTGCAGGTCCTGCACCAATCACAATAATCATGAGCGGCTCTCAACTTTCATTCCTGATTGTGCAGTGACAAGACATGCTCGCTGGTTTGCAACTCCGTCGACAACCACAACACAGTCGAAACAAATTCCAATACCGCAGAAGATAGATCGTGGGTCTTCACCAAACCGAGTAGTGCGAAGTGAAAGAGTTCCTGTATTGATGACAGCTGCTGCAATACTCTGGCCTGGTTCGCATTGCACTTGTCTTCCATTAAATGTGAAGGAAATTATTTCGCTCATACTGCAACCCTCGCAAATCTCCGAGGAGAAAATGGTGAGCAATCCATAAAGGATTTCTTTCCAAGAATTGCATCGGTGATAAGAGCAGCAGATCCCGGAGCTAACCCGATACCCGCTCCTTCGTGACCTGCCGAATGCCATAATCCGCCGACCTTTCCATCTTCTCCGATAACCGGCAGATGATCAGGTGCGTAAGGTCTAAAACCACGATAGGCGCGAAGTAGTTGTACATCACGCAAAATTGGAAAGAGCGATGTGGCTTGTGCAGCCAAACGACGCAGAATTTCGTAATTCATTGAACCGTCGAATCCGATTCGTTCGCGGCTTGCTCCAATAAGAATTGTGCCGCTTCGTGTTCCTTCGACCACCGTGCTCGTCTGCAAATCTGCATCACTGCTTGCCACATTAGAGACATAATCGGAGTCATACACTTTGTGAAAAACATATTTCTTTGTTGGTTCTGTCACCAAGATAAATCCCTTACGCGGAGCTATGGGTAAATGTGAACCTGCCATGGTGGCAATCTCACCCGCCCACGTTCCTGTTGCGTTAACAACGATGGGAGCCCTAAAAATTCCTTGCGAAGTTTCAACTCCGGCAACTCGACTATTTTCAACGATAACTCGGGTCACCTTTGCTTGAGAAATAAATGCGCCACCTCGTGAAACCACTGTGCGAATTACATGAGCTGCCGCCAACATGGGCTGGCATTGAGCGTCCTGAGGATAAAAAATTCCAGAGTGAAGATCTGGATGCAAATAGGGCTCGAGTTGATGGAGGGAGTCATGATCTAACTTCTGAGTCACTACTCCATGCTGTGACTGTTCGGATGCGAGTTTTATCAGTGGGCGATCATCGTTCCGAGCTACAACAACTCCGCCCTTTGCTTCGAGTTCAAAGGAATCACCCACATCTTCTTGCATCTCAAACCAGAGATCGCGTGATTGCAGTGCGAGTGTGAGTTCTGGACCTGGATCCTTATCTGAAACGAGGATGTTGCCTTCTCCAGCACCCGTTGTTCCACTCGACACTGCTCCCCGATCGATGACTAAAACTCTGAGTCCGGCGTTGGTCAATGAAAGTGCAGATGATGCGCCAACTATCCCTGCACCAATAACAATTGCATCAGGGCTGCGCATAAGCGAAGTCTGCTCTACTTTGTAATGATGTGCAGGACGTCGAGAAGTTCAGAGTCACTTGCTGGCGCAATATCCCATGGCTTGTGCAACCCATCTTCTTCCCAACGAGGAATTACATGCATATGAAGATGGAAGACTGTCTGCCAGCCAGCTTCACGGCTCATTTGAAAGATGGTTGTTCCTTCGGAACCGAGCTTGCCAGCCAATAAGTCGGCTACTTTTTTCGCAGCTGCTGCTACATGCGAATACGTTTCTGAATCTGCTTCATGGATATCTTTGACATGCTTCTTCGGAATCACCAATGTGTGCCCACGGTTGGCTGGAAAAATATCGAGAAATGCATAGCAATGATCGTCTTCGTAGACTTTATGAGACGGAATTGAACCCTCGACTATTTTGCAGAAGATGCAGTCTGACATGGCATCACTGTAGAGCGTTGATTCTTTGACGCGCAATCTTTTGGCTCGGTGATTCATGGCCCAGCATGTACGAGAGAAAATCAAGTAGGTATCTGCTGATTCGTAACCACATCTTTGAACGACGTCTCAAACCTAAGACCGAAAGAAAGGGTTCATCTAGGGTAGCTATCGCAGCATTGGCAAGTATCCGATAGAAGAATCTGCCACCGCGTGAAAATGGAGGTTTAAGGATAAATCCCACAATGGGCGGAGTCATAGCAATCGATGCAACTTCGTTCTTGGCAAAATCAGACAAAGCTTCGTTGAGTTCATCTCTCGAAAGTGGCGCCGTTGATAGTCCTAATGGCACGGCACTCCGCGACCATTCACGAACATACTGATCTGAGCCTTGAGGTAATGGATATTTAAGTTCTTCATGTGCGCGCAGAAATGAATCTGTAAAGGCACAATGAACCCACAATAGATACCGTGGATCGCTGGCACTATATGGAACAGATTCACCTGACTTTTGCTCAAAATGTCCTGCAACTCGCTTATGCATCTCTCGAACCCGTCGGGCTTCAATCTCGATTGCTTCTGTAGAACCAAATGAGGTAATGGTGAGCCATCGGGTTGTGCGTTCGAGTCGTCCGAGCGGATCTGTGTCATACGCTGAGTGCTCAGCAACACCAGTAAGTGCAGCAGGGTGCGCTGCCTGCATGAGTAAGGCGCGGATGCCACCGACGAGCGTTGCAATGCAGCCATGTACCTGCCAGACCGCGCTATCTGGACCAAAGAACCCGATGTCATTTCCAATTGCCATCTGCTTCGACCATTCAGGCGCTCCACTTGGATCTCCTGAAACGGTTTTACGAAATGCATCGGCAGCTCTATTTCCACCAAGAGCGCCCAATAATCTATTCACGTGCCGAAAAACCTGCTATCAACTCAAGAACGACAAGTGCTGCAAGTCGAACCGTTCGCTCATCTTTCGAATCTTGCGTGGAATCAACCTCCGAAATATCAGCTGCAATGACCGAATGTGAATTACCTGCCAAGAATGCAAATTGGCGCAATTCATCTGCGCTAATTCCACCTGGGGCAGCTGCTGGGCACGCTGGAACAACCGACCGATCGCAGACATCCATATCAAAATCAACAAATATCTTGTCTCCGGCAATGTCCAGAGCTCGGGCCCACACTTCGGCAATACTTTTAATACGTAATTCACTACGAGGAATTACGGTAATTCCGTATTTTCTCGCTCGCTCTGCATACTCAGCCGAGTTTGAAAAATCAGCAATACCGATCTGAACAACCTTTTTTCCTTCCAACCCTGCTTCTATTAATCGTCGCACTGGAGAGCCATTACTAACTCCGTCACGAAGATCGTAATGCGCATCCAACGTAATGAGCCCCGTCGCGTCTGTTCCTTGAAACCCTGCGTAGGTGATTGAGTTATCGCCTCCGAGGGCGATGAGAAGTTCGGATTCAGAACTCAACGCATGAATCGCCGAAATTGATTGAGTTTCATCGATATCTGGCGATACAACATTTCCAGCATCATTAACTTTGATATCTTCAATTTTTACACGTGAATCTGAGTGAGCGGTTGAGTATCGCAGTAGCGCCTTACGAATTGCATCTGGTGTTTCATGCGCTTGCGTTGGACTCAGACTCGTTCTCGATGCTGGAACCCCAACTAGGGTGACATCACTAGGCCCACTTTTTTCTTGCGAAAATAGCGAATAGGCCCGTGGCCATAAGGAATCATGGGATAACGCCATGGTTACAGGGTAGTGGTATGCGCATTGACTGCAGATATATAGTGCTCAAATGATGTCTGGCCCACGCCCCGTAAGAGCACCTCGCGGAATAGAAAAGAGTGCAATGGGTTGGGGGCAAGAAGCAGCTCTTCGAATGTTGCAAAACAATCTCGATCCCGAAGTGGCAGAACATCCTGACAAGTTAGTTGTGTACGGCGGAACCGGTAAGGCTGCACGAAACTGGGAATCTTTTGATGCGCTCGTGAAGACACTCACCCATCTCAAAAATGATGAGACCATGTTGGTCCAATCTGGAAAGCCAGTCGGAGTATTCCAAACTCACGAGTGGGCACCACGAGTTCTGTTAGCAAATTCCAATTTGGTGGGTGATTGGGCGACGTGGCCGGAATTCCGGCGACTCGAAGATCTCGGGCTCACCATGTATGGTCAAATGACAGCTGGTTCGTGGATCTACATTGGCACTCAAGGAATTCTTCAAGGCACATACGAAACTTTTGCCGCTGTCGCAGAAAAGCATTTTGGTGGAACTCTGGCTGGAACTCTCACTGTCACAGGCGGATGCGGCGGTATGGGTGGTGCCCAACCCTTAGCGGTCACTATGAATGAAGGTACCTGCCTCATCATTGACGTAGATGGCTCTCGGTTGAAACGTCGAGTCAGCAAGCGATACCTCGATGTCCTTGCGGACAACCTCGAGCAAGCAGTCGCGATGGCTGTCAAAGCAAAGAGTGAGAAGCAGGCTATCTCCATTGGCCTTGTAGGAAATAGTGCGACTGTATTGCCACAACTTTTTGCTATGGGTGTTCCAATCGACATCGTCACAGATCAAACCTCAGCACATGATCCACTCTTCTATATCCCTGAAGGTATTGATATCAACAATGCGCGAGATGAAGCCGATCGAAACCCAGCTGACTTTGCTAAGCGCGCTAAGGAGTCCATGGCCAAGCACGTTGAAGCGATGGTTAATTTCCAAGATAAGGGCGCTGTTGTTTTTGATTATGGAAATTCAATTCGCGATGAAGCGCGTCAAGGTGGTTACCAGCGGGCCTTTGAATTTCCTGGATTTATCCCGGCATATATACGTCCACTTTTCTGCGAAGGGAAAGGACCTTTTCGCTGGGTCGCACTTTCAGGAGATCCACGCGATATCGCGCGCACTGATCAAGCAGTTCTTGATCTCTTTCCTGATAATAAACATCTTCACCGTTGGATCACGATGGCTCAAGATCGAGTTGAATTTGAGGGACTTCCTGCACGTATCTGTTGGCTCGGTTATGGAGAACGCGACAAGGCAGGTCTGGCATTTAACGATCTGGTTGCACGAGGTGAAGTCACTGCACCGATTGTGATTGGTCGTGATCATCTCGATTGCGGCAGTGTTGCTTCGCCCTATCGTGAATCAGAAGCGATGCTCGATGGATCAGATGCAATTGCAGATTGGCCATTACTCAATGCGATGATCAACATTTCATCCGGTGCTTCATGGGTATCAATTCACCATGGCGGAGGTGTCGGAATCGGAAGATCTATCCACGCAGGACAGGTAAGTGTTGCCGACGGAACCGCACTTGCTGCGCAGAAGCTTGAACGAGTTCTCACCAATGATCCAGGCATGGGTGTCATTCGCCACGTTGATGCAGGTTACGAACACGCGCAAGAAGTTGCCATTGAAAAGGGTGTTCACGTTCCCATGATGAATGGCGCACCCATCAAGTGAGTTCCATAGCTTTCACTAATATCTCAACTCTGGTTACCAATGATTCCTCCATCGATGATGGCGCACTTGGAATCGTGCGTAATGCAACTATCGTTTCTGATGATGGCGTCATTGCTCGCATTACTACAGGTGTTCCAACTGGCGTAGATTCTGTGGTCGATTGCTCGAACAAAACTCTTCTTCCCGGTTTTGTAGATTCACATTCACACATCATCTTTGCAGGTGATCGATCTGAAGAATTTTCACTCCGATCCCAAGGCCAGAAATACACCTCAGGTGGCATTGCATCAACAGTTGCCGCAACTCGCGCGGCTACTGATTCTGATTTGGCATCAAATGCTCAACGACTACTGGATGAAGCTCTCGCATCTGGCACCACCACAATGGAGATCAAATCAGGCTATGGGTTGACTGAAAAAGATGAGCTACGTTCATTGCAAGTTGCCAAGAATTTCACCGAGGAGACGACGTTACTTGCAGCACATGTCATACCTGAAGAGTTTCGCGATGATCCAGATGGCTATGTTGACCTCATCATCAACTCGATCATTCCCCAATCACACGCAAAATGGATTGATGTTTTCTGTGATGTAGGAGCATTCAACCCCAATCAGACCGAGGCAATATTGCGTGCAGGAATTTCTCATGGGTTATTGCCACGTTTACATGCCAATCAACTTTCATCAGGAAAGGCAGTAGAAATTGCCATTGCGGTAGATGCGGCTTCAGCAGACCATCTCAGCAAATCTACCGATAGAGATATCGAACTACTTGCCTCTAGCAACACAGTGGCAACGCTTCTACCTGGAGCTGAATTTTCTACCCACCTCGAAGCATATCTTGGAAGACGTTTCCTCGATGCAGGTGCAACGGTTGCGATTGCATCAGATTGCAACCCCGGATCTAGTTTCACCACATCAATGCCATTTTGTATTGCAGCTGCAGTCAGTCTCTTGGGCTTCACCGTAGAAGAAGCCGTTGCTGCTGCAACAATCGGAGGAGCTAAAGCACTTCGTCGAAGCGACATCGGTTCAATCAGCGTGGGCAAGAGAGCTGATCTGGTTCTGCTCGATGCTCCTTCTTATATCCATCTGGCGTATCGCCCCGGAGTAAATCTTGTTCACAGTACCTACAAATCAGGAAGAGCAGTGACAACATGGCAGAAGTAAGGATTTCAACCTCCGGAATGACTTTCGCAGATTTAGTCGCCATCGCTCGTCACAATGCAACGGTCACCATATCCGCCGACTCACTTACGGCAATGCAATCTTCTCGTGATCACGTCGAGGAATTGGCAGCCTCTGATACGCCTGTCTATGGAATTTCAACGGGATTTGGCGCACTTGCGAATCGTCATGTGTCACAAGAACTTCGAACACAATTGCAACGTTCTTTGATCCGTTCGCATGCTGCCGGCGTAGGTAACCCCGTCGAGCGCGAAGTTGTGCGAGCTCTGATGGCGCTCCGTTTGAAAACTCTTGCATCAGGCAAAACTGGTGTGCGACCTGTGATCGCGCAGACCATGGCCGCATTGCTCAATGCTGGAATAACTCCGTTGGTTCGTGAATTTGGTTCTCTCGGTTGCAGTGGTGACCTTGCCCCGCTTGCTCATTGCGCGCTCGTTCTGATGGGAGAAGGCGAAGCTGTCGATCGCAATGGAATTCAGCGTCCAGTTCTCGAGCTTCTTGCTGAAGCCAATATTTCGCCAGTGCAATTAGCTGAAAAAGAAGGCCTAGCGCTTATCAACGGCACTGATGGAATGTTAGGGATGCTCATCCTCGCCATTGAAGACCTCACGATGCTTGTCAATTCTGCAGATGTAGTTGCGGCAATGAGCGTTGAAGGGTTACTCGGAACTGATCGTGTCTTTATTCCAGAATTGCATCAACCATTGCGTGCGCATCCAGGTCAAGCCGAGAGTGCAGCGAGAATGCTAGAGACTCTCAAAGGATCAGGAATAGTTGCATCGCACCTTCATGATGATGATCGCGTACAAGATGCCTACTCACTTCGCTGTGCTCCGCAGGTAGCCGGTGCTGTACGTGACACTGTTGCATATGCAGCCACCGTGGCACACCGTGAACTTGCAGCGATTATCGATAATCCTGTGGTTCTTGATGATGGCCGTATCTCATCCAACGGCAACTTCCATGGTGCACCGGTTGCCTACGTTCTTGATTTCCTTGCCATTGCAGTTGCGGATTTAGGAAGTATCTCTGAACGTCGAACTGATCGAGCCCTCGATAAAAATAGAAGCGCTGGTCTGCCCCCATTCTTAGCGCATGATCCAGGCGTTGATTCAGGTCTGATGATTGCTCAATACACTCAAGCCGCTTTGGTGAGTGAGAATAAGCGATTAGCGACTCCTGCCAGCGTCGATTCAATTCCATCTTCTGCCATGCAGGAAGATCACGTTTCGATGGGATGGTCTGCAGCAAGAAAATTGCGTACCGCGATCGAAAATCTCACCAGGATTATTGCGATTGAGTTAGTCACCGCGGCTCGTGCGATAGAACTTCGTGCACCACTTACACCAAGTCCCATATCCTCCAAGGTCATTGCAGGATTGCGTGAATATGTATCTGGGCCAGGACCTGATAGATATCTATCGCCAGAACTTGAGGCTGCTACTGAATTTGTTGCAACTGGGCGCGTTATGAGTGCGATTCAATAAATATTCGCGAATTCTCGAAAATGATTTCTTGATCATAATCGAGGGTTGCAACGTGGTAGCTATTTACCAATTCGATGCGATTCTTATCGCGTGATCCCACGCCCTTCATAATGATTTCAGTGTTGGACACTGGAAGTGTGTGGTCGTCCACGCTATGAAATAGCTGCAGAGGTGCTGTGACATCGTGCAGCCGTTTGCGGGTATAAGAAAGCATCTTCAAAAGTTGGTAGACACCCACTGCAGGAAGTGAGTCATAGCCCCACTCTGTAATTCCTGGACGTTTGATGTCATCGCCTACAGAATCGCGCATTTTCTGGAATCGAGAAATCACCCAGGCAAGTTGATGTGGAACTAACTTCACGTGAATCATAGGGTTGACCAAAATGATGCCAGCAAGTTGCTGTGAATAGCGAGTGGCAACATTGAGAGTTGTTCCGCCACCCATAGAAAGTCCGCAGATGAAGACCTTTTCGCAGGTATGCAGAAGGTGATTGAGGTCTGACTCAACTTTGGCTGGCCACTCTTGCCACTTCACAAGATTGAGATCTTCAGGTCGGGTTCCGTGACCAGGCAATAAAGGAACTGTGACTGTGTATCCACGTTGATTGAGATATTCAGCCCAAGGACGCATAGAAGCTGGCGAACCAGTAAATCCATGCACAAGAAGAATTCCTATCTTCTTATTGGCTCCACGACCTTCAGCATGCCAATCCTGCAATAACCCAGCTGGTGCGCCTTCTACTCCCATGTGTTGAGAGTATTACTCTCTCGATGTCATCGCAATCATCTAGGGTTTACATATGGCTAACGATTCGGTGAATTCTTCATCACAAGAAGAGCCATGGCAGAGCACCCTGCAAGATTTTGGTCGTCGACTTGATGAAATTACATTTGTTGTTCTCGATCTCGAAACAACTGGAGGCGCCCCACATCTAGGTGCTGGCATTACCGAAATTGGCGCCGTTAAGGTACAAGGCGGTGTTGTTCTCGGAGAATTTCAGACATTTATCGATCCGCAACATCCCGTACCTTCTTACATCACCGAACTTACGGGAATTACTGATGAAATGGTCTTTCAATCCCCCACCATCGCTCACATATTTCCATCACTTCTAGAATTCCTGGGAAGCGCATCGCACACAGTACTCATCGCTCAGAATGCTCCATTCGATCTCTCTTTTCTCACGCACGCAGCGCGTTCCAATGGATTTGAATGGCCACAATTTCCTGTCCTCGATACAGCGATTATCGCGCGCAAAGTTCTTTCACGCGACGAAGTCCCCAACTGCAAATTAGCTACCTTGGCAGAATTCTTTGGAACCCAAACAACTCCTAACCACCGCGCACTCGATGATGCCCGTGCCACACTCGATGTCTTTCACGGTTTACTCGAACGACTCGGTTCGTACGATATTTACACTCTCGAAGAACTTAAGAATTTCGGAAAGAAAGTTAAGAAGCCGAAATCTCCTGAGTAAGCGCCGCCCACTTCCCCAATAGCGCTAACGCTGCACCAGAATCAACTGCCTTCTCTGCCCGTCGAAGTCCTCGTGTGATTCGGGATTTAATATCGCTCTCGAGATCTCCTTCGAATGCGGCAATCGCTGCTGCTGCGTTGAGCAGAACTGCATCACGTGGCGCTCCTCTTTCACCTGCAAATATCGCGCGAGAGATTCGGGCATTTTCCGCAGCATCCCCACCCACTATCGCCTCGATGGGTGCGTTACTCATTCCAAAATCATGTGCGTCAATGCGGTCACTCTTGATCTCGGCCTTTCCAATGGAAAGTACAGAAGTTGTTGTTGTCAGCGTTATCTCATCGAGTCCATCATCTCCGCGAAATACAAAGCCATCGCATCCTTTTTCCGCCATTACTTGCGCCATCACTAGATGCATGCGCTCGTTGGCAACCCCAATTGCAGCTGCTTGTGGTTTCGCAGGATTAGCCAACGGTCCCAAAATATTGAACACTGTTGGCACCCCTAACTCTTTTCGGGCAGGTGCTGCAAAGCGCATAGCAGGGTGAAAGATGGGGGCAAAGCAGAAACCAATTCCAAGTTCTCGCACTGTGCGCTCAACCCCAGCCCCATCGAGTCCTGGTACTACACCAAGAGCTTCAAGAAAATCTGATGCGCCAGATTTAGAAGAGACTGCGCGATTTCCATGTTTGACTACCCGCGCACCTGCTGCGGCTGCGATGATTGCAGCTGTCGTTGAAATGTTGATGGTATGTGCGCCATCTCCGCCAGTACCAACAGTATCGACGGCTCGCTCGGCGATTGTGATGGGTGCAGAGTGGGCATATAAGACTTCTACCAGCGCTCCTACTTCGTCCGCAGTCTCTCCCTTAGATTTGAGAGCAAGGAGAAACTCTTTGACACTTTCAATATCAGACTCTCCCGAAAGAATCTCGCGCATAGCGCTTTGAATTTCATCTCGATCGAGATCAAGTCCTGAGTTGAGTTTCTCGGTAAGCGCGCTCCAGCTCAGAGGAGTTGAAGTCATGGGTTCGGCTCGTTACGCGGTGAGGTTGGTTGCAACAGTACGTGCGCGCAGTAAATCGGCAACGGTGTGTGAAAGGGTGAAGGGATCAACTGGATGGAGCACATTTGCTTCTGCGCGTGACCATGCAGCAAGCCAAGCATCTTCTTTGCGACCTGTGATGACCAGGACCGGAGGACAGTTGAAAACTTCATCCTTTAATTGGCGAGCCATTCCAATGCCGCCCTCGGGTACAGATTCCCCATCCAAAATAAAGAGATCTATCGGTGAATCAGAATCAGGCTTTTTGCTATCGACAAAGAGGCGGAGAGCAGGACCTGTGGCAAATTGATGAATAACGTGTTCGGCCATATCAGGTGCGACTCGAGAACCAAGTGAACTAATCACAGCGTCTCGAACCGTCACATCGTCGGAGTAGAGAACGATTGAGTACTTACGCTCTCGAACTGCTGAATTCTCTGACATGGGTGGAAGTCTAATAGCCACTTGAGAGCTTGGCTCTCGAAAAAATAGTGTCCAGATGCGTGACCCTTTTCACGCGATTTATGCTCGAATTCGAGCCTGCCGAGGGCGCTGTAAATAGGTTAGTAAGGCTCTTTTCGGGAATAATGCCACCTATGACCAGCACCAGCATGAGCGCTCACCACAAGATCACCCGCCCCAATATGGTGGCCGTTGGAACGATTGTCTGGCTCTCAAGCGAACTCATGTTCTTTGCCGCACTCTTCGCTATGTACTTCACCACCCGCGCAGTGCAGGGTCCAAAGATCTGGCTTGAATCAACAAAGATTCTCAACATTCAATTTGCTGCGATCAACACAACCGTTCTTGTCCTCTCCTCCGTGACTTGTCAGTTCGGTGTCTTTGCAGCCGAGCGATACCAAGCTCGTCGTACCGGTTCACTTCTGAACATCAAAAGTTGGGGAATGCGTGAATGGTTTGCCCTCACTTTCCTCATGGGCGGCTTCTTTATCGCAGGCCAGATTTACGAGTACGCGTCATTGGTAACAGAAGGCCTGACACTCTCCTCCGTTGCATACGGTTCTGTCTTCTACCTGGCGACAGGCTTCCACGGACTGCACGTAACTGGTGGACTGATTGCGTTTCTGATTGTCATGATCCGTGTTGCGAAAGCTCGTCGCTTTACCCAAGGTCAAGCCACGACAGCAATCGTAGTTTCCTACTATTGGCACTTTGTTGATGTTGTGTGGATTGCACTCTTCTCAGCGATTTACCTCATTAAGTAAAGTCCTAAAAGAATGTTTAACCGACTGATCCAACTGAAAGGAACACAGTGAAGCGTCTCTCGCGTCTACGCAGACATCGTGCAGCAGGACCAATTCTTTTGATCTTTGCTCTCTTCACCATCGGCACCACATTCCAAGTTGCGAGTGCAGTCAACAATGACACAACTTCTGTTGCCGATCGTTCAGCGACAATCGAAGAAGGACGTCAGCTCTTTCTTAAGGGATGCTCGTCATGCCACGGGATCAATGCAGAGGGTGGAGAAATTGCTCCATCTCTCATCGGAGTAGGCGCTGCCTCAGTAGATTTCCAAGTTGGCACAGGCCGTATGCCTATGGCTGATATGAGCACCCAGGCGATGCGTAAGCCGCCTGTCTATAACGCAGAGCAAGTAAATGCCCTTGCTACCTATGTCGCATCTCTTGCTCCGGGCCCACAAGTTCCCTCAGAAGAGTCACTGAACTATGAACGCGATGGTTCGGTTGCAGATGGTGGAGAACTTTTCCGCACTAACTGCGCTATGTGCCATAACTTTGCAGCTCAAGGTGGCGCTCTTACCCAAGGAAAATATGCGCCAACGTTGATGGGTGTTGAACCAAAGCATATTTATGAAGCGATGATTACTGGTCCGCAGTCAATGCCAGTCTTTAGCGATAAGACAATTACACCTGAAGAAAAACTATCCATTATTAAGTGGATTAAGTCAGCAGAGTCAGAGCCACAACTTGGCGGAGCTGCACTTGGTCGCGTTGGACCAGTAACAGAGGGCCTACTTGTATGGACACTTGGAATCGGACTGCTCGTTGGTGTTGCAGTCTGGCTAGCGATGAAGGCGAGATAGTTGATGTCTAACGAGATCGAACAGATTAAAGATCCTGGTCTTCCAGCGCACGTACATCGCCAAACAGATACAGATCCCAAAGCGGCTGCCCGCGCTGAGCGCCAAGTTGCCATTCTCTTCGGTCTCTCTGCTATCGGAACACTTCTACTTATTTACTCATATATCTTTATTAAAGATTCTTCTTTTATCTTCATCCCCGTTCTTGGTGAAACCAATACGCAGCAACTCGGCCTTGGACTTGGAATGGCAATCGCCCTCTTCTGCATTGGTGCAGGTGCAATTCACTGGGCAAAGACTTTGATGCCTGATGAAGAAGTAATTGCGCAACGACATGAATTCCGTTCTGAAGATGAAGATCGTGCAGAATTTGTAAAGACTGTTAAGGCCGGAGCAGCAGCAGCTGGTCTCGGACGTCGCCCGCTGATTAAACGCACATTAGGTGCTGCTCTTGGACTTTCTGCACTTACTCCCCTGCTCTTACTACGTGATTTAGGTCCACTTCCAAAAGATGATCTTCACAAGACTTCATGGAAAGCAGGAACACGTTTGGTAACTGATCCAGGAGATCGTCCTATTCGCCCTGAAGATCTTGAAGTAGGAGCGGTCGCACAAACCCTTCCTGAACTGGCACCTGGTGAAGAACGCACTCTCAACAACATCGGCAAAGATGCAGTTCTTCTCATTCGCCTTCGCCCTGAAGAATTTAACCTTGACGCAGAGCGCCTTTCATGGACTCACGAAGGCATCATCGCTTTCTCCAAGATTTGTTCACACATGGGATGCGCCGTTGCGCTCTATGAACAACAGACCAAGCATTTGCTCTGTCCATGTCACCAATCAACATTCGATGTGACTCGTGCAGCCAAAGTTATCTTTGGCCCCGCAGCCCGACCTCTGCCACAATTGGCTATCACTGTCGATGCAGATGGATATCTCGTCGCACAGCAACCATTTACCGAACCTGTAGGACCTAGCTTCTGGGAGCGCTCATCATGACAGCACGCGAAAGAATTGCCGGAAATGTTGCAGGTTATGTTGATGATCGAACAGGTGCTGCCAAATGGATGAAGAAGAACCTCACCAAGGTCTTCCCTGATCACTGGTCATTCCTACTTGGCGAAATCTGCCTCTACTCATTCATCATTCTGCTTCTTTCCGGAACATTCCTGACATTCTGGTTTGATCCTTCACAACGCGAAGTTGTCTACGACGGTGGGTATCAACCACTTTCAGGTCTGAAAATGTCTGCGGCATACGCGTCGACTCTGCACATTTCATTTGAAGTACGCGGCGGTCTCTTAATGCGTCAGATCCACCACTGGGCTGCGCTGATCTTTATGGTGGGAATTGTCGTCCACTTGCTTCGCGTCTACTTCACGGGTGCATTCCGCAAACCTCGCGAATTTAACTGGATTATCGGAGTTGGACTCCTGACTCTTGGAATTGTCGAAGGCTTCTTGGGTTACTCACTTCCTGACGACTTGCTCTCGGGAACAGGTATCCGTATCGCAGAAGCAATTATTCAAGCTCTCCCACTTGTCGGTTCCTACATTGCATTCTTTGCATTCGGCGGAGCATTCCCGGGTGAAGCATTTATCCCGCGTATCTACACCGTGCACGTACTTCTCTTGCCAGGAATCTTCCTTGCACTCATCACAGTTCACCTCATGCTCGTCTGGTACCAGAAGCACACACAGTTCCCTGGTCCAGGAAGAACAGAGAAGAACGTGGTCGGCTATCCATTAATGCCTGTCTACATGGCAAAGGCTGGAGGATTCTTCTTTATCGTGTTTGGTGTGACAGCATTCTTAGGAGCTGTTGCATCGATCAACCCAATTTGGCTTTATGGTCCTTACACACCTGGCCAAATTTCTGCAGGTTCACAACCCGATTGGTATATGGGTTGGCTTGATGGTTTGGTCCGTATGTCGCCTCCGCTTGAGACTCATGCATTTGGCCACACAATTTCTTGGAACATTTTGATACCTGGTTTGATCTTGCCCGGAATTATGTTTACCGGGCTTGCTCTCTATCCATTTATCGAAAGTTGGGCAACAGGCGATAAGCGCGAACATCATCTCCTTGATCGTCCTCGTAACGCGCCAAATCGCACCGCATTGGGTGCCATGGCACTTACCTTCACAATTGTTGCTCTTCTCAATGGAGGAAACGACATCATCGCAACCACATTCCATCTCACCATCAATCAGATGATGTGGTTCTCTCGTATCGGTGTTCTCGTTCTTCCTCCTATCGCTTTCATAATTACGAAGCGTCTCTGTCTCTCACTGCAGCGAGCAGACCGCGATCTTGTACTGCATGGCCGTGAAACTGGACGTTTAGTACGCATGCCAAATGGTGAGTTTGTAGAAGTTCATGAGCCAATCTCAGCCGAGAAGGCATGGCTCCTTACTTCTCACGAACAGATCGCACCACTTGAACTTCCTGAGCATGATGCCGCTGGCGTACGTCGCCCAGCTGCGATTAAGAATAAGATCCGCAATCGCATCTCACGCGCAACCGCAGTTGCAGTTCCTAAGGCAACTGAGACTGAGCGTCGTGAACTCGAGGGTCATCACTAACTTCGTAAAGACATTCGTAAGGAAAATAGACCCTGTCCAATGTGGCAGGGTCTATTTTTTACTTGCCAACGTAATGGTGGGCGATAGATGCAAAGGCTTTATCCAAAATGGCAAAACCTTCGCGAATCTCTGCCTCGCTGACATTACATGGCGGACAGATATGCATACGGTTGTAATTAATAAATGGGAATAGCCCCAATTTCTTACATGCAGCTACCAATTCATTCATAGCAGGGCTAGACGATCCATATGGAGCAAGTGGTGCTCGAGTCTGGCGGTCGGTGACAAGGTCAAGCGCCCAGAAGACTCCTTTACCGCGCACTTCACCAATCACTTTATGATTTGCCATCAATTCAGCAAGAAGTGGCTTGATCACGTTTTCGCCGATTGCTGCAGCATTTTCAACGATCTTCTCTTCTGCCATGACATCAATGGTGGCAACCGCCGCTGCTGCTGCAAGTGGGTGTCCGCTATATGTTAAGCCTCCAGGAAATACTCGATCGTTAAATGTTGCAGCAATTTCATTACTTATGATCACACCGCCGAGTGGCACATAACCACTGTTCACGCCCTTGGCGAAGACAATCAGATCTGGTTCAACGGTGGAATGTTGATAAGCAAACCATTTACCAGTGCGGCCAAAGCCAGCCATGACTTCATCAGCAATCCACATAATTCCGTATTTATCGCAGAGAGCGCGCACTCCCTCGAGGTAACCAACGGGTGGAACCAGTACTCCTGCTGTTCCAACAACTGATTCGATAAGAATTGCTGCAATGGTGTGAGGCCCTTCAAAGATGATTACTTGCTCGAGATGTTCGAGTGCGCGAGTGCACTCTTCTTGCTCGGTGGTTGCCCAGAATGGAGAGCGATAGAGGTAAGGTCCAAAGAAATGAACGTGGCCATATGCATATTCATTGGGCCAGCGACGGGGATCTCCGGTTGAAGCGATCGCGGAAGTAGTGTTGCCGTGATAACTGCGATAGAAGGTCAGAACTTTGTGGCGATTGGTATGAAGACGCGCCATGCGAATTGCATTCTCAACGCCATCTGCGCCGCCATTGGTGAAGAAGACCTTGTTGTGATGTGCACCAGCTCGAGCTGTGATCCGCTGCGCTGCTTCACCACGCGCCTCATTGGCATGTTGTGGTGCAACCGTTGTGTATAAGGCAGCTTGTTCTTGAATCGCCTTGATGACCTTAGGGTGTTGATGGCCAATATTGGTAAAGACTAATTGGCTTGAGAAATCAAGGTACTTGTTTCCATCAAAGTCCCAAAAGTAACTTCCTTCTCCCCCGGCTACGGGCAGCGGAGAAATCTGGGCTTGTGCTGACCATGAGTGAAAGACATGTGTTCGATCGAGGTGTGAAACCTCTTTGCCACGGGCTGGATCTGCAGGAGGTTGAGTCATAGCCATATCTAATCAGGAAAGAAAGAAAATTGTGAGTCTTAGGAGCGAATTACGAGTGCCACACCAAAGGCAGTCATTGCAATGCCTACTAATCCCACCCATGAAACTTTTTCGCCAAAGAGAATAAACGCTTGCACAACTGCCATAGGCGGAACTAAATAGAGAAGGCTAGATACCTTTGCCGCAGAGCCTCTATTGAGTAGCCATAAGAGCAATAAAATGGCAGCGATTGAAGTGACAAGTACTGCCCACGTCATTGTCCAGAAAGATGTCACGGTCAACTCAAATTGAGTGCGGCCTCGCAGAATTGAGACAATTAAAAGAAGAAAGCCGGCTATCGCGAATTGATATGTGGTACCAATCATCAACGGAATCGAATGGCCAATCTTTTTTTGAAGCAGAGTCGCAATCGTGCTCCCTGCTAACGCTGCGAAGAGGAGCCCCAGTGATTCACCAGTAAACCCAGAAGCCTTCGAGAGTTTGGGAAGAACGACAAGAAAGACACCCGCAAGTCCACAGAGAAGGCCGCCCACTTGCTTAGTCGTAAGAGGTTCACCCAAGAGTCGCACGGCTAAAAGTGAGACAACGATTGGTTGCATACTTGTAATCACAGAAGACAGACCGGCCGGCGCTCCCAACTCGATTGCATACCAAACTCCGGCGAGATAGAAGCCATGCAGAGAGATACCTATCGCTAACGATGCAGCGAGATCGCGACGAGATAAGTAGGTGGGTTGTCGTAGGGCCAGAGTGAGGATAAGAAGAATCGCCGCCGCAAGGAGAAGTCGAATTGCAAGAAAGAAGAGTGAATCTGCATCTTCAAAACCATATTTAGCAACGACAAAACCAGAGCTCCAGATGATGATAAATATCCATGGGGCAGCGCCAACTAATTTCTTCATAGGCGCAAAAGGGGCGTAATTCGCTAGTGAGAAGAGAGTGAAACTGGCTTCTCGTATTCAGTCACCATACCGATGATGCTGATTACCAAAGAGCCAAGTGAGATTAATGTGAGCCACCAACCAATAATTAAGCCAAGACCCATCGCTGTTGCGCTGAGCGCTACCGGAAGTGGCCACCATGAATGCGGGCTGTAGAAACCAAGTTCGCCGGCATCATCTGCAATCTCTGCATCGAGATTATCTGAAGGAATTGCAACGCCGATGCGCTTCTGTGTAAACCAGAGGTAGAAACCAACCATTCCTGCAAGACAGGAAGCAAGAATCATTCCGGTGATTCCTACCGCTTCGCCACCCACGTAGTAGTAAATGACAGCCATAATCACATAGAAAATTGAGAGACCTGTGAAGAGTTTCCAATTAGCTTTCATGATTAGTGACCTTCAGTCTTGATATGAGGGTGGTGGAGATCGAATGCTGGTCGCTCTGAGCGGATACGAGGCATTGATGTGAAGTTATGGCGTGGTGGTGGGCACGAAGTCGCCCACTCTAACGATGAACCATATCCCCATGGATCATCGACTCCAACCAATGGAGATTTACGAGTAATCCATACATTGATAAAGAATGGAACCATAGACAGCGCAAGCAAGAATGAACCAACTGTTGAAATCATATTCATCCCAGTAAAACCATCGCTTGCTAGGTAATCGGCGTAGCGACGTGGGAAGCCCTTGATTCCGAGCCAGTGCTGGATAAGAAATGTTGTATGGAATCCAAAGAAGAGAGTCCAAAAGTGAATCTTGCCAAGGCGTTCGTTGAGCATGCGCCCAGTGAATTTTGGCCACCAGAAGTAGAAGCCGGCAAACATAGCGAAGACCACTGTGCCAAAGAGCACGTAGTGGAAGTGGGCAACAACGAAGTAAGAAGCTGACACGGCAAAATCAAGTGGCGGTGAAGCCAAGATGATTCCGGTCAGGCCACCAAAGAGGAAGGTGACAAGGAAGCCCATAACCCAAAGCATTGGTGTTTCGAATGTGACATGGCCTCGCCACATAGTTCCGATCCAGTTGAAGAACTTCACACCTGTCGGCACACCAATCAAGAAAGTCATAAATGAGAAGAATGGAAGAAGTACTTTTCCGGTTGCGAAGAGGTGGTGCGCCCACACCGCAACAGAAAGTGCAGAAATCGCAATCGTTGCTGCAATGAGACCTTTATATCCAAAGATTGGTTTACGAGAGAAAACAGGCAAAATTTCGGTTGCAATTCCAAAGAATGGAAGCGCAAGAATGTAGACCTCGGGGTGACCAAAGAACCAGAAAAGGTGTTGCCACAACATCGCTCCACCATTGGCTGGATCAAAGAGATGAGTGCCAAAGAGGCGATCTGACTCAAGACCCAGCAGAGCTGCAGCAAGTGGTGGGAATGCGAGCAAGACAAGGATTGATGTCAAAAGAACGTTCCACGAGAAGATCGACATACGGAACATCGTCATTCCCGGCGCGCGCATTGTGAAGATTGTTGTAATGAAATTGACGCCACCCAAAATAGTTCCAAGACCTGAAATAGCAAGTCCCATCACCCACAGATCGCCACCGATTCCTGGTGAGTATGTTGAGTTAGCAAGCGGAGCGTAAGCAGTCCATCCGAAAGAAGCTGCGCCACCAGGAGTTAAGAACCCGATTGTCGCTTCGATGGATCCAAAGAAGTAGAGCCAATACGACAGCATATTAAGGCGCGGAAATGCCACATCTGCTGCGCCAATCTGCAACGGCATAATCACATTCGCAAAACCGACAAAGAGCGGGGTCGCGAACATCAAGAGCATGATGGTGCCGTGCATGGTGAAAATCTGGTTGTACTGCTCATTGCTAAAGAACTGCATACCAGGACGGGCAAGTTCAATGCGAAGCAGGAGCGCTAATAATCCACCAATAAGGAACCAAGCAAAGGAAGTAGCAAGGTAGAGGAATCCGATGCGCTTGTGATCAGTTGAGGTGATGGTCTTTACAAATTGGCTTCCGAGAGAAGTCTTCTGGACTCCTTGGCGAGGGGCTGCAATCGTTGGACGCTCTGCAAATGTTGTCATTACGCGCTCGCCTTCAATGAGTCAAGATAGTTCTGATACTGCTCTGGAGTTACAACTTTTACCTTAAAGATCATTTGTGAGTGGTTACGTCCACAGAGAATGTTGCATCGACCAGGGAATTCACCGAGCTTATTGGCGGTAAATTGCAAGTGATTGGTCTCGCCGGGAAGATTCTGCATCTGAATCATAAATGCGGGTATCCAGAATCCATGCACCACATCGTTAGACGTTAAAGTAAAGCGAACTTTCTCTCCGAGTGGCAGGTACAGCGTTGGAGGTTTAGCAGGGGTTCCAGTAACAAGTGCTTTTTCTCCAGCTTCTGGATATCCAAATTGCCAGGACCACTGAATTCCTTCGACAGAAATTTCGTGCTTTACCGGTGACGTCTTATCAATAATCTTATTTTCTTTCACTGCTGTGAAGTAGAAGAGGACTGCCACAATCGCAAAAGGAATGATGGTGTAGAGGATTTCTACCGGAATGTTGTATTGAGTCTGCTTTGGAAATTCGCCCTTACTTGCATGAGCGCGGTGAAAGACCGCTGGCCACAAAATCAGAATTAAGGTAAAGATTCCTACAACTCCCGCTGCAATCCAAGCACCTTGCCACAAAGAGAGCGAAATATCGGTAACGCTTGAGACACCCTTTGGAAATCCCAATCCAGAAATATCCTTTGAATTAAAAGAACAACCCGTTAAGAGAAAGAGGGCCGGGGCTACAAGTGCCACCGCTCTGACAAAGCGCTTTCGGCGCGGAGCGTGAGAAGACATGGGGTAAGGATAGTGGCGCGATGTGCATGCGCTCGTCGGAGCGAGTAGCGTTGATTCGGTGGTTCGTGTCACAGGAAATTTCGCCTCTGAAAGCCCGCTCCATCCTGCCGCAAGAGAAGCGCTTTTAGCCGCCTTTGATCAAGGGTGGGCCGACCCCAAGAAACTTTCCCAGAGCTCTGCCAAGGCAGCCATTCTTCGCAATCAAGCGCTTGAAAATATCGCGACCCATTTAGCGATACAGGTTGATTCCATAGAAGTTCTCGGAGAGCCTGCTCTTGGCCACTATTTATCAATCGCAGGTCTCTTTACGCAGAACTCGACCTTTGCATATTCGGCAATCGATAAAGGCAAGATCCGCGCTATTGCGCGTTCCCATTCATCTCACGTGGTGCAACTCGATGTTGATGCCGCAGGTTTGATACAAGACTTTTCAAAGGTACCTGGTCACTCTGTCTTGTCCCTGCAGTTGGCCAATGGTGAAACTGGGGTCATTCAAAGACCACTCGATGCAGTTGCCGATTCGGTTCTGATAGCTGTCGATGCAACATCATCTGGATCGCGAGTTCCGCTTCCTCCGCGATGGAGTACTGCACTGTTCGATTCGCTCTCATGGAACGGCCCTGCGGGTCTTGCAATCATGGCGATTGGTGATCGCTCACACTATTCCTATCCATTGCCAAAGATTGCTCCTATCAGTTCTCCTGGCAGTTTCTCACTACCGCTTCTCTTAGCATCATCAGTTGCTCTCGAGAATTTCGTTGACGAAAGTCCGCAGCTTCGCCACTTAGCAATTGCAGCCTTTGCTCGCATTCCAGGCGTTCGCATCGTTGCGCCAGAATCTCCATCCCTCCCCCACATTTTCTCAGTCGTCGTTGAAGGAGTAACGGGAGAAAGATTGGTTCGCGAACTTGCTTCACGAGGAATGGATATTGATTCAGGTTCGGCGTGCTCTCCTGAAGATCTACAACCGAGCCATGTACTCGCAGCGATGGGCTATGAAACTGTGGGACATCTGCGAATTACTCTCCACGCAGGCACAACGCAAGAGAATATTGATGATCTTGTTCATTCAGTAGGTGAGGTAGCGCAACAGTTACGCTGAAAGATGAGCAGCGATTTCTGCTGCTGCTTCAGATCCATAAGCTTCGCTGAAACGAGTTACAAATTCATCTTTGGTAAAGCGATATTCCTGTGTGCCCGTTGTTTCGATAACGTAGGTAGCAATCATGGAGCCAAGCTGAGCACAACGCTCGTGAGATAAGCCCCAGGCAAGTCCTGCGACAAATCCAGAACGGAATGAGTCACCGACTCCAGTTGGATCTACCTTTGCCTTCTCTTTAGCGCATCCCACCTTAATAAATGTTCCATCAATACTCTCGATGCGAGCTCCCTCAGCACCTAAAGTGACGATGCGATATTTCACCCGTTGAAGAATTTCGTGATCGCTCCAGCCAGTCTTCTGAATTGCCAGCGCTAACTCGTACTCATTCATAAATAGGTAGGTTGCGCCGGAGATTAACTTCTTAATTTCTTCACCGCTCATGCGCGCCATCTGCTGAGAAGGATCGGCTGCTACTGCAACTCCCATGGAAAGAGCTACTTCTGTATGGCGCAACATAGCTTCAGGATCATCTGGTGAAATCACCAGTAAATCGAGTTTGCCAACCTTGTCCATGATTGGCTTGAGTTCAATGTTGCGTGCCTCTGACATCGCTCCGGGAAAGAATGAGGCAATCTGATTGAGTTCCGTATCTGTTGTTACCGTGAAATGCGCGGTGTGCTGGGATGTTGAAACCAATGCATGAGATGTATCAACTCCGTGGCGAGTAAGCCATGCATCGTAATCTGCGAAATCCTTACCTACAGCCGCAATCAGAATGGGGTTGAGGCCAAGAACTCCAAGGCCAAAGGCAATATTTGCAGCGCATCCCCCACGCCGTACATCTAGCCCATCGACGAGGAATGAGAGCGATACCTTTTCAAGAGAGCCAGCAACGAGAGAGTCAGTGAACTTTCCTGGAAAAGTCATCAAGTGGTCGAGACCAACAGAACCCGCTACGCCAATTTTCATATTGGAATCTAACTACAGCAGCGAGGAATTAACGCTGATTAGTTAAATGAATCGCCGCATGCACAAGATCCCTGTGCATTTGGATTATCAATAGTGAAGCCCTGCTTCTCAATTGTGTCTACGAAATCGATAGAAGCACCCATGAGATATGGATCGCTCATCTTGTCCACTACAACTTTTACCGACCCGAATTCGCGTGTGACATCGCCATCTTGATTGCGATCATCGAAGTAGAGCTGGTAGCGAAGACCAGAGCAGCCGCCTGGCTGAACAGCAACGCGGAGGTAGAGGTCATCGCGACCTTCTTGAGCAAGAAGAGCGGCAACCTTTGCAGCTGCAACATCGGTAAGAGTGATACCGGTTGTGATCTCTACGGGAGTTGATGTTGTTTCAGTAGTCATGTGGGCAAGAATACCTGCGTCGGGTTGCTCTGGCTAACCCAAACGCACAACAATACGTATATGTCCATCAACCTGAGCGAGCTTCTCCTTCTGGGCCAAGGCTCAGATCTTGCTTCAGAGCGCGGCGTCTCATGCACCGGTGAACTTCCTCCTGCAAGTGACCCACACCTCGTTGAACGAGCAATCGCGGCGAAAGCGGCGCTCGGTAGCCGTGCCTTGATTTTGGGTCATCACTATCAACGCGATGAGGTCATTCAATTCGCCGATATCACTGGTGATTCATTTAAGTTGGCGCAGGCGGCAGCTGCACAAAGTTCGGCTGAATTTATCTTCTTCTGCGGAGTTCATTTCATGGCAGAGAGCGCAGACATACTCACTTCATCTCGGCAACGAGTCATACTTCCGGATCTCGCTGCAGGATGCTCTATGGCAGATATGGCAACTGCGAATCAAGTAAATCAATGTTGGCAAGAACTTGAAAAACTTGGTGTTGCCTCCCGAACAGTCCCGGTCACATACATGAATTCCTCTGCTGCCATCAAGAGTTTTACTGGCGAACATGGTGGAACTATCTGCACATCATCAAATGCCCAGAAAACCCTCGAATGGGCATTTGCAAAGGCAGAGAAAGTTCTCTTCCTACCTGATCAACATTTAGGACGTAACACCGCGGTGTTATCTCTTGGTCTCTCTCTTGAGGATTGCGTCTTGTGGAATCCATGGAAACCTATGGGTGGTCTTACCGAAGATCAAATTCACAAAGCCAAGGTAATTCTGTGGCGCGGGCATTGCTCAGTTCATGGCCGTTTTACGCGTGAATCCATTGCAGAGGTGCGCACTCGAATTCCTGGCGTTCAAGTCATTGTTCACCCTGAATGCCAACATGAGGTCGTAGTCGATTCTGATGTGGTGGGAAGTACCGAAAAAATTATCCAGACTGTCACTGCATCACCGGCCGGAAGTAAATGGGCCATCGGAACAGAACTCAATCTCGTCTCTCGCTTAGCTCAGAATAACCCAGATAAAGAGATTGTCTTTCTCGATAAGACAGTCTGCTACTGCTCCACGATGAATCGTATAGACCTGCCTCACCTAGTCTGGGCGATGGAATCAATCGTTGCCGGGCATATCGTCAATGAAATTAAGGTTGATGAAAAGGTTGCGCGATTCTCCAAGTTGGCTCTCGACCAGATGCTCGCTCTATAGTTACCGCTATGACTGAATCAGCTGCCAATAAGAAGGGTCGCCCGACTCCTAAACGTAAAGAAGCGATCGCTGCTCGCAAAGTGTCCTCACTAGCGCCAGCTTCAACGAAGGAAGAGAAGAAGCGCGCCAAGGATGCTGCTCGCGCCGCACGCATTGCAGCTCGCGCCGCCTATATGCGTGGTGACGAAAACGCCTTACCTGCCCGCGATAAAGGTCCAGTGAAAAGATATGTTCGTAATTACGTCGATGCTCGCAAATCCATTGGCGAATACTTCTTGCCCATCATCTTTGTCGTTCTCTTCCTTACCTTGATTCCTTCACCAATATTTCAAATTGGAAGCATCTTTATTATGTATAGCGTGCTCTTAATCTCAGTTGTCGATGGCTTCTTCTTGAGTCGCAAGTTGAAGAGCGCTGTCAGCGCTAAATTCCCTGGCACCGATCTCAAAGGTATCGGGATGTATGGATGGCTACGCTCGACTCAGATGCGCAGAATGCGTTCACCTAAGCCACAGATTAAAGTCGGAGATTCTTTCTAACTCTCGTGGCTTAAGCGCGCGGATTAGGACTTTCGTTCTTCTTCGGATCTCGTTCGGGAAGAGTGCCGAGCGCGCTATCGATCGCCTTCATGACATCTGCAGAGAGCTTAATTCCTGCTGCTTTCACATTCTCCTTCACTTGAGAAGGCTTGGTAGCTCCCATAATTGCCGAAGAAACATTGGGGTTTTGCAGTACCCACGCGAGAGCAAGTTGAGACATCGAAATATCGAGACCTTCAGCAATGGGTTTGAGCTTCTGCACAGCGGTCAAAACCTCTTCACTCATCCAGCGCGAAATGAAATCTGCGCCGCTCTTCTTATCCGTTGCGCGTGATCCAGCTGGAGCCTTCTTTCCTGGAAGATACTTTCCGGTGAGTACTCCTTGAGCCATCGGAGACCAGACAATCTGGCCAATGCCTTCCTTCTGTGACAGTGGAACAACTTCGGCTTCGATCACTCGCCACAACGCGGAATATTGAGGTTGGCTTGAAACAAATCGATTGTAACCACGAGCATCTTGAATTTTAAGTGCATCAGATATCTGTTTTGCATTCCACTCAGAGAATCCAATGTAACTGACCTTGCCTTGACGAATCAGATCATCAAAGGCGCTGAGAGTTTCTTCAAGCGGAGTTTCGAAGTCAAATCGATGTGCCTGATAGAGATCAATGTGATCTGTTTTCAAGCGCTTTAAGGATGCATGGCAAGACTCCATGATGTGTTTGCGTGAAAGACCTCGATCATTTTTGCCTGGTCCTGTCGGCCAATACACCTTGGTGAATAGTTCGTAGGATTCGCGGCGAACGCCTTTGAGCGCTTTTGCTAAGACAACTTCGGCCTTTGTGCCGGCATACACATCAGCCGTGTCAAAAGTCGTAATCCCTTGATTGAGCGCTTCACGCACACATTTAACTGCAGCCTCGGTCTCTACTTGTGAACCGTGGGTGATCCAATTTCCATAAGCAATTTCTGAGACATACATTCCCGTGCTGCCAAGGCGTCTATATTCCATAGCGCCACCATAGAGTGCGCGTGGTGAGTTGCCAACAGCATCTGGCTATGGTTTGGTTCGACCACAACTTCATAGATATCCCAGTAGGGGAAGTTCGGTGCGAATCCGACGCTGACCCGCAACCGTAAGACAGTGTGAACCTGAACTGTTCAAGTCGGATTACCTACCTGGATATTTGTTTTTGACCAACACCCGCCGAGGTTTGCGGGGTGTAGTCCAAAGGTATTTGGCCGCTTTCGGCCGACCGCTCGCGAGCTACCCCTGTGAGACTCTTCTTTTTAGGAGTTCACACTTTGAAGACAACAACTTCCAAGTTAGCGCTAGCGCTTCTTCTGATCACATCCCAAATCTTCACAGCGCCAACATCGCATGCCGCAACTAAAGGATGGCGCTACTGGGGATATTTCCAAACTGCACCAGGTGCATCAACATGGAAAGCTGCGATGACAGGTCCTACAGTCGATATCGAAGATGGCGCTGTCGAAGGATGGTCTTTTGTATTTAGTAGCGATGATGTTCCATCAAATCCACCAAAGACCAAGCCTTCATTTAACGCAATCTGCGGCAAGACTAAGGCTGATCCAGATACCAAGCGAATCGCTCTCGTAGTTGAATTCGGCAATCCTGCTTATGCACCCAAAGGTGAGAAAGTCCCAAAGTCGATTGTTCGCTGCGTTACAACTGCGAAAAGTTCACAAGGAATTGATGTGCTTGCTCAAGTTGTAAAGGTGCGCTCTGCAAGTTCAGGTCTCATCTGTGGATTCAATGGATTCCCCAAGAAGGAATGTGGAGTAGAAATCGAGACTCCGGCAGCACTTCTCAAGAAATAACACTCATCAGATGAAGAAGTCACTGCACCCACTCACATTGTGGGTAAGTGCAATTCTCCTAGCCATAGGAGTAGTTGCACTCGATAACGCCTTGGTTGCACTTGCAATCGTGGGTGCGGTGGCAATTCTCGTCTACATTCGCCGTGATGGATCTCCTTGGAACAGAAGTTTCTCGCTCTCACTTCGTATCGGTGCCACCATCATGGCAATCCGTACCATCGTTGGGATTCTCATTGGTGTACCCATTCCAGGCACAGTTCTATTCCGGATTCCACTCTTGGACTTGCCCTCATGGATGCCTGGAATCCGAGTAGGAGGTGCAGTCACATTAGAGCGACTCACTTCTTCTCTTCATGAAGGTGTCATCATCGCAACAATGATTGCACTCTTTGGAGCTGCAACATCACTGACAAGTCCACACAAATTGTTGCGAGTAACACCTTCATTCATGTATGAAATTGGGGTCACTTTAGTAATTGCCACATCGTTATTCCCGCAACTAGCAACGAGCGCTCGTCGTATTCGCACCGCACAGAAATTGCGTGGCATTGAAAACGCTGGATTACGTTCGATTGCAATCCCTCTCCTCGAAGAATCTCTCTCGCGTTCGCTTCAATTAGCTGCAGCGATGGATGCTCGTGGATATGGAATCAGCCGTAAGCGTTCGCGGTATAGGCCTCAACCATGGTTGATGCGTGATAACACGATTGTCTTTTTCGCTCTTGCGCTCTCACTTGTGATGGTGACGCGATGATTACCTTCTCCAACGTCTCACTTATCTATCCTCATTCCACGAAGACAGTTCTTGAAGATCTCTCCTTCCAAATCGAAGAAGGCGAGATGGTCCTCATTATGGGTGAGACCGGGTCTGGTAAATCGTCACTGTTGCGATTGATTAATGGGCTCGTCCCCCACCACACAGGTGGCATCTTGGCCGGAGATATTGAGGTCGATGGAATCTCTACGCGCACTGTAAAGCCAGGCGCACTTGCGCATCTGGTTGGCATTGTGGGACAGAATCCAATTCAAGGATTTGTGACAGATATTGTGGAAGAAGAGCTCGCCTTCAGTATGGAAGCGCTCAATGTTGCACCCGATGTAATGCGCAAAAGAGTCGAGGAAATTCTCGACCTTCTCAGTCTCAACTCGCTCCGCAACCGGTCCATTGCAACGTTAAGTGGCGGTGAACAACAGAGGGTTGCAATCGGTGCAGCTCTGGTAATGCAGCCGAAAGTGCTTGTCCTTGATGAGCCGACAAGTGCTTTAGATCCGATTGCAGCTGAAGAAGTTCTCTCTATCCTGCACCGCCTTGTACACGATCTCAGTGTCACGGTAATTCTCGCCGAGCATCGACTCGAACGAGTCATTCAATTTGTTGATCGCATCATCTACATTGAAGGAAATGGTGAAACATCGATTGGCTCTGCCGATGAAATTTTGAAGAACTCAGATTTGGTCCCTCCCATTGTGAAATTGGCACGTGCTCTCAATCTGAGTGAAATCGGAACAAGCGTGCGAGAAGTCAGGCGCCATACTGAAGCGATTCGAAGCCGTGACTACAAAGAATTGAAAAACCTAGAAAAACGTGAATCTCCCGCGATATTCGTCAATCAACTATCACATACTTATGGAGATAAGAAAGCACTTAATAATGTGAGTGCCACTTTTCATCAAGGCGAGATAGTGGCCATCATGGGACGCAATGGCGCTGGGAAGAGCACCCTACTTCACTCTATTGTTGGACTCCACTCCCCTGATTCAGGAAAAGTTACTGTCAATGGTCAAGATCCCATACGTCTTACGGGAGCAGTGCGAAGAAGATCCATTGGGTATGTGCCACAAGAGCCAAGTGATTTACTGTTTGCATCGAGTGTCCACGATGAATGCAACCAAGCAGATAGAGATAACCAATTGGCAGAAGGATCCACCGCGGCACTTTTACATCGAATAGTCCCAGCGATATCTCTTCATGCCCATCCCAATGATCTCTCTGAAGGTCAGAGATTGGCGCTCGTTTTAAGTATCGTTCTGGCTGCAAACCCAGAAGTGCTCATACTCGATGAACCAACTCGTGGCTTGGATTATCGAGCTAAAGCGATCTTTGGTGTGGCGCTCAAAGAATATGCCTCTCACTTTAACCGCCCCGTCCTCCTTGCAACTCACGATGTAGAACTCGTTGCAGAGATATCGGATCGGGTTCTCTTCCTTGCAGAAGGTGACATCGTTGCCGATGGCACAACGTTGGATGTACTTCTTTCATCACCGGCATTTGCGCCACAAGTGGCAAAGGTGATGGCTCCTAAACCTTGGCTTACTGTCAGCGATGTAGTTGAAGCACTTGGTGAGAGCTCATGAAAACTGCGGACATTGTTAGATTTAAAGGTGCTTCACTTTTCGCGCTAGTTGCGACGAGCACTGTGAGCGCCATCGGATTTCTGTGGCCATTCTTTATCTCTGAAAATCAAGGCCATCCCCAATGGATCTTTCTCCTGGCAACTCCATTCGCGGTACTTTTGCTTCTCATCAGCGTGAGCAATAAGAGTCTGGACAGTAAGTCAGTGGCATTGCTAGCCGTTCTCTCAGCACTCATTGCTGCTCTCAGGCCGATGGGAACTGGAGCAGTCGGCATCGAACCTATGTGGTTTGTTCTCATACTTGCAGCTCGTGTTTTCGGTGCATCTTTTGGCTTTCTCCTTGGAACTATCTCAATGTTTCTTTCAGCCATCCTTACTGGTGGATTGGGACCCTGGGTTGCTTATCAATCATTTGCAGCAGGTTGGATAGGACTAGGTGTTGCCATCATTCCGAAGAAGGTAAAGGGAAAGATGGAAATTGCCGCACTCGCTTGCTACGGGATTATCGCGGCAGAATTTTTTGGGATTGTGATGGATCTCCAATTTTGGCCGTGGACTCTGGGCGCAGATACCCAGCTTTCGTATCGCGCTGGTGCTCCTCTCGGTGAAAATTTCTCCCACTTCATTTCTTACCATTTCTTATCATCCATGGCGTGGGATATTCCTCGAGCAATTTTTACAACTTCACTCATTCTCTTAACTGCAAAGCCTGTCTTACATACTTTGCGTCGAGCACACACGCGTGCAGCTTTTATGACGCCGATTGAATTTATCGAACGTGTGAAGGCATAAGCGGTAGCGCACTTATTGTGGCCGAAGACTCGCGTCCGCGAATATCAATTGTCACAGTAGATCCGACTTCATAATGTGGATCAATCAGTGCCAATGCAATTCCAACTTTCAAAGACGGTGAGAAAGTTCCACTCGTAACGATTCCAATTTCGCCACCTTTTGAATTTTTGACCAGCATTCCGGCGCGAGGAATTCCACGATCATTGGATTTCAGCGCTTTAAGCGTGCGCACTGTGCCACTCTCGCGCTGTGCACGCAGATGTTCTGAACCTCTGAAAGATTCCTTCTTCCATCCAATCGCCCACCCTGCACTGGCTTGTACAGGAGTTATCTCAAGTGAGAGTTCGTGGCCATGGAGTGGATAACCCATTTCGGTTCGAAGGGTGTCACGCGCGCCAAGTCCACAGATCAAACCTGAGTAAGGCTTCATCGCATCAACCAGTGCATCCCACACCTTGTCTGCATCACCCCAGTGAGGCACTAACTCAAATCCATGTTCGCCGGTATAACCAGTACGACAAAGAATGACATCGCAACCCGCAATAGCGACATGTGAAAATGCCATGTAATCCATAGTGGGATTAATTCCAAAACTCTTAATGACATCAACTGCATGGGGGCCTTGTAGTGCCAGCACTGCAAAACTTTCGTGGAGATTGGTGATTGTTATTCCGGCAGGAACGTTTTCATTGAGAACTCGAACGACGTCTGTTGTGTTGGCAGCATTGGGAATAAGAAAGAAATCAGATGCTGAATTTCGATATGCAATTAGATCGTCTACAACTCCACCATCAGGATTACACAGGAGTGTGTACTGCGCCTTGCTATCGCCAATGCGAGTGAGATCGTTGGTAAACATTGCGTTGAGGAACTCGAGAGCACCTTCCCCCTTCACACTCGCCTTTCCAAGGTGAGAAACATCGAAGAGACCGACACGTTCACGAACTGCCGCATGTTCGGCGAGAACTCCGGCTCCGGGATATTCGATAGGCATCAACCAGCCACCGAAATCGGCCATCTTCGCTTGTAGATCGATGTGCTTCTGATGCAAAGGTGAATTTTTCACAGTAACAACTTACACTTACGCCCTCGCATCTGCTGAGTATCAGCCGAGTGAAACCATGAGGAGTCGCTATGACCACAATCCGCCTTTCAGACGGAATTGTTAAGGATGATGTTTTGGTCGTCGGGTTGGCCGCAAAAAACTCCAAAACCACAAAAAATGGCGCAACTTCTCTACAGATTGAATCGGGTGATGTAGCACTTGATACCAAAGCTCTCGTGCAAGCCCTATCTGATTTAGGAGCAACTGGTAAGGCAGATGAAATTATCAAAATCCCTGGAACTTCAACTCGCCTCATTGTTTTTACAGGTTTAGGCACATCAGCTACTCACTATGACCATGAAGTCCTACGTCGTGCATCAGGTGCAGCAGCTCGCGCGCTAGCGGGAAATTCCAGCGCGACTTTCTCTCTGCCTGCCAAGAATATTGCCGCAGTGAAAGCGATTGCAGAAGGAGCGGCGCTGGGTGCCTATCGCTTCGATCAATTTCGAGGTTTAAGTAAGAGCGCACAGCAGACTCCCCTGAAGGCGATTACTGTGCACACTGATCTTGCCGGAAAGAGCGAAGCCAAAGCAGCGATTAAAACGGCTGAAGTAATCGCCACCTACACACATCTGGTCCGCGACTTGATCAATACTCCCCCAAGCCATCTCAATCCTGAAACATTTTGCAAGGCCATGTCAGATGCTGTGAAGAAAGCTGGAGGTGCATCTGTCGGTCTCAAAGTTTCAGTAATGACTGATGCACAATTGAAGGCAAAGGGGTACGGCGGAATTATCGGAGTAGGTCAAGGTTCGTCGAATCCCCCTCGCCTTCTCAATATTTCATACACACCTAAGGGAATGAAGGCGAAGAAAAAATACGCCTACGTTGGTAAAGGAATCACATTTGATTCTGGTGGCCTTGCGCTAAAGCCAGCAAAAGGTATGGAAGCAATGAAGTCAGATATGAGCGGTGCCGCCGCAGTCTGTGCAGCCACGATCGCCATTGCACTTCTCAAACTTCCTATTGCAATTGAAGCGTGGGCTCCACTTGCAGAAAATATGATCAGTGATACTGCAACTCGACCAAGTGATGTCATCTCTATTTATGGTGGCAAGACTGTTGAAGTTCTCAATCCAGATGCTGAAGGTCGTCTCATTCTTGCGGATGCACTTGTACGCGCACAGGAGACAAAAGATCTTGATGCAATCGTTGATGTTGCAACTCTCACTGGGGCACAAGTGGTCGCACTCGGAACACGGACTAGCGCCGTGATGACTAACAACGCAGAATTTTCATCTCACTTTATGGACGTCACGAAGGAGACAGGAGAAACTTTTTGGCCGATGCCACTTCCTGTTGAGTTGCGTGCCTCACTCGATTCGCCCATTGCAGATCTGGCAAATGTCGGCGAACGAATGGGCAACATGCTCGTTGCTGGCTTATTCCTCAAGGAATTCGTTGCAGATGAACTTCCCTGGCTCCATCTCGATATTGCAGGACCTGCTTACAACGAGAGCAAGCCCCACGGCTATACCCCAGTCGGAGGAACCGGAATCGCTCTTCGCTCTCTGGTGCAGTTAGCGATTTCAGCGAGCTCATAGGCGGTTATGCATTCGCCCGCTCAGGCTGGCAAGATACGGGTGTTGAGCTCATATCGACAGGGAGCTCGCTCAAGGGAGTAACTCGGTGGCCAATTTTGATCTCGTAGTTCTTGGTGGTGGAAGCGGCGGCTATGCAGCAGCGCTTCGCGCTTCGCAGCTGGGTTTATCAGTTGCACTCATCGAGAAAGATAAGGTCGGTGGAACGTGCCTACACCGCGGATGTATCCCTACAAAGGCTCTCTTGCATGCTGGAGAAGTTGCCGACAGTGCACGCGAATCTTCGCATTTCGGAGTAAATGCCACCTTTAACTCGATTGATATGACCGGAGTCAATTCTTACAAGGACGGCGTAATCGCTGGACTCTTCAAAGGATTACAAGGCCTCGTAAAATCTCGCGGAATTACTTTTGTTGAAGGAACTGGTCGTCTCGTTTCCAATAACACAGTTGATGTCAACGGAACTCAATACGTTGGAAAGAACATCGTTCTTGCAACTGGTTCATATGCCCGCACCTTGCCCGGATTAGACATCGATGGAAAGCGCGTCATTACTTCTGATCATGGAACTTCTATGGATTACGTTCCTAAGAGCGTCATTGTTCTTGGTGGCGGAGTAATTGGATGTGAGTTTGCATCTGTCTGGAAATCATTCGGTGCAGAAGTAACGATCATTGAAGGTTTGCCACATCTGATCGCTCTTGAAGATGAATCTTCAAGCAAGTTGCTCGAACGTGCATACCGTAAGCGTGGAATTAACTTCGAACTCGGAGTTCGCTTTAAGTCTCACCGCGTCGATGCCAATGGCGTCACCGTCACCCTCGAAGATGGACGCGAATTCAGCGCAGAAGTACTCCTTGTCTCTGTAGGACGCGGTCCTGTCACAGATGGAATCGGCTACCAAGAAGTCGGCATCGCAATGGATCGCGGATATATCACCGTTGATGACCACTGCCGCACAAATATTCCGGGGATTTTTGCAGTAGGTGACATCATCCCTACTCTTCAACTCGCTCACGTCGGTTTCCAAGAAGGAATCCTCGTTGCCGAAACAATTGCGGGACTTAATCCTCGTCCGATTAATTACGATGGCGTGCCTCGTGTTACATATTCTGAGCCAGAAGTTGCATCCATGGGGTTATCAACGAAGGCGGCAAAAGAACGCGGCTACGATGTTGTCGAACTTGATTACAACTTGGCCGGTAATGGAAAAGCACAGATTCTTAAAACTGCCGGCTCCATCAAACTGGTTGCTCAAAAAGATGGTCCAGTACTTGGAATTCACATGGTCGGTTCGCGCGTGGGCGAATTAGTATCAGAAGCGCAGTTAATCTTTAACTGGGAGGCGTCAGCATCTGATGTTGCACCTCTTATCCATGCACACCCAACACTGTCAGAGGCAATGGGCGAAGCTCATATGGCTCTAGCAGGCAAACCACTTCACGCGCACGGTTAAGGTAAGAGGAGAAAATAGCGATGTCATTCTCAGTAACAATGCCAGCTCTCGGCGAGAGTGTGAGTGAAGGAACAGTTACACGTTGGCTTAAGAATGAAGGCGACATGGTCGCAGTCGACGAGCCGCTCCTTGAAGTTTCAACAGATAAGGTCGATACAGAGATTCCTTCACCCGTTGCAGGTGTTCTCTCTAAAATTGTGGTTGGCGTGGATCAAACTGTTGCTGTTGGCGCAGAACTTGCTGTTATTTCATCTGACTCTGCTGCTGCACCCGCTGCTTCAGCACCTGCAGTGGCTCCAGTCGCTACACCTGCACCAGCGCCTGTGTCCGAGCCAGTAGCTCAGGTTCAGGTGGCAGAGGTTCCAGCTCAAGCAGCTGCACCGACAGGCGGCGGAACTGTCATCACTATGCCGGCGCTCGGTGAATCAGTAAGTGAAGGAACTGTTACACGTTGGCTTAAAAGTGTTGGCGATTCAGTTGCAGTCGATGAAGCACTTCTCGAAGTTTCAACAGATAAGGTCGATACCGAAATCCCATCACCCGTTGCAGGCACACTCCTTGCAATTGATGTTCCCGTTGATACAACCGTTGCTGTTGGTGCGCGACTCGGATTAATTGGTGCTTCAGGTTCTGTTGCGGTGCCAGTTGCTCCACCAGCCCCAGTTGCACCACCAGCCCCAGTTGCACCACCCGCGCCAGTAGCTCAGGTTCAGGTGGCACAGCTTCCTCCTCAAGTTTCTACTCCAGTCGCAGCTCCAGTTGCTCAGCCACAAGATGCTTATGTCACTCCGATTGTTCGCAAGTTAGCTAATGATCTTGGCGTCAATCTTGCAAACGTTCGCGGAACTGGAATCGGCGGAAGAATTCGTAAGGAAGATGTGCAAGCTGCATCACCTCAATCTGCACCAGCGCAAAGTGCACCTTCGGTCGCTGCTCCTGCAGCACCGCGTCCTGCAGCTCCGGTTGCTTCACCGCTTCGTGGAACTACAGTGACAATGTCACGACTTCGCAAAGTGATCGCAGCGCGCATGGTTGAATCACTCCAAGTGTCTGCGCAACTCACAACCGTCATTGAAGTAGATGTCACAAAGATTGCACGACTTCGCGATCGTTCAAAGGCAACATTTGAAGCACGTGAAGGGGTCAAGCTTTCATTCCTTCCATTCTTTGCAGTTGCTGTATGTGAAGCGTTGAAGCAACATCCAGTGCTTAACTCATCTGTCGAAGGTGACCAGATTATTTATCACGGCGCAGAACATCTCGGAATTGCTGTCGATACCGAACGAGGCCTGTTGGTTCCAGTTATTCATAATGCAGGTGATCTCAATATGGGTGGCGTTGCTCGCAAGATTGCAGATCTTGCTGCACGAACACGCGATAACAAGGTAACGCCTGACGAACTTGGTGGTGGAACATTTACTCTCACCAATACAGGTTCACGTGGCGCTCTCTTTGATACTCCGATTATCAATCAGCCGCAGGTGGCAATTCTTGGACTTGGCGCAGTTGTGAAACGTCCAATGGTCGTGAAGGGTGAAGACGGTGGCGAAACAATTGCAATTCGCTCGATGGTTTATCTTGGTCTTTCTTATGATCATCGAGTTGTCGATGGCGCCGATGCAGCTCGCTTCCTGGTGACGCTCAAAGAGCGCCTTGAAGGTGGAGCATTCGAATCTGATTTGGGTCTCTAACTTTTATGCCAGTTCCACAGCGCATCGCTATTACCGGTGCTTCCGGACTTATCGGAACGGCCCTTGTCGGACATCTCAAGAGTGAAGGACATACCGTCCAGCGCTTTGTCCGTCGACCGGTCGTTGCACCTGATGAAATTCAGTGGGATCCAAAGACTGGATATGTAGATATCGAAGCCCTACGTGGCGTCGATGCTGTGATCCATTTAGCAGGCGTAGGTGTTGGCGATAAGCGCTGGAGCAAGAAGTACAAATCTGAAATTCTTAATTCACGACTTCTCGGAACAACGGCGATTGCACATGCTGTCAATGAAGTGAAGCCTCAGGTATTCATTTCAGCGAGTGCGATTGGTTGGTATGGCGAATCTGGAAATCGCTCCGTTATTGAATCAGATCGTGTGGGCGATGATTTTCTTGCTGCAGTCTGTCGTGAATGGGAAGGTGCAGCTGATCTCGTTACAGATGTTCGTACGGTAAAGCTACGTACCGGACTCGTTCTTGATCCAACCGGTGGAGCGCTCGGCAAAATGCTGCCACTCTTTCGCTTAGGTTTAGGAGGAAAGCTTGGCAACGGCAAGCAATGGTGGTCGTGGATCACTCTGCACGATGTCATCCGTGCAATTACCTTCTTGCTCGAGAATAAGGTCGAAGGTCCGGTCAATCTCACTTCCCCAAACCCGGTAACAAATCAGGAATTTACTTCGGCGCTAGCGCGAGCGATGCACCGTCCAGCGCTATTCCCTGCGCCAGCAATTGCACTTAAAGTTGCCTTAGGTGGATTCTCATCAGAGATTTTGGGAAGTAAGAAAGTGATTCCTCAAGTTCTCAGTGACTCTGGCTTTACGTGGGATTACCCGCACATCACGAACGCTCTTACTGCGCTAATTCAGGAGTAACTCCTGCGCTGCAAGTCGACCTGACAAGAGCGCACCGTTCTGCGAAGGCGCTGTTCGGTAGTCACCAGCAATAAATACGCCTTCTGAAATCTTCGCTGACTGCAGCCCATGAGCTCCAATCCCAAATATTGGAAGTGACTTCGGAATTTCATATTTAGCAATCAATGACCAAGAAGCGGTAGAGACACCCCACATTGATGATAAGTGTCTGCGAACTTCAGATTCAGATGCAACATCGATCGTCGTAGATGACAGCAGAGTTTTCCCTGCTGGTGCATACCGTGGGACTAAGTTTGATATAGCAATTGAGTTAACTACGGGGCCTCGCGCTTGGCCATCAATCAATAAATTCTTTGATTGCGTCGTGGAATTCGGAATCTCGTGATACCACGTTGTGCTTGAGGCAAGCTTTGGCACATTAGGGATATCCAGAAGTTGTGCTGCAGTTGTTACATCCGTTGCGACTATGACCGCATCGGCACGACATTGACTCATTGAATCGATACGTGAGTTGAAATGAATGGAGCGGACTCGCTTCGCTAGAACCTGTGCAAGCTCACCTGCCCCAAGGGCTGGTAATCCTGGCTGGCCAGAGATAAATGAGCGAATGATCTCTTTTCCGCTGACGGCGTCTACGTGTGAAGGTGAGGTAAGGAAAACTCCGGAGAGAAATGGCCTCAACACTCTTTTGTATAGGTCCCCATACTGTTCAAGCTCATCTTCAACACTGAGCCCGGATTGTGAAGGGGAAGTCAGGTATGAAAGGAATCGTATTTTTGTAAGGAGCGAACCTGTTGCTGCATTGAACGCTGAGAACGGGTGTGAGCGAGGATCTCCCAATGCAATCTTCTTGTCGCCAAGTGAAATATCCACTGTTCGTGGAGCTCGAACAAAATCAAGTTCACTCATTACTCCAAGTCGAACTAGCTCTGGATAGCGAGCATTGATGAGCTGGAATCCGCGATCTAATCTGTAACCATCGATGACATCGGTTGCGACTCTTCCTCCTGCTCGGTCACTGGACTCAAAGACTTCTACTTCTAGCCCTGCATCTTGCAATGTTATTGCTGCGCTCAGCCCTGCAAGTCCTGCGCCAATAACTGCAACTTTCTTATCTGACACTAATCTCACGCGCCTTATCAATGATTGTGGCAACGGCTCGAATCTGATCAGGAGAAACTGGCCAATCATTCTTACCTTCAAGTGCATCAGCAACAGCGAGATAGAAGTAACCGTAATTACCAGGGACGGCTTCAATCTCTTCGCGAGAATCTCCTCGTTGGATATAAGCCTTAGAGGATGTAGAAACGTTCCAGATTCCACCTTCAGGGTAATTTCCGGCGCGCAAAAGCGCTTCTTGCGGATCTAACTCTTCAATAATGAGAGCACCCTCGGTGCCCAGCAGGCGAATACGAGGACCTACAGAACCCGAGATGGCGCTTACCGAGCAATATGAATCGACGCCTGAGTGATGTCGCAAATGCAAGACCACATCATCTTCGGAATCTCCGCGAATCTTTCTGACACTTGCATAGGTCAGATCTGCAGATCCAAATGAATCGAGTGCAGTAGAGATTAGATGGGTCTGTAGATCGAGTAAGAGACCTCCACCTTCTGCAGGTGTCAGCGTCTCTCTCCACGCAGCAGCGTTGAGTTGAGGGCGAAAGCGCTCAAAGCGCGAGTCACAACGAAATACTTTTCCAATCAAACCCTGTGCGATAACTTTTTTCACTGTCAACATATCGCTATCCCAGATGCGGTTATAGAAAGCAGTGACTGGAACACCGGATTTTTCGCTGGCTGCGAGAATTGTCTCTGTTTCAGCGAGTGTGCGACCCATTGGTTTTTCTACGACGACTGGGATTCCAGCTTTAATTGCCGCCAGGGCATGGTCTGCATGCACTGCGTTGGCAGAAGCAATAACAACCAAATCCAATTGCTGCGCAAGTAGATCGCTGAAATCTGTCGTTACCTTAGTGAGAGGAAAATCCTCTTTCGCTTGGCGTGCGCGCGTTGGATTGCCAGTAAGAACTGCTGCGACCTCAAATCCACACCCTTTCAGCAAAGGTGCATGAAATGAGCGACCTGATAGCCCATACCCGGCAATACCAACGCGCATCACACATCACTTATTCTGCAACTGAGAAGGCCACCAAATTTTTGGCCCAATCTCATGAACCAGTGCTGGAACCAAGATTGAGCGAACGATAATGGTGTCGAGCAGCACACCGAAGGCGACTGCGAATCCTAGTTCGGCAAGTGGAACAAGTGGAAGAAGTCCGAGCACCGCAAATGTTGCAGCAAGGACGATGCCAGCAGATGTAATTACTGCACCAGTGACGGTGACTCCCTTAATCACACCAGCGCGAGTTCCAATTTTCTGTGACTCTTCACGAACACGCGTCATCAGGAAGATGTTGTAATCGATTCCAAGTGCAACCAGGAAGATAAATGCAAAGAGCGGGAATGAGTTATCTCCTCCTGCAAATCCAAATACATGGTTGAAGACCAGGGCGCATACTCCGAGAGTTGCAAAGTAGGACAAGACCACTGTTCCAAGAAGAACTACAGCGCTGAGAATGCTGCGTAGAAGCAGCCCAAGAATCAATGTGATGACAATCAAGATGATTGGAATGATCGTCTGATTGTCGCGCTTATTCGCTGTTCGTACGTCGTAATAGACAGCACTGGTGCCACCCACAAGAGATGTCTCATCAGCTGCATGAGCTAAGCGACGAATTTCAGGAATGTCATTTCCCGCATCAACGCTATCGGGCGCTTTGTCGAGTGTGAGATTGAGAATGGCGCGGTTATTGACCACCTTCATCGCAGGAAGTGGCTGCCCAGGAATAGGAATTCCTTCCAGTTGTGGAGTCACGTCGGTAACGCCTGGAGCGTTCTTCAGGGCCGCAGTCACTGCTTCGATTTTGTCGACAGCTACGACTACTTGTGTGGGATCGCCTTCGCCACCTGGGAAGTGTTTCGTCAATAACTTCTGACCGACAACAGATTCAGGATTTCCCGTAAATGTATCGACAGTTCCGATTCCATCAGCCTTGAGAGTTGTTGAAGCAAATGCGAAGAGCAGAAGAATGACACCAGTTGTAATCCATGCACGTCGTGGATGTCTTCCGATGGCACCTGCCACCTTTGACCAAGGTCCTGACATCACATGGTCATCACCATCATTACGTGGGATACGTGGCCAGAAAATCCATCGGCCAAATACCAAGAGCAATGCAGGAAGCAAAGTGAGAATGGTGAACATCGCACACACGATTCCGATTGCACCAATTGGTCCTAGACCTGCGGTGTTGGTGAGCTGGCTAAAGAGAAGAATGAGCAGCGAGATTGAAACGGTTGAGCCTGATGCCAAGATTGGTTCCCAGACTCCTTTATAGGCCGCGCGCATCGCATCAAAACGGCTTTCATGATGATGAAGTTCTTCGCGATAACGAGCAATAAGTAACAACGCATAGTCGGTTGCGGCACCAATGACCAGCACTGAAAGAATGCCCTGAGATTGGCCATCAACATCGATGATGTTGTTCTTTGCCAGCAAATAGACAATTCCGCCTGCTGTTGAGAGCGCAAACATCGCTGACAGCAATGGAATGATCCAGAGTACTGGTGAGCGATAAACCACAATCAAGATAATTGCAACGACACCTAATGTCGTTAGCAGAAGCGATGAATCAAGGGTGGCAAATGCTCCGAAGAGATCGCCAAGTAATCCACCAGGTCCAGTGACATAGTGAGTTACGCCGTTTGCCTCTGCAATCGGTTTGATATCTGCGCGAAGCGCATCAACTACCGCTGGAAGTACTGGCTTTTCGTTCGGTAAAGTCTTAGCAATTGCATTTCCATCGAGTGGCACATTGGCAAGAATTGCCTGGCCATCTTGAGAAGGAAATACCGTGATGGTCTGTCCTGGGGCGAGATAATCGGAAATCTTTGCATCAGTTCCATCGAGTGTAAGCGCACCTACCCCAGCCATGTGTTCATTGATTGCCGCAAAGGATGCAGGGCTCACCTTGCCTTCGAAAAGGATCAAAGTTGGAAAATTAAATGAATCTTTTCCAGAGAAAGTCTTTATCTGATCGGCTGCAAGAGTTGCTTCTGCACCTTTCGGTAAGAAGGATGAATTGTTATTTTCTTGGACCGTTGAGAGCTTGCCAAAGAGCGGTCCGAAGACGCCTGTGATCATGAACCAGACGATGACCACCAGCATTGCGATGGCAAAGGGCTTACGAGTTTTATGAACGGTGTTAGTAGACACGATAGAAAAGGGCCTTTCGGGCTGATAAGTATGCGCAATTCGCGAGAGCGCTAGCCTACCTTTAGGCTGTACTCGTGCCCACATTTAGCGCCACTTCACAGACAGAATTAACAAAGTCACCTCTGGCGTTATCTCGTACTGGCTTGGTCGAATACACCGAAGCCCTTGCGCATCAACGATCAATCCACTCTGAAGTTTCACAAGGCATCCGCCCCAATACCTTGATTCTTCTCGAACATCCATCGGTATACACCGCAGGAAAGAGAACAACAGATTTGGAAAAACCCACTGATGGAACACCTGTCATTGATGTTGACCGCGGTGGAAAAATCACTTGGCATGGACCCGGCCAACTCATTGGATATCCCATTGTGAAGTTGGCAAAGCCCACTGAACTTGTGGGGTTTGTCCGCGAAATCGAAGCGGCTCTTATCTCAGTATGTGCAGAGTTTGGACTAAATACCCAACGTGTAGATGGTCGCTCTGGGGTGTGGGTCCGTGACGACCGCGGGGACCGCAAGATCGCAGCTATCGGAATCCGTGTTGCCCAAGGCGTGACGATGCATGGATTTGCGCTCAATGTGAATCCGGAGCTCGAACCATTCAATAGAATCATCCCCTGCGGCATCAGTGATGCAGCAGTTACATCAATGGCAGTTGAACTCTCGCGAGATATTTCAGTGATTGATGTAATGCCCGTCGTAGAAAAATATGTTTTCGAATCTCTTATGAAGGTGAGCGCATGACTATCGCACCCGAAGGTCGTAAATTACTTCGCATCGAAGCGCGCAATACCGAGACTCCGATTGAGCGAAAGCCAGAGTGGATCAAGACGCGCGCGAATATGGGCCCCGAATACACCCGTCTTCGTTCTCTTGTGAAAAGCGAAGGACTTCACACTGTCTGCCAAGAAGCTGCCTGCCCTAACATCTTTGAATGTTGGGAGGATAAAGAGGCTACATTTCTTATCGGTGGCGAGCGTTGTACTCGGCGTTGCGATTTCTGCAATATTGATACAGGAAAACCTGAAGAACTCGACAGAGATGAACCACGTCGCGTAGCTGAATCAGTTCAGTCGATGGGTTTGAAGTACGCAACTATTACCGGCGTTACTCGTGATGACCTCGACGATGAAGGTGCATGGCTCTACGCCGAGACCATCCGCAAAGTTCACGAACTCAACCCTGGTACAGGTGTAGAAATGCTTGCCCCAGATTTCAGCGGAAATCCTATTTATCTCAATGAAGTTTTTGAAACTCGTCCTGAAGTTTTTGCTCATAATCTTGAAACGGTGCCACGAATCTTTAAGCGTATCCGCCCGGCATTTACCTATGAGCGCTCACTTAATGTCATCACTCAAGCTCGTAATTTTGGTCTGATCACCAAGTCCAATCTGATCTTGGGTCTTGGTGAGACTCGTGAAGAAGTATCACAGGCTCTCGTCGATTTACATGCTGCAGGTTGTGATCTGATCACTATTACCCAGTACCTGCGCCCAACAAATAAGCACCACCCAGTTGAGCGTTGGGTAAAACCAGATGAATTTGTCGAGCTTGCAAAAGAGGCTGAGGACATTGGATTTAGTGGAGTAATGAGTGGTCCATTAGTTCGAAGTTCGTATCGCGCCGGACGTCTTTATAAGCAGGCGCTAGAAAAGCGAAGCGCACGTGGCTGATCTCGTCTATCCCCCGGTTATTGTCGCCATCAAAGCTTTCTGGCGATACCTCGGGCTTAGATTTGATTTTGACGGTGAAGAAAATATCCCCCGTGATGGTGGAGCAATTTTGGCAATTAATCATGTTGGTTATTTAGATTTTGCACTTGCAGGAACAGCAGCGCTACCAGCAGGACGATATGTGCGATTCATGGCGAAGAAAGAAATTTTTGATAACAAATTAGCTGGTCCACTTATGCGCGGAATGCATCACATTTCAGTAGATCGCGCCAACGGCTCGGCATCATTTGTCACTGCACTGCGCGCACTTCGCGCCGGTGAAATCATCGGCATATTTCCTGAAGGAACTATCTCAGTCAGCTTTGAGATTAAAGAACTTAAATCAGGAGCGGTCCGATTAGCTATGGGGGCAGGCGTTCCTGTGATTCCGACAATCGTCTGGGGTTCACAACGCATTTGGACTAAGAAAGTAAAGCGCAATCTACGTCGCAAAAATGTGCCTATTACTGTCGCTTTTGGAGAACCGCTCTACTTCGATAAGAAAACAGATGTCGAGGCTGGCGAGAAGTTACTTCGCGAAACTATGTTGAAAATGCTCCACGAAGTGCAAGAAAAGTATCCAGATTCACATGAGGGTCAGCGCTGGGCGCCCGTGCGCCTTGGTGGTACAGCCCCTGCTCCCCTAAACTAACGCGCATGTTTAAGAAGAAGAGCAAAGAAGCAAAAATTAAGACCCCTCGTTTTCAGACATTCCGTGATGCCTATAAAGTCACCAGTTCTGTAAAACCTTGGATCGGCGGAGCGCTAGCTGGGATTTTTATCGTTGTTCTTGTTGTGGGAGTTGTCCTCGGAATTGTCCTCGGACATCCTGTCTACGGTGGCTTTGTCACAATTCCACTTGCGGCGCTAGCAACAATGTTCTTCTTTACCCGAGTCGCAGGATCTGCAGCTTATGCATCTATTGAAGGTCAGATTGGTGCAGGCGCAAGCGTTCTCATGGCTATCCGAAAAGGATGGACAACAACTCCTGCAGTCGCAGTAAATCGTCAACAAGATATGGTCCATCGCAGCGTCGGTCGCGCCGGCATAGTTCTTACTGGTGAAGGTGGATTTGCGGTTCGCCAGATGATGCAAGATGAGAAGAAGAAATCAGAACGTTTTGCTCCTGGAGTTCCCATCACTGAGGTTTATGTCGGTGATGGAGATGGCCAAGTTCCGATTCGGAAATTGCAGAAACACCTGACCAAACTTCCTAAGAAATTATCTACTCATCAGATGCGCGAAGTTCGTGCACGTCTGAAAGCAGTGGGTGGTATGTCTATGCCAATTCCCAAAGGCCCTATGCCAAAGGGAGTCAAGATTCGCTAATCCGCCAGTGATTAACGAGTTTTGACTAACACCGTATTTGAAAATCGCTCGTTAATTCCACGCCCATTCTCATCAAATGTAATTGCGGTAATGAGCGGCATCAGAAGTGCCCCACGAATCAATGCTTGAAGTGGCGTTGCCACCCCTCCATCTGAAAATCGAATGACTTTAAGTCCGACGATGCGATGTCCAAAAGAGGCGCCCCCAAAAGCGACGAGCAAGCTGTACTCAGCAAAAAGCAGAATCAAGACCGGAATGCGGGCATGCGGCACGCGATCTGAGAAAGAGCCAGACCCCGCGAAGAAGCCGAGGGCGATGGCGTAACAGGCGAGCCAATCGATGGTGATCCCGAGCAACCGACGACCTTGGCTCACGCGTGGATACATGTGGCGAGCCTAGCCGCTGGGACCGCTGGTTGCGATGTGAGCCACCCAACCCTGATGTAACACGGTTGTAACACCAAAATTATGACTTTTTTACTCGGGCGAACTAGCCTTCACTCCATCAGCGGTACTCAATGTTGAGTCAGCTGGGCGATAAACAGCCTCAATTGGAGTACACAATATGTTTAAGAATTCTTCAGAAATTTTTGCATACATCAAAAAGGAAGATATAAAACTCGTCGACGTGCGTTTTACAGATCTTCCAGGTATTCAGCACCACTTCAACGTTCCTGTTGAATCATTTGACGAAGCGGTCTTCACAGAAGGTCTCATGTTCGATGGTTCATCAATTCGTGGATTCCAAGCAATCAACGAATCAGATATGAAGTTGCTTCCTGTACCAGAATCAGCATTTATTGATCCCTTCCGTCTTGAAAAGACTTTGGTCATCATCTTCTCAGTTCATAACCCAATCGATAACACTCCTTACTCTCGTGACCCACGTGGCGTCGTGAAGAAGGCAGTGGATTACTTGAAGTCAACAGGTATCGCAGATCAGGCATTCTTTGCTCCAGAAGCAGAGTTCTATGTCTTTGATGCAGTTCGCTTTAAGACAGGTATGAACGAGGCTTACCACCACATTGATTCATATGAAGGTGCTTGGAATACAGGCATCGTTGCAGATCCAGATGGAACACCTAACCGTGGTTATCGCACACGTATTAAGGGTGGCTACTTCCCTGTTTCTCCAACAGATCAGTTTGCAGATCTTCGTGATGAAATGGTGATGGAGCTCGGCCGTGCAGGACTTCAGGTAGAGCGTTCACACCACGAAGTGGGAACAGCCGGCCAGATGGAGATCAACTACCGATTTACAGATATTTTGCACGCTGGCGATGAGTTGATGAAGTTTAAGTACATCATTCGCAACGTTGCATGGGAAGGTGGAAAGACCGCCACATTTATGCCAAAGCCTCTCTTCGGAGATAACGGTTCAGGTATGCACGTTCACCAGTCACTCTGGAAAGATGGAAAGCCACTCTTCTTCGAAGCAGGCACATATGGTGATCTCTCAGATATGGCACGTTGGTATATCGGTGGACTCTTGAAGCATGCTCCATCGCTTCTTGCATTCACAAACCCAACTGTTAACTCATATCGTCGCTTAGTTCCAGGATACGAAGCTCCAGTAAACCTTGTTTACTCAGCCCGTAACCGCTCTGCATGTATTCGTATTCCAATTACAGGAACTTCACCAAAGGCAAAGCGCATCGAATTCCGTTGCCCAGATCCATCATCTAACCCATACCTCGCATTTGCTGCGATGCTCATGGCCGGTATTGATGGAATCGTCAATAAGATCGAACCACCTGCACCAGTTGATAAGGATCTCTACGAACTCGAAGGAGCAGAAGCTGCAGCAATTCCTCAAGTTCCAGGTTCACTCGATGCAGTACTCGATTCACTCGAGAAGGATCATGAATTCCTTATAAAGGGTGGCGTCTTTTCAGAGGATCTCATCGCAACATGGATTGAGTGGAAGCGTAAGAACGAAGTTGATTACGTTCGACTACGTCCACATCCAGCTGAGTTCGAGCTCTACTACGACATCTAAGAGCGATCGTTCCAAGAACCCCGTCAGAAATGGCGGGGTTCTTGCTTTTCTCAGCACAGCCTGTCATCCCTGGTCTCCAACGCAGGCCATGAAGATATTCACAGGATTGGCTCAGGTTAACTGATGGGGTATTTCAGGTTGCTGCATCATTCTTCACTCATAACAGCAAGAACTGTTCATACGAAAAAGGAGTTCACCATGGCAATCGTTCTCATCCTTCCAGCATTCATGCTTCTTACTCTTGCAGCCGTTGCAATCTTTCGCCTCGATAAGCCACCAGTCCAAGAGTCGATGGCAAGTATTTCTTCACTTACAAGTGACGAAGGGTTCGAGCTCGCCGCCTAAATAGCGCCTCTCTTCTCGCCCGTCACCTCCATGGTGGCGGGCGATACTCTTTTCTCATGCTTTCGGAAATTCTGACCTTCATATTCTTCGTGCTGATTGGCCTGGAAATTCGTGAAGGGCTTTCAAAGCCAAAGGATGCAGCGCTTCCTGCCATAGCGGCTCTTGGAGGAATGGCTTTCCCTGCACTTATTTTTATCGCATTGATTCCAGGCTCAACTGCTTGGGCGGTAGCGATGCCTACTGATGTTGCGCTAGCTATAGGCGCACTAAGCCTCTTAGGAAAGCGAGTCAATCCTGCAGTAAGACTCTTTCTCTTAACACTTGCGGTTGCTGATGATTTCTTTTCGCTCGTTGTCATTGGAATCTTTTTTAGAGAAGATCTCCATCTTGCAAGTGCCATTTATACTCTTGGAGCTGCTGCATTCGGATTCATCTTGCCGATGCGCCATCGACTGATTTCAATCCTCTCGCCGATAGCAACCTTTGTGATTATCCCTATCTACATCTTCATTAATTTGCTGACAAAATTGGATTTCTCTATGTCAACCGAGAAGATTTCGATTGCGGTTGTGATTGCTCGCGTGCTAGGAAAGGTGGCGGGAATTACTCTCTTCACTTACCTCTGTACTCGAATTACATCGCTTCGACTTCCACCAGCACTTGACCTTAAGGAGATTGTGGGAGTTGGATTTCTGGCAGGTATGGGACTCACCGTCTCACTGGTAATTGCAGAAATAACTCTACAAACCGAGAGCGAACTATCCCAAGTTCGGATGGGGCTCTTCTTTGCAGCCATCGCCTCTGGGCTCTGTGGAGTTCTCTGGCTTAAGCGTTTTCCTGTCTCTTTACAGTAACTCGCGCGACACAGTAGTAGCCAATAAATCCAATGACCAGGGCAAAGAAAACTCCTAGATTTGCATATGCCCAGGCTCCTTCTTTTCCTCCGATTACCCCAAGGAAATAGCCTTGCCATGAAAGCCAACCAGCAAAAGTGTTGGTAACAAAACCCCAGCCCACAATTGAGCCGATTGCCATCACAGCGATGGAGCCCCAATTCCATGCACCGTAGCGACCATCTTGCTTATAGAGATCTACTTCGTGATAGCTCTTTCGCATCAGTACATCGGTAACAAAAATCGCTGACCATGTCGCAATTGGCACGCCTAATGTGATGAGAAATCCCTGGAATGGGAAGAAAAAGTCATCAGCTATCCAGACAAAGTAAATCGTTCCAATCAACATCAGCACAGCGTCAAATGAAGCTGCTACATGCCGTTTGACTGGCAGTCCAAGTGAAATCAGCGTTAAGCCTGAGGAGTAGAGATCAAGAATTGCACCTCCTACTAAACCTAGGATGGCGACAAGAGCAAATATCACCAAATACCACGTAGGAAGAATTGTCGTAAGTGCGCCAATGGGGTCACTGGCAATTGCTTCGGATAAATCTTTACTGCTTCCAGATAGCGCTGCTCCATAAATAACAAGAATGATCGGGACAATAGATGCTCCGAAAACAGTCCAGCCAATAACAGCGCGACTTGCCACTGTGCGAGGTAGGTATCTCGAGTAATCAGCGGCTGAGTTAACCCAACCGAGCCCAATTCCCGTTGCTCCAAAGATAAGAGCACCGATAAATCCTTGAAGCGAACCAGACTTCATGGCAGTCAAAGTGTTCCAATCAACGTGAGTGAAAGTCAGCGCGATATAGACCAAGGTCATCACAAGTGTGATTGCTGTCAGATAACGCTGCAACTTCATGATGACATCAAAGCCAAGAACTCCGGCAGAAACGGTAAGTGCAACTGAGAGCACGAATCCAATAACCATTGCGGTGTTGTGTTCGAGATGGCCTACTCTCATAAAAACTGTGCCCGTTGCCAGTGTTGCAAGGGAGACCAAGACTGTCTCCCAGCCAACAAAAATCAGATATGAGAGGGCGCCAGGTAAGAGATTTCCTTTCATGCCAAAAGTTGCGCGAGATAAGACCATCGTTGGTGCATTTGATTTCTTGCCTGCAAGCGAACTGACACCCACTAATAGGAATGAGAGAACTGTTCCAAGGAGCGCCGCAAGCGTTGCCTGCCAAAATGAGATTCCAAAGCCAAGAAAGAAAGATCCATATGAAAGGGCTAAAAGCGAGACGTTTGCACCACACCATGGCCAGAAGAGTGACGAAGCCTTGCCCTGTCGTTCACTTTCGTGAATAACATTGGTTCCATTGAGCTCTAAGTTCATGGTTCTAGATTAGAGGCTTGTTCTGGATGATTCTTAATCAAGGAAGAAATCGAGTAAGAAATCTTTTGTGCCTGGGACAACCGAATACTTCTCAAGATCTGTAATGCCCTCAGATGCGAGAACTTCATCGTCAACGAAAAAATTACCTGAGCATTCTTTAGAGTTGCGATTCAATATGATGTAGGCGCTGTCAGCAAGGATTTCCGGAGTGCGGCAGGCTGCAGTATCTACGCCCGGAATCATCTGCAGGGCTGCGGTATCAATTGCAGTTCGTGGCCACAGTGCATTGACTGCGATCCCATCTCGCTTGAACTCCTCAGACATGCCAAGAACGCACATACTCATTCCATATTTGGCCATCGTGTACGCGACGTGATTTTTAAACCATTTAGCCTTCATCGAAAGAGGTGGTGAAAGAGTCAAGATATGTGGGTTACGCCCCGCCTCAGCAGATTCTCGCAAATAAGGAATTGCTGCTTGGGAAGTGAGGAATGTTCCACGCACTGGTTCATGAGATTGGGCCAAAAATTTGGTGG
>AQUA01000007.1 GCA_000372185.1 actinobacterium SCGC AAA278-O22 | reverse complement strand
ACAGAAGGTGGAATGTCTAATGGCGAAATTCTGCGAGTTTCAATCGCGATGAAGCCAATTTCTACAGTTCCTAAGGCTCTCGACACAATTGATGTCAAGACGGGTGAAGCAGCAAAGGCAATCAATCAACGCTCCGATGTGTGTGCTGTGCCTGCTGCCGGCGTAGTTGCAGAAGCTATGGCAGCACTTGTTTTGGCTGAGGCGGTACTAGAAAAGTTTGGTGGCGATTCAGTGCAAGAAGTACGCCGCAATTATGAGTCCTACATGAACAACCTACGTTTTAAGTAAAGCTATGGCTCCGCGCGTTATTTTGGTTGGTCCGATGGGATCAGGTAAATCCACCATCGGTGCGTTGATTGCGCAGCGTTTACAACTACCATTTCGTGATACGGATACTGTTATCGAAGCCGAATCTGGTCGCTCTGTTTCAGATATCTTTCTCGAAGATGGGGAAGAAGCGTTTCGAGCTTTAGAGAAGGCAGTCTTGCGAAAAGAGCTTCTCACCGATGGAACTGTTCTTGCCTTAGGTGGCGGGGCACCTATCTCTATCGACGCTCAATCTGCGCTACGAGCAATTTCATCTCCCGTTATCTATCTAGACATTTCACTTGCTTCCGTTGCCCCACGTATTGGGTTTAATCGCGATAGACCACTTTTATTGCACAACCCACGGGGACAGTGGCAAACCCTGATGGAAGCGCGTCGTCCGATTTATGAATCAATCGCAGATACAGTCATCGATGTGAATGATAAGGCAGAAGAAGTTATCGTCTCTGAAATTCTGGAGGCGATTCAGTGAAGTCTATTCTCGTGTCGGCAGATCGTACTTATCAGGTTGATATTGGTGTTGAATATCAAAGCGAAATTGTGAGAGTAAGTAAAGATAGGACCCGCGTGGCTATTCTATTTAGTGAATCGATGACTAAAAGAATTCCTCAATTTGTATCGGGTGACGCTGAATATTTCTATTTTCCAATACCAGACGGCGAAGCAGGTAAGACCCCTTCTATGTTGAACCAGGCATGGAATTGGTTAGGGGCAGCTGGCTTCACTCGAGGAGATCTTGTCGTAGGTATTGGCGGGGGAGCGGTTACCGACTTTGCCGGATACCTTGCTGCTAGTTGGCTTCGTGGACTTGATTGGGTAGCGGTACCCACCACAGTTGCAGGAATGGTGGATGCAGCAGTCGGCGGTAAAACCGGAATAAATAGTGATTATGGAAAGAATCTAATCGGCGCTTTCCACTCTCCGATTTCGGTTGTCATTGATATGTCATGGCTTTCAACGCTCTCGGATCGTGATTTCGCAGCGGGCCTTGCCGAGGTTGTCAAATGTGGATTCATCAAGGACGAAAAGATTCTTCAACTCATTCGGAACCGTTCTCTCGCAGAAATTCGTTCCTCAATCGAAATCACAGCTGAATTGATAGAACGTTCTGTAGGAGTAAAAGCTGAAGTTGTTTCAGGAGATTTCAAGGAGAGTTACGATCGAGAGATACTCAACTACGGCCACACTTTCGGCCATGCAGTCGAACTTGTTTCTAGCTATTCACTTCGCCATGGAGAGTGCGTCTCGATCGGCTTGGCGTATATCGCCTATCTCAGTGAACGACTAGGGATAATCACTTCTGAATTAGCGCAAGAGCACATCTCCATCCTGTCCCATCTTGGTCTCCCTGTGACTTACAAGGAATCACAGTGGCCCGAACTACTTGCAGCGATGAAGATTGATAAGAAGAGCCGGGGAAATACCCTGCGCTTCGTGGTCATCACAGCCATTGGTAAGACACAGCGATTAGAGAATCCCAATGAGAGCGAGCTGTTAGCAGCATATGAGAGGCTTTGCCAATGAGAGTGCTTGTTCTTAATGGACCAAACTTGGGGCGACTTGATATTCGTGACTCCTCCATTTATGGAGATATGAGCTATCCCGCGCTTGTATCTCACATTGAGCACGCCGCGAAGACCCACGGATTTGAAGCTGATGTTCGTCAGAGCAATGATGAAGCAGAAATCATCGGCTGGCTTCATGAAGCGGCAGATTCACAAACACCGGTCATCATTAATCCCGCGGCATTTACTCATTATTCCTATGCGATCCGTGATGCTGCGGAATTGGTGAAAGCTCCACTTATCGAAGTTCATTTATCAAATCCGCTATCTCGTGAAGAGTTCCGCCATACATCGGTCATTTCTGGTGTGGCGAACGGAACCATCGGTGGCTTTGGTCCTAATTCATATGTGCTAGCGCTCATCGCTCTGAAGGCGTTAGTCGCCTAACAAAATACGGTAAACTCGCGACCTATTGACCTTCGAACTACGGGGGCATGAACTGGAGTTACTGTGGCAACAACAAATGATCTAAAGAATGGCATGACCCTTGATATTGAAGGTCAGTTGTGGACTGTTGTTGAATTTCAGCATGTGAAGCCAGGTAAAGGTCCAGCATTCGTGCGCACCAAGCTCAAGCAGGTAATGACTGGCAAAGTTGTCGATAAGACATTTAACGCTGGTGTAAAGGTAGATGTGGCGATTCTAGAAAAGCGCGAAATGAACTTCCTTTATAAGGAAGGCGAAGATTTCGTCTTTATGGATAATGTGAATTTTGATCAAATGACAATTTCTTCAGCAACCGTTGGAGATGCGGCTAACTTCATGCTCGAGAACACTGAAGCAATTGTGGCTATTCACGAGGGAAATCCTCTCTATATAGAACTTCCGGCATCTGTACCTCTGAAAATCACCTACACAGAGCCAGGACTTCAAGGTGATCGCTCTTCTGGCGGTACAAAGCCTGCAACCGTTGAAACAGGAATTCAGATTCAAGTTCCGCTATTTATCAAGCAGGATGAGGTTGTGCTTGTAGATACGCGCGATGGTTCTTATTTAGGTCGCGCCAACTAGTGTCCGCTCGCAGTAAAGCTCGGAAGCAGGCTCTCGATTTACTCTATGAGGCTGATATCCGCGGTACATCTGCGGCAGTTTTACTGGAACAGCGGGACACAACAGAGGACGGTCCTGGTGCACGTCCCATCCGAGATTTCACAAAAGAGCTGATTGCAGGCGTTACTGAGAATAAGCGCAAGATTGATGAACTCATCACGACCTATGCACAGGGATGGGATATGGATCGCCTGCCTGCTGTAGATCGCAACATTTTGCGTTTAGGAATCTATGAGATTGTCTGGAACGCAGATCTTGATGACGGAATTGCAATCGATGAAGCCCTGACTTTGGCTAAAGAGCTCTCAACCGATGAATCTGCTGGGTATATTCACGGAGTCCTGGGCCGAATTTCATCTATCAAGGAAAGTATCGCGATCTAATCCTGCCGTACTTTTAAGAGAATTTTTTCGGTATCTAGCCACTTTAAAACAGTTGAAAGTGGCTGGTCGAAGAGTGTGGCGATAGTTTCAATATCGCTATGGCGAATAGAAAGTACTTCTCCATTCCAATCCTGGCGAGAGTGGATCACTCTCTGCGCTACGCGCGCTACTAATTGATATTTTTCATAGTCGTAATGAGATTTATCCAAAGCTCTTTTATTGATAGTACGTAGGTCAAGTATTGCTCGCGGAACATCGATTACTTCAACCGGAACTTCATCAGAGAATAGTTGCGTAAGTGGAATTTGGTATAACTCCGCGATTGCCATTGCTCGTTTCACGCTAAGAGTTCGTGCGCCCCGCTCATAGGATCCAAGGACAACTGCTTTAAGCGTTCCTTGGCTGAGGGTCTCCACATCGTTTAACGAGAGCGATTTGGAGATTCGGATTGAACGAAGTCGTGCGGAGAAATCTGCAATCGAAAGTGGGGTATTCATACGAAGAAGGTAGGTCAGCAAGGCACGCCGAGATTCTTGGATTCACAGCCACCAAGACTTAAGTGCTAAACTTCGCCAGCATCCTTTAACGACCCGTCCTGCGAGGCGGGGAAGGAGATTGACATGAGCCTTGCCCTGCCGGCGCCAGATATGGCACGAGCGATAACCCGTATTTCCCATGAAATCCTCGAACGTAACTCTGGTTCGGATTCGATCACACTCTTAGGAATTCCCACACGAGGGGCACATCTCGCCGCTCGGATTGCAACTGCCATCGAAGCTATTGAGAGTAAGCAAGTGCAATGCGGAACTCTCGATATCACCTTGCATCGTGATGATTTACGAATGCGCCCGCCACGTGCACTGATGCCAACAAATATTCCTTCCCTTGGTGTCGAAGACCGCAACGTGATTCTCATTGATGATGTTCTCTTCTCTGGGCGCACAATTCGGGCAGCACTAGATGCGCTCGGTGAGATCGGACGACCTAAGACTGTACAACTAGCAGTGTTGGTCGATCGCGGTCACCGCCAACTTCCCATCAAGGCTGATTATGTGGGAAAAAATCTGCCAACGTCGCCCTCTCAAATTATCAAAGTTCAGTTCGCTGAACTTGATGGCGTAGATGCGGTAACGCTTGAAGAAGGGGGCAAGTAATGCGACATCTTCTCTCGATCTCTGATCTCAGCAAGACAGAAGCGCTGCAGATTCTCAATACGGCCGAAGAGCTTGCCCGCGTCTCTGATGGTCCAATGAAGAAGTTACCAACTCTTCGAGGTAGAACAATCGTCAATCTCTTTGCTGAAGATTCAACTCGAACTCGTATCTCCTTCGAAGCTGCAGCAAAGCGACTTTCTGCAGATGTCATTAATTTTTCAGCTAAAGGTTCGAGCGTAAGCAAGGGCGAATCGCTGAAAGATACGGCGCAGACGCTCCAAGCGATGGGGGCTGATGCTGTAATTATTCGTCATAGCGCATCAGGTGCGGCACAACGACTTGCCGATAATCAATGGATGACAGGATCAGTTGTTAATGCTGGAGATGGAACACACGAACACCCAAGCCAGGCGCTACTGGATGCCTTCACGATTCGTAAACATCTCGCCCATGGGGGAGATGACCTCACTGGATTGCACATAGCAATAGTGGGAGATGTGCTTCATTCAAGGGTTGCGCGTTCCAATGTTCTTCTTCTTACCAAATTGGGCGCAAAGGTCACCTTGGTTGCACCGCCCACGTTGCTGCCGGTAGGAGTGCAGTCGTGGCCAGTGACTATCTCGTATGACTTTGATTCAATTCTAGAAAGTGTTGATGCGGTAATGATGTTGCGTATCCAACTTGAACGAATGACAGAGCTCTTCTTCCCGAATGCGCGAGAGTACTCCCGCTACTTTGGACTTAATCGAGATCGTCTCAAGCGAATGAAACCTTCAGCGATTGTGATGCATCCAGGACCAATGAATCGCGGATTAGAGATCACTGCAGATAGCGCAGATAGCGCACGTTCAGTGATTGTTGAGCAGGTGACAAATGGGGTCAGTATTCGAATGGCGATTCTCTATCTGCTTCTTGCAGGTTCTCAAGAGATTGGAGCATCAGAATGACCAACATTCTCATTTCAGGAGGAACACTTCCAGATGGTGTGAAATCTGACCTGCTTATCAAAGATGGATTGATTGTAGAGATTGCGAAAAAGATTGATGAGCAGAATGCTCATGTAATAAATGCTGCGAATTCCATAGTCCTACCGGGACTTGTAGATCTACACACGCATCTGCGCGAACCTGGTAAAGAAGATGCTGAGACTGTTGAGTCAGGATCTCGAGCAGGTGTTAAGGGCGGATTTACCGCGCTCAGTGCGATGGCGAATACCTCACCGGTCGCTGATACTGCAGGTGTTGTTGAACAAGTATTTCGCCTTGGACAATCATCGGGACTTCTTGATGTATTTCCCATAGGAGCAGTAACCCAGGGTCTCAAAGGCGAACATTTAGCTGAGATTGGAGCGATGGCTGATTCGGTTGCTCGAGTACGTGTCTTTAGCGATGATGGCAACTGTGTATTCGATCCGCTTGTCATGCGTCGTGCTCTCGAATACGTAAAGAAGTTCGATGGCGTTATCGCCCAGCACGCACAGGAACCACGGCTCACACAGGGTTCGCAGATGAACGAGGGAATAGTCTCATCTCAATTAGGCCTAAAAGGTTGGCCAGCAATTGCAGAAGAAGCAATCATTGCTCGTGATGTATTACTTGCTGATCACGTACAAGCTCGTTTACATATCTGCCATCTCACCACTGCTGGTGGAGTAGAAATCATTCGTTGGGCTAAGGCGCGCGGAATAGCCGTGACAGCTGAAGTTACTCCTCATCACTTATTACTTACCGATGAATTGGCTCGCAGTTACGATCCGGTCTTCAAGGTAAATCCACCACTTCGCACCGAGGCTGATGTGATGGCTGTTCGTGAAGCTCTTGCAGATGGAACTATCGATATCGTGGCCACAGATCATGCACCGCATCCTGCTGAAACGAAGGAGTGCGAGTGGCAAGAGGCCTCCTTTGGAATGCTCGGGCTTGAAACTGCGCTCAGCATCGTCAACAAGACGATGGTTCAAACCGGCTTAATGGATTGGCAGCAAGTGGCAGATAGATTGAGTTATGCCCCTGCACGTATCGGACGTTATGCAGACCACGGTCAGCAGATCGGAATCGGTGCACGCGCTCATCTGACTGTGATAAATCCAACGGAAGTTTTCCGAGTCGATCGTGACTTGGTGGCCTCACGGAGCCGCAATACTCCGTTCCATGGAATGGAGTTGCCAGGACATGTTGTGGCAACCCTCTTTAGCGGAAAAGTTGTCTACGAGGGGAATAAGCCATGAGTAAGGCATTCTTCGTACTCGATGATGGTCGAATCTTTGAAGGCCAATCGTGGGCTGCTACCGGTAAGACTTTCGGAGAAGCAGTATTTCAAACTGGAATGACTGGATATCAAGAGACTTTGACGGATCCTTCGTATCACAAGCAAGTAGTAGTGATGACTGCTCCACACATTGGGAATACAGGAGTGAATACTTTCGATAATGAATCAAAGAAGTATTGGGTTGCAGGTTTCGTAGTTCGTAACCCATCCACTCTGACCAGCAATTGGCGAAGCGAGAAAGATCTCGAGGCAGAACTCATTGATCAAGGGATAGTGGGCATTCAAGGAGTCGACACACGAGCCATCACACGTCATCTGAGAGATCGTGGCGCCATGCGTGTTGGAATCTTTTCAGGTCTAGATCTTTCTCGTGAAGAGATGGTGATTGAAGTACGAAAACAGCCAGCGATGAGTGGTGCCTACCTCAGTGATGATGTCTCGACAACAGCGACCTACATCGTTCCTGCTCAAGGTGAAAAGAGATTTACTGTCGCAGCTCTCGATCTTGGAATCAAAGGTGCAACGCCACGTGCGATGGCGCAACGAGGCATTGAAGTCCATGTGATGCCATACAACTCATCTTTCGAAGAAATCATGGCCATTGCGCCGGATGGAGTATTTCTTTCCAACGGTCCAGGCGATCCTTCAACGATGACCGAGACGATTGACTTGGTCCGACAAATTCTTTCTGAGGAAATACCGATTTTTGGAATCTGTTTTGGCCATCAAATCCTCGGTCGAGCTCTCGGATTTGAAACGTATAAATTGCAATTTGGGCATCGAGGTATCAATCAGCCAGTGCTGGATCGCAAAACTGGAAAAGTGGAGATCACAGCACATAATCATGGTTTCGCGCTACAAGCACCTGTTGAAAGTGGTTTTACAACTGTCTATGGACCAGGTCAGGTCACTCACGTATCTCTCAATGATGGAGTTGTTGAAGGTTTAGAACTCACTGAAAGAGGCGCATTTAGCGTTCAGTATCACCCCGAAGCTGCAGCCGGTCCGCATGATGCGGCTTATCTCTTTGATCGCTTCATCGATGTGATGGCGCAGTATCCACGCAAAGTTGGTGCCCACTAATGGCACGTGATACTTCGATTAAGAGCGTACTTGTTATCGGCTCTGGTCCGATAGTAATTGGCCAAGCATGTGAATTTGATTATTCAGGAACGCAAGCGTGCCGAGTACTGCGATCTGAAGGCATTCGCGTCATTCTTGTAAATTCTAATCCCGCAACAATTATGACGGATCCAGAGTTCGCTGATGCCACTTATATCGAACCCATTACCCCCGAATTCATTGAGCGCATCATTGCCAAGGAACGCCCAGATGCTGTCTTAGCCACTTTGGGGGGGCAAACTGCGCTCAATGCAGCGATCGGTCTCTTTAAGGCAGGAACACTGGAAAAGTACAATGTAAAACTCATTGGCGCAGATGTCGCAGCGATTGAGCGCGGCGAAAATCGCGAGCTTTTCAGAGCTATTGTTGAGAAAATCGGGGGAGAATCCGCCCGTTCGATCATCTGCCACACCATGGATGATGTGATGGGCGCAGTTGCACAGCTTAACTATCCCGTTGTTATTCGTCCCTCATTCACCATGGGTGGACTCGGTTCTGGCATCGCCTTCGATGAGGAAACTTTGCGACAGATAGCAGGTGCGGGTTTGCGTCATAGCCCGACCTCTGAAGTATTGATTGAAGAATCAATCATCGGTTGGAAAGAGTACGAGCTCGAAGTAATGCGAGATAAGTCAGATAACGTCGTTATCGTCTGCAGTATCGAAAATATTGATCCGATGGGCGTGCATACGGGAGATTCCATCACTGTTGCTCCCGCTCTCACCTTGACCGACGTCGAGTATCAAAAATTGCGAGACTTATCGATATCTATCATCCGTGAAGTGGGTGTGGATACTGGTGGTTGCAATATTCAATTCGCTGTAAATCCTGACACGGGCAGAATCATTGTTATTGAGATGAACCCACGAGTTTCACGTTCGAGCGCTCTTGCATCTAAAGCAACAGGTTTTCCGATTGCGAAGATCGCAACAAAACTTGCAATTGGTTATACCTTGGATGAGATCAAGAACGACATTACTCAAGTAACTCCTGCGTCATTTGAGCCAACGCTTGATTACATTGTTGTGAAAGCTCCACGGTTTGCATTCGAGAAGTTTCAAGATGCTGATCCGCGTCTGACCACGACCATGAAGAGCGTTGGTGAGGCGATGGCGATTGGTCGCTCCTTCCCCGAGGCCCTCATGAAGGCGCTACGTTCGCTCGAACGTAAGGAGGCAATTTTCGCTTTCACGCCGGCACGTTCAGGGGATGAGATTTCACATCTTCTTGAATCTATGAAGATGCCGACCGAATATCGTTTACAGCAAGTTCAACGGGCGCTGTGGCTTGGTGCGACGATGGATCAAGTCTTTGAAGCTACCAAGATTGATCGATGGTTCTTGCGTCAAATCGAGATCATCAATGATGTTGCTCGTGATACTGCACAACCTGGTGAGCTTTCACTGGAAATCTTAAAACGCGCGAAAACTCATGGATTTTCCGATTCTCAAATCGCAGCTATACGCGGAATTTCGGAGAGCGATGTTCGGAAGGCGCGTCATCAACTGCAATTACGTCCGGTATATAAAACTGTCGACACCTGCGCTGCAGAATTTGAAGCATTCACTCCCTATCACTACTCAAGTTACGAGGATGAGACGGAGATCAGAAGTCGTACCAAACCAGCGGTCATCATTCTCGGCAGTGGACCTAACCGAATTGGGCAAGGTATTGAATTCGATTATTCATGTGTGCATGCATCTTTCACTTTGCGTGCAGCTGATTACGAAACAATTATGATCAATTGCAATCCTGAAACTGTCTCTACGGATTACGACACCTCCGATCGCCTTTACTTTGAGCCATTAACCCTTGAAGATGTGCTTGAAGTCGTTCATGCAGAGTCGCAAGCTGGTCCTGTATTAGGTGTGATCACACAATTAGGTGGACAGACCCCATTGGGATTAGCTGCAGGACTTAAGGCTGCAGGTGTAAATATCTTGGGAACGAGTCCCGATGCAATCAATTTGGCGGAAGAACGTGGAGCGTTTGGTCAGGTGCTTAAAGATCAAGGGCTCACTGCTCCGGAGTTTGGGATGGCGTCATCACAAATGGAGGCGCTCGATATTGCCGCACGCATTGGCTACCCGGTTTTGGTACGGCCAAGTTTCGTTCTCGGCGGACGCGGGATGGAGATTGTCTACGATGACGATGCCTTATCAAGTTTTATTTCTCGGGCTACCGATATCACACCAGATCATCCTGTGCTGGTCGACCGTTTCCTTGATTCTGCAATTGAATTAGATGTCGATGCACTATTCGATGGTCACGAGCTATTTCTCGGTGGAATCATGGAACATATCGAGGAAGCTGGCATTCACTCTGGTGATAGTGCCTGTGTATTACCCGCTATGACGATCTCGAGCGAACAACGAAATCAAATTCGCGAGGCAACTGTGAAAATTGCCCAAGGTGTGGGAGTAAGCGGACTTATCAATATTCAATTTGCAATGGCAGATCGTGTTCTCTACGTTCTCGAGGCAAACCCACGAGCTTCTCGCACGGTACCTTTTGTCAGCAAGGCAACAGGCGTCCCTCTTGCTAAAGCTGCAGCACGAATTTCACTCGGTGCAACGATTGCGCAATTGAGAGAAGAAGGGCTACTTCCTGCCGACGGCGACGCCATCGCTAAAGGCATTAGCGTTAAGGAAGCGGTGCTTCCTTGGAATCGATTCCGACGGGCAGATGGACGCGGAGTAGATGCAGTTCTGGGACCAGAGATGCGATCAACCGGCGAGGTGATGGGAATAGCTGCAACTTTCGGAGAGTCCTATGCAAAATCTCAGATTAGCTCATTCGGACCTCTGCCTAAGTCTGGAACTGTCTTTATTTCACTAGCCGATAAAGATAAGAAGCACGGTATTGCACCTGCGCAAGGTTTAGCAGCGCTCGGATTCCATTTACTTGCAACTGATGGAACCGCCTCCTATCTCGCAGAACATGGTGTGGGAGCCGTTGTTGTTCGCAAGAATTCACAGGGCACTGGGCCTATGGGTGAGAAAACGATTGTCGAAATGCTGAACGCAGGAGATATTGATCTAGTGATTAACACTCCAGTTGGTAGAGGAACTCGTGCAGATGGATGGGCAATTCGTACCGCTGCCGTACAGCGATCTGTACCCATCATCACAACCACTGCTGGATTTAGCGCAGCAGTCGAGGGAATCAAAGCTTTGCAGGCTGGAGATCTCAGCGTCGCGCCTATTCAAGAATGGCTTCAACGCTAATGGCAGCGATTAACAAGAACGCAATTCAACAAATCGTCACAATTGTTTCAAATAAACGAGTTGGAGCTTATCACCAGATTCTTCTTAATGTGGGAGATATCGTAAAAAATTGTCGACCAGGAAATTTCGTCGCCATAAATGTGGGTGGAGAGAATTCAAGGATGATTCTCCGTCGCGCTTTTGCAATCTCGAGAGTTTCTGAAAATTCGCAATATGGCGGAACTATGGAACTAATCGTGGCACCGCATGGTTCAGGAAGTAAGTGGCTTTGTGCGCAAGCCGAGGGTACTGAGATCGATATCGTCGCTCCTCTTGGAACTGCATTTGGAATACCAACCGAGCCAATAAACGCGCTTCTCATTGGTGGAGGGTATGGATCTGCGCCGCTCTTCGGACTGGCCGATGTCTTGAAAAATCGCGGATGTAAGGTCGATATGTTGCTTGGTGCGAGTATCGGATTAAAGATTTATGCTCCTATGGAAGGCAAGAGATCAGTTAACTCTCTAAAAATCTATACTGAAGATGGTTCTATGGGAGAACATGGTCGAGTTACTGAAAATCTCCTCGAGATTGTTCGAGACCGAAATATCGATGTCATTTATTCATGCGGACCCATGGCGATGCTTTCTGCCATCACCGCACTTGTCGCGGACACCGATGTGATTCATCAGTGCGCAGTTGAAGAATCGATGGCCTGTGGAATCGGTATTTGCATGACGTGTGTTCTGCCGGTACGTAATGAGGACGGTTCCACTTCCATGTTGAGAACGTGTATTGATGGTCCCGTGATGGATGGTGCAACTGTTCGCTGGGATTTAGTGGGTAAAGTCCCCGAGGTGGCGCCATGAACCTTCCAGTCGATATGTCCACCACATTAGGAAGCGCCTGGTTTCCAACACCAATCTTTACTGCAAGTGGATGTGCAAGTAGTGGCAAAGAGTTGGCTCAATTCTTTCCGCTCAATCACATAGGTGCAGTAGTGACTAAATCGGTGATGAGTAAACCTCGTCACGGGAGACCAACTCCACGAATGGCGGAAACGCCTTCAGGAATGCTCAATTCCATCGGGTTACAGGGACCCGGCATCGATTCTTTCCTTGCACATGATGTGCCATGGTTACTCAATCAAAAGTCGCGAGTAATTGTCTCAATCGCCGGGGAAACTGTTGAAGAATATTCGACTTTGGCTCGAAAACTGCGCTCAGTCTCCGGAATTAGTGCAGTAGAAGTGAACATCTCGTGTCCCAATGTTGAAAATCGTGGTCTTGTATTTGCTTGCGATCCTGACGCTTCCCGTCGAGTCATTGATGGTGTGCGTAAAACGATTGGTGGTGAAATACCAATCATCGCCAAGTTGTCACCCGATGTAACGGATTTACCGTCTATAGCTCGCGGGGTAGTAGATGCAGGTGCTGATTGCCTAGCGCTCATCAACACCGTTTTGGGAATGGTTATCAATATTGATTCTATGAAGCCTCATCTCGGAGGAAAGACTGGAGGCCTCTCAGGTCCTGCGATCAAACCTATTGCTGTTCGCGCCATCTATCAGGTCCATGCCGCACTTCCCAAGGTTCCAATTCTTGGAATGGGGGGAGTAGCTTCTGGCCGCGATGCGCTCGAATTGATACTTGCAGGTGCGTCAGGGGTTTCAGTTGGTACTGCAAGTTTTGGAAACCCCAATGCAATTATTCAGATACAAAATGAACTGCGCGAACTTTTAGCTGCTCGTGGTTTTGCAACACTTCAACAAGCTATCGGTTTTGCTCATAGAGAAGAGATGCCATGAAAGCCCCCATTATTCTCGCTGTGGATACTGCAGATCTCGAGACTGCTCAACGATGGGTGAGTGCGACTGAAGAGTCAGTCAGTGTCTACAAACTCGGTCTTGAGTTCTTCCTCACCTTCGGACAAGCTGGAATTAGGGCCATTCAATCCGAGACAGATGCCGATATCTTCCTTGATCTTAAACTTCACGATATTCCTCACACAGTTGCTGGAGCTGCACGTGCGATTGCCCAGTTGAAGCCGCGTTTCCTCACGGTACATGCATCTGGTGGGCGTGAAATGGTTCAAGCGGCTGTTGCTGCTCTTCCTGAAACGGCAGTAACTGCAGTAACAATTCTGACTTCACTTTCTGAAGAAGATCTCTTCGAGATTGGATATGCCAACCCAGCGCTTGAAAGTGCGGTGGCCTTAGCCAAGATGTCGGTGTTAGCTGGAGCAAAAGCGATTGTCTGTTCTCCACTAGAAATTTCAGCGATTCGTTCATCTGTTGGAGAACTTCCACTGATCATTACTCCTGGAGTGCGACCACTGTCTGAAATGGGCAGTGACGACCAAAAACGGACGATGACACCCAAAGATGCAATCTCCGCTGGAGCATCATTTGTTGTAATCGGAAGGCCCATCACCAAGGCGTGGAGCGAAGGAAGCGATGCCATGAAAGCCAAGGCACGTTCGATCGCCGCGGAAATTCTCAACTAGATTTCTCCCATGGGCGCACCTCCACAGCTGACTCCGGAAGAACGTGCGCTAGCTCTTGCTAAAGCTAAGCAATCCCGTCAACAGCGCGCTGCAGTTAAGGCTCGAGTGAAATCAGGCGAACTCTCCATCTCAGATGTCATTTCGATGTCAGAGAGCGATGAGGCACTCGCGAAGATGCGGGTCTTAGAGCTCGTTGAGTCTGTCAATGGAGTGGGGAAGGTACGTGCAAAGACAATTCTTGAGCGACTCAATATTTCTTTAACACGGCGCCTTCAAGGATTGGGTAGACATCAACTCGAGTCTCTTGAGAAGGAGTTTGTTCCGCGAACAGCTATGGCCCCTGGAAAACTCGTTGTTCTCTCGGGGCCTGGTGGCGTTGGAAAGAGTACGGTTGCCAAGGAGTTGAAGAAAGGTTCTCCATTTTTCGTCAGTATTTCGGCGACAACTCGAGCACCGCGTTTTAATGAAGTAGATGGAGTTGATTACCATTTCTACTCCAATGAAGAGTTCGATAGCGCGATCGCACGGAATGAATTTCTAGAGTGGGCTGAATTTGCAGGCAATAGATATGGAACACCTCGAAAGGCAGTGGAAGATTCTCTCCGTAGCGGTAAGAGCGTTCTATTAGAGATTGAAATTTCCGGCGCCAAACAGGTGAAGGCAAAAGTCCCTGAATCGATATTGGTCTTCTTGGAACCCCCAACGTGGGAGGAGCTCGTTTCACGTCTTGAAGGTCGTGGCACTGATAGCGCTGAACGTCGCGCTGCTCGTTTGGCACTTGCTCAAGAAGAGATGGCGGCTGCCTCATTCTTCGATAAAGTGCTGATAAATGATCGGGTAGAGGCAGTGGTCTCAGCCCTGATAGAATTCGCATCTGCCTAATCAGGCCAGCAATAGAAGAAAACGAAAGCCAGGAGTACCCATGAGCGCACATATGGACGGAATCACCAATCCACCTATCGATGAACTTCTCGATAAGGCAGGCTCTAAGTACAGCCTTGTTCTCTACGCTGCTAAGCGCGCTCGTCAAATCAACGCCTATTACTCACAGTTAGGTGAAGGCCTTCTTGAATACGTTGGCCCTCTTGTTGACACACATGTTCATGAGAAGCCACTGTCAATTGCACTTCGTGAAATTAACGAGGGACTTTTGACGATTGAAAATCTCGAACCAACTGCTTAATTGTAGGTAAACCACCATGCATGGTTCAGGCCGCGAAGTAATTCTCGGTGTCGGTGGTGGTATTGCGGCCTATAAATCCTGTGATCTCTTACGACGTTTGCGTGATCGCGGTTACTCGGTAACAGTCGTTCCTACGCCTTCAAGTTTGAATTTTGTGGGCGCGGCAACATGGGAAGCGCTCTCCGGACGTAAAGTGACAACTCAAGTTTTTGAGAGTGTAGAAGAAGTTCGTCACATCTCTCTGGCTAAAGAGGCGAATTTCATCATTATTGCTCCCGCCACCGCTGATCTGATAGCTCGTATTGCTGGAGGTCGAGCCGATGATCTACTAACTAATGTCGTCCTTGCCTCCGATTCGCCAATCCTCATTGTTCCTGCGATGCATCCGCAGATGTGGAATGACGCTGCAACTCAAGCGAATGTCGAAAGCTTGAGGGCGCGTGGGTATGTAGTGATGGATCCGGATGTAGGCGCCCTGACATCTGGAGATGTTGGCCAAGGTAGATTTCCTGAGACTGCACGAATCCTTGATGAATTTTCTGCGATTACTCAATCAAAAATGGATCTGCTTGGCAAAAAGGTACTCGTCACTTCTGGTGGAACTCGTGAAGCAATCGACCCTGTTCGATTTATCGGCAATCAATCATCAGGAAAGCAAGGGTATGCCGTTGCTCGCTCGGCTCAACAACGTGGTGCAGAAGTAACGCTGATTGCGGCTAATAGCAATCTTCAGGACTTGGTGGGAGTTCGCACTATTCACGTAGAGAGTGCCTCTGAGATGCTGCAGGCGCTTCAGCAAGAATTTTCTCAGACCGATATCTTGGTTATGGCTGCGGCGGTTGCAGATGCGCGTCCTTTGCAGGTTGCTGATTCCAAAATTAGGAAAGATCAATTTACGCAGATCACTCTGGTTGAAAATCCCGATTTGTTGCGAACCATTACTCAAACAAAAGGCGCCCAAGTAGTTGTGGCCTTTGCCGCGGAAACTTCTGAAGATGTGGCATCTGCACAAGAAAAGTTGGTCGCTAAAGGGGCAGATATCCTCTATCTCAATGACATTTCTGGGGGAGATATCTTCAATAGCGAGACAACCCACGGTTTCATACTCATTCATGGGAAAGCCCCAGTAAAGGTGGCGCAGACCACCAAGGACACGCTTGCCCACCAACTACTCGATGAAGCACTTCTTCAGTTAGGTTAGGACAATGTCAAAACGCCTCTTCACATCTGAATCTGTCACAGAAGGTCATCCAGATAAGATCGCAGATCAAATCTCGGATGCCATTCTCGACTCACTTCTCGAACAAGATCCTTCTAGCCGCGTAGCTGTCGAAACATTGATTACTACAGGGCAAGTTCACGTTGCTGGAGAAGTGACAACAAATGGATACGCAGATGTCATGGGAATCGTCCGCGATACCGTGATTGGAATTGGTTACGACTCATCTGTCAAAGGTTTCGATGGCAATAGCTGCGGAGTTTCAATCTCAATTGGTCAGCAATCTCCGGATATTGCGCAGGGTGTAGATGATGCCTTCGAGCACCGTGTGGCTTCAGCTGCTGATCCACTTGATCTGCAAGGTGCCGGCGACCAAGGCTTGATGTTCGGGTATGCATGCGACGATACAAAAGAGTTGATGCCGCTGCCTATTTGGTTGGCGCATGAGTTAGCTCAACAACTTTCAAAGGTCCGCAAGTCTGGAGCTCTTGCTTATCTTCGTCCAGATGGAAAAACACAAGTAACCATCGAATATGACGGTGATAAGGCAGTTGCTCTCGATACTGTTGTCATCTCAAGTCAGCATGCTGAAGAAGTTGATGTGATGAAGCAGTTGACTCCTGAAATTATTGCGCAGGTAATTGATCCAGTTTTGGCTAAGATTGATCTTCCTCGTAAGGATATGCGCACTCTCATCAATCCAACGGGACGCTTTGTCATCGGTGGACCAATGGGTGATGCTGGACTTACTGGCCGTAAAATTATTGTTGATACCTATGGTGGAATGGCTCGCCATGGTGGTGGTGCTTTCTCAGGAAAAGACCCGTCAAAGGTAGATCGCTCTGCGGCATATGCGATGCGATGGGTAGCAAAGAATGTTGTCGCAGCAGGTCTCGCGCGCCGATGCGAGGTGCAGGTCGCTTATGCAATTGGTAAGGCGCAACCAGTTGGAGTCTTCGTAGAAACATTTGGTACAGAAACCGTTCCAGTACAAAAGATTCAAAATGCCGTGACATCTGTCTTTGATCTTCGTCCTGCTGCGATTATCCGTGATCTCAATTTGAAACGTCCTATTTACTCTCAGACAGCTGCTTATGGACACTTTGGTCGCGAGCTTCCTAACTTCACGTGGGAAGCTACTAATCGCGTTGCAGAGTTACAAGCAGCCGTTAAATAGTTAAGGCTTACTGCTGTGGCACTTACGCGGCCACTTCGCCTGAAAGCGCAGGTTTCGAGAACTCGCCCTGAGAGTTCTACATCTTCTTTACCAATTGCTCAGGTCTGGGTTGATTCAGGGGTGTTTCATCTCGATCAAGGCTATGACTATCGAATCCCTGACAATTTATCCCACCTCATTGGAGTAGGAGTTCGTATTCAAGTTCCATTTCATGGACGAGAGGTGGAAGGACTTGTAATCGCGAGGACAGCGACCGCGCAATCAGGAAGTCTCAAAGCAGTTTCCACAGTGATTTCGCCCCACAGCGTTGCCACGGCTGAATCGATCAATCTCATCAAGGCTGTCGCAACGAGGTGGGCGGCTCATCCTTACGACATCATCAGATCGGCAATACCACCGCGCGTTGCCTCAGTGGATAAGGCGAGCCTGTTTCGGCTTACTGCACCCGATAGAACGCGGAAGAAGATGAAGAGATCCGAACGTAGATATATTCAAATCCCACCTTTCGTAAATCGCTTCGACTTCATCAGTTCAATAATCAAAGATGCGAAGAACGAGGGTTCTATTCTACTGCTAGCTCCAGATTCGCGTTCAGCGTCTGCGCTGCACCAACTGTTGAATGGATCGATTCTCCTTGATTCTGCGCTCGATCGATCCGAGCGCTATCGCAATTTTCTCTCAGTGCGAAATGGATTAAATCTCATAGTCGTTGGTACTCGAAGTGCAATTTTTGCACCCATCGAAGATCTTTCGGCAATAGTGGTGGTCGATGAGGGCTCTGAACACCATTACGAACAGCGTGCACCGGGTTGGAATGTACGAGATGTTGCCATTTTGCGTTCGATTAATTCCCATTGCGATTTAACATGTATCGGATATTCGCCAAGCTCTGAGGTAGCTCGACTTATTGAGACGCAATGGATGAGCTACTCCAGTACTAAATCTCGAGTGAATGTCTCTATCTTTCCACCCACTCATGGTGAACTCATTCCCAGTCGTTTAGTCTCCGAAATTCGCAAAGCTATGAAATCCGGACCAATTCTTTTCATATCTCCACGCAAGGGTTATTCGCAGGCAATTATCTGCTCGAAATGCCGCAATATGGCTCTCTGTGAGTGCGGAGGAAAACTCGTTCACAAGGGATCGCAATCAAAGACTGAATGCGTCATCTGTGCACGCAGGGTTGATCAATGGCAATGCAAGTGGTGCCACGGCTCCACGCCGTATCTTTTGGGTAGAGGCAGCGAGCGATTCGCCTTTGAGATAGGTGCGACATTCCCTGGCACTTCAATAGTGCAATCTACTGTTGAGAATCTAGTTGAAAACTTTGGTAGTAGAAGTGGGTTCGTCATAGCAACTCCTGGATCCGCTCCCATTGCAAGCGATGGATATGCAATGGTTATCGTTCTAGAAGCCGATCGATTCTTCATGCAATCTGATATCCGAGCGCACGAACGTAGTCGAGAAATTCTCTTTTCACATGCTGCATTGATTCATCAGAAGGGTGCTGTTGCACTTGTCGCCACTCAAGAACAATCAATGAGCGGGGCTCTTTCGGCATGGAAACCATCACTGGTATCTCAGAAGGAGTTGCGCGAGCGACAGGAAGTAGATCTTCCTCCATTTAGCCGTGCAATCACGTTAGATATCGATCGCACTGAATCACAATCGCTTATGCGCGGATTACGTAAGTCACAAGAGGAAGGCAGGCTCCCACAGTCGACAAGGATTCTTGGAGCTACTCAACTGAAGGGGGAGACAGATCGCATTATTCTCTTTACTCCGCTGAAGGATGGTGAGGATGTCGTAAAGCTTCTCCATGAATTTCAACGTAGGAGAAGTGCATCAAAGAAGAGCCTTGCCTCAATCCGGGTCGATCCCTATTCCTTGTCTCGCTAGTAGTATTCAGCTATGGCCATCAAGCAAATCCGTCATTTTGGCGATCCAGTTCTTGTAACTCCGGCCTCTGAAGTAGTTGATTTTGATAAAGAGTTACGCGTACTGGTCAAGGATCTCACTGAGACAATGCTCGATGCTCCTGGTGCAGGTTTAGCAGCTCCGCAAATTGGAGTTCCACTGCGTGTCTTTGTATGGGATGTAGATGAAGCGCTAGGTCATCTCATCAACCCGACGCTAGACCTGAGTGACGAAATGCAAGATGGCGACGAGGGATGTTTGAGCTTTCCTGATCTGGTTTATCCAACGCCAAGAGCCTTTAGAGCCGTGGCAAAAGGATTTACTATGCTTGGCGAGCCCATCACTGTCGAGGGAACCGAGCTTCTGGCGAGAGCACTTCAGCACGAGACCGATCACCTCAATGGAATTCTCTTTATCGATCGACTTTCGGAAGATGATAGAAAGTTGGCGATGAAAGAGATTCGTGAATCCGATTGGTTTGGAATGGCTACCGAAGGTGGTCAAGCACCTCAGATAAAGATTTCTCCGCATGATCCATTCGGCAGAGGGCTCTAATTGAATATTCTCGTCGCCGCTACACCTGAAGTCGCGGTGCCCACCCTAAATTGGTTGTTGAACTCAGATCACAATCTCATGGGTGTTATTACACAACCGGACCGACCGGCAGGGAGAGGTCGCCACCTTAAAGAATCATCAATTTCTCAATGGGCAAATGAACGATCTATTCAGTGTCATAAACCTGAATCGATACCTGAGATAGATCAACTCTTGGTTGGAAGTGATCTTTTGCTGACAATTGGTTATGGAGTCCTTTTGCCAGAGGGGCTGCTCGCGAAACCTCGCTTTGGATGTCTCAATCTGCACTTCTCTGTCCTTCCGCGCTGGCGTGGCGCTGCTCCGGTACAACGCGCCATTGAAGCTGGAGATTCATTTTCAGGAGTTACAGTTTTTCAACTTGATCAAGGAATGGATACTGGCCCAATCTACTCGACCAAGAGATTTGCGCTAGATACCGATATCACTAGCGATGAATTGTTCAACGAATTAGCGGAGCTAGGGGTAGAGGCTGTAGCAGATTCTTTAATGATGATTAGCGAGGGTAAACGTCCCATCCTACAATCTAGTGAAGGAGTAACTCTTGCTAAGAAGATATCAAAGCAAGAGTGTGAAGTCGATTGGTTTCAGGATGCGCAGATTGTTGTGCAGAAAGTTCGTGCATTCACATCAGTTCCCGGTGCGTGGACTCGTTTTCGTGGTGACACCCTCAAGATAGATACACTTTCTATAACAAACAGTAAATTTGCTCCGTCTACTATTCACCTCGTTGGCAAAGATTTGATAATAGGTACTGGATCACAAGCTATTTCGGTCGGGTATGTCACGCCAGCAGGTAAATCTCGCATGGATGCGCTTTCGTGGGTCAATGGTGCTCGGCTGAGCGTAGGCGATCACTTTGGTTAAAGCCCGCAGAAATACTTTCAATTCCCCTAAACCAGATGCCCCTCGATTACTTGCCTACGATATTTTCTCAGAAGTAAATCGACGCGGTGGATACTCGAACCTCTTACTTCCACAGGCGCTTACTTCAAGCAGCTTTGAGCAGCGCGATAAAGGGTTTGTCACTGAGCTTGTTTACGGCACTCTGCGGATGCAGGGGCGCCATGACTACATACTCTCTCGAGTATTTGATCGACCGTTTCAGGAAGTTGATGAGGGGATTGTTGATATCTGCCGTTTGGGTGTACATCAACTCTTTGAGATGCGGGTTGCAACCCATGCGGCTGTCTCAGCAACAGTTGAGTTAGCGCGAAAAGTTCTTGGCGAATCAAAGGCATCTTTTGTCAACGCTATCCTGCGAAAGGTGAGCGTCAAGACTCTGGAGGAATGGTTAGCCCCTGTTCTTCAGGTTTCAGATCCAGTTTCTCGTCTTTCGATTCAATTTTCCCATCCAGAGTGGATAGTTTCGGCGTATTTTGATCTGCTCAAAGATTTCACTCGTGTTGAATCAGAACTTTCTGCAAATAATGTACCGGCCATGCCAACGTTGGTTTCGTGGCCCGGGTCTTCAACGCAAGAGGACCTACTTGCTCAAGGCGCGGTTGCTACCGTGTTCTCTCCTTACGGAGCTAAGTTTGACGGCGTTCCAGGCTCCCTTGATGTGATCCGCCATCGTAAGGCAGGTGTACAAGATGAAGGATCACAACTTGTTGCCATTGCTTTTTCTCAAGCGGCATCATCGGCGCATTCTATTTTAGATTTGTGTGCAGGTCCGGGTGGAAAAGCAGCCCTGATCTCTCATCTCTGCCAAGAATCAGGTAAGGATTTCACCGCAAACGAAGTTTCAGAAGTAAGAGCACAATTAGTAAAGAAGGTAGTTGGAAAGTTTCCAGTATGGGTTGGCGATGGACGCAAGATTGCATCTCATAGTCAAACCTTTGACGCGATTATCGCCGATGTTCCTTGTACAGGTTTGGGTGCACTTCGCCGCCGCCCTGAGGTGCGTTGGCGTAGATCGTTGCAGGATTTACGCGCCCTTACTGAATTGCAACGTGAGTTGGCTGATGCAGCTATTTCTGTTTTGAGTAAGAATGGAATATTTGCTTATGCAACATGTAGCCCACACTTTGCCGAAACGTTCGGCCAAGTCAAGATGATTCTCAAAGATCATCCCGAACTCGAACAAATTGACGTGACACCTTATCTACCCGTAGGACTCAAAGGTGCTGTCCGCGACCAATGCATGGCGCTGTGGACAAGTGTCCATGACACAGATTCGATGTTTCTGGCTCTCTTCAAGAAGAGCGCTTAGGCTACGACCGTGACATCCGACATTCGTATCACGCCAAGCATTTTGAATGCAGATTTCTCACATCTCAAAGATGAAATTGCGAAAATATCCTCGGTCAGTGATTTCATCCACCTTGATGTGATGGATAATGTCTTTGTTCCCAACTTCACCTTTGATTTTGAATCTGCAGCAAAGATCATTCAAGAATGTCCAATTCCTGTTGATTCTCATTTGATGGTGGCAGATGTTGACGAGATCGCTGTCCGATATGCAGAGATTGGATCTGCCAGCGTCACAATCCATGCTGAAGCAACTCGTGATATCCCAACGACGCTTAAACGAATAAGGGCCCACGGAGCCAGAGCAGCTCTTGCGGTAAAGCCTGGAACTGATATTGATGCCTATGGTGATGTCATTGAAGATGTCGATATGTTTCTGATTATGACTGTCGAACCTGGCTTTGGTGGCCAAAAATTTATGGACTCTATGATGGTGAAGGTTCGAAAGACTCGAAAGATGATTGGATCGCGCCCTATATGGCTCCAGGTAGACGGAGGAATTTCACTCGACACTATCGATATCGCTCTAGAGGCAGGTGCAGATACATTTGTTGCAGGTAGCGCAGTATTCCGTGCTGAAGATCCCGCCAAGATGGTAATAGCTCTTCGTGAACGAGCTGACTCCAGTAAACTAGGCCAATGAAATCTTTTGATTCGTTGTGGGCCGAGTTAGCAGAGAAGGCGATTTCGCGTCCTGAGGGTTCTGCGACTGTTGCTGCTCTCAATGCTGGAGTTCACTCAATAGGCAAGAAAATTCTGGAAGAAGCTGGTGAAGTATGGCTCGCAGCTGAACATGAATCTGATGCTGCACTTGCTGAGGAGATTAGCCAGTTGATTTATCACCTTCAAACTCTCATGTTAGCTCGTGGCTTAAAGCCTGAAGATATCTACAAGTTTCTGTAAGTCTCATAGGGGGAGAAGATGTTAAGAATTGCAGTTCCTAATAAGGGTTCACTTGCCGATTCATCGATTGCTATCCTAAAAGAAGCCGGTTACCGACAACGAACTGACTCTCGAGATCTTGTTCTTTCAGATCCCGATAACTCTGTTGAGTTTTACTATCTACGCCCTAGAGATATCGCAATTTATGTGGGTTCTGGCGAACTAGAAGCTGGCATTACTGGACGCGATTTGCTCATTGATTCAGGCGCACACGCTGAGGAAATCCTGGCTCTTGACTTTGGGGGATCAACCTTTAGATTCGCAGCTCCTGCGAGTTCCAACTGGAAACCTTCAGATATTTCAGGCAAGCGCGTAGCAACGGCATATCCGGGGTTAGTGGAGAAACACCTCAAGGATTTGAAGATTGATGCATCAGTCGTTCGACTAGATGGAGCAGTCGAAAGCAGCGTGCGCTTAGGAGTCGCAGATTTGATTGCCGATGTTGTCAGCACTGGAAATACTCTCAAGCAGGCAGGACTGGCGATTTTTGGTAATCCCATCTTGGTCTCAGAAGCAATCCTCATTAAGCGCTCTGGAAGTGAATTACCTGCAGGTCTTGAGATTTTGATGCGCCGACTTCAGGGTGTTGTAACCGCGCGCCAATATGTTTTGCTGGATTACGATGTTCCGGCGGCAAGTGTAGAGAAGGCATGTGCGATAACTCCCGGATTAGAATCACCCACAATTTCACCACTTCAAAAAGCTGAGTGGGTGGCAGTACGCGCCATGGTTTTGCGTAAAGATACAAATCGCTTGATGGATGAATTGTGGGCACTCGGTGCTCGCGGAATCCTCGTCACCGATATCCATGCCTGTCGACTATAAATCAATTACTTACGGCGAGCTCCAGCTTCCTCAATCTCTTCACGGGTAATTCCAAGGAGATAGAGAACAGAATCTAAATATGGTGCGCTCACAGAGCTATCAGCTGCCGCTTTAACTGCTGGCTTTGCGTTAAAGGCGATTCCCAACCCAGCTATTGAGATCATATCGAGGTCATTTGCTCCATCGCCGATTGCGATAGTTTGTTCGATTTCAACACCCTCGATACGTGCAAAATCCTTAAGCGCTTGCGCCTTGGCGGCACGATCAATGATGGGATCAAGAACCTTACCTGAAATTTTTCCATCGATAATTTCTAGCGTGTTGGCTCGATAATGGATTATTCCCAACTCTTTCACGAGAGGTTCAATAACGGAAGTGAAACCACCAGAAACGACTGCCATGCTGTGACCTAATTTCTGTAACGTCTTGACCAATGTTCTTGCTCCAGGCGTCAGCGCTATCTCCCTCTGAACCTCAGTGATGACAGAGGCAGGCAGGCCTGCAAGGAGTGCTACGCGAGCTTTGAGACTTCCAGCAAAATCTAATTCACCTCGCATCGCAGCGTCAGTAATCTCTTTAACTTTATCGCCAACCCCAGCCTTTGCAGCTAGGAGTTCAATGACTTCCTGTTGAATGAGCGTTGAATCAACATCCATAACCACGAGCTTCTTGGCCCACCGCATCAGACCGCCTGGAGATACTGCGATATCTACAGAGTGAGTAGTTGTGACTTCAGCTAAACATTGACGTATTTCACGCTGATCAGCCTTTGAGACAGTAAATTCGATTGCGGTTATCGGATAACTCGCCGTTCTGTGTATCCGTTCAATATTTCCGCCGCGGGAAGCAATGGCAGATGCAATGGCAGCTATAGCTGTGGGAGATAGTGGATTTCCAAGAGCCACCACATGAAGTAATCCAGCCTTTGCAGCGATTGTTGATTCGCCCTGATCTTGGAACGAAGTTGCTATATCTACTCCCAATTGAGCAGCACATGAGGTGAGGTCTTGGTCTATGGCATCTGCATGAGCAGGATTGAGTGAAATAAGAATGGTGAGGATGAGTCGTTCGCGAATGACCACTTGCTCAATATCGAGAACCGTGATGGCAAAGGGCGCCAGAGTTTCAAAGAGAGCTTGCGTGATTCCCGGGGTATCGATACCAGAGACGAGAATAAGTCCAGTAAATTGACTCTTTTCATCGCTCATATGGTGCAGGTTATCGCGAATCACTCGTTGAAGTCTGGCAATTTCCTCTCATTTTCTCGGTGAAGATATATCTTTTAGCCCTATGAGCACCCAAAGAGTCCTGGAATTACGGGATGTGTCAGTACGCCGGGGCGCTCGAACAATTTTGGGTCCCATTAATTTTGCGATTTCAGAAGGTGAACGTTGGGTTGTTCTTGGCCCCAACGGAGCAGGAAAATCTACGCTCTTACAGATATTAGCTACTCGGATCTTTCCCACACACGGTAGCGTGAAAGTTCTCGATAAGGAGATGGGCAAAGTTGATTTGTGGGAGTTGCGCAATCGAATTGGAATTTGTGGAACTCTCATATCTGAAGATATTCCTTTTGAAGAGAAAGTTCGTGATGTTGTATTGACCGCTGCCTACGCCATCCTTGGTCGCTGGAATGAGGCTTATGACCTCTGGGATGAATCACGAGCCGTTGCCTTACTCACCACATTCGGTGTTCGTGATTTGGCAGATCGAGATTATGGGACGCTCAGTGATGGCGAAAAGAAGCGTGTTCAGATCTCTCGTGCTTTGATGGCAGATCCAGAACTGCTCCTGCTTGACGAACCTACAGCGGGACTAGACCTTGGGGGACGAGAAGATTTATTGAAGAGGTTTTCACTCTTTGCATCAGATGCTGCCGCACCGGCTTCAATCCTGGTTACTCACCACATCGAAGAGATACCTAGTGGCACCACACATGCGCTCATTCTTAAAGATGGAACAGTGGCCGTTTCTGGTCCGATTCATGAGGTAATAACTTCAGAACATATGTCAGCAGTATTTGAACTACCCATGGAAGTTCGGCATGAAGGATCTCGTTTCTTCGCACGTGCACTGTAGCTGGGGACCCATCCTCGAACCTTTAGAGAATGAGATTTCTGAGATTCTCAAAAGAGTAGAGAGCGATCAGTTGGCTCCCAGTCGAGAATCCATATTCAAGGCTTTCGAAGGAGATCTTGAGTCCATTCGATGCGTCATCATCGGACAAGATCCGTACCCAGCTCCAGGTAAGGCGATGGGTTTGTCATTCTCAATTCCTCGTACACATGCACAGTTACCGCCGACTCTGAAGAACATTTTTAAGGAACTCAACTCGGATTTAGGAATTTCAACTCCAGAACACGGTGATTTATCTGCCTGGAGTAAAAATGGAGTCATGCTTCTCAATCGAGTCTTGACTACTCGTGTTTCTGAATCAAATGCCCACCGAGGATTGGGTTGGGAAAAGATCACGACAAAAGTGGCAGAGGAACTTGGCAAGCGAGATGTCATCGCAATTCTGTGGGGTTCGCAGGCTCAGGAACTTGCGCAATTTTTTTCATATACAGTCGCTGGGGTTCATCCAAGCCCATTGAGCGCCTACCGGGGATTCTTTGGATCCAAACCTTTTTCACGAGTGAATGAGTTCTTGCTTTCCACACATCGCGAACCCATCGATTGGTCTCTCTAGAAGCAAAGACCCCCGCCTCAGAAAAGAGACGGGGGTCTTTGAACTTTCTATTGCGTTAGCTCACCCAAATGTTGATAGGTGATGTGAGGAAGTAGATCATGAAGAGACCCGATACCAAGAGAAGCAAAGGATGAATATCCTTGCGACGACCTTGGATATAGCGGATTACTACGTGGGATACGAATCCTGCGCCAATTCCAACAGAGATGTTGTAGGTAAATGGCATCAAGATAATTGTAAGAAATGCTGGAATTGCGATTCCGTAATCTTCCCAATCGATTCCCTTGATCTGAGTCATCATCAAGAATCCAACGATGACAAGTGCTGGAGTTGCAGCCTCGTAAGGAATGATTGCAACAAGAGGGGCCAAGAAGGTGGTAAGCAAGAAGCAGATTCCTGTTACTACTGATGCAAGGCCAGTACGTGCACCTTCTCCGACACCTGCTGCTGATTCAATGTAGCTGGTGTTAGAAGAAATGCTTCCCATGCCACCGCCAACAGCTGCTAAAGAGTCAACGAGAAGAATGCGATCGTTGTTTGGAATATTTCCATCGCGGTCGATCAATCCAGCCTCATGACCAATTGCTGTCACTGTACCGACGGTGTCGAAGAAGTCTGAGAGTAAGAGTGTGAAGACAAGAAGTATTACAGTGATCAATGGAACACGATCAAGTGAACCAAAGAGGTTGAAGTGTCCAAAGAGACCAAAGTCGGGAGTTGCAACGACCTTATCTGGCATCGCTGGAACGTTAAGTCCCCAACCCTTTGGATTTACCTTTCCAGTTGCGCCATCGAAGTTAGGACCAATCTTGAGGGAGGTTTCGATGATTACCGCGACAACGGTTGCAACGATGATTCCGATAAGAATCGATCCCTTCACTTTCTTCACCATCAAACCAACTGTGAGGAAGAGGCCGAGAGCGAAGACGATGATTGGCCAACCAACCAGCGTTCCACCATCACCCAGTGTTACTGGAACTGGACCAGAAGCGGTACGACGAACGAAGCCAGCATCCACTAAACCAATGAGTGCGATAAAGAGACCGATACCGACAGAGATCGCAATCTTTAACTGTGCTGGGACAGCCTTGAACACGGCGGTTCTGAAGCCAGTAAGAACGAGGATCGTGATGATGATTCCTTCTAGAACAATCAGACCCATTGCATCTGCCCAGGTCATCTTTGAGGCGATGCCAACTGCGACGAATGTATTTAGACCTAAACCTGTCGCTAATGCGAGTGGGTAGTTGCCGACTACTCCCATGAGGATGGTCAGAATTCCCGCCATGAGAGCTGTCATTGCAGCTACAAGTGCGAGATTAGGAGCGTCTCCACCGCCGAGGAATTTGCCATCGGCATCTTTAGCAAGACCGATAATGAGCGGATTGAGCGCGACGATATATGCCATCGTAAAGAATGTAACGAGACCACCGCGGACTTCACGCCCGACTGTTGAGCCACGTTCTGATATTTTGAAGAAACTATCAAGCATGACGAACCTTCCTGATTTTGGTAACGGGGGTGTTTGCGACCCCGTGTGAAGTGACGGCTCACAGACCGAGGGGAGATGGCGACAGGCTATTAGATGGCGTTGTTACCGGTTAGTCAGACGCGCGACGATTCCGAGAAAAATGGCGACAGATTGACCAATGAGAAGCGCAAAGAGGGCTGTTCCTATCCCAACACGGCCGCCCATGAGCCAGCCAATAGTCAGAACCACCAGTTCGATACCCATACGAACTCGCCCCACTCGGACTCCGGTCTTGTAATGAATTCCTGTCATAGCGCCATCGCGTGGTCCGGGGCCTAATCCACAGGTGATGTACAAAGCAGAACCCAGACCCACCATGGCGATTCCGACGAGTGAATAGACAATACCTACAAGAACGCTCGACTGCTTAGGAAAAATATTGGTGCCAATTTCAATGAAGGTGGCGATCAAGACGATATTTGAAAGCGTTCCAAAACCTGGTTTCTCACCCAGTGGAATCCAAATCAGTAGAACAAAAATGCTGATGAAAAAGGTAGCCCATCCAATACTTAACCCCATTTTGAAGGTTAGGCCCTGTGAGAAGACTGTCCACGGCGCATTCCCGACATCACCTTGAACGAGTAAGGAATCGCCCAAACCAAAAATTGCTAGACCAAAGGTGAGAATGCAGACCCGGGAGAATGAGAGTTGCCATCGATGATCTGCGCGCCACGGTGTAATGGGAACCGTTTTATGAGGTTTGAAGAAGGCCGCCCAATTCTCGAAAAGCATGAGGGGAGTCTATAGTTAAACAATGTTTGTAGGCGTCGGCACATTGATCAATATCGTCGCCATCTTAATTGGCTCTTCTTTAGGTGTGATGGCTGGTGCGCGAATCACCAAGAAATCTCAGAGCTTAATTACCGATGTTCTTGGGCTCATTACCGCACTAGGCGCAGCATCTGCGCTTTCAGCTTTATGGTCTCCCGTATTCCAAGCGGCGCTACCTAAAAGTTCTTCACTCCTTGTTATTCTCGCTTCGATGCTGATTGGTGGCTTAATTGGATCGGTGCTATCTCTTGAGACAAGGCTGGATGCCTTTGGCGAGAAGTTACGAGATAGATTCAGGGCTTCACAAGAGAGCCCATTCGTCGAAGGTTTTGTATCAGCATCACTTCTCTTCGTCATTGGACCACTGGCCATCCTCGGAAGTGTGAGTGATGGAATGTCGCAAGGAATCGATCAACTCATACTCAAATCATCACTCGACTTCTTCGCAGCCATGGCTTTCGCCTCAACACTTGGCTGGGGAGTTGCCGCATCTGCAATCCCTGTGGCGATTTATCAGGGCTTCTGGACAGTGATTGGTTTCGCCGCTGGTTCAGTGCTTTCGCAATATCAGATTGATGCAATGACGATTTGTGGGGGATTGATGCTGGTAGGCATCGCGTTGAGATTGCTTGATATCAAGAAGATACCCGTCGCAAATCTTCTTCCCGCTCTAGTTATCGCACCAACTATCGCAACAGTTTTACATATATTGAGTTAGGAAGCCTAGTCTCAGAAAGTTTCTGTCAGAAAGTCGATGCATCGATGACAAATCGATATTTCACATCGCTTGAGACTGTGCGCTCGTAGGCCTGGTTTATGTAGTCGGCTTTAATGACCTCAACATCACTGACAATCGACTTTTCTCCGCAGAAGTTGAGCATCTCTTGCAATTCGGGGATTCCACCAATCATAGAACCTCCGATACTGCGTCGCCCATTAAGCAGGGTTCCTACATGTACCGAATAAGGCTTACCGGGAAGTCCAATCACCACAAGAGTTCCATCTAGCTTAAGAAGCTTGAGGTATGTGTCAATATCTAATTCAGCACTGACTGTATTGAGAATGACATCAAATTTCTTTGCATGGTTGGCCATCGCTGTTTCATCATGGGTGTCAACAAAATGATGCGCACCCATCGCAAGTGCGTCATCTCTCTTCTGAGGAGAATGAGAAAGCACGGTGACATCGGCTCCCATAGCAACGGCAAATTTAACGCCCATATGTCCAAGACCGCCAAGCCCCATCACTGCTACTTTCTTTCCGGGGCCCACTTTCCAATGTTTGATCGGTGAGTACAAAGTAATTCCGGCACATAACAGAGGAGCGACTCCTTCTAGCGGCAAATTATCTGGGATGTGTACTGCGTAGTCTTCATTGATAACGAAATAGTTTGAATAGCCTCCCATAGCAACTGTCTTACCAGCTCGTTCAAGTTGGTTGTAAGTACCTGTCATTCCCTCTAGGCAGTATTGCTGTAATCCAGCTTTGCAGTTTTCGCAGACACGACAGGAATCGATGAATACGCCTACACCGATCTTGTCTCCTACTTTGAATTTTGTGACAGATGGCCCAATTGCAGTAACAACACCTGCAATCTCGTGGCCAGGCACCATAGGAAATATCGCAGGACCCCACTCTTCGCGAGCCTGATGAATGTCACTGTGACAGATACCTGCATATGCAATGTCGAGAGCCACATCATGACTTCCTATTTCCCGACGGTCGAATTCAAATGGAGCTAGTGGTTTGCGTGCTTCCATTACTGCATATGNGCGTGTATTCATGGTCTACCTATCTATATGTGTGGAAGTGATTATTGATTAAATGGAAGTGGATCGCCACTTATATGGCCTGCCCGAGACGCTCGAGCAGTTACTTGGCGCATATGGTGGCGACGACACAGTACTTCGTATGCGATCTCATCGCTCTTACCAACATCGCCAACCACAACTTGTTCACCTTCTGTGACCATCACACCATTAACGGTTCGCGCATTATGTGTAGCGCGAGAACCACACCAACAGAGAGCTTCTACTTGCAGTGTGTTAACGCGGTCAGCGAGTTCGACCAGGCGAGCAGAGCCTGGGAAGAGCTTGGTACGAAAGTCAGCCAAAATCCCAAAGGCGTACACATCAATTCCTAAGCCATCAACAATCTTTGCAAGTCCATCAATCTGTTCTGGCTGATAGAACTGAGCTTCATCACAGATGATGTAATCGATGCGGTCGCCCATCGATAGACGCTCTACGACGAATTTATGGATATCGAGCTCAGGTTCAACCTCTATCGCTTCAGATTGAAGTCCAAGGCGAGAACTAATTACGCCAGTGCCAGCTCGGTCCTTATTGGTGAAGATTAAACCGGAGCGACCCCGACTCTTATGGTTATGTGCAGTCTGCAGGGCAAGGGTTGATTTACCGCTATCCATAGTTCCGCAGTAGTACACCAATTCAGCCACGGCGGCATCCTGCCACTAATTCCTTTGATTCGCTTGGCTAGGAGGTGGCGAAAACACCGAGGCGAGTGAGCGCCTCATCCATATGGATTGAGAGATTTCGCGCCATCTCAACGGTCAGATGTGATGCATCGCGATAAACAACGGAGGAACCCATAATTCCTGGACACGAGCTACTGCATAGCCAAGGTGTGGGGTTTATCTTCTGATAGCCAGAAGTGAAGATGGCAGTAGAAGGCTCTGAACCGTTACATCTTTTCAGCGAACCTGCAGCAATGCAGGTTGGAATGTCACGATTGGGGTGAGGAGTATCTGAGATATAGATGATGTGGGGCGAGGAACCTACTAGGCCTTTAAAAGTCTTTCTTTGTCCTTCTTGCCACCAAGTTTTTTGATCCTTATAGCCGGAAGGCATCTCAAAGTACTGCATTCCCGAGACAATTACGGCATCGGGATGGATTGATTTGATGCGCTTGAATACATAATTTCGCCACGTCGAACAATCTTTGTTCTTGTACTCACCGGTGTCCACCTTTACTACTGCAGGTCCTGGGCAGGCGGATTTCGTCAGCGAGATAAGCGCGAATCCCTTTTCATGGGCTAGTTTTTCGAATGTAGGAAACCACTGTGCGGCATGTGAATCTCCAAAGAGAACGATTGTATGGTTCGACTGAGTCACTCCATATGTGCACCGTGGTGACGTAGTCTCGCCATTGTTTACATGGCAACCATCTTCGTAAACGATCGGTTTCTTAATGACGTCTGAAAGCGTAAAAGTTCTGCCATCGCCCAGAGTAATCACATCAGAGTGAGTTGCTGAAATGCCAAAACTCACGATAAGGGTGAATGCTGTAGCGACAGCGCCACTTCGAATTATTCTGCGCTGTCCTACTTGGGCATGACGCAATGGCTCTTCAATAAAGCGATGTGTAAGATCGGCAAAAAGTAGAGTACCTAAAATGCAGAAAAATCGTTCATAGAGATGCAGGTTTCTTCCGAAGTAAACAATCGGGGTTACCAGAAATGGCCAATGCCATAAATACAGTGGATAAGAAATTTCACCCAACCATTGGACGAATCGAAGGTGAGCTATTCGATTCAGAGCCGTGGGCCAAGAATGAACGGCAGCTATCGAAATCGCTGTAGCTATTACTGGTACGAGCGCTGCCGTGCCAGGAAAAGGGGTGTTATCTCTAAAGTGCGTTGTACCGTAGATAAAGAGTACGAGAGCGATCCAAAGATAGTTCTGAGAGAACTTAATTCGAGCAGGTATATACAGAATGAGAGCTCCCACACCAAGTTCCCAGGCTCTGGTTGGCAGTGAATAGAAAGCCCAGATCGGTGATGTTGACGTTTGAAAAAAGCTCCACGCAAACGAGGCAATCGAGATCGCAAGAATTCCGACTCCAACCGTCTTTCGACCACCTCGTTTGAAAAGTGCGACGATGATAAAAGGCCAGAAGAGATAGAACTGCTCTTCAACTGCAAGTGACCAATAATGGATAACGACTGGAGGGATTTGGCTGAGATTCTGATAATCCATCTGCCACAACGCGAAGAGATAATTGGAGATATAGATTCCAGCCGCAGCAATATCTCTGCCCAAATCTGCGCGCATGATAGGTGGATACAGGATCCATGCGGTGATGGCCGTGATCATGAGAACAAAAAATGAGGTAGGAAGCAGACGTTTGATGCGTCTGAGATAGAAGGCCTTAAAGCCCAAAGTCCCAGTCTTCTCAAGCTCGCGCAGAATAAGTCCAGTAATGAGATAACCGGAAATGACGTAGAAGATATCTACGCCGATATAGCCACCCGAGATTATCTTTGCGTGGTAAATCACGACCAGGATTGCAGCAAATGCGCGCAGTGCCTGAATTTGGGGGATGCGCATTACGTCCTTACCAACGAATGGACAGTGAGGTCAGGTGCAAACTTTGCGAGGCGTTCTCTTCCGCCCAAATCAGAGATTTCCAACAGAACTATGACGCTGGAGATTTCTCCACCTGCATCACGGATCAACGAGATTGCTGCTTCGAGAGTGCCGCCTGTTGCTAATACATCGTCTACAAGAGTCACAGACGTTCCACGTAGAAAGGCATCTTGATGAATCTCAATCTCATCACTTCCATATTCAAGTCCATAAGAACGAGTAAAGGTGGCGGCTGGAAGTTTTCCCTTTTTGCGAATGGGAACAAAACCAATTTTCTGCCTCTGGGCCAGAGCGCTTCCCAGAATGAAACCGCGTGCCTCTATACCAGCAACAACGTCTGAATGTGAATCAAGTTTTGCAAAGGCGGTCACGATTGCATCGAATGCCTGACCATCGGCGAGCATGGGCGAAATATCCTGAAAGAGAATTCCTGGCTTTGGATAATCTGGAATTGCGCGAATGAGAGAGAGTGCGCCATCTATATCCATTGCGATATCCATCCACCGTAACTGTGTCCGAACGGGGACTTGAACCCCGAATCCCTTGCGAGAACTAGCACCTCAAGCTAGCGCGTCTGCCAATTCCGCCACCCGGACGAGTAACCCGCACGCTTGAGATTGGAAGTCTAAGCGTTAAGGCCGAAATAACTGGGTAACTATATCTAGACGTGGCTCAGCGTGCAAAAGTGGTCCGAGCCTTAGAAGCTAGACGGTGATAAACGAGGCACAATACGGATATGACCCTCGAAGAAGAAGTTGTGAAGATTTGTCAGGATCTTATTCGTATCCCGTCTGTCAACTTCGGTGAAGGTAAGGGAGATGAAAAGGCGGTTGCGCAGTACATCGTTGCTTCACTTGGCGAAGTTGGAATTTCAGCAAAAATTTATGAATCTGCTCCAAATCGTTGCAATGTCATTGCGAACATTGAAGGCTCTGATCCCTCTCGTGCAGGTCTTGTAGTACACGGTCATATCGATGTAGTTCCAGCGAATGCTGCTGACTGGTCGGTAGATCCGTTTGCAGCAGAAATTCGTGATGGAATGATTTGGGGACGTGGCGCAGTTGATATGAAGAATGTCGATGCAATGATTTTGGCGATTGTAAGAAAATGGGCGCGCACTGGATATAAGCCACCTCGCAATATCGTGCTTGCATTCTTTGCGGATGAAGAAGCTGGGATGACCTATGGTTCACGATGGATGGCAGCCCAGCATCCCGAAGTTTTTGCTGGATGTAGTGAGGCGATATCTGAGGTAGGTGGTTTCTCCGTGACCGTCGGAGATGGCAAACGTCTCTATTTTGTTGAAGCTGCGCAAAAGGGAATCCATTGGATGAAGCTCACAGCCACAGGTCGAGCGGGTCATGGCTCGATGATGAATGATGAGAATGCGCTGACTGCTATCTCAGAAGCTGTGTCGAAGATAGGAAAGTTTCATTGGCCACAACGGTATACAGAAACTGTAAAGATCCTCTTTAAGAGAATTGCGCAAGCAACTGGTAAACCTTATGACGAGAAAGACTTGCGACCACTACTGACCGAAATTGGCCCAACTGCTCGCATGATTGGTGCGACGCTACAAAACACCGCCAATCCCACAATGCTCGAAGCAGGCTATAAGGCGAACGTGATTCCCGGAAGTGCTAGCGCTGTCATTGATGGACGCTTTCTGCCGGGTTATGAGGACGAACTGAACGACACCATCAGGTCTATCATTGGGCCTGATATTGCAATTGAAACAATTTCGCGTGACATTGCGCTAGAAGTTGATTTCACAGGCGATTTGGTTGATGCCATGTGCAATGCAATCACTCGTCATGATCCAGAAGGTATTCCAGTTCCTTATCTCATGAGTGGTGGGACCGATAATAAAGCGCTCTCGGAGTTAGGAATTGTCGGTTATGGTTTTAGCCCACTTCGATTGCCTGCGGATTTAGATTTCATGGCGCTCTTTCATGGAGTAGACGAGCGAGTTCCGATTTCTGGACTTGAATTCGGTGTCAACGTTTTGGCAGATTTTCTAGAGAATTGCTAAGGCGCTGAAACTTCGTTGAGGGCATCCCGAACGACACTGGGCAAGACAATCTCCTCTGAAGTGAGTATGCCTCGTAATTGAGCTCCCGTGCGGGCACCCACAATCGCACTCGTAATTCCTGGTGTATCGCGCACCCATGCGAGTGCAACCTCTAAAGGTGCAAAACCTAGCCCTTCAGCAGCAACGGCTACAGCTTCGACGATGCGTTGCGGTTTCTCTCGTAGATATGGTTCTACATGTTTCACAAAGTGAGGTGCAGCCGCACGTGAATCGCTAGGAATACCTTTGCGGTATTTTCCAGTGAGTACTCCACGTCCTAACGGCGCCCATGCAAGTACTCCAATCCCAGTTTCATCAGCGCAGGGGAGGATTTCGTCTTCTATTGAACGATTAAGTAGTGAGTATTCAACCTGATGAGTAACGATTGGAGCTTTTGCTGAATTTGACTCTTGGATTGTTATCGCTCGAGCGCTCTGCCATCCAGAGAAGTTTGAAATACCTACGTAGCGAGCTTTTCCAGATGAAAATGCATAATCAAGAGCGGAGAGAGTATCTTCTAGGGGAGTAAAGGGATCCCAAGCGTGTATCTGCCAGATATCTACGTAATCTGTTTCAAGCCGAGAAAGAGATTTGTCTAATTCGGCGATAAGAGATTGTCGCGAATTATTGATTGTTCGAACTCCGTCTGGGAAGGAAATTCCGGCTTTTGTCGCGATCGCGACCTCTGCTCGCTTAAAGAGAGTTCCGATAAGTCCTCCGATTACTCGCTCGCTATCGCCATCTCCATAGGTGGATGAGGTGTCAATAAAGTTCCCACCAGCTTCAATAAATGCACGACATTGATCAGCTGCTTCGTGGGTATCTGTGTCACGACCCCATGTCATGGTTCCGAGACCTAGGCGAGAGAGTGAAAGTCCACTATTGCCGGCTCGTCGCATCTCCATGGCTCAGACCCTAGCAATAGCTTGGTTCAAAGTTCGTTATTCGAAATAGCGCGATAATCTTCGTGTTGTGGCTCGCCTAGTATTTATTCGACATGCACATTCCACTGCAAATGATGCGGGGATTCTCAGCGGCCAATTGCCAGGAGTCACTCTCAGCAAAAAAGGAAAGAAACAAGCCCAACTCTTAGTCGATCGCTTAGGTCCAAGTGAGTTCCACAGTGTGCGCGTCAGTCCCATGGCGCGGTGTGAGGAGACAATTTCACCGTGGCTTCTTTCATCTCATTCCAAAGGAATCCAGAACTATTTCATCGATAATTCCTTGATCGAAGTCGATTATGGACAATGGAGTGGACGAAAACTCTCATCTTTATCCAAAGAAAAGTTATGGAAGGCAATACAAGATAGACCGTCCACGGTTGAATTTCCGGGCGGGGAGAAAATCCGTTCAATGCAGAAACGAGCTATCTCGAGCGTCTATGAAGCGGTTAAACAATCAAAGAATGGAACACATCTCTTCGTATCTCATGGCGATGTTCTAAAAGCGATTGTTGCTTCGCTCTTGAAGATCAAGCTTGATGACTTTCAATCGCTAGTTATTGATCCTGCCTCAATCACTATCGTTGATTATGATGGGGACAAGTCTCGGCTCATCGCATTTAACGATAGCCACAGCCCCGTAGCTCCGATGCTGACGATGGAGAAATCGGTCAAGGCACTCTTAGGTGGTGGAGTGAGAAAAAACAAGGCAGTTCGCAGATGACGTCACGCATTTTGCTCTTTGATCCTGTCGAAAGATTCGTTGCAGGAACAGTAGGCCAACCCGGAGAGCGCACCTTCTTTATCCAAGCCAGAACTGGCTCGCGAATAATCTCTGTCTCACTTGAGAAGGCGCAAGTACAAGCACTTGCTGAAAGATTGATCTATATGGTTCGCGAGATTAAGCAGAGCGATCCAACAATTTCCGTGGCCAAACTTGTTCGCGATGACGGACCTCTTGAGACTCCCATCGAAGAAGAATTCCGCGTCGGAGTTATCGGTCTCGCTTTTGATTCCTCCCGAGAATTGATTCAGGTCGATCTTCAGGCGGTCGCTGAGAACGGAGCTGAAGAACCAGACTTCATCGACGTGGATGATCTCAGTGGTGATCAGGACATTTTGAGAGTTCTCATTACACCTTCCATAGCCGAGCAATTTAGTAAACGAGCTCAATCTGTTGTTGATGCTGGCAGACAACCTTGTCCATTCTGTGGTGGACCAATCGATATACGTGGCCATCTCTGTCCACGTGCGAATGGTTACCGGCGATGAGCACTCTTTTGCAGCATCTCTCACTTGGGGATTTGGAAGTGACGGGTCGTCTAGTGGATGCTTCCAATGCAACGCTCTATGCAAACTGCAGCTTTAAAGAAAGATTAATTCCGGTCATTTATAAACCCGTTGCGGGAGAACGACCACTATGGGATTTTCCCGACGGCAATCTTGCACAAAGAGAAGTTGCGGCCTTCCTGATTAGTGAATTGGGTGAATTCAAGGTAGTTCCGCCCACTGTATTGCGAGAAGGCCCATTTGGAGTTGGGATGGTCCAGCAATGGATAGATATAGACGAATCAATTGATCTCGCCCTCTTCTATAAGACTGACAACGCCGAATTGCGGAAGATGGCGCTCTTTGACGCGGTGGTAAACAATACGGATCGAAAGATTGGGCACCTGCTGCCAATAAGTGAAAGTGAAGTTTTCGGATGTGATCATGGTGTCACTTTCCACGAAGACGATAAGTTGCGAACAGTATTGTGGCAATGGTCAGATCAGCCCCTTTCTGATAGCGAAATCGAACGATTGCAAAAACTAGAACTTTTGACCCAAAAGAATTCGCAACAGCTCTTGAAGCTGATCACTCAATCAGAATTTGAGGCGCTATTGGCGCGAATCAATCGATTATTGATTGACAGAATCTTTCCTTCACCGAGCGAGGAGTGGCCAGCGGTTCCTTGGCCACCCTTTTAAGTTAGAGTTTTACTATGCGTGCATGGCCTGAGGTCTATATCCCGGCACTCCCTTCTCGCTTCTCACTTCCTCAACTCAGACTCTTCAATACTGAATCCCAGAAAGTAGAACCTCTTCCTCGTAAAGATAGATATCGAATCTATGTATGTGGGATTACCCCTTACGACGCCACTCATCTCGGTCACGCCGCCACATACCTGACATTTGATCTTGTTCAGCGCTATCTGCGCGCCACTGGAGCACACGTTGATTTCGTACAGAACATCACCGATATAGATGATCCACTTTTAGAACGCGCAGCCAGAGACGGTGTTGATTGGCAGAGCCTTGCACTATCCCAGATCGAACTTTTCAAAGGTGACATGTCCGACTTGCATGTAATTCCTCCAAAGGATTACATCGGAGTGGTTGAAGCAATGCCATTGGTCGTGCAGGCAATCGAAAAGCTGGTAGCTGCAGGCACTACCTATTCTGTAGATTCCGATATGTACTTCCGTGTTCGATCTGACCCAGATTTTGGAGATAGATCTCACTATCCACTCGATAAGATGGTGACTATCTTTGCAGAACGCGGGGGAGATCCCCAGCGAGAAGGTAAAGAAGATTCACTTGATGCCCTTGTCTGGCTTTCACAACGCAGAGATGAACCAGGTTGGGAAAGCCCTTTCGGCGAAGGCAGACCTGGTTGGCATATTGAATGCTGCGCCATCGCTCTCCACTATCTTGTTCCGGACTCCAACGATGAATATGCGATTGATATTCAAGGTGGTGGAAGCGATTTAATTTTTCCACACCACGAAATGTCTGCTGCGCAGAGCCGCATGATTAGTGGTCAGAAGTTTGCACGCAGCTATGTACATACCGGAATGGTTGGACTTAACGGGGAAAAGATGAGTAAGTCTCTGGGAAACCTTGTCTTTGTCTCGACACTCATCAAAGATGGAGTAGAGCCTTCCGCCATCCGATGGGCCTTAATGAATTCTCACTTTGCCAACGATGTGATGTGGGAGCACACCCTGATTGAAAAAGCATCCGATGAGATCAGTCGTCTGAGATTGCAACTTGCTCGCATGGAAGTTGCTCCTACCGATGTCGTCATTGAGAAGATGATTGAATCGCTATCAAGAAATTTGGATACTCCGCGAGCCCTTGATGCCATCAGAGACTGGATGAATGCGACTGAGTCTGGAGCCACAGGAGGAGCAGCTGGCGAACTTTCGCGAGCTCTCGATACTTTGCTTGGTCTTGCGCTCTAGTTCTCGCTCTGTCTCCGCAAAAAGCGTTCAAGTTCGCGAGCGATGGATTCTCCAGTTGCTTCGGGAAGTTCAGATGAGTCCTTGCTCTCTTCCAGCGCCTTAACATATTCGGCAACATCGGAATCTTCCTTAGCCATCTCTGTAACTTCTTCTTCCCACGCTGAAGATTGTTGAGGTAACTCGCCTTGGGGGAGTGAAATTTCAAGAAAATCTTCTAGTGCATTAATCAATGCCAGTGTGGCTTTTGGAGAAGGGGAGTTAGACGCGTAATGCGGAATAGCAGCCCACAAAGAGATTGCATCAATTCCACGGCGCACACAGGTATCTTGTATTACTCCAAGAATTCCAGTGGGCCCCTCATATTTACTTATTTCTACACCTAGACGTCGTGCAATTTCAGGATGAGCGCCACTTCCACTCACAGTGATGGGTCTGGTGTGCGGAGTATCCGCAAGCATTGATCCGAGTGTGATCACCATTTCGACTTCAAGATCATCAGCGAGGTCGAGCAATTCAGCGGCAAAAGTTTTCCACTTCATCGAAGGTTCTACGCCTCTGACAATGACTAGATCATGGGCAAGTTCTGGTGTGCGAAGCCCAAATACTTGGGTACCTGGCCATGTCAGACTACGAATACTTGAATCATCGACATAAACCATTGGTCGATTGACTTGAAAATCATAGAAATCTTCAGGATCAACATCGGCAATGAGTTCTGGAACAACGTCAGTTGAGGAATCAGTCCACGATTCGAGTAAATGTGAAGTCGCGCCAGTGGCTGCTTCTCCTGCATCATTCCAGCCTGAGAAGGCGATAACCATCACAGGTGAACGAAGCGTCGGAATCTGATGAATCTCCACATCGACACCTTACGGTAACCTCAGCGCCGTGACGAGCGATAAGGGGCCACGTAAAGTGGAAGAAGGTCTACTTCGTCGAGCCTTGAAGTCGCGCACCGTCATTGCCGATGGCGCGATGGGAACCATGCTGCAAGCAGCTGACCCCACCCTTGAAGATTTCCAAAACCACGAAGGATGCAATGAAATCCTCAATATCACGCGCCCAGACTTAGTCCGTTCTGTACATGATGCCTATCTTGCAGTCGGCGTTGATGCGATTGAGACAAATACATTTGGCGCCAATTGGGCCAACTTAGCCGAGTATGGAATTGAAGATCGAATCTATGAGCTTGCCTTTGCGGGCGGAAAGATTGCTCGTGAAGCAGCAGATGCGGCGAGTACGCCAGATAAACCACGTTTTGTTTTAGGGTCTCTCGGTCCTGGAACTAAGTTGCCAAGCCTGGGACACACAACATATTCACATCTCAAAGCCGCATATTTCACCGCTTCGAAAGGCTTAGTTGATTCTGGTGCAGATGCGCTTTTAATTGAAACTACTCAAGATCTTTTGCAGGCTAAAGCTGCCGTCAATGGCGCTCGACAAGCAATCACTGAATCTCAACGTGACGTGATGCTGATTGCTCAAGTGACAGTCGAGACAACAGGAACCATGCTTCTCGGTTCTGAAATTGGCGCCGCACTCAATGCGCTGGAACCGCTAGACATTGATTTGATTGGTCTCAACTGCGCAACTGGCCCTGCAGAGATGTCTGAGCATCTTCGTTATCTATCAAAGAACGCTACGTGCGGGATCTCTGTCATGCCGAATGCGGGCCTCCCAATTCTGGGCGCTAAGGGTGCCGAGTATCCACTTGGTCCAGATGAGCTGGCGACTGCTCTCGAAACCTTCGTCAATGATTACGGAATTGGATTAATAGGCGGATGTTGTGGCACCACACCAGCGCATTTAGAAGCAGTAGTTAGGCGACTAGATCGCCATATAGTAAAGGCACGCTCTCCTGAGTTGGATCCTGGGGCTTCTTCGCTCTATCAATATGTGCCTTTCCGTCAGGATAAGACATATCTAGCGATTGGTGAACGGACCAATGCAAACGGTTCTCGAGCTTTCCGCGATGCACTCGTTGCCGAGGATTGGGCAACGTGTGTGGAGATTGCGCGTGATCAGATTCGCGATGGCGCACATATGCTCGATCTTTCAGTTGACTACGTTGGCCGAGATGGTGCGCGCGATATGTATGAAATCGCATCTCGTTTTGCCACTTCATCCACACTTCCAATAGTTCTTGACTCCACTGAACCTGCTGTTCTCAAAGCGGGTCTTGAAGCGTTGGGCGGACGTTGCGTCATCAACTCGGTCAACTACGAAGACGGTGATGGTCCCACTTCACGTTTTGCGCGCATTATGCCGCTTGTACAAGAACATGGTGCATCTGTGGTCGCTCTGACTATCGATGAAGAAGGGCAAGCGCGTACTGCCGAGTGGAAGTTACGTGTAGCGCGACGCCTGATCAAAGATCTCTCTGAAAATTGGGGAGTCGATATCGGCGACATCCTTATAGATACTCTGACATTTCCCATCGCAACTGGACAAGAAGAAACTCGTCGCGATGGTATCGAAACCATCAGTGCAATTAAGACTCTTAAGGCTGAATATCCCGAAGTTCAAACCACTCTCGGTGTCAGTAACGTGTCGTTTGGACTTAATCCAGCGGCGCGTGTCGTTCTGAACTCTGTCTTCCTCCATGAATGTGTCGCTGCAGGCTTGGATTCTGCAATTGTTCATCCTTCAAAGATTATGCCGTTGGCACGTATTGAAGAACGCCAGAAGGAAGTAGCGCTCGATCTCATTTATGACCGTCGTAGATATGATGGAGATACCTGTACCTACGATCCGCTTCAGGAATTTCTCCAACTCTTTGAGGGTGTCGAACTTGCTGCTTCGCGCAATATCCGTGCTTCTGAATTAGCTGCATTACCTCTGCGTGAGCGCCTCGAGCGACGGATCATCGATGGGGAAAAGGTTGGACTTTCTGATGATCTTGATACGGCAATGGCAGAAGGCATCGCACCCCTTGCCATTATTAATGACCATCTCCTTGAAGGAATGAAGGTTGTGGGAGAACTCTTTGGAAAGGGCGAGATGCAACTGCCGTTCGTTCTCCAAAGCGCGGAAGTAATGAAATCTGCAGTTGCCTATCTCGAGCCTCATATGGAGAAGACCAGTGACGCAGGTCGCGGGCGTATGCTCCTTGCCACAGTAAAGGGCGATGTTCACGATATCGGAAAGAATCTCGTTGACATCATCTTGTCCAATAATGGTTACCAAGTGGTCAACATCGGGATCAAACAGACGATCAATCAGATTATCGATGCAGCGCTCGAGAATGATGTCGATGCCATAGGTATGTCAGGGTTACTGGTGAAATCCACGGTCATCATGAAAGAGAATTTGGAAGAGATCACATCACGTGGTCTGGCCAACAAATGGCCGATTGTTCTAGGAGGGGCGGCACTCACGCGCGCCTATGTAGAGCAAGATTTGGCAACGCTCTTTCCAGGAGAAGTGCGCTATGCGCGCGATGCCTTCGAGGGCTTACGTTTAATGGATGCGATTATGGCGGTGAAGCGCGGTGATGAAGGTGCAGAGCTTCCGGCGCTGCGTGAAAGAAAAGTAAAGGCTGTCACTCGAAAGAGTGAGGATCAAGCGATTGACACTACTCGAAGTGATGTTGCAGTCGATATCGAAATTCCCCAAGCTCCTTTCTACGGATCACGTATTGTCAAAGGAATCCCACTCGCTGATTACGTCGGAATGCTCGATGAAAGAGCTCTCTTCATGGGGCAATGGGGACTTAAAGGTGCGCGCGGAGAATTTGAGGCGATGGCTGAATCCGAAGGCCGCCCACGATTGCGAAAATTGCTGAATGAAGTGCAAGCCAATGGTTGGCTCGAAGCTGCCGTTGTCTATGGATACTTCCCATGTGTTTCTGAAGGAAACGACTTGATCATTCTTCATCACGAAGGAGCCAACAAAGGTCAAGAGAGAGTTCGCTTCTCATTCCCACGCCAATCCCGTGATCGCAGGTTATGTCTCGCCGATTTCTTTGCTTCGAAGGAGTCTGGCAAGATCGATGTTGTTGCATTCCATGTAGTGACTATGGGAAATACTGTTAGCCAAGCAGCGAATAAGCTCTTTGCCGCCGATGCTTATCGAGATTATCTCGAGTTACATGGACTTTCGGTGCAATTGACTGAAGCGCTAGCAGAACATTGGCATGCGCGAATTCGCGAAGAATTATCAGTACGCGGCGAAGATTCACCTGATTTACAGGGCATCCTTGATCAGGGCTATCGTGGATCGCGATATTCATTCGGATATCCGGCATGTCCCGATATTGAGCAACAGACTCAACTCTGTGAGCTTCTTGAGCCAGGTCGAATCGGCGTCGAACTTTCAGAGGAATTTCAGCTACATCCAGAACAATCAACTTCAGCAATTATCGTGCACCATCCTGAAGCAAAATATTTCAACGCAAACTAGCTTGTAGTGCATTTAATTATGAGCGGGGCAGATTGCTTTAAAGAAGCACCAATCGCACAACCTAGATTTTTTTGTTGGAAAATCGTTCCGCTCAATCGCCGTTAAGATTTCATCCCCGATATTCCTCAGAATCTTTTCAGTTGATATCAGTTGTGCCTCCGTGGGTTGGCTTTTCACAATCCGAGAATCTCCTAGATAAATCAATTGGAGCAAGCGGGGGAGAACCCCTTCGTTCTTCCAGTATAGAAGTGCATAGACGCGCAATTGAAAGAGCGCTTTCTCTTCCCAACCAGGCTTTGGAGATTTGCCTGTTTTGTAATCCACGATTCGGACTTCTCCGGTAGGTGCAATATCGAGTCGATCCACATATCCATGGAGGTAGATTTCCTCGGAGATATCCCGTTCGAGATGAAGTTCGCGATAGGTGGAGTCGAATGAGTCAGGTTTCTCTAGATCGAAATAGTTTGTTAAGAGTGACTCTGCGCGATCGAACCATTCTTTCTCGTCGAGGATGAGCGTTGCAAGTTCGGGAGTCGCTTCTAATTGTGAGCTCCATTTCTCAGGTAAAAGATCCTTGGCAGATTGAAATGTCCGCGACGGTGCAGGCAATTCAAAGAGATCCTCGAGGACTGCGTGAATCAACTTTCCCCTTTCGGCATCGATGCTTGGAGGTTCGGGGAGTTGATCGACTGCGCGATATTTATAGAGCTGGGGACAGTTGGTGAAATCGTTCATACGACTGGGGGAGAGGCGCAACGGTTCCATCTCGCAGACGATACAGCGCAGTACCGACAGTTCGCTTACTTTCACCTAAGATGCGCATGTGTCTAAAAATGGTTTCTTCCAAGCTGGCGATCGCATTCAACTGACAGATCCCAAGGGAAAGTTATATAGCTTCACGATTACGCCCGGGAAGGAATGGCACACACATAAAGGGTGGATAACTCACGATGATTTGATTGGATTGCCCGAAGGATCTGTCGTGAGCACCACTGCTGGACTCAAATTCACAGCGTTCATTCCACTACTTGCTGATTACGTACTCTCTATGCCACGTGGCGCAACAATTGTTTACCCGAAAGATGCAGCAATGATTGTGGGTGTTGCAGATATTTATCCAGGCGCCCACGTTCTCGAAGCTGGAGTGGGTAGCGGTGCTCTTACTCTCTCACTTTTGCGCGCGGTGGGTCCTACTGGAAGCGTTCATTCAGTTGAGCGACGTCAAGATTTTGCCGATAATGCAACGGCTAATATCACCGATTACTTTGGTGAGAAGCCGAAGAATTGGTCGATCGACGTCGGGTCAGTGCAGGAGAAGGAATTTCACACACAATTTGATCGGGTAATTCTTGACATGCTCGCACCATGGGAATGTGTCGCAATGGCCGCGCAGGTGTTAAGACCTGGCGGAGTCTTCCTCGCATACGTAGCAACCACAACGCAACTATCAGCAACTGCTGAAGCGCTCAAAGAAGATGGACACTTTACCGAACCCGAAAGTTCAGAAACTATTGTGCGAGGCTGGCATCACGAAGGTTTGGCAGTAAGACCACAACAGAGAATGATTGGCCACACTGGATTTCTTATTTACAGCCGACGTATGGCACCAGGAGTTGACGTACTAGCTCGCCGGCGCCGACCAGCAAAAGGTTCCTACGGTGTCGCGGAAGAGTGAACGTTTAGTCAATCTGACTATCGCCCTCCTTGCGACGAAACGATGGCTAACTAAGTCGCAAATCTTCTCAGCCATTGATGGATATGAAGGTGAACCAGATGCGATGGAACGAATGTTTGAGCGCGATAAGGACGATCTACGTAACCTTGGAATCACTATCGAGGTTGGATCTTTTGATCCACTCTTTGAAGATGAAGTGGGTTACCGCATTAGACCAGAGAACTATCGGGCCGAGATCGGATCAATCACTCCGCGTGAGCTGTCTTTAATCTCCCTTGCAACTCAAGCATGGCAAGGTGCAGTTCTGGATTCATCGGCTTTATCAGCACTTGTGAAGCTGAAGTCGATTGGTATCGACTCCGATTTTGATTCAATTCCGGCCATCTCACCCACAGCACGCGTCTCCGATAAGAATTTTGCAATCGTAGTCGACGCAATAGCTCAACGCCGAACTATATCTTTCTCATATCTTGATCAGAATCTTCACCCTGAAAATCGAGCTCTCGAACCTTTCGGTGCCGGAACCAAGAACGGCTTCTGGTATGTCGCAGGGCGCGACCTAGATCGAAAGGGTCTTCGCCTCTTTAGATTAGACCGATTCAGTTCTGACATTAAAGTCCAAGGTAAACCAGGTTCCTATGAAATCCCTGATGATTTTGTCATGCGCGATCTCTTGATTTCTCCAGCGAAAGCGAACCTGGCAACTATCAAAGTGCGCCGAGATAAAGCGCATTTACTACGGAGTAAAGCTTCCACAATTGATGAAGGTGACGAGTGGACCACACTTACAGTTCCATACGTTGAGGACACAGAGATTCTGGCTGATGTCCTATGGCACTGTAATGATGCCTTCATCGTTGAACCACAGCAATTGCGCCAATCTGCCATTACAGCACTCAATGAGTTGGTCAAGTGCCATGATTAAGAAATCTTCACCCGTTGAAAAGGCAGCTCGAATGCTTGATCTTGTTCCCTATATTTCTAGCCATCAAGGTATTCCAACCTCGGAGTTGGCATCTGAATTCGGGATCACAGTTGACGAACTTCTCGACGATCTCAATTCTCTCTGGATGTGTGGTGACAATCGTTTTGACCTTATTGACTTAGAATTCGAGTCTGGTTACGTGACCATTAGAAATGCAGATACTCTCAATCTCATCCGTTCACTGTCGCAGCAAGAGGTAGTCGCACTCCTCATAGGTCTTGACCTTGTGGAGAAGGGTCTATCAGCCGACCGTGGTGATTTGATTAAGGATATTTCGGCGTTGAGGTCAAAGCTCGGAAAAAGTTTAGTTCGACTCGTTGATGCAACTCCAGCTCAAGATGGACAGATTATCTCGCTACTACGAGAATCCCTCGACACACAACGGAATATCGAGATAACCTATTTTGCTCCTACTGATGATGAAGTTACTCAGCGCGTAGTTACTCCATTGCAAATTTCCACCGAAAACAATCGTGATTTTCTCATCGCATATTGTCATGCTGCCTCGGCCCAACGGACCTTTAGGATTGATCGCATACAAAATGCGATTATTCTTGAAGAGGCCTCAGAATCGATTTCACTTTCAAGTGGTGAAGATCTGCGAATCTCGGCCAAGATTCATATCTCTCGCAATTTAAGACATTCACGAGAATTGCTGGGGGATTATGTAACCGGCGAAGGCAGTGATGTGACGGTTTCAACATATAGTTCTGGCTGGTTATCACGAACTGTTATCTCTTCGGCTGGTGCCATGGAGGTTCGGGGCTCTAGCGAATTGAGGAGCCATATTGCCGCTATCGCAGAGCGGACCCTTGCTCTCTATCGGTAAATCGCAGGCCTAGCCGAATCGCTGAACCTCTTCCTTTGCGATACTGTTGCACCATGTTTTTACGCGAACCAAGCCACATTCTTCTACTGCTACTCGTTCTCGTCATTCTCTTCGGAGCCAAGCGTCTTCCTGATTCAGCGCGCTCATTGGGCAAATCAATGCGCATCTTCAAGAGTGAGATGAAGGAGATGAAGGATGAATCAAAGGATCCTGATAAAGGATCTGCTGAAAAGTAATCTCTATGGCGGCCACCCCAGGCGGTCGTATGCCGCTTTTAGAACATTTTCGAGAGTTACGAAGTCGGGTAGTTAAATCTGCCTTTGCAATCATTGTAGGTTCCATTGTCGGTTGGACTTTCTATAACCCCATCATCACCAAATTGGCCGAACCGGTCTGTGATCTTAGGGCTGCGCAACAAAGTGGCGCAGCAAGCTGCGGCTCGCTCTATATCAACGGAGTCTTAGGACCGCTCAATCTACAAATCAAGGTTGCAGTTCTCAGTGGAATTATCCTTACTGCCCCCATTTGGCTCTATCAGTTGTGGGCCTTCATAGCTCCTGCTCTTCATCGGAAAGAGAAGCGAAATTCAATTCTCTTTTTTATAGCAGCCACTCCATTTTTTGGAATCGGTGCCTACCTTGGTTACACAATTTTGCCTGTTGCAGTTCGTGTTCTCTTTGGATTCACTCCGACATCTCTAGCGAACTTAGTGAAATTTGATGATTATCTCGACTTTGTGCTCAGAGTAATTCTCCTTTTTGGAATAGCCTTTGAACTTCCAGTCTTCCTTGTAACTTTCAATGCAATTGGTTTCTTAACAGGAAAAGCAATACTCAAGCCGTGGCGAATCTGGGTCTTTGGTATCTGTCTCTTCGTCGCCGGGTTCACGCCAAGCGCAGATCCGCTTTCTATGCTCGCTCTAGCCCTACCACTGATACTGCTCTATCTGATGGCAGGTTCCTTTGCACTCCTTAACGATCGCCGAAGAGATCGAAAATTCAATAGCGATGTGCTCGCTGAAAGAATCCAATGTGGGCAATAGCGATCAACCCCACTTCAGGACACGGTAAGGGTGCCGTTCTTGGAAAAGTTGTAGTCGATTATTTCGCTCATCGTGGGATGACTTATCAAGTATTCAGCGCCGCAAGTGCTCATGAATTGCGCGCTCATCTTGAGAAATTTCTTGATACTCATAACTGTGAGGGAGTCATTAGCGTAGGCGGTGATGGGCTTGCACATCTCGTCTTGCAACTCGTTGTACCTCGACATATTCCATTCGCAGCCATGCCCGCAGGTACCGGTAATGACATTGTCCGGACTCTGGGCTGGTCGCTTGATGACATCACCACCTACCTTGACCGTGTTACCTCAGTAGATCCAGCCCCGGTTGACTTGGGAAATGTAGATTCTGAATGGTTTGCTGCAATTCTTTCAACCGGTTTTGATTCGGTTGTCAATGAGCGGGCAAATGCCCTTGCGTGGCCAAAAGGCCCTCAGCGATACAACGTAGCAATTGCACTTGAGTTGCCTAAATTTCGTCCGCTGCAGTATCACATCACTGTTGATACTCATTCATTCACAACCGAAGCTATGTTAATTGCCATCGGTAACGGTCGATCGTATGGGGGAGGAATGTATGTCTGCCCTCAGGCACAAATGCATGATGGTTTATTTGATGTCATGATTCTTGAGCCTGTTTCAAAGATAGAATTTCTCAAAGTATTTCCTAAGGTCTATTCAGGTTCACACATCTCACATCCCAAGGTGAAGATGATTCGTTCGAAGAAGGTAACGCTATCTGCAGACGCGGTTGCGTATGCAGACGGTGAGCGAATCGGTCCTGCCCCGATATCTGCTGAATGCGTCCGCGATGCGGGGCTCACATGGGCGCTATGACTACTCCTGCAGAGAGATATGCAGAGGCGAAGAAGCGAGGTAAGCATCCACTTACCATCAAATTCATTGAACAATTTGATTTCGGTTTCGACGATTTCCAAATCAAAGCATGTCAGGCAGTAGAAGATGGCAAGGGAGTATTAGTAGCTGCGCCAACCGGCGCTGGCAAGACCGTGGTTGGCGAATTTGCAGCTTATAGTGCTCTCGCTCACGGTAAGAAGTGTTTTTATACAACGCCCATCAAAGCTCTATCCAATCAGAAGTTTCAAGAATTTGTTGACCGATTTGGTGAAGAACGTGTCGGATTATTGACTGGTGATACCAATATCAATTCTGAGGCTGATGTTTTAGTTATGACCACAGAGGTATTGCGCAATATGTTGTATGCAAACTCCTCAACCTTGGCGAATCTTGGGTCCGTGGTGATGGATGAAGTTCATTACCTCGCTGATAAGTCGCGCGGTGCCGTGTGGGAGGAGGTGCTGATCCATCTGATGGAGAGCGTTCAGGTGATTTCACTTTCTGCGACAGTGTCCAATGCCGAAGAGTTTGGAGATTGGTTAGGCGAAGTTCGTGGTGCTACTGAAGTTATAGTCTCTGAAGTCCGGCCTATTCCTCTCTATCAACATGTGCTCATTGGTGATCGGCTCGTTGACCTATTCCGCGAAGAAGGACGAATCAATCCAGAAATTCTCGGTCTAGAACGTGAAGCTCTTCGTCACGTACGCACTCCACGTCATCGGCGAGAGCGTTTTGGCGATAGCGATAACAGATTGTCCCGCCCAGAAATTATCGAAAAGTTGCAACGAGAGAATCTTCTCCCTGCAATTACCTTCATCTTCTCGCGCGCTGGTTGTGATGCCGCGGTAAAGCAATGCCTTGCAGCAGGAATCAAATTAACGAACACTGAAGAACGTTTAGCAATCGCACAGACTGCTTCTCGCTATACCCAAAACTTAGCTGAAGAGGATCTGGAGATCCTTGGTTACCGTGATTGGCTCGTTGCGCTAGAACGTGGAATTGCTGCGCATCACGCTGGACTTCTGCCTAGCTTTAAAGGCGCGGTGGAAGAGCTCTTTAAACGCGGTCTAGTCAAAGCAGTCTTTGCAACGGAAACTCTTGCTTTGGGTATCAATATGCCAGCTCGTACCGTTGTCCTTGAAAAATTGACGAAGTGGAATGGTGAAGCGCACGTTTCGATTACTCCGGGGGAGTACACACAATTGACTGGTCGCGCCGGTCGACGTGGAATCGATATCGAAGGGAATGCTGTTGTCCAGTGGTCACCTACTGTTGATTCAGCTACAGCTGCTGGATTGGCATCTACTCGAACCTATCCTTTGCGTTCATCTTTTACTCCAACATACAACATGTCAATCAACTTGATAGCCCGATTTGGTCGTGAACGAGCGCACGGGAGCTTGGAATCCTCTTTCGCGCAATTCCAAGCAGACCGTGCAGTTGTCGGGTTGGTCAGACAAATTAAGAAGAACAACTCCGCTGCGGCAGAGTTAACCGAATCTGCACAATGCCATTTGGGTGATTTCAATGAATATTCTCGTATTCGAATCGAGATAAAAGAACTTGAGCGTTTGCTGAGTAAACGCGATGGCCGTCGTTCTATCGACCAGCGCCAACGTGTGAAAATGGAGAACGAGCTCGATGGGATGCGTCGAGGTCTCAGACAACATTCATGCCACTCGTGCAATGACCGCGAGACTCACGCCAGATTCGCTGAAAAGGCGGATCGACTTAATCGCGAATCCGAAGGCTTGCGGGCGCGAGTCGAGAATCGAACACATGTGATTGCCAAGACTTTTGATCGTATCTGCGACGTCTTAACGCACCTTGGTTACATTGAAGGTGAAAAGCCGCTCGCACAAGGAAAAATTCTGGCGAAAATATTTGCAGAATCGGATCTGCTTCTCACTGAATCTATCCGAAGGGGAGTATTCGACTCACTCTCACCAACCGAACTTCTTTCAGTAGCTTCTGCAATGATCTATGAAGGCAGGAGCTCTGAACCGTATGCTCCAAAGATGCCCAATGAAAATGTCACCAATGCTCTTGTTGCGGTCTCGAAAATTTGGATAGAACTTGAGAAAATCGAAAACGAATTTGATGTGAAAACTCAACGTGAACCCGATTTCGGCTTCTGCTACGCATCGTATCGCTGGGCGAATGGACATTCACTTACCAGCGTACTTAAAGGCACAGATATGACAGTTGGTGATTTTGTTCGAAGTATCAAGCAATTGATTGATCTGCTGACTCAAATTGGCGGTGCGGCTGAAGAGCTACGACCAGCATGTCGCGAGGGAATACAACGTTTGGATAGGGGAGTTATCTCCTATATGTTGGGTGATCTATGACTCTCATGCTCTTAGATAGTGCATCTCTCTGGTATCGCGCCTATTACGGAATGCCAGACACGCTTCTGTCGCCATCGGGCATGCCCGTCAATGCAATACGTGGTTATTTAGATATGACAGCTCGCCTGATTGGAATGTATTCACCGAATCGGATCGTTGCCTGCATAGAAGGCGATTGGCGCCCCTCATGGCGAGTTGAGCTCTTTCCTGATTACAAATCGAATCGATTAGAAGATGAGAGTGAAGAAGAGGAAGAGCCAGAAACTCTGACTCCACAGATTCCGGTTCTCCTTGATCTGCTCGATGCTTTTGGTATTCCCATGCTTGGGGTCGATGATTATGAAGCCGACGATGTGATGGCCACATTCGCCGTCAAGGAAAAGGGACCCATTCGTGTAGTAACAGGGGATAGGGATCTCTTTCAACTCGTCGACGACAAACGCGATGTCAAAGTTGTCTACTTAGCTCGTGGTATTTCGCAACACGATTTGGTTGATACTAAGTGGGTTTCTGAGAAGTATGGGATACCAGGGGATAGGTACGCTCTCTTTGCTATGTTCCGTGGAGATCCTTCCGATGGTCTGCCAGGGGTGCGGGGAATTGGAGAGAAAGGTGCTGCCTTAATAGCCAATCACTTTGCCACCGTTGACGAAGCCCTAGCTGGCGCAAAAAATGAACATGAAGCGCTTTCCAAATCTCTTGCTAAAAAAATCATTGATGGTGCCGATTATCTCAAGATTGCCCCAACGCTAGTCCATTGCGCAAAAGATGTGGCAATCCCACAAATGGATATTGCAATGCCTAAGAAACCTAAGAATCCTTCGCCTATCTATCAGATGAAAGAGGAATACGGCCTCGGAGCAAGTGTGGATAGATTAATATCTGCACTTGGATGGTAGGAGGGATATCTCATGAAGCCAGTTATTTTGATACCTACCTATAATGAATCAATTGCGATAGTAGAACTACTGAACCAATTATCGACTTTACATAATGTGCGAGATTTTGATGTAGTTATTCTGGATGATAATTCCCCAGATAAGACTGCAGATATCGTCGACGCGATGCAGATTTCTTGGGTATCAGTTCTTCGCCGGCCAGCAAAAGCGGGTTTAGGTGCTGCTTACCGTGCTGGTTTCGCCCATGTACTGCCCATGCAGAAATATTCGAAGATCATCACTATGGATGCAGATGGATCTCATCGAGTAGAAGATTTACCTGCCATGATGGATGCTACAGAAGCGCCAATTTCAATCACATTAGGTACGAGATGGATGCCCGGAGGATCCGTCATCAATTGGCCAAAAAGTAGACAATTGCTCTCTAAATCCGGGACTAAATATGCGCGCATTGCTCTAGGAATTCCTCTCAATGACCTTACAGGTGGATTTCGCGTCTACAGTTCAGGGTTACTCAATAAGTTAAATCTGAGTGAGATGACTGCAACTGGTTATTGTTTTCAGATCGAGATGGCGATGGCTGCCGAACTTGCTGGCGCCACCATGGTGGAAGTTCCCATCACCTTTGTGGAACGAATCAATGGAGTTTCTAAGATGAGCAGAGCCATTGTCATAGAGGCGCTATGGCAGACAACGCTGTGGGGGCTAGCTAGACGCTTACGGCCTAACGCCGATAAGTTACATTATGTAAAGTAAAAAAGTAATCAGGCGAAAGCTTCTACCGGTGGGCATGAGCAGACCAGGTTGCGGTCCCCGTAAGCGCCGTCGATGCGGCCTGTAGTCGGCCAATACTTACCCTTCTGACCGATGAGTTCACCTGGAATGAGTCCCGTCTGGGTTGCAGGAAAGGCTCCACGTTCGCGGGTATAGCTTCTCTCCCACTGGTTGGCAGCGATTGCTCCGATGGTGTGTGGTGCATGGCGTAACGCTGAATCTTCGACGGCAATCTTTCCATCGATAATCTCTTGAATCTCTTGGCGGATTGCGATCATTGCATCAATAAAGCGATTCATCTCGAGGATATCTTCTGATTCGGTGGGTTCAATCATGAGAGTTCCTGCCACTGGGAAAGACATGGTGGGCGCGTGGAAACCAAAATCCATTAAACGTTTTGCAATGTCATCAACGGTTACTCCGGACTCTTTGGTGATGTCGCGGACATCGAGAATACATTCGTGAGCAACAAGTCCCTTATTTCCTGTATAGAGAATTGGATAGGAACCTTTAAGTCGATAGGCCATGTAATTTGCGTTGAGAATGGCAACCTCGGTTGCATGGGTAAGACCTTCTCCCCCCATCAATCGAATATATGCCCATGAAATTGGCAAGATACTCGCAGAACCAAATGGCGCTGCAGATATTGGACCAGGACCTGTTACAGGACCTGCTAGTTCATCGAGAGGATGGTTTGGCAAGAAAGGCGCTAGGTGAGATTTTGCAATCACCGGTCCCACTCCTGGTCCCCCACCACCATGCGGGATACAGAATGTTTTATGGAGATTAAGGTGTGAAACATCAGCGCCAAATTTTCCTGGTTGCGCGGTTCCCACCAGAGCATTGAGATTTGCTCCATCAACATATACCTGACCACCAGCGTCATGAATAAGAGCACAAATTTCTGAGATAGCTGATTCGAAGACTCCATGTGTCGATGGGTAGGTCACCATCAACGCCGCAATAGCAGAGCCATGTTCTGCAATTTTAGCTGTGAGATCTTCAACGCTCACATTTCCGGCATCGTCACATTCAATGACGACAACCTTCATCCCAGCCATTACCGCACTTGCTGCATTGGTGCCGTGTGCACTTGATGGGATGAGACAGATGTTGCGTGAGTGATCACCGCGAGAGTCATGATAATTTCGAATTGCCAAGAGTCCGGCAAATTCACCTTGGCTACCGGCATTAGGTTGGAGAGAAACTGCGTCATACCCCGTAATCTGAACGAGCCACTTCGACAATTGATCAATAAGGAGGCGTGAACCGCGTGACTGATCAGCAGGAGCGAATGGATGCAGAGAGGCAAACTCTGGCCATGTGACCGCCTCCATCTCAGTAGTTGCATTGAGTTTCATGGTGCATGAGCCCAAAGGAATCATGGTGCGGTCTAACGCTAAATCACGATCGGCCAAGGTACGGAGATAGCGCAACATCGAAGTCTCGGAGAAATACGTATTGAAAACTGGATGCTGCAAATAAGAACTTGCACGTTGGAATTGCGCTGGAATTGCGACAGGTTTCCCATCTGCAACTCCTAGAATCAATAAAACCTCTTGGAATACAGACTCTGTGGAGGTCTCATCAAACGAAATACGAATTTCAGTATCAGAAACCCGTCCAAAATTGATTCGTTTGCGAGCTGCGGCTTCATGAATTGCTGCTGCGTTCTTTACATCTACTGTCACCGTGTCAAAGACGACATTGTTGCGTGAATTTACGGCTGTTTGGAGGCGAGAAGCAAAATTGTGAACCCGATCCGCTATGGCACGTAGCCCTGCTGGGCCATGCCACATGGCATAGAAGGCGCTCATATTCGCTAGTAGTACCTGCGCTGTACAGATATTGCTCGTTGCCTTATCTCGACGGATATGTTGCTCACGAGTTTGAAGTGCTAAACGAAAAGCTGGGTTACCGTGTGAATCAACGCTCTGTCCTACTAAGCGACCAGGCAGAGATCTTTCAAGACCAGATCGCACGGCCATAAAACCAGCGTGTGGTCCACCGAATCCCATCGGTACACCAAATCTTTGAGCAGATCCCACTGCGATATCTGCACCCCACTCCCCTGGCGCCTTCAAAATGGTGAGTGCTAACAAATCCGTCGCTGCAATGACTAACGCTCCCTTTTCATGTGCGTACTCAGTGACTTTTGAATAGTCGCAGACTTCACCCGTCGTATCGGGATATTGGACAAGCAATCCAAAGAATTCGCGATCAAAACCATCACGCACAACATGACCTGAATCGACTTCAACAACTTCAATACCGAGTGGCTTAGCCCGAGTTATAACAACTGCCTTTGTCTGCGGATGTAGATGTTCTTCAATGAGAAATACAGCGTCATCGCTTACCTTTGATGAACGTCTGGCCAGCGTCATCGCCTCAGCTGCTGCAGTACCTTCGTCGAGCATTGAAGCGTTGGCAAGAGTGAGCGCAGTCAAATCGCAGACGACAGTTTGGAATGCAAAGAGCGCTTCCAATCGACCTTGAGAAATCTCTGGCTGATATGGCGTATACGCGGTGTACCACGCTGGATTTTCTAAAACGTTTCTCTTAATTACTGGTGGCGTGATTGTTCCGTAATAACCACCGCCAATAAGAGAGGTAAAAACTTGATTCTGTTGCGCAATCTCACGAAGTTCGGCAATTACATCTACTTCACTCTTTGGGCCGTCGAGTACTTCCTCGAGTTGATGCTCGATCTGGATATTTGCTGGAACAACATCAGAGATGAATTTCTTGATATCGGCATACCCAAGCACGCCCAGCATTTCTGATTCTTGCTGTGCTGACGGACCGATATGGCGATCTTCAAACCCCTGATAATTACTCAACTAGCTTCTCCCCTACATGGTGCGCTAGAGCGCTTTCAGGAGAGCAATATAGAAGTGTTAGGCGCCTTTCGCCTTGCGACGTAGAGAGAGTTCATCGTTATTTTCCCCACCCACGGTCTCACCGTTGACTTCACCTTGAAGAGTGGCGAGTGAACCTTCCACTTCATGCCAGACCTTGCCTACAGCTATTCCAAATACTCCTTGCCCACCTGCAAGGAGATCGATGATTTCATCGGCGCTGGCACATTCATAAATTGATGCGCCATCGCTCATTAATGTGATGCGTTCAAGTTCTGTGACTCCACGACTACGTAAATGATTGACTGCAGTACGAATATTTTGAAGTGATACACCTGCATCGAGTAAACGTTTAACAATCTTCAATACCAGAATGTCGCGAAAGCCGTAGAGTCGTGCGCTACCTGATCCGGTCGCTGTTCGAATTGACGGTTCAACTAATCCTGTACGTGCCCAATAATCTAATTGGCGATAAGAGATACCTGCAGCTGCGCATGCAGTTGCGCCGCGATAACCGATTTCTAGCTCTTGCTCTGTCACGAGAGGGGGCTCGCTTTCACGTAGTGGGGTTGCACTAAGGCTACGCCTGTTGCCGCTGGATATGGCTTACCGACACGAACCTAACCTCTACTTGAGGTTGAGACTTTTGGCGTCCTACCTTCTACCCTGCAAAGTCCTCAGGGTTGATTCCATCGAGGAATTCGCGGAAGGCCTCGAGCTCTTGATCGCCCGCCGCTGAAACATCGCTTGCGACCTGCTCAGGGATATCGATGCCTACCTCGTCCAGCAGATCACTATTGACCATGATGTTGCTCTTGGTACGTAGCGCCACCGCAATCGCATCCGATGGACGAACCGAGAGCGGTTCGAGTGCGCCCTCCCCACTTCGAAGAAGTAGGTCGGCATAGAAAACGCCATCCTTGATGGCGGTGATATGGACACTTGTCAAAGTTATGTCCACGCGATCTAAGAGATCACGAATGAGGTCGTGAGTTAACGGGCGCTGCGCTTCGAGGCCTTGTTGAGCAAAAGCGATAGCTGTCGCTTCCACTGCTCCGACCCAGATAGGCAAGAAGCGCGTACCTTCGATTTCTTTGAGAAGCACGATGGGTTGATTGGATGGCATCTCGATGCGAACACCGACTACCTCAACCTGAACCAACATCGAAAATTACCGTCGGAGTCGATTAACGAGGACGGTTAAGTCCACCACGGACAAGAGCTGCATGGAGTCTGACAGAGAGCGATGCAATCTCTTTCTGTACTTCTTCTGCACGAGCTTTTGCTTCACTGCTCTTCTGGCGAGTGAATGGAGTAATGACTTGTTCAATAAGACCGATTTCACGATCCGCTGCAGATTTAAAAGAACGCAAGTGGCGAGGTTCAATGCCGAATCCAGCCATTTCAGCAACAGCTTTAGCGACAGAAAGTGAGTCTCCGTCGTAGTGTCGACCGCGAATTGTGATGAGACCGAAAGATTCAAGTTCGACGAGTTGAGAGTCTTCCAATCCAGATGCCTTAAGTAGCTCTTCGCGAGATAGACGCATCTCTGACTGTTCAGCAAAAGTAGCCGGAGCAAACTCACCATCGATGGTGGCAAGTCCCAGCGTTGGGCGCGGTGAAGGTACGCCTCCTTGTGGTGCCGGCTGAAGACCACGATCGAGAGCATCAAGATTCTCTTTAATCACCTTGAGAGGAAGGTACTGATCGCGCTGAGCAAGAAGAACATAGCGAAGTCGATCTAAATCGGTTGTTGTGAATTTACGATATCCAGAAGGTGTGCGCTGTGGCTCGATAAGACCCTCTGATTCGAGAAAACGAATCTTTGAAATTGTTATATCCGGAAAGTCGCCGCGCAACTTTGTAAGAACTTCACCGATACTTAAATAGGCACGTGCTGGAACGCTCAACTTACTTCTCCCCTAGTTGGCTGCCGATAAAAAGCAGATGGAATTTGCCGATTTGTATTTCGTCACCGGACTTCAAGCGCTTCTCGGTGACTGATTCATTATTTACGTAGGAACCATTGAGACTTCCAGAATCTTTGAAGACGAAGCTCGTTCCCTCTTTTGAAATCGTTGCATGCTTACGCGAAACCGTTACATCATCGAGAAAAATAGAGCTCTCAGGTGAACGTCCGATAGTTGCTCCCTCGCCAGTAACAAGGAAACGTGCACCTTTCTGAGCGCCTCGGTAAATGACAACCATTGCTGAATTGCCATCGCTTGAAAGAACGCTCTTGATAATCGCGCCTTCTTGCTCCGAGGATTGGCTGATGAGTTCGCCGATCAGATCGACAGGGGAATTGCCGACAACTGAGCGGAGTCCTAAATGGAGAGTGCTGGTGAGTTCGCGGTTTTCATCTGCTGATGGCACTGTCACTCCCCTTTCCTCAGGTTGCCGCCCTGTACTTTGGACGTCAACTTAAGGGTGACACTAGAGAGTTAAAAAGGATAAATCAAGCCGCGATTTAGGCGGTAATCACTCCATATTCGGCTGCAGTAAGCAGGCCGGCCGGTTCAGATGGGACTTCAATTTCAACCAACCAGCCATCACCGTACGGATCTGAGTTAATCAACTCTGGTGCATTGACCAGTGCCTCATTGATTGCTACTACAGTTCCGGTGACAGGTGCAAAAATTTCTGAAACGCTCTTTGTCGACTCAACTTCTCCGCAGACTTTATCTGCAGTGACGTTCTCGCCGACCTTTGGCATCTGCACGTAGACGATATCTCCGAGTGCGCCTTGGGCGTAGTCGGTGATTCCCATACGAACTCGGAGCGCGCTCGAGGTTGGAGCAACCCATTCGTGTTCTTTTGTGTAATGAAGATGTGATGGGATCTGTGACATTGCGCTCCTACTGGCTCTCGATGATGCGTGGTCGAACTGTAATGGTCTTTACCGCTGTTCGGAAATAACCCACCGCAGTTCCGAGATAGAGACTGACTCCCCATACCGCAAAGGCCCAACCGAAGATGAACGCTGCCGTTCCGTACCAGGTATCGCTTAAAGCAAGGAGGAGAAACGGAAATGCATAGAGCAGATTGAAAGTTGCCGCCTTACCTAAGTAGGTCACCTTCAAAGGTGCAAAGCCCTTCACCTGTAACACCAGCGCAACGACGGCCATAAAGAGATCACGGCCAACGAGAATCGCGATGAGCCAAAATGGAATCGCATCCCTGAGATAGAGCACGACAAGTGTTGCCACAATATAGAGTCGATCAATCGTTGGATCTGCAATCTCACCCAATTTAGATTCTTGATGGAGCGCTCGGGCAAGTTTTCCATCGAAGTAATCGGTAGCTCCCCCGATAGCAAGAGTCAGAATCGCCCATCCATCAGCGTGCTTACTCAGCGCAAGAAAGATAAAGAGCGGTATGCCGAGAAAACGTAGAAGGGTTAGAGCGTTGGGAATCGTCAGCACCTACTGCTCCTTATCTCGTTCCTTCACCCGAATGGCTACCTGAACAGGTGTGCCAGGGAATTTAAACTCCTCGCGTAGTCGACGCTCGATAAATCTACGATACGAAGCTTCAATCCAGCCTGAAGAGAAGACCACAAATTTTGGCGGCGCAATTCCTGCCTGGGTTGCGTAATACACGCGAGGTTGTTTTCCGCCCCGCACTGGCGGTGGTGTCGCTCCAATAAGAGCGCCCAAGAATGAGTTGAGCTTTGAAGTAGGAACGCGCCTCTCCCAGGAATCAATCGCGGTCCGAAGCGCGGGCGCCAGTCGATCGCGGTGCCAACCAGTCTTGGCAGCAACGTTAACAATCTGCGCCCACTCAACTTGATCAAGATGGCGCTCGATCTCCTTATCCAATTGGGTACGGCGATCGTCATCCACGAGATCCCATTTATTCATGACTATCACCATTGCTTTTCCAGCCTCTTCCACCATGGTGATGATGCGCAAATCTTGTTCGGAGATCGGAACTGAGGCATCGAGCACCACGACGGCACATTCGCAACGTTCGAGCGCAGTTTGGGTTCGCAGTGTGGCGTAATAATCTGTACCGCTGGCTTGATTAGCGCGTTTTTTTAGTCCTGCAGTATCAACAAAGCGCCAGATACTTCCACCAAATTCAATCAACTCATCGATGGGATCACGCGTTGTTCCAGCGATATCGTCGACAATAGAACGGCTTTCGCCAGCCAAAGCATTGAACAAACTGGATTTACCAACGTTAGGTCGTCCGATCAACGCAATACGACGATAGCCATCTTGTACTTGTGCAGCGCCTACCTCGGGAAGTTCCTTGACGATAGTGTCGAGAAGATCTCCGCTTCCGCGTCCATGGAGAGCTGATACAAAGTGTGGCTCACCTAAGCCAATATTCCATAACGCATGTGCATCAGACTCATCATTATCGCCATCAACTTTATTGGCAACCAAAATGGTGGGCTTCTTTGCTTTGCGTAACTCTTGAACGAGAATGTCATCTTCATCGAGAGCTCCGACTTGGGCATCAACCACAAAACACAGAACATCGGCTTCATCCATGGCAAGTTCTGCACTTGCACTTACTTGTACAGAAATTCCATCGGGCTTAGATTCCCAACCACCTGTATCCATGATGATGAAGCGACGGCCAGCCCATTCACATTCATATTGCACTCGATCACGAGTAACCCCAGGTGTATCTTCAACGATTGCTTCACGACGACCAATAAATCTATTAATCAGAGTTGATTTTCCTACATTCGGACGACCCAAAATCGCAACGATCGGAAGTCCCAGCAATGAACGTTGTGAAAGCAACTCCCAGATGCGATCAACTGTTTCATCCAACGTTAACTCAGTGGAATCAATATGGACAGCATCCTGAGCCATAGCCAAAGGCGACACTGTTCGAGTGGAGTCAATATGATCACGCGAAGCAAGTGACTGAGCTACTGCGTCAGTTCCGTGCGATTTCTCTGCTAATTCAGCATCACGTCGATTAGCTCGCGCTGCGATATCTGCGGTTAAATAGATCTTGAGGGCAGNATTGGGACACACCACAGTTCCGATGTCGCGTCCCTCAACCACAATCCCGCGATCTGCCTTTGCAATGATTGTTCGTTGCACATTAAGAAGTTCCGCTCTAATTTCAGGAAGAGCGCTTATTAAAGATACTTTCTCGGTGACTTCATGTGAACGAATCTCGGCGGATATATCCCTATCCCCAAGAAGCACCTTTGGTTCTCGTGGATTGGAAAAAAATGAAATTGGTGTCTGCACAAGTGCTGCAATAATCGCTTGCGGGTTTTCACTCTTTATCGATAAAGATAGAAATGTAATTGCTCGATACAACGCGCCGGTGTCGAGATAGTTCCAACCCGCACGGATTGCAATTGATTTAGATGTGCTTGATTTGCCAGAGCCACTTGGGCCATCTAGCGCTACAACAATCATTTTCACAGCCCATCTTTAGTTAAGTAATTCTATTGCCTTAATCAGATTTCCATTTACTTTCTTGGTGAATGAACGCTCCAACCATTCTTCTTCAAGTGCTCAGATAAAGTGTCTGCATCACTTGCCGATAGTGCAAGTGTGATTAATCCAGTGAATTGTCCAGGGCTATGTTCGATTGTCAGATCTTCCACGTTCACTTCAGCAGATGCGCACTCGTCAAAGAGTGATGCAAGTTGTCCAGGTTTATCTTCTATAACAATCGGAAGATATGTATATTCACGCGCCTTTCCACCATGCTTTCCTGGAATTCGAGCGCGACCCTTCTGTCCTTCAATGATCAATGAAGCAACCGACTCTTCATCTTCAAGATGTGAAATTAACTCTGAAAGATCACTATGCAGGGAGCGAAGTAGCGGTGCCAAAGCTGCGCTATTTGCTGTGATGATTTCACGCCAGAGTTTTGAGTCCGAGCCAGCGATTCGGGTGGTATCTCGCAATCCCGCACCCGCGAGGTCTAACCAGCGGCCCTCCCCCCCATTGAGTTGCTTGGCAAGGAGCGAGGAAACTACTTGAGGAAGATGAGAAACCAGAGCAACGGCCTTGTCATGTTCTGAAGAGTCAAGTTCAATCGCGTGAGCCCCGAGAAGTTCAATCAGTGAGGTAGCCTTTTCAACAACATCACTATCGACCCCTTGGGAATCGATCACCCAGGGTCGACCTTGGAAGAGATCGGCTCGTGCTGATTCGGCGCCTCCCACCTCTCGACCTGCCATGGGATGGGTGGGCAGGAATCTATATGGAGGCAAGGTAGATGTTGCAACTTCAACCTTAACTTTAGACTTTACAGAGCTGATATCTATAAATGCCGCATTTGGATTGGCGGCAAATTCTCCGTCGATCAGAGATTCAAGGGCTCCGATGGGCGTTGCGAAGATAACCAACTCGATGGGGTTCGAGGATGCGCTCTTGACAAGATCATCGGCCAAACCCTGAGCCCTGGAATCGAGATCTTGCATCGTTACACCTACGCCTTTGAGCGCGAGACCCAGCCCTATGGATGTACCAATCAGCCCTGAACCAACAATCTTTACATGCGAAAGTGTCATAGCTGCCTACTGAGCGATATCTCGACGGAGGGCCTTAGCTCCGTGGAGGTAGATATGAGCCACTTCGTTCTTGGAGAGATTGGTCTCAACATGTGCCATGACTCGAATAGTGCGTGGAAGGGCCCCAGGTACATCAATCTCTACTGAGCAGATCAAGGGGGTGTTTTCAAAGCCAACTGATCGTGCGGCCGCTGCGGGAAAGGCCGAATTGAGATCGGGGCTCGAGGTGAAGAGGACCGAAATAACATCATCAGGGGCAAGTGAGTTCACGGCGAGAATTTCAAGAATCAACTCTTGGGTGGCAGCAGTAATCGCCTCGGCTGTATTGACCTCAACCTGGGTGGCTCCACGGATAGCTCGCACGGACATTGCGCAATCGTACCCTTCGCACCTCTATCTGGATTCTATATATTTACCGTTTTGCCGATAAATAAACTTGTTAATTTCTAGCCTTCACTGGTTTTCCGATTTGATCGAATGGTTTCTCGCTACTACATTGGCCAATTATAAATATCGATAAATGGTTTTTAATTGAGCCAATTTAAGCATAAATTTGTCGATAAAACGGTTTTCCCTTCTCACGCGAAGGTAATACCGATAAATGGTTATATTGATTTATTGATGCAGAAGTACTTTATTGTTTTATATCTAAAGCCACTTGCAGACTTAACAATTCAGCGCTATTGAGATCTCGCCATCTTCCCTCAGGTGTATCCCCCAGAGATATGGGACCGAACTTGGTGCGGATGAGGCGCAGAACCTCAACCCCAACCGCTTCCATGAGGCGACGGATGATGTGATATCTACCCTCATGGATCGTGACCTCAATCCACTGGGGAGAGAGGTGGTTGAAACTCAGAACACGACCCATCCCATCTTCGAGTTCGATCCCCTTTAAAAGGGTCTTATCTACACCAACCGGGAGCTTGCCATCGAACTCAATGATGTAGGTCTTCTCAAGGCCAAAGGAGGGGTGGGTAGCGCGGAAGGTCAGATCCCCGTCATTTGTCAGCAGAATGAGCCCTTCGGAATCTTTATCGAGCCGCCCAACATGGAAAAGTCGCTCAGTTCGGAGGTTGATAAAGTCAGCAAGTGATGGGCGTCCCTCAGGGTCATACATCGTTGACAGAACACCTCTAGGTTTATGAAGAACTACATAATTCTTAGACAAAGATCGTATAATTGTCTCACCATCAACAGCGACTTTGACCTTTTCAGGGTCGAACTTGGCTCCAAGCTCGCGGATTTGATGGCCATCAACAGTTACTCGGCCATCCATGATGAGTTCGTCAGCACCGCGCCGTGAGGTGATTCCGGCATCGGCAATGATCTTATTGAGGCGCATGTCTGGCATCTGGCTATCCATTCTCGACAGTCAAAGCTTCTGCACTAGTGAAGGGCTTGAAGCTACAGCCCGAAGTGTATGGCGTTACTTAGTCTGTAAGCGAATCGAGAATCTCATCGAGGACATCGATATCTGGCAGATGTGGAGCCAGCGGTGGCAGATCGGTAAGAGAGTTTAAGCCTAGGCGTTCGAGGAAGTAGCTTGTGGTCTTATAGAGAATCGCCCCAGTCTCGTTCTCTACCCCGTACTCCTCGACCAAACCTCGGGTAATGAGGGTCTTCATAACAGCCTCGACATTGACCCCTCGAATCGCTGAGACTCGAGCACGTGAAACTGGCTGGCGATAGGCAATCACTGCCAAGGTCTCAAGCGCCGCCTGGGTTAGGCGATTCTGCTGACCATCCAGGACAAATTTCTCAACGACATCGCTGCAATCGGGGTGGCTATAGAAGCGCCATCCCCCGTTGATAGCCTTGAGCGTAAAGCCACGACCTTCGTAGCTGGGCAGCAAGGTTTCAAGGGCTTCGACTACCTGATCCACCGTCACCTGCAGAACTGAAGCGAGGGTCAGCTCGGTGACCGGCTCATCGACAACCATCAAGATCGCTTCAATGGAGCGCGCTAAGGCTGCAGGATCAAAGAGATGCGCCGATTGGCTATCCTCGACCACTTCTAGAGCGGGAGTCTCAACTTCTGGATTAGACATTCTCTTCCTCTTCTGTCTCATTTTCATCAGAAATTTCGGGTGGGAGGTCAAACTCATCGGTCGCGAGGATTTCTCCTTCATCTGAGCCAATCCAGCTAATTTGCAGCTCGCCGAGGGCGATAACCTGCTCGAATCGGAGAGCCCCTTGGCGATAGAGATCGAGAAGGGCGAGGAAGCGAGCAACCACGACCAAGGTGGAATCTGCTCCCTGGACAAGGTTGCGGAAGGAAATGGTTCGACTCTTGCGAAGTGCCTCCACCACCATCTTCGACTCCTCAGCCACGCTCACAAGGGCGCTGTGAAGATGCTCAAGTGCCACAACGGGTGCCACTTTTGGCGTGAGAACTCGCTCTGCAATCGCTGCAAAACGCTGAGCCCCTACCCCGATGAGGACCTCCGGAAGCAGAGATGCCAGAGCTGGATCGAGGGCAACAACGCGAGGGAAGGATTTATCGGCTTGGGTTATCGCCTCTTGGAATGAGGCAGCAATCTCCTTGAAGGCGCGATACTGCAAGAGTCGTGCGAAGAGGATGTCACGGGCTTCAAGGAGAGCGAGATCTTCTTCATCCTCAATCTCACCGCTAGGCAGGAGGCGAGCAGCCTTGAGATCGAGCAGGGTGGCTGCAATCACGAGGAACTCAGTGGCCTGGTCGAGGCGCCATCCCTCTCCGCTTGTTTCGAGCGCGCGGATAAAGGCGATGAACTCATCGGTGACCATGCTGAGTGAAATCTCAGTGATATCGAGCTTATGGCGTGAAATGAGCTGGAGCAGGAGGTCGAAGGGGCCATCAAAGTTATCGAGGTGGACGCTAAAACCGCTCTCGGGGGCGATTGATTCAGCCTGTTCGGAGGTGATTTCCTCTGGCGCAACGACACTTTCCACGACGCGAACCTTACTTGTCTTACTTGCAGTTGTCCGCGCTTTACGCGTAGAGTCGCGACAACTGAAAAGAGGTTTCTCGCTTGAACGCTAAATCGACATTTGATGATGATGTGGCCACTACCGCCACTCTGCTTGGGCGAACTCCACAGAACTTCCCCATCCCGGCGCCTATTACTGAACATGGCGATGCAAAGATCATCTCAATCTTCAATCAAAAAGGTGGCGTCGGTAAAACTACCTCGACTATCAACTTAGGTGCAGCGCTCGCAGAACTTGGTCGCCGCGTTCTCCTTGTCGACTTCGACCCACAAGGTGGTCTCTCACTCGGCCTTGGAGTTAACGCTCATGCGCTCCCCCTCGAAAATACTGTCTATTACGCGCTCATGACGCCGGATGCAAATATCGATGAGATCGTTTTGAAATCTTCTGTAGCTGGATTGGATTTTCTCCCTGCTAACCGAGATCTCGGAACTGCTGAAACAACTCTCGGAGCCGAAATCGGTGGACAGCAGTACCTCAAGCGCGCGCTCGGTCGCCTGCGTTCTGAATACGACGTTATTTTGATTGATTGCCAGCCAACAATGGGTCAACTCACTATCAATGCCCTTGTCGCATCCGATGAAGTAATCGTTCCATTGCAATGTGAATACTTCGCACTCCACGGATTTATTGAACTTAAGGGAAATATCGATAAAGTTCGCAGCTTCCTCAACCCTGAATTAAAGCTGATAGGAATTCTTGCCACCATGTATGAGAAGAAAACTCTTCACAATCGCGAGGTTCTCACAGCAATTCTAGAAAAGTATCCTGAGGATGTCTTTGAAACAATTATCGCTAAGACGATTCGTTTTGCAGAAACCACAGTTGCAGGCGAACCAATTACTGCCTATGCATCTTCATCTGGTGGCGCCCAGTCATACCGCCGTCTTGCCCGAGAACTAATTGCCCGAGGAGGAGCACGATGACACGTAGAGCTAGCTTGCCAGGAGCCGATGAACTATTCCGCGCCAATACACCAGCCTTAAGCGCAGTGCGTCAGGTTGCAGAACCTATCCAGACCTCGGCTCCAGTTACCCCTGTGACACAGAGTGCAACTCCTAAAACCAAAAAGGGCGTGCGCACTATTTCTCGTAGACGAGTGACAGCAGCTGAGAAATCTCCTTCAGGTCGCGAACTTCATGAAGAGAAGATCACTGTCTATCTCTCAACCGATGAACTATTCGATCTTGATCAAGCTCGTTTGATGCTTCGCGGGGATCTGGGACTTGCCGTAGATCGCGGTCGTATCGTGCGTGAATCAATTGCAGTGATCATTGCTGATCTCGAGGCAAAGGGTGACCAGAGCATTCTTGCTCGCCGTCTTCGCGGCATTTAACTTACTTCGCTCGAGGGTGCGCAGTGCTATATGTTTCGCGCACCTTATCGATTGTTATCAGCGTATATATCTGCGTCGTTGTTACCGATGAATGTCCTAACAACTCTTGGACCACTCTGATATCTGCTCCGCCATCTAGTAGATGCGTTGCATAGGAATGTCGAAATACGTGTGGGGAAACTCTGCCTTGAAGTCCTGTCGCAATGGCTGCGTCGAGAACAATCTGCCATGCACTCTGCCGAGATAGACGCTTACCGCGTGCATTGAGAAAGAGGGCTGGTTCTGCCTTGGAATTCTTTGCAGCAAGGGCGGGACGAGTTCGAATCAGGTAATCCTCTACAGCCGATACTGCAAATTTCCCTAGGGGCACAAGACGCTCTTTAGCGCCTTTGCCTCGCAGCTTCAGGACGGTTACATCTCCATGATTTGTTTTAGAAATTGATATATCGGACGTATTAATTCCCACTATTTCACTTACTCGGCCTCCCGATGAGTAGAGCAATTCAAGAATTGCGCTATCACGAAGAGAAATGGAATCGCCTTCTCGCTTGGCAGATTCGATAAGTCTTGTTACCTCTTCGACTGAAAGCGCCTTGGGAAGTTTCCGTGCAATTTTTGATGTTGAAATATCCAGTGTGGGGTTTGGAATATCAAATTCAAGAGCTACGTATTTATAGAAACCCTTGATAGCCGAAAGCGTCCGGTTAAGACTTGATGTAGCAAGCCCTGCAGATCTAAGTGATACTTCGAATTCAGTGAGATCATCAGGTGACAGTTTTGAAAAGTTGCGTTGCGAGGTAAGTAGAAATGTCTCAAACTTTGCTAGATCACGCGCATATGAGGAAATTGAATTAGGAGATAGTCCTCTTTCAATGCGTAGCTGGTCAAGATAAGAGCTACGCGCGGATTCGAACTCCATTTTTCAGAACTATTGTGTAAGTTTTTGGTGGGCAAGGGCTGCCCCGATCAGGCCAACGAAGAGTGGATGTGGCTGAGTAGGGCGAGAACGAAGCTCTGGGTGCGCTTGCGTTCCAACATAGTACGGATGAACTTCTCGAGGTAGCTCAACGAATTCAACGAGATCGCGATCTTTAAACATTCCAGAGAAGACCAAACCTGCAGCAGCAATTTGATCGCGATACTTATTGTTGACTTCATAGCGATGGCGATGACGTTCCGAAATTTCGTTTGTACCGTAAACCCCCGCAACAATCGAGCCCGGCGTTAACGTTGCCTTATAGAGACCAAGGCGCATTGAACCGCCCATATCTGCGCCACCTGCAACAATCTCCTTCTGATCATCCATCGTCGCGATCACGTGCGTGCCGCTGTCGGGTAGAAACTCTGCCGAATTTGCATCTTTGATACCTGCAAGATTACGCGCAGCCTCAATCACCATACATTGCAAGCCAAGACATAGGCCCAACGTTGGTATCTTATTTTCGCGGGCAAACCGGAGCGCTCCGAGCTTTCCTTCAATGCCGCGGATTCCAAAACCACCCGGTACGCAGATTGCATCGATACCTGCCAGCGCCTTTGATGCTCCTTCGAGCGTTTCACATTCATCACTTGCAACCCATACGATTTCAACTTTTGCTTCATTTGCAAATCCACCGGCGCGAAGAGCTTCTGAAACAGAGAGATATGCATCAGGCAAATCAATGTACTTACCAACAAGGGCAACCTTGACGTGGTGCTTTGGTGAATGAACCTTCTCGAGCAAGGTATCCCACTCGCCCCAACGCACTTCATGGCCACCGAGTGAAAGTCGTCGCACGATATATGAATCAAGACCTTCATTGAAGAGAACCTTAGGGATGTCATAAATTGATGGCGCATCAACAGCGGCGACAACAGCTTCGACATCCACATCGCACATCAGCGAAATCTTCTTCTTAATCCCAACCGGAATTGGGCGATCACAACGAAGTACAACAGCATCAGGTGCAATACCAATACTGCGAAGTGCAGCGATTGAGTGCTGGGTAGGTTTGGTCTTCAACTCACCTGAAGGTCCTATGTAAGGAACAAGTGAAATATGGAGGTAGAAAACATTATCGCGACCGACCTCTTGGCGGAGCTGACGAGCCGCCTCAAGAAATGGTTGAGATTCGATATCACCTACCGTGCCGCCGATCTCAGTGATCACGACATCTACATCATCTGAATCATTGGCGAGCATGCGCTCTTTAATTTCATTGGTGATATGCGGAATAACTTGAACAGTCTCACCCAAATATTCACCTCTGCGTTCACGTGCAATCACGCGCGAATACACCTGGCCGGTTGTGACGTTCGATGAACCTGCGAGATTTCGATCGAGAAATCTCTCGTAATGACCGATATCGAGATCTGTTTCAGCGCCATCGTCAGTTACGAAAACTTCACCATGTTGAAATGGGTTCATGGTTCCTGGATCGACATTGAGATAAGGATCAAGCTTCTGCATCGTGACGCGAATACCCCGAGCTACCAATAATCTGCCTAAGGATGAAGCGGTGAGACCCTTGCCAAGACTTGAGGCGACTCCGCCAGTTACAAAAATATGTTTGGTCACATGCGCTTGGCTCATGGAAGACCATCTTATAGCTTTCTGGGGGCTAACCTCGCATCGCGAGTAATTCGGCCGCGTGTTCCCGCGCACTCGATGACTCTTCGAGCCCAGCCAGCATGCGTGCAATCTCTTCCACTCGCTCAGATTGCCCAAGTTTTAAGACTCCAGATTGAACGACTGAGCCATCGCTACTTTTCTTCACAACAAAATGGGTGTCAGCCCAAGCAGCAACTTGAGGCAGATGAGTAACAACAATCACTTGAGAGTGCTGCGCAAGGTTATGAAGACGTTTACCAACTTCAATAGCTGCCTTACCGCCGACACCAGCATCTACTTCATCAAATATATACGTGCCTACAGGATGTGATGCGGCGATCACAACTTCAAGTGCCAACATGATGCGCGACATTTCTCCACCGCTGGCGCCTTTACCCAAGGCAATCTTTGGCCCATCAATCTGGCCTTGTATCTGCATCGTTACTTCATCACATCCGAGTTGAGTGAAATCACTCTCCTTGAGTGAAGCTGAGTAATCCGGCGATGCAATTTCGACGAAAAATCGTGTATGTGGCATTGCAAGCGACTGGATTTCAGTCGTTACTGATGTTGAAAGGTTACTCGCTGCGAATTTACGAGCATCGGTCAGTGATTGCGCTGCAGCAAGAAGTGATTTCTTAATCTTCGCCAATTCGTTCTCGAGTTCAGCGATGCGTTCATCTCCACCTTGCAGATCCGCGAGAGCTTCCTTTCCAGATTTCGCTTTACCAGCAAGTGCAACCAACTCATCATCTGGCGTACCTGCTCCGCCCCATCGTTTGATGAAGACAGTGAGTTCCGCCTTTCGATTCTGCAGAAAATCTAAACGTTCAGGATCTGCCTCGAGCGCCGTCGCGTAGGAAGCTAAATCGGTGGATGCGTCATCGAGAATGAAGAGCGATTCAGCCACACGCTCTGCAATCTCTTCAAGTCGTGAATCCTTACCCTTTGCCGCATCCAGAAAGCGGCGCGCTGAATGAACAAGGGTGAGTGCGCCAGACTCTTCAGAATCAAGAGCTGCCAAAGCGCCACTGGATGCGATACGAAGATCTTCCACACTTGATAACCGCTGGATTTCATCTTCGACAGTCGAGGGTTCATTGCGAACTGCCTTCAACTTACTCCACGCAGAGAGAAATTCTTCGAGTTCGGCTATCTCTCCATCGCGTTTATTAGTAGCTGCCTTCATCGTCTTGATGCGATCTTTCAATTCAAGATATTGCGTATATAACTGTTGATACGTGGCCAGCGCTTCTGCAATGAAAGACCCACCAAAGCGATCAAGAAGTTCGCGTTGTCTGGTGGGCTTCACAATTTGCGCGTTCGCGGATTGGCCATGAATCTCAACGAGTCGCTCTGTCACTTCAGCGAGCGTTCCGGCTGGAACCGAGACTCCCCCACATGAAGCTTTGCTCTTTCCATCGCTATTTACTGTTCGAGTCACAATCAGCGAACTGCCTTCAACTTCGGCACCGATCTCATCTAAGTGAACCCGAGATTCGCCCGTAACAGAAAATTGTGCCGTTGCCACTAGTCGTTCGGCTCCATGGCGAACGAGCGAACTATCGCTCTTTCCACCGAGCACCAGGTTGAGGGCGGTGAGAATCATCGTCTTTCCGGCGCCTGTTTCACCGGTCAACACATTAAGACCGCGACCAAGTTCGAGCTCTGATTGTTCAATGATCCCAAGATTGCGAATTGATATCTCTTCTAAATAGGAACGTTCACTCACCGCGCCAACCTTCAACGGGAAGTTTGAACTTTGCTACCAATCTATCGGTGAAGAGGGTCTTTGACACATGTGAAAGCTTGATAGTCTGATCATCACGTGTAATCAAAACCCGATCACCTTTATGCAATGGAATTTTACGGAGTGCATCTGCAGATAGCAGAGCATCTTCTGAATCAATCGTCACAACAATTTCAGATTTTGGAGAGACGACCATAGGTCGTGAAAAGAGCGCATGGGCCGAGATAGGAAGTAGGACGAGAGCATCAACTTCTGGCCATAAAACTGGGCCTCCTGCGCTAAACGCGTATGCAGTTGATCCAGTTGGAGTAGAACAGATCAATCCATCGCATCCCCAATGTGAGAGCGGCCGATTATCAATTTCGACAAAGAGTTCGACCATGGTGGTGCCATCACGTTCGACAGTTACTTCATTGAGAGCCCAGCCCTTACCAATCTCTTTGCCTGAACGTTGAACTGAGAAGCGAAGAATCATTCGATCTTCAGAGACGTAGCTCTTGGTGATAATGCTTTCTGCAATCGCTTGAATAGATGGGCGTTGAACTTCAGCCATAAATCCAACGTGTCCCATATTGATGCCAAGCAGTGGAATATTGCGGGTGAGAGTTATTTCAGCAGCTCGCAATATTGTGCCGTCGCCACCTAAGACAACTGCAACTTCAATCTCTGGCAAATCGCTAGGTGCAACTTTCTTGATTCCTTCAAGGGAAACATCTGAAATTGTGTAGAGCGAAAATCCAGCTGAATATAAGAGTGGCGCTAACTCTTTAGCTGCTGTAATCGCCTCTGTTCGCGATGGACTGATGACAAGTGCTGCGCTACGTATGGACATTACGCAGGTCCCATCGCAATTGCGCCATCGAGCGCGCCTTCATCGATCGCAGGAGCTCCTCGGCGTAACCATAAGAAGTACTCAACATTTCCTGCTGGTCCGGGAAGTGGGCTTGCAGTAATTCCCATGGTTCCAAGGCCTACGTCATAGGCAGATTCGGCGACATCGAGAACTGCAGCACGACGAAGTGCAGGATCGCGAACTACCCCACCAGCTCCGAGTTTTTCGCGCCCAACTTCAAATTGTGGTTTCACCATGAGGAGAAAATCAGCTTCGGGTTTGGAGACTGCTGCCAGTGCCGGAAGAACTAATGAGAGTGAGATAAATGAGAGATCTGCAACGACTAGATCAATATCTTCACCCACTTGTTCACCTGTGAGATGGCGAATATTGGTGCGATCGAGAACTTTGACCCGTGGATCTTGGCGTAACTCCCACGCAAGTTGTCCGTAGCCAACATCCACTGCCACTACAAGCGATGCGCCACGTCTGAGTAAGACATCGGTAAATCCTCCAGTGGAAGCGCCGGCATCGAGACATTTCTTGCCTTCTACTACGACACCTGTGAATGCATCGAGTGCTCCAGCCAATTTATGTCCTCCACGAGATACGAAATCATCGCGATCGCCTTGAATGGTAATGGAAGTCTCTGCATCAACTTGAGTTGCTGGTTTAGTCGCTGGAATACCTCCTACTAAAACAGAACGTGACTCGATGAGATCAGCAGCATGCTCGCGCGAACGCGCAAGTTCGCGACGAACCAATTCTGCATCGAGACGTGTCTTCATGGGAGTGGCTTATAGGTTATCGATCGACTTAAGTGACTCTTGAAGTTTTTCGTGGAGCGCTTCAAAACGAGCCGAATGTTCTGATAATTCACTGGCATCAATCTCTTCGAGTTTGTTGCGAACTTCTTGTACGAAATTTACTTCTTGTTCTTCACTCATCGCTTGGCTGCCTTCTTTCTGGGTGCACTCTTCTTAACAGATTTCTTGGCTGGAGTCCTCGCTATTTTTTTGGTTGGAGCGCTCTTAGCCTTTGACTTCTTGAGATGTGCCACCTCTTGGGCCAACGCATCGAACTCTTCGCGCTTCACAAAACCCATCTTTAAGACTGCGGTCTCCACTTCTTCGTGAATTTTTGCTCGGAGTGACTCGGCGCTTTCGTGTGCCCAATCATTGAGAGCAGATGCGATCTCAGCAGGAGTTCGTTCTCCATCTGAGAGCTTCTGCGCATAGCTCTTGAGAGTTGAGAAGAGCTCGGAGATTGGTGCCTTTGCCATGGCCCTAGAGTATCGAGAAGGGCGAGTTATAGGCGGATTATCTCTGTCGCCTCAATCTGCCAGCGACTTGCGACTCCGTTTGGACTCTGCCAGAAACGACGATGGATAGAGCCAGAGACTTCAATCCACTCATCGCCTTGGAGTGTAAGGGCGGTCTTTCTCATCTTTGCGCTCCATGCAGCGATATCGAGGGTATCGACGCCTTCTCGTTCGGCGCGAGTGACTATCAATCGAAATTCAACAACTTTGTCACCGCTTGGAAGTTCTTTCGTTGTTGCTGGTGCCGAAACTCGTCCGCGGAGTAATAGATCATTGAGTGAATAATCTACTTCTTCTTCAATTACATCTGTACCTTTAATCGCTTTCTTTGTTGCTGCCATCAAAATTCCTCTCGTAGTGTGGAGGGCGATGATGAACTAGAGCGCAGACATATTAAGCGCAAGAAATGTGAAGTGTGGATATCTATCTATGATTGTGAACGTTCGTGTGCATCAGTGAGTTCGTCAGGATCTAACTGGGCGCACTTAGCAAACCATTCTCTGGCTTCATCGATGCGACCGGCGGCATCGAGTGCATCAGCATATGCGTAACGAAGGCGTAGCGCCCAATCCTCATTCTCATTCTTTAGCTCTTTACATTGCAAAGTAACGACAGCTGCATCGAATTCACCTAAATCACGTCGCGCACCAGATGCAACGATACGCATCTCAATTTCTTCAGGTTTGGCTAAACGCTTGACCTCGTTAGAACCAGCCAAATTCAGGGCTTTCAGCGGATTTCCAAGACCTCGTTCGCAATCAGCCATAACTGGCCACATTGAGACATCACCAGAAATTCGATGAGATGCGCGAAGTTCCTTTAAAGCAATTTCATAATGACCTGCGCGATACGCTGCATAACCGGCAGTTTCGCGAACTACTGCCAAACGTCCTGCATGATGTGCTGCAGCTACTGCATGTTTATGCGAGAGTTCAGGGTCAATATCCATATAGAGATTGACACAGACCATATGGCGTGCAACCACCTTTGCATTCTCTGCTGAAAGGCTGAGTAGTTCTGCGCGAACGCTTTTCTCTAATTCTTCTCCAGTGACATCATCTGGGATATCGGGTTCAAAGATTCGAGGACGAATTCGAGATTGGTCGCGCTCTTGAGGAGCTGGCCGAAACCCGCGTGGATCGCTGACTTCACGACCCTTTGAAACGTTTCGAGTTGCGCCTTTGCGGTCGGGGCGGCCACCACGAGCTGGTCTATCGCTCTTACGTGGACGCTCTTCCATCACCAACTCCTTATACATCAATTCACAACAATCAAATTTTACTTCGTGAAAAATAAAAAAGGGGCGCTTACAAATAAGCGCCCCTTTTTATAAAAGAAGTCCGGCGACGTTCTACTCTCCCACAAGGTCACCCGTGCAGTACCATCGACGCTGAGAGGCTTAACTTCCGGGTTCGGAATGGGACCGGGTGTTTCCCTCTCGCTATGGTCGCCGAAACGCTATTGAGTTTTGGACGTAAACCTACGAATGTAAGTCTGATCTTCAATAAAGAAGATTTACTTATTCGTGGTTCTCGACCGTATCTCGAGAACCACACAGTGGACGCGTAGCAACTTTGTAGTTAAATCCTCGGCCTATTAGTAGCGGTCAGCTCCAAGTCTTACGACTCTTCCACATCCGCCCTATCAACCCAATAGTCTCTTGGGGGCCTTACTTGGTAAACCAATGAGAAACCTAATCTTGAAGCGAGCTTCCCGCTTAGATGCTTTCAGCGGTTATCCCTTCCGAACGTAGCAAATCGGCGGTGCTCCTGGCGGAACAACCGACACACCAGAGGTTCGTCCGACCCGGTCCTCTCGTACTAGGGTCAGCCCTTCTCAAGTTTCTTACGCGCACAGAAGATAGGGACCGAACTGTCTCACGACGTTCTGAACCCAGCTCGCGTGCCTCTTTAATGGGCGAACAGCCCAACCCTTGGGACCTACTCCAGCCCCAGGATGAGACGAGCCGACATCGAGGTGCCAAACCTTGCCGTCGATATGGACTCTTGGGCAAGATCAGCCTGTTATCCCCGGGGTACCTTTTATCCGTTGAGCGACGGCGCTTCCACAAGCCACCGCCGGATCACTAGTTCCTGCTTTCGCACCTGCTCGACATGTCTGTCTCACAGTTAAGCTCCCTTGTGCACTTACACTCGACACCTGATTGCCAACCAGGTTGAGGGAACCTTTGAGCGCCTCCGTTACTTTTTAGGAGGCGACCGCCCCAGTCAAACTACCCACCAGACACTGTCCCTGATCCGGATTACGGACCGAGGTTAGAAGTTCAAAACGATCAGAGTGGTATTTCAACGATGACTCCACAAACACTGGCGTGCCCGCTTCAAAGTCTCCCACCTATGCTACACAAACCGTTCCGAACACCAATATCAAGATATAGTAAAGGTCCCGGGGTCTTTCCGTCTTTCTGCGCGTAACGAGCATCTTTACTCGTAATGCAATTTCGCCGAGTTTACGGATGAGACAGCGCTCAAGTCGTTACGCCATTCGTGCAGGTCGGAACTTACCCGACAAGGAATTTCGCTACCTTAGGATGGTTATAGTTACCACCGCCGTTTACTGGGGCTTAAGTTCTCAGCTTCGCCTTGCGGCTAACCAGTCCCCTTAACCTTCCAGCACCGGGCAGGCGTCAGTCCGTATACATCGTATTGCTACTTCGCACGGACCTGTGTTTTTGGTAAACAGTCGCTTGAGCCTGGTCTCTGCGGCCTTCCAACGCTTCGGAGGAAAACTCCTACACGTCAAAGGGCCCCCCTTCTCCCGAAGTTACGGGGGCATTTTGCCGAGTTCCTTATCCATAATTATCTCGATCGCCTTGGTATTCTCTACCTGACCACCTGTGTCGGTTTCGGGTACGGGTCACTTATCTTCTCGCTAGATGCTTTTCTTGACAGCATAGGATCATCCACTTCGCCTTACGGCTCGGCATCAGCTCTCAGGAATGTGTTACGCGGATTTGCCTACGTAACTCCCTACGGCCTTACCCCGGGACAACCATCGCCCGGGCTGGACTGCCTTCCTGTGTCACACCATTGCTGAACTACTACAACACCGGGTCGGCGGTTCCATCAATCTGACAAAAGCCAGATCAACTTCACGGCCTTAGCATTAGTTGGCTCGTTCTGGGCGAAAATAAGCGAGTACTGGAATATCAACCAGTTGTCCATCGACTACGCCTGACGGCCTCGCCTTAGGTCCCGACTTACCCTGGGCGGATTAGCCTGGCCCAGGAACCCTTGGTCTTTCGGCGGAGGGGTTTCTCACCCCTCTCTCGCTACTCATGTCTACATTCTCACTTGTGTGGCTTCCACGGCTAGATTCCTCTGCCGCTTCACCAGCCACACAACGCTCTCCTACCCATCCAAGCCCCTGGATCTTGCGATCGGGGTAGTGCTTGAATGATAGAACTTCGGTGCTGTGCTTGAGCCCCGTTACATTGTCGGCGCGAAATCACTTGACCAGTGAGCTATTACGCACTCTTTTAAGGGTGGCTGCTTCTAAGCCAACCTCCTGGTTGTCTATGCGACTTCACATCCTTTTCCACTTAGCACAGGCTTTGGGACCTTAGTTGCTATTCTGGGTTGTTTCCCTCTCGACCATGAAGCTTATCCCCCACAGTCTCACTGCTGCGCTCTCACTTACCGGCATTCGGAGTTTGGCTGATGTTGGTAATCTTGTAGGACCCCTCGACCATCCAGTAGCTCTACCTCCGGTAAGAAACACGCAACGCTGCACCTAAATGCATTTCGGAGAGAACCAGCTATCACGAAGTTTGATTGGCCTTTCACCCCTACACACAGTTCATCCCCTAATTTTTCAACATTAGTGGGTTCGGTCCTCCACGCGGTCTTACCCGCGCTTCAACCTGACCATGCGTAGATCACCTCGCTTCGGGTCTAGATCGTGCTACTGAATCGCCCTATTCAGACTCGCTTTCGCTACGGCTTCCCCTCGACGGGTTAACCTTGCAACACGACACTAACTCGTAGACTCATTCTTCAAAAGGCACGCTGTCACAACTTACGTCGCTCCAACGGCTTGTACGCACACGGTTTCAGATTCTATTTCACTCCCCTTACGGGGTTCTTTTCACCTTTCCCTCACGGTACTAGTCCGCTATCGGTCATCAGAGAGTATTTAGGCTTAGCGGGTGGTCCCGCCAGATTCATACCGAATTCCTCGAGTTCGGTATTACTTGGGATACCAATAAAGAGTTAACTAAGTTTCGACTACGGGGTTCTCACCCTCTATGACTGACTTTCCCACGTCATTCATCTACCTAGCTAGTTTCTGACTCTTTGATCGAACGGCAGTCCGATCTAACTGGTCCCACAACACCGATACTGCAACGCCTGCCGGCTTGGCACAGTATTGGTTTGGCCTCTTCCGTTTTCGCTCGCCACTACTAACGGAATCACGGTTGTTTTCTCTTCCTGTGGGTACTGAGATGTTTCACTTCCCCACGTTCCCTTTATCCACCCTATATATTCAGATGGAAATAACTGGACATTACTCCAGCTGGGTTTCCCCATTCGGAAATCCTCGGATCAAAGTTCGTTTGACAACTCCCCGAGGCTTATCGCAGCCTACTACGTCCTTCATCGGCTTCTGATGCCAAGGCATCCGCCATGTGCGCTTAATAATTTTTCCACAAAGATGCTCGCGTCCACTGTGTAGTTCTCAAAATACGGGCGGTACTCAATAAGAGTTGAGACTTGCACAATCAATGATGTGCAGTATCTCTTCTTATTAAGTCCAGAGGTTTGGCGCTAGCCGTCCCCTCAGGACCCAACAACGTGCCTAGTTGAAATTCGATAAACGCTAATTTTCCACTCCCACGAAGGGCTGTACTAATTGCGAAATCTAAAATAAACCTAAGTCAATGCTCCACTTATGAGCCGAGTAGTTGAATGAAGTTAACTATTAACTTCTCTACTCGATGCTCCTTAGAAAGGAGGTGATCCAGCCGCACCTTCCGGTACGGCTACCTTGTTACGACTTCATCCCAATCACCGATCCCACCTTTGGCAGCTCCCTCCTTGCGGTTGGGCCACTGACTTTGGGTGTTACCGACTTTCGTGATGTGACGGGCGGTGTGTACAAGCCCCGGGAACGTATTCACCGTAGCGTTGCTGATCTACGATTACTAGCAACTCCGACTTCATGGGGTCGAGTTGCAGACCCCAATCCGAACTGAGACTGGCTTTCTCGGATTCGCTCCACCTTGCGGTATTGCAGCCGTTTGTACCAGCCATTGTAGCATGCGTGCAGCCCAAGACATAAGGGGCATGATGATTTGACGTCATCCCCACCTTCCTCCGAGTTAACCCCGGCAGTCTCCTGTGAGTCCCCAACTAAATGCTGGCAACACAGAACGAGGGTTGCGCTCGTTGCGGGACTTAACCCAACATCTCACGACACGAGCTGACGACAACCATGCACCACCTGTATACAGACCTTGCGGCTACGACATCTCTGCCGTATTCCTGTATATGTCAAGCCTTGGTAAGGTTCTTCGCGTTGCGTCGAATTAAGCCGCATGCTCCGCTGCTTGTGCGGGGCCCCGTCAATTCCTTTGAGTTTTAATCTTGCGATCGTACTCCCCAGGCGGGGCGCTTAATGCGTTAGCTGCGTCGCACAAACCGTGGAAGGTTCGCACAACTAGCGCCCACCGTTTACGGCGTGGACTACCAGGGTATCTAATCCTGTTCGCTCCCCACGCTTTCGCTCCTCAGTGTCAGTATTGGCCCAGAGACCTGCCTTCGCCATCGGTGTTCCTCCTGATATCTGCGCATTCCACCGCTACACCAGGAATTCCAGTCTCCCCTACCAAACTCTAGCTCGACCGTATCGGATGCAGGTCAGGGGTTGAGCCCCTGATTTTCACATCCGACGTATCGAACCACCTACGAGCTCTTTACGCCCAATAATTCCGGACAACGCTTGCACCCTATGTATTACCGCGGCTGCTGGCACATAGTTAGCCGGTGCTTCTTCTGTAGGTACCGTCACTTTCGCTTCTTCCCTACTGAAAGAGGTTTACAACCCGAAGGCCTTCATCCCTCACGCGGCGTCGCTGGGTCAGAGTTTCCTCCATTGCCCAATATTCCCCACTGCTGCCTCCCGTAGGAGTCTGGGCCGTGTCTCAGTCCCAGTGTGGCCGGTCGCCCTCTCAGGCCGGCTACCCGTCGTCGCCTTGGTGAGCCATTACCTCACCAACAAGCTGATAGGCCGCGAAGTCATCTTCAACCGAAAAACTTTCCAGCCCCGATCATGCGATCAAGGCTCATATCCGGTATTAGCCCCGGTTTCCCGGAGTTATCCCAGAGTTGAAGGCAGATTCTTCACGTGTTCCTCACCCGTTCGCCGCTAATTCACACCCGAAGGTGCTTCATCGCTCGACTTGCATGTGTTAAGCACGCCGCCAGCGTTCGTCCTGAGCCAGGATCAAACTCTCCATAGAAAGTTTTCTTCATGGCTTACCAGACAAACAAACTGTCGTTTATTTTGTCTTTACCAAAGGAAATCAACGAGTATTTCCAGCGCATAAATAGTGAAATTTATAGCGTCTGGCACATACTTCATTGAAGTATTAATTTAGAGAATGACTCATAGAGCCATTCTCTGGCATTGACTTATGGCACGCTGTTGAGTTCTCAAGGTACGGATGCGCACTGGCAGCAGGATTTCTCCCGCATTTCAGGGCAGACCACCAAATCTAGTCCATGGCTACGCGCACGTCAAAACGGCGGTAATGGCCTAGATCGGGAAGTAATGCTGTACGGCCACGTAATGTCCGTTCCACAGCAAGGGACGTAACTATAGGCGTCGCCTCGATGGAGGTCAAATCCGGCCTCCGAACCGGCCTTCCGGTGGTCACTTGGGTGAGAAAATCTGAAAAACCACCACTTTTAAGCGTAAAAAACAGGGTTTTTCAAAGGAATGTGAGGAGCTAAATCAGCTCTACCGCCGCAAGATCTCTCTTACCTTTTCGCAAAACTGCATATTTACCGCATAAAAAGTGGCTTTTTTCAAGGCGGAAATCTTCGCCCGAAATCTTCTCGTTGTTGAGATATGCGCCACCCTCTTTAACGATTCGTCGGGCAGCAGATTTTGAATCCACGACACCAGTGGCAGCGAGTAGATCGACCCATGTAGGAATCTCTTCGCCTTTTTTCACCTGTGTTCGTGGAAGTTCAGCAAGTGCTGCAGACAAAGTTGTTTCATCTAGTTGAGTGATATCTCCTTGACCGAATAGCGCCTTTGCTGCAGCTTCAACGCGTTCTGCAATTTCCGGTGAATGAACCAATGAAGTCAACTCTCGGGCGAGCTCGCGATGGGCTTCGCGTGCACCTGGATTTTCATGATGTGCTTTTTCAAGTGCTTCGATCTCTTGACGTGACTTGAAAGAAAATACTTTGAGGAACTTGATGACATCTTTATCATCAGAGTTAAGCCAGTACTGGAAGAAGGCGTATGGCGACGTCATCTCGGGATCAATCCAGACTGCACCGCCTGCAGTTTTACCAAATTTTGAACCATCGGCTTTTGTCAGCAGAGGAACAGTCAGTGCATGTGCTGAACCACCTTCTGCGCGACGAATCAGATCGAGGCCAGCTGTGATATTTCCCCATTGATCTGAACCACCGATCTGCAAGGTGCAGTTGTAGCGACGATACAACTCGAGATAATCCATTGATTGCAGAACTTGATATGAAAATTCAGTGTAAGAAATTCCATCTTTCTCGAGCCGCGTTGACACTGAATCCTTATTGAGCATTTGATTAACGCTGAAATGCTTTCCGATATCGCGCAAAAATTCGATGGCGGACATCGGTGCAGTCCAATCAAGGTTATTTACGATCTTCGCTGGATTGTCTTTCGACTGGAAATCCATGAATTTTGCGAGCTGAGCCGTCATGCGCGTTACCCATTGCTCAACAACCTCCGTTGAGTTGAGTGTGCGCTCTTCATTTTTACCGCTTGGATCCCCGACAAGACCGGTTGCGCCCCCAATAAGTGGAAGCGTGTGGTGCCCCGCCAACTGGAAGCGACGAAGCACTAAGAGCACTACGAGATTTCCCACGTGGATGCTGGGGGCGGTTGGATCAGTACCTAAATAGAGAGTAATCGGTTTCTTGAGGGCTTCGCGTAGCTCTTTCTCATCCGTGGTCTGCGAAATAAGTCCGCGCCACTTAAGGTCATCAATCAGATCAGTCATATCGCTCTTCACCCACCCATCATCTCGGAAAAGCTCTTGGCCTTGTCGGTGAATTCTTTGGAATACGAATCCGTGATGGCTGTTGCATCCTTGATTTGCGCCTCGAATGAAGATGGAGAGGTTCCTCCTCTTGTCGTTCGTGATTCAAGGGCTCCATGGACGGTGAGTACATCTCGCACATCGCTCTTAAGCTGCGGATGTATCGATTCGAATTCCTTATCGGTCAGTTGATGCAACTGTCTTCCAGATGCTTCACATAGCGCAACGCACTTTCCGGCGGCTTCGTGTGCCTGCGCGAATGGAACCTTCGCACGCACCAGATAATCTGCAATCTCAGTAGCTAAGGAGAAACCAAGTGGCGCAGCAAGTGCCATCTTCTCGCGATCAAAATCTGTCGTTGCAACCATTCCGGTTACTGCAGGAAGAACGAGCAAAACAGTATCAATTGAATCGAAGAGCGGCTCTTTATCTTCTTGAAGATCACGGTTATAAGCAAATGGAAGTCCCTTAAGCATCGTGAGAACGCCTGTCAGATTGCCAACAAGTCTTCCTGCCTTACCTCGCGCAAGCTCTGCCATATCTGGGTTCTTCTTTTGAGGCATGATGGATGAACCTGTTGAATAAGCATCTGCAACTTTCGCCCAGCCAAATTCTGTGGTTGCCCAGATGCACCACTCTTCACCAATACGCGACAGATGTATTCCAACCATCGAGAGAATGAAGAGCGATTCGGCAACGAAGTCGCGATCTGAAACTGCGTCAATTGAATTCGCAGCGCTCGAGGAAAATCCGAGTTTCTTAGCGGTCACTTCAGGTGCAAGTGGAAGAGATGATCCGGCAAGAGCTCCTGACCCGAGGGGACTTACAAGTGCGCGATCTAGCCAGTCATGAATTCGGTCGAGATCGCGAGAAAAAGCGTGAACATGCTTTGCAATTTCATGGCCAAAGAGAACAGGTTGGGCGTGTTGGAGATGAGTGAATCCAGGTGCTGGCGCATCTGCATATTCAGATGCTTTAGCAATCAACGATTTTTGAAGTTCGATAATCTGCTGAGCAACTTCAATCATGTGATCTATCGCGTAGAGGCGAAGATCCGTTGCTACTTGATCATTACGTGAACGACCTGCGCGCAAAGATCCTCCAATGGCACCGAGCTTTTCAGTGAGCCCTCTTTCAAGAGCGCTATGGACATCTTCGTCGGTGGCAGTTGCTTCAAACTTTCCGGATGAAACTTCAGTAATCAACTCATGTAGCGCACCACGGATCTGTTCAACGACAGAATCTTCTAGTAGTCCGCTGGAATGCAAGACCGAAAGGTGCGCCAAAGAAGATCTCAGGTCGTAAGGCGCCAAACGCCAGTCGAAGTGAACGCTACGAGAAAGTGCGAAGACAGCATCAGCCGGTGCCTGCGAAAAACGTCCGCCCCAGAGCGCCATTATTTGCTACCTCTTCCACTTCTCTTCAAACCGCCGTAAGCCAGCAATTCTTTCGCTAGTTGGGCTCCACCACTGGCTTTTCTGGAAACAACCAGAACCGTGTCGTCACCTGCAATCGTGCCGATGATGTCGGTAATTCCAGAGTGATCTAATGAACTCGCTAAAAGCTGCGCTCCCCCAGGTGGTGTGCGCACAACCGCGAGATTTCCACTGGCTTCAACCGAGATGATGAGGTCAGAGGGGACAGGCAGGGTGCGAGAAATTGACTCATCGTCGCTATCTGAAATCTTGTAGATAGATTCCCCCGTTGTCGAACGTCCTCTGACCGCACCAATCTCTTCAAGATCACGACTCGCAGTTGCCTGTGTAACTGGAAAGCCAGCCTTCTTCAATTGTTTCACCAAGTCAGATTGAGAATGGATGAGCCCTGCCTTGATCAGAGCGATAGCTTTTGCTCTGCGCGCTGTCACGCTAGACATGAGAAACCTCCTGAAGTGCTTGCGTAAAAATTTTCACAAATTTCTCGGCATTCTTCATGGAAAGATTGAGCGCAGGAGCCAGACGAATAACTGATTCACCAGGCGCATTGATAAGGGATCCTAATTCTTGGCACTTTTTGAGAACTGCCTTCGCAACTGGTTTTTCGAGAGTAAGACCTATGAGAAGTCCTGCTCCGCGGACTTCGATCACTCCTGGAATAAGAGCCAACTCTGTGAGTAAGTACTCTCCAACTGCATCAACGTTGTCGAGTATCTTCTCTTTTTCAATCGTTGAAATCACTGCTAATCCGGCTGCCGTCGCTATTGGATTGCCTCCAAATGTTGTTCCGTGGTCTCCAGCTTCAAATAATTGTGCCGCTGAGCCGATAGCGATCATGGCGCCTAATGGAAGCCCACCTCCAAGACCTTTCGCCAGTGTGATGACATCGGGTTTGATCCCAGAATATTCATACCCGAACCAATCGCCGGTACGCCCCATTCCAGTTTGCACACAATCGATAACAAGGAGTGCTCCACTGCGGTCGCAGTATTCACGTAGATTTTTGAGGTAGTCAGCTGGCGGAACTATGACTCCTGCTTCACCCATGATTGGTTCAACAATCACCATTGCTGTCTTCTTAGAAATTGCACGTTTCATAGCTAGTGAATCACCGAATGGAACATGCTTAACTCCCTTAAGGAGCGGCTTAAATGGATTGCGTTTTGAGGGTTGGCCTGTCAACGAAAGTGCTCCCATAGTGCGTCCATGAAACGCTTCTTGGGTTGCGACAATCTTGTACTTTCCTGTCTTTCGCGAAAGTTTGAGCGCAGCCTCATTTGCTTCGGCGCCAGAATTACAGAAGAAGATGCGTGCGCTCTTATCTCCGGTGATCTTTTGAAGTTTTTCAGCTAACTCCAATCCATTGGGATGCGCGTAGAAATTGCTCACGTGCCCTAACGTCGCAACCTGTTTAGTCACAGCTTTGACTACCGCAGGATGGGCGTGACCCAACACATTGGTAGCAATACCTGCCAAGAAATCGAGGTAGCTCTTACCATCAATATCTGTAACAAAGGATCCTTTACCGGACACAAGTTCTATACTTGGAGTTCCATAGTTATTTAAAAGCGCTTTCTGCCAACGTTTCATGCAACCACCAACGTTCCGCCCTCACCTAAGAGAGCATCTTTAAGAGCCGATGGATTAGTTCCATCGATAATGCGAACTGCCTTTGCACCTGCTGCGATTGCATCGAGACAAGCTTGAACTTTTGGAGCCATTCCCTCAGCAAATCCAGACTTCAACGATTCCAACTCTTCGGCGCAGATAGACGAGATCAGTGAGCTCTTATCCGGCCAATTTCTATAGATTCCCTCAACATCGGTCATGATGATCAGCCATTGAGCATCGAGTGCTCCAGCAATCGCAGCCGCCGCTAAATCCGCATTAACGTTAAAACCGATTGATTTGTGCGCATCTGTGGCGATTGGAGAAACGACAGGCACTTTCCCAAGAGCAACTAACCTTGTGAGTTCTGCAATGTGTACTGAAGTAACAACTCCCACCAAACCTAGATCTGCCGGAGTTCCATCTACAAGTGAGGTAAGTGGCTCAGCAATCAAGGTCCCGGAAGTTCGACCCGAGATTGCAACTGCATCTACCCCATGGGCTTGGAGCGAAGAAGCAACTGCTGGACCAACGTCATGTACCAAAACTCTTTCTACCACTTCAAAAACCTCAGGTGTTGTGACTCTGAATCCCCCAACAAATTGAGACTCTATCCCGGAAGTTTTGAGAGCTTCTCCAATTTGGGGACCTCCGCCGTGAATCACTACGGGAGTAACTCCGGCTGTGATGGCATCAGCAATCGCTTGAGCAAATCCTCCATGTTCGTCGGTCATGGCATGGCCACCAAATTTAATGACAATCATGTTGAGTAGGCCGAATTCTCGTGAACATAGTCATGTGAGAGATCGTTCGTCATAACAGTTGCCGACGCCGTGCCCACGTTGAGATTGACTTCGAGATTAACCAAACGATCGGTGAACGAAACAGCGCCCTTATCTTCAAAAGGCGCAGAAGCTTTCGCAACATGAACTCCATTGAGTATGACATCAATATTGAGCGCATCCATCTGTGCATCAGCTGTACCTACGGCTGCAAGTACTCGACCCCAGTTAGGATCTGCGCCAAAGATTGCACATTTCAGAAGATTATTGCGTGCACATGCACGAGCCACCTCAACGGCATCTTCTTCGGTTGCTGCACCTTTTACTGTGATTGCGACAGTTTTAGTTGACCCTTCAGCATCAGCTATTAATTGGGCGGCCAGAGAACCGCAGATACTCATTAACGCTTCTTCAAGCTCTAGTTCGGTGAGTGCTACCCCAGATGCGCCACTACCCATCAGCAAGACCGTGTCATTGGTAGATGTGCACCCATCTGAATCAATCCGATTAAAGGTTCTATCTGTAACACGAAGAAATATTCTTTGAGCAGAAGCAGGCAACACTGCATCTGTCATGACCACTGAAAGCATGGTGGCTAGTGCAGGCGCAAGCATGCCAGCGCCTTTTGCTATTCCTGCGAATTGAGCAGCACCGATAGAAGTAGTCGCAACTTTGGGAACGCTATCTGTTGTCATAATTGCTCTCGATACCTCGTCGAGAGAATCTGTCTTCAAGGCTGGTGCGATTGACTCTAAACCAGCGAGAATTTTGGGCATGGGAAGAAGTTCACCGATAAGACCTGTAGAGCAGACAACAACTTCGCCCGAACAGATTCCAAGTAACTCCCCCACTTTCTCTGCTGTGTGATGAGTATCTGCAAATCCTTGTGGACCAGTGCACGCATTTGCACCGCCAGAATTGAGAACTGCTGCTCTCACAACTCCACCTTGAGTAACTTGACGTGACCAGATGACAGGAGCTGCAACGACCTTATTTGAGGTATACACGGCAGCAGCATCGAAGCGAGGTCCAGTATTTTCAATAAGAGTTAAATCAAGATCGCCGCTCCTTTTCAGCCCTGCTGCAATGGCAGCGCCTCGAAAGCCTTGTGGAAGTGTGCTCATACGCCCAGCCCATCGAACTTCAAGCCAGCTGATTCATCAATCCCACACATGAGATTGGCATTCTGGATCGCCTGGGCAGCGGCGCCCTTTCCAAGATTGTCAATTGCAACAGATACAACTAGTCGAGAAGTATGTGAGTCCACCGCAACTTGAATCTGAACATGGTTTGAACCGGTAAGAGCTGCTGTCTTTGGCATCATTCCCATGGGAAGTACTGAGACAAAGCGTGAATGTGCGAAGAAATCTTTATACAAGGCATGCGCTTCTTCGGTAGAAATTTTCTTAGTGAGTTTGGCAGTAACTGTTGAAAGAATTCCACGTGGCATCGGAGCAAGTATGGGGGTAAAGGAAATCTTCGTATCCGCGCCAGAAATTTTGGCGAGAGCTTGTTCAATTTCTGGGGTGTGCTGATGTACTCCCCCAAATTTGTAAGAAGTAAGAGAACCTGCAACTTCGCTGGCGATGAGATTGATCTTTGCGCTCCTTCCTGCACCGGTTGTTCCAGATGCTGCGACAACCACTACATCGCTGAAGTCGGCGATAGCGGAAGCTGGTGCTGCACCCAGTGTGATGGAGGTTGCATAGCAACCAGGATTTGCTACCTTCGAGGACTTTGCTATATCTGATCTAAAGGGTTCGATATCTGCAAGCCCATATGTCCAAGCCCCTGCATATTCGCCACCATAATAAGCGGACCAAGCTTCGGCACTCTCTAATCTGTAATCAGCGCCAAGGTCCACGATTTTTGCAGATGTTGGAAGTTCGCCAACAATTTTTGCGGACTCACCATGAGGTAAAGCTAGAAATACTAAATCGCATGCAGCAAAGTCAGCAGCGTTGAAAGCGTTGAACTTCTTATCACCGTAGCTCTGTAACTGTGGGTGCACAGAAGCGATCGGATCTCCTGCATGTGAATGTGCGGTAATTGCAGCAACCTCAAAATGGGGGTGGTTCGCAAGCAGGCGTAGTAGTTCGCCTCCCGCATAGCCGCTGGCTCCTATGACTCCGATTTTCATGGAGCAATAGTAGCATAATTATGCAAAAAGATGCATATTTATGCAGTGCGGAGTACAGCTCCTGTTGCCTTGACAGCAGCAGCTACTGCCGACTCGCGCATCTCGGTGACTTCTGCCCCAGTAAGCGTTCGATCTGGAGCGCGGAAGACAAGGGAGAAGGCCAAAGAGATCTTGCCATCACCCAGTTTGTCGTAGCGGTCGAAGAGCGTGATGGATTCGAGTAGTTCGCCAGCCCCGGAACGAAGCGCATCTTCGACCTCAGCGGCGGAAATTGTCGAATCAACAATGAGAGCCACATCTTGAAGCGCTGCCGGCATCGTTCCTACAGTTGTTGGGCGCACCAACTGTGAATCAGGGAGCGCGCTGAGCCCTACGGCAAATGCTGCCGAGCGTTCTGGCAGGCCGTACTTAGCAACGATTCGAGGATGAAGCTCACCAGCATGTGCCACTGCTTTTCCATCGACTATCAATTCGGCACAGCGCCCTGGATGCCATGGAGCAAAATCAGAACGCTTCACTGTCCACTCGAGATTGCACAGTTGAAGAATATCTTGAGCGTAGGCGATGGCATCTTGCCAGGTATATGAGCGTGCCTTGCCTTGCCAATCCTCATTCTCTACTTTGCCAACAAGCAATCCAGCAACGTGATATGGCTGAGGCGGAACGCTTGCATAAATTTCATCAATAATCTTTTGTACAGGACGCTTAGAGAGTTCAGGAGAAATAAAAGGAACAAGTTTCTGAGAACTTCGGAAGATAGAACCCATCTCGAAGATTGCGAAATCTTTAGCACCTCTACTGATATTTCGTTGTGCAACTTCAATCAGACCTGGAACTAAATGCACGCGCATGAGAGGAGACTCTTCAGACATTGGATTAGCTATCTTGTAGGTAGCTGCGCGATCACCTACGAATCCCATGAAATCGATGGTCTCTTGATTGGTGAAAGGAAAAGTTTGAACTTCAGCTAATCCTCGATTGGCCAACATCTGAGCAACTGCACGGCGTCGTTTCTGAGTGGATGTGAGCGAAGCATGCAGTGGCCGCGGTGGAAGTACCGACGGAATCTTGTCGTAACCGATCATGCGCGCGACTTCTTCTGTGAGATCCGCTTCAGTCAACAAATCTGAACGCCATGCCGGAGGATCTACTTCAAAGGTCTTCTCATTGACATCGCAACCGATTGTGCGCAGAACGTCGGCAATGACCGAAGGTGAAATCTCGAAGCCCAAGATACGTGACACGTAGGAGGGATCGAGCTTTACAACTGGAGCAAAGCGAGGCTCGCCATCGACCACTGTGGCTACATGTTGAGCTGAACTATTTTCGGTGAGGAGCTGCACAAAACGAGCAGACGCATATTGAGCCAGCGATGGATCGACGCTTCGTTCGAGGCGGCGCGAGGCTTCTGATGAAAGTCTGTGGCGGCGTGAATTCTTGGCGACACACATGGGATCGAAACGAACAGCTTCAAGTGCGATATCCGTTGTGGTTTCAGAAATCTCAGACGATGCACCACCCATTGTTCCGGCCAGCGCCAACGGTTGCTCGTCATCCCAGACCATCAAATCATCTGGATCGAGTTGACGTACTTGGCCATCAAGAGTGGTAAACGGCTGAGCTTTACCGGCTCGCTTAATTGTCAGACCACCTTTAATTTTCGACTTGTCGAATGCATGCAGTGGTTGACCCAATTCGAGCATTACATAGTTAGTCACATCAACGACAAGGGAAATCGAGCGCATCCCCATCTTTTCAATGCGGCGGCGCATCCAAAGCGGTGTTTTTGCTGAGGGATCGAAATGCGAAAGAGTACGAAGATAAAAGATTGAGGCGGTAGATGAATCGATAATCTTGGCAGTAACACCTTTGCCAGTATCTGAAAAAGTCAGGTTACGTAGCGCATCTACTGGATCAGTGAATGTGAGCCCAAGTGAAGCTGCTATTTCGCGGGCCATGCCACGAATGCTCAGGGCGTAACCGCGATCTGGATTAACAGCCACATCAAATATGACATCGTTAATCATCAAACCAGTAATTGCATCAGCGCCAATCTCTACAGTGCCCTGGGCGAAAGTCATGATTCCAGAGTGATCGTCACCTAAGCCAAGTTCGCGCGCCGAACAGATCATTCCATTGGAAGTTTTGCCGTAAGTCTCGCGAGCTCCGATGGAGAAGTTGCCTGGAAGAACTGCACCAGGCAGGGCAGCTACGACAAGATCGCTAACGGCGAAGTTTGTTGCTCCGCAGATTACAAAGCGCGTCTGCTGTTCACCACAATCGAGGCCTACATAACGAACCGGCTTTTTGAAGTCAGTGAGTTCCTCAATGGACAAAACCTTGGCGAATACCAAAGGACCCGTGAGATCTGCACCTTGTTCAATGATTTCTTCGACTTCAAAGCCGACTCGAACCAATCCATCGGCAATTTCTTGAGCAGAGATTGAGGTAGGAATGTCTACAAACTCTTTTATCCAAGACAACGGTGCGCGCATTTACAGTCCCACTCCAAACTGACGAGTGAAACGAAGATCGCCTTCAACGATGTCGTGCATATCAGTGATGCCGTGGCGAACCATCAGAGTACGTTCGAGCCCCATTCCGAATGCAAAACCTGTGTACACATCGGTATCGATGCCACATGTTGCAAGAACCTTGGGATTGACCATCCCACAACCGCCCCATTCGATCCAACGATTATTGAAGAAGATATCTACCTCAGCGCTAGGTTCTGTGAAGGGAAAGAAAGAAGGACGTAAACGAGTTGTCACATCTGGCCCAAACATGTGGCGCGCAAAGTTATCGAGAGTGCCCTTGAGGTGAGCCATGGTGATGCCTTTATCGACAACAAGGCCTTCAACTTGATGAAAGACAGGGCTATGTGTTGCATCGAGTTCGTCGGCACGGAAGGTTCGGCCAGGACAGATGACATAGATAGGTGGTTCTTGCGAAAGCATGGTGCGGATTTGGACAGGCGATGTGTGGGTACGAAGAACTATCCCTGACTCAACAGGCTCGATAAAGAAAGTATCTTGCATGGTTCGAGCTGGATGATCGGCAGGGATATTAAGCGCATCAAAGTTGAGCCAGCCTGATTCGAGTTCAGGACCTTCTTCAACGGAAAATCCTTGCTCGATAAAGAAATCAGAAATTTCATTTTTAATGATGGAGATAGGGTGGAGGCCGCCGCGATGGTTGCGTTGGACCGGCAAAGTAATATCAACAACTTCTTCAAGCAGTACTTTCGCATCTCGCTCTGCTTCTAATCTGGCAGTTGCAGCAGCAAGTGCTTGAGCAATCTCAGCTTTTGCATCTCCAATGAGTTTGCCGGCCGAAGCCTTCTCTTCAGGTGATAGCGAACCAAGTGATCGACTGGCAAGTGAAATAGGAGCCTTATCGCCTGTATGAGCCAATCGAGCTACTTTAAGTTGATCGAGATCTGTGGCGGCAGAGAACGCCTTCTTGGCATCGCTAATCCACGATGAAATATCTGCCGGATTCATGGCGGTAAGTCTAACCTGCCACCTTTGAAGAAAGGGTGAACATTACGATGGATGCGGCCGCAGATAAGTTCAGACTCTCGGCTCGTCCTGCCATCGGAATTGTAACCTCAGTGACAGAACCGCCGAGAGCGCTTACATCGACTCCTCTAGCCTCATTTCCAAAGATTGCAATGCAATCTCCAGCAATATTGAGATCGAGAAGTGAGGTTGATGCGTGAGATGACAGAAGAATCTTTTGAATCTTTGGGAATTGTTTTTCAATGCGATCGAAAGTGATGCCTTCATAGACTGGGATATTCCACAGCGATCCCGCTGTTGAGCGGACAACTTTTGGAGAGAACATATCTACAGAATCAGGCGAAGTGATTACCGCTGATATGCCCATCGCATCTGCAGTGCGCACGATTGTGCCTGCATTTCCGGGGTCTTGGATTTGATAGAGATAGATGAAAGTGGATCTTCCTGTAGCCGTAACTTCCGAGAAATCTTCTTCGGGCTTGTAGCAAAGTGAGATAAGCCCCTGGGGTGAGACTGTGTCAGACATTGCTTTCATGACTGCAGTAGAGACTTCAATTAACTCAACCGATGTGAGATCTAACTCTGAAATCTTTGAAAGACCTTCGGCAGTTGCGTAGAGAATCTTTATTTGAGGTCCGTTGACCGAAGCGATACTTTCCCGTGCACATTGAACGCCTTCTGTAACAAAGAGGCCAGTCTCGCGTCGCTCTTTAGCGCCTTTAGAACCAATAAGAGCCTTCACTCGCGCGATATGTGGCGAGTGAAGGCTCTCAATCATTGGGTATGTATTACTTATGCTGCAGGAAGGTTCTTACGTGCAACATCCACGAGAACCTTGAAAGCAGCTGGATCGTTCGTTGCGATATCTGAAAGAACACGACGATCTACTTCAAGTCCAGAAGCCTTAAGACCTTGGATGAAGCGGTTGTAGGTCATTCCGTTTTCGCGAGCTGCAGCGTTGATGCGCTGAATCCATAGCTGGCGGAAATCGCCCTTCTTATCTTTGCGATCATTGAAGGCGTAAACCATTGAGTGCGTTACTTGCTCTTTCGCCTTTGTGAAAAGACGTGAACGCTGGCCGCGATATCCGGCTGCACGCTCAAGAGTTGTGCGACGCTTCTTTGCTGCGTGTACTCCGCGCTTTACTCTCATTGGTCGACTCCCTTACTTCAAACCAAGCATGCGCTTGGCTGTCATTGTGACTGTTGACTTAGCTGATGATTCTTGACTCAAACGACGAGTAACGCGTGATGACTTGTGCTCCAAAAGGTGGCGCTTGCCTGCACGCTCGTGCATTATCTTTCCTGAACCTGTGACGCGGAAGGTCTTCTTCGCACCACTATGGGTTTTCATCTTTGGCATCTATCTTCTCCTGTTACTTCGTCGTTGTTAAAAATCTAAAACTACTTTGCAGCAGCTTCTTCTTCAGCAGCCTTTGCCTTGGCAGCTCGCGCTGCTTTCTGCTCTGCGACCGCTTCGGTCTTCTTCTTCGTTGGTCCTAGAACCATCGTCATCTGTCGACCTTCCTGCTTAGGAGCGAACTCCACGAAGGCAATCTCTTTGACATCTTCTGCAAGACGTTGCAAGAGTTTGAATCCGAGTTCTGGTCGTGTTTGCTCACGGCCACGGAACTTCATCGTGATCTTCACCTTGTCGCCACCTTTGAGGAATTTCTCGACTGCTGAGAGCTTAGTCTCGTAATCGTGATTCTCGATCTTGGGTGTCATTCGCACTTCCTTCACCACAATGTGGGTCTGGTTCTGACGTGCTTCGCGAGCTTTCTGTGCAATTTCGTACTTGTACTTGCCGAAGTCCATAATTTTGCACACTGGCGGATTAGCTTCAGGCGCGATCTCTACGAGATCGAGGCCGATTTCATCTGCCATTGCTAGCGCTGCTTCGATATCTACAACTCCCACTTGTTCACCGGTGTAATTGATGAGACGAATCTGGGGTGTGCGGATACGGTCGTTGATGCGCGGTTCTGTTGTGATTTCTGCTCCTATGTTCGGTTCTTGAGTATCCAAGTTGCCGCAAAAAACGCGCACCGCATAGGCAGAGAAGAAACCTGTGAAAGGTTCTTGCCGACTAACCAATCCGCCGAAGCAGAAGAGGTGGGAGCGGTGGGCTCCTCTTGCAGTAGCTGGGCTACTGGTCTTGGGCAAGGCTACCTGAAGGGGTTGGGAATGAAAAATCCGTGCGTAATTAGGCGCCCATTCCATATGGGGCGATGACTGAAGTTATGCGCCCATTCCATGTAGCCCGCCATCGACATGGATGATCTCCGCGGTGGTCTTAGGGAACCAATCGCTTAACAACGCAACTGCAGCTTTAGCGGCAGGTACGGGATCTGTGACATCCCATTCGAGCGGACTGCGTTCATTCCATACCTTTTCAAATTCATCAAAACCCGGAATCGATTTTGCAGCCATGGTGCGAATGGGTCCTGCAGCGACAAGGTTGATACGAATGTTTTCTGTTCCTAAATCGCGAGCTAAGTACCGAGAAGTTGATTCAAGCGCAGCTTTTGCAACGCCCATCCAGTCGTACTTTGGCCATGCCACTTGTGCATCAAAATCAAGACCAACAACAGATGCCCCATCCTTAAATGTTGGTTTACAAGCCATGGTCAGTGATTTGAGTGAATACGCAGAAATGTGAACCGCTGTCGCAACATCTTCCCATGTTGTATTGAGGAAATTGCCACCTAACGCTGCTTCTGGAGCAAAACCAATGGAGTGAACTACACCATCGAGATGTGGCACGTGTTTCTTCACTTCTGCAGCTAAACCATTGAGATGTTCTTGGTTAGTGACATCGAGTTCAATGATCGGCGCTGGCTGCGGAAGTCTGCCGGCAATACGAGTGGTGAGGCTAAGAGCGCGTCCAAATCCAGTGAGTACAACGTTGGCTCCTTCTTCTTGAGCGATCTTAGCGATATGAAAAGCAATTGACCCATCAGTTAAGACGCCAGTAACAAGGATGTTTTTACCTTCGAGAATTCCCATAATCAGTGACCCATTCCCAATCCGCCATCGACAGGAATGATGGCACCAGTGATGTAACTTGCTTGTGGAGAAGCGATAAAGGCAACAACATCAGCTATCTCTTCAGCGGAACAGAAACGACCTAGCGGAACCTGCGCCGCAATGTCAGAACGGCGCTTCTCATCGAGTTCGGCGGTCATATCGGTTTCAACAAATCCAGGTGCAATCACATTGGCAGTGATTCCGCGACTTCCCAATTCGCGCGCAAATGATCGCGCCATTCCGACGAGGCCCGATTTCGAAGCAGAGTAATTCACTTGGCCTGCGGCTCCGACTCCCCCAACTACAGATCCAATAAAGATGAGTCGTCCACGTTTCAATTTCAGTAAGCCTTTAGTAGCTCTCTTGGAGACACGAAATGCTCCGGTGAGATTTGCATCGATCACATTTTCGAAATCTTCATCACTCATTCGCATTACCAGCGTATCTTTTGTGATTCCTGCATTTGCAACAATGATTTCAGGCTGCCCGATCTCACTTTCCACCTTTGCAAATCCTTCATCGACGCTCGCTGAATCTGTCACATCCATCTG
>AQUA01000006.1 GCA_000372185.1 actinobacterium SCGC AAA278-O22 | reverse complement strand
ACCTGATGCACCTGAAAGTACTTCGCGAGCGATTCGATAAGCCGCAGGTGCTGTTGCCACAGTGAGAAGCGCAAGGATATGCCCAGTAAAGATTGGGAAAATATAGGCAGAGGCGAGGAGAACCGCGAAGAACCTGCGTGCGCGCTGGTCGCCTAGTTTTACCGCCAAAGTCTGTTTGCCAACGACTTGGTCGCCAGGAATATCTCTGATGTTATTAATTGCCAGTAGCGCGCAAGAAAGTGATCCCATCGGGATAGATGCTGCAAATGCGGCGCTCGATATATGCAGAGTCTGTACATAGTAAGTACCAACAGTTGCGACAACTCCAAAGAATGTAAAGACAGAGAGTTCACCGAACCCGCGATAACCATAAGGAGCGTGTCCGCCGGTATAGCCCCATGCGGCAATAACAGATGCCAGGCCAATCAGAATTACCCACCATGATGAGAGCGAAGCAAGTATCAGCCCTGCAATGCATGCAAAGAGAAACGATAATTGCGCAGCGCGCTTTACTGCGGGTGCAGATGCAAGCCCAGATGCAACAAGTCGAACTGGACCCACGCGATCGTCATCAGTGCCGCGAATTCCATCTGAGTAATCGTTGGAGTAATTCACAGCAACTTGTAGCGCCACACTCACGAAGAGAGCAAGCAGAGCCTGTAATGGCTTCCATTCTTTCCCAGCAAGCACTGTTGCAACAATGACTGGAGCAACTGCCGCAGGCAATGTGCGTGGTCTGGCACCTTGAATCCAAATATTAATTGGGCGCCTCCATATAAAGCTCAGTGAGTTTCTTGCGATCCACTTTACCAATTCCAATCAGCGGAAGTTCAGGAAGGTGGAGATATCCCTTTGGTTTAGTGAATTCACCAAATTGTTCAGTGAGATAGGTAGAGACTTCCTCTTCTGATGGGAAACCATCACCAGAGATTGCAACATGAAGCGAATCTCCCCACTTGGCATCTTTTATAGAGAACGCTGCAAAGGATTTGTGTGGGAAATGAGTATGAAGCGATCTTTCAATGGCGCTTAGCGAGATATTTTCTCCACCTGAAATAATCACATCGTCGGCTCGGCCCTCGACAATTAATTTTCCATTTTCGATTCGGCCAAAGTCAGATGAGAGAAACCATCCATCTTCACATTGGGTATCCCATAGCGCTTCTGCTCCGATGTAGGTATGAGCTAACACGGGACCTTTGATGGCAATTCGCTTCTCAGGAGTAATAGAAATTTCTACTCCTTCCAGCGCAACTCCGTCATAGACGCAGCCACCAGATGTTTCGGTCATGCCATACGTGACAACAATATTGATTCCAGCTTTTTCGGCTAGCAGATGGAGTTCTGTAGATAGTGCTGCTCCACCGACAAGTACAGCTTTGGCTTGGATAAGGTGAGCAAGAAGTTCGTCATCTCCATGGAGCGCTTTAAATAATTGAGTAGGAACTATTGCAGTGAAATCTGCGCGTGGATATTCGCCTTGGTGCGCGCGTAAATCAAGAGGTTCTGTTCCTAATTCCAATGCACGAACCAAAACATTGATTCCGGCAATGTGAGTGAGCGGTAGTAAGAGTGACCAAGAATTTCCATACTCTGCACCGAGCGCTTTATTTGCAGCACGTGCTGAAGCAATTAATGCAGATGCAGGTAAGCCGACTTCTTTTGAAACCCCAGAACTTCCTGTTGTGGCGACAACTACGCTGACCCGTGCAGGAACATGGGTGATAGATGTGTCACCAAAGACGAGAGCAGGGCCATCAGATACCAAGGCCTTGGCGATACGAGCCATCNATTCGCTGACATTCCATTCGGGATTAGCCAAGCGAAGTTCTCGTTGTGCGTTCTGCTCCATTGCCCGCGTAGGCTATCGCTCGTAGACCAAATGGAGGAATCGTGAGCAAGCCTATTAAGCGTGATTTTGGTGACCGTTCTATCCCTCAATGGGTGACAGGTCGGGGTGGAGAATCATTTACAGATATCACCTACGAAGTTGGCGATGGCATCGCAAAGATCACTATTAATCGCCCAGAAGTTCGTAACGCATTTCGTCCACAAACTATTATTGAATTGAAATCTGCTTTCGATTTAGCACGCGACAACGCTGAAGTCGGCGTCATTATTCTTACAGGTAAAGGCGATGAAGCATTCTGCTCTGGCGGAGATATCAACGTTCGTGGTGATGATGGATATCTCGGCGATGATGCGCTCGCACAACAAGGTGTGGGTCGCCTCAATGTCTTAGATCTTCAAGTACAAATTCGACGTACACCAAAGCCGGTCGTTGCAATGATTGCAGGTTGGGCAATTGGCGGAGGACATGTGCTTCATGTTGTCTGCGATCTTTCTATCGCAGCTGACAATGCAAAGTTTGGGCAGACAGGTCCGATGGTCGGTTCATTCGACGGCGGATATGGTTCAGGGCTACTAGCGGCAAGTGTTGGTCAGAAGAAAGCTCGCGAAATTTGGTTCCTTACTCGTCAATATGATGCTCAAGAAGCACTTTCTATGGGACTAGTTAACACCGTTGTTCCTCTCAAAGAACTCGAAGCCGAAACAGTTTCTTGGTGTCGCGAAATGCTGCAGAACTCTCCAATGGCGCTTCGCCTCTTGAAGGCTTCAATGAATGCCGCAGATGATGGATTAGCTGGAGTTCAACAGCTTGCTGGTGATGCAACTCTTCTCTTCTACTTATCTGAAGAAGGTCAAGAAGGACGAGACGCTTATAAAGAGAAGCGCAAGCCTGACTTCGGGAAGTTTCCGCGACGCCCTTAAGTTTGGGCCCGTAATTTATGGATCAATCCCTGCTCGACACCATGCGCGTAGTCGCGCTACCTACAAAGACCAACTTTCGTGGAATAAATATTCGCGAAGTTGCACTCTTTCAAGGCGAATACGGCTGGGTCGAATTCTCACCATTTCTTGAATACGACTATAAAGAGTGCGCACCGTGGCTGATGTGCGCGATAGAAGCTGCAACAAAGCCTCGCCCACGGTTGTATCGAAATTCGGTGAAGGTAAATGGAACTATTCCAGCGCTAAATAATTCAGCAGATATTGAGCGTATCGTTAACTCATTCCCCGGACTAGAAACCTTCAAAGTAAAGGTTGGCGACAATCTTCCTGAAGATATTGTCCGCCTCGCAAAGGTAAGGACTTTGCGACCAAAGGCAAAACTGCGCATCGATGTCAATGGAAATTGGTCAGTACAAGATGCCATTACAAACTTGCGGGCAATCTACGAGAATATTGGCCCCCTTGAATATGTAGAACAACCATGTGGCACCGTTGAAGAGCTCCGAGAATTAAAAGAGAAGTTGATTGTCAATATTCCTATTGCCGGAGATGAAGTCCTTCGTAAAGCCGCAGACCCATTTGCCGTAAACCTCGAAGGTGCTATTGATGTCTTAATGCTTAAAGTTCAACCTCTCGGCGGAATCGCACGCGCTCATGCCTTGGCTGCACACCACAAACTTCCAGTAGTTATTTCAAGCGCTCTTGAAAGCGCCGTTGGAATAAATTACGGAATTACTCTCGCTGCTTCATTTCCTGAAATGAATTTGGATTGCGGACTCGGTACTGGTTCACTTCTCGCCGCAAACGTTGCTGAACTTCCAATCGTCGACGGTCAGATTGAAATCTCTGATGTTGAGCCTGACTTCACTGGATTAGATGTGGCACCTGACCGCTTTGAATGGTGGAAGAATCGCGTTATGAAGACAGCGGAGCTCTTGTGATCAATCCATCGACTCTGCTTGCCCGCGTTATCGTCCGCCAAATCATCGAAGCTGGCGTAACCGATGTTGTGATTTCACCAGGCTCGCGTAATGCGCCACTTTCATTAGCCTTCTATCAGGCAAGTACCAAAGGACTTATCAAGCTCCATGTCCGCATAGATGAACGCACAGCAGCATTCTTCGCACTCGGTATCGCAAAAGCTTCAGGCCGTCCGGTCCCTATCGTCTGCACCAGCGGAACTGCAGTTGCCAATTACCACCCTGCAGTACTTGAGGCATCGCATACAAATATTCCGCTGTTAGTCCTTACTGGAGATCGTCCTGCATCTCTTCGCAGAACGGGCGCCAACCAAACAACTGAACAAGCTCGCATCTTCGGAAAAGCCGTTCGTTACTTTGCAGATGTATCAGGCAGCGTCTATCCGATGGAACTTCCATTTGCTTCTCTTCAATCAGGGCCCGTGCATCTCAACATTCAATTTGAAGAACCACTCGTTTGCGACAAAAGTGATAACTGGCTCAATGATGTAGAAATTACAATTCCAAAGGTTTTCGATCGCAAGACTCCCGGCACGTTCTATACAAAATCAACTCGCGGAGTTCTTGTTATCGGCCATGACCGCGGTGGACTTAGCGCTGAAGCTGTAAGGAATTTTGCAGATGAACTCGGATGGCCTGTTATCGCCGAAGATCCACTCACTTTTAAAAATGCAATCTCGCATGCCAGCGTTTTTCTCACCTCACAGGCAATCGCTGATGATGTAGCTCCAGATACCGTAGTAGTCATTGGTCGCACAACTCTTTCTCGTTCTATCAATGCATTTATCAAACTGGCGCGCAAAGAGATTGTGATTGATCCACGCATGGCAACTGTGGATTCAGACCGTATGGCAGATCAGAAGTTCGCCCAACTTCCTACAGTTGACGTAGTACCCGTTGATGCTGACTATGCCGAGAAGTGGAAGAAGTACTCACTGCGTGCACAGAAATTAGTGGGGGATATAACCACCTGGTCCGAACAGCTCATTGCTCGCAAAATCGGTGCAGGAATTCCAACTGGAACTTCACTCTTTATCTCTTCGTCTCGCCCTATCCGCGATCTCGAAGGCTTTGCAGTTGCTCGCGATGGAGTTGAAACCTTTGCCAACCGTGGACTAGCCGGTATCGATGGAAATATTTCAACAGCGCTAGGTATCGCGTCCCAACGCAATCAAACCATTGCTGTACTTGGGGATTTAGGCTTCTTACACGATCTCACTGGTTTGATTCATAAAGAAGATATCAATCTCAAGATATTTGTCATCAATAACGATGGCGGTGGAATTTTCTCAACCCTTGCTCAACGCGGAGTTGATGGATTTGAAGATGTCTTTGGCACTCCACATGGGTTAGATATTGCAGCCCTTGCATCCTCGATGGGGATATCCGCAAAGACCATTAACTCGCAAGCTCAATTAATCGCAGAACTTTCAGAACCCGTTACGGGCTTAAGCGTTGTCGTAATAAATGTGCCAGACCGCGAAGCCAATGCTGACTTCCTCAAAGGAATTTATAACAGCGTTTCTTCGATGTAGTTTTTAATTCTGCAGAGCAGAACGCATAGGAATCATCTTTGCGGCGCTCTCTTCCAGTTCTTTCTCTGGATTAGAACCAGCGACGATTCCGCAACCCGCATAGATGCGGATTTCTTTTCCAGAAATCTGACCTGTGTGAAGTGCGATACCGAGTTCGCCATCGCCGCTTGCATCGATCCAACCGACTGGACCTGCGTATCGTCCACGGTTCATACCTTCAATGTCATCGATGATGTCAAAGGCGATATTGCGGGGAGTGCCGCAGACAGCTGCTGATGGGTGCAAGCTCTTGAGAAGTGAAAATGCATCTACTCGCTGTTTTGTTTCGCTTAATGCGCCAGTGACATCGGTTGCAAGGTGCATGACATTGGCAAGGTGAAGAACAAAGGGAGATTCAGGAACGTTTGTTGAAGAACAGAATGGTTCGAGAGCCTCGGCTACAGAGCGAACGGCGTATTCGTGTTCTTCGAGATCTTTTGAAGAACGAGCAAGGGATGCAGCAAGAGCTAAATCATTTGCATCATCTCCGGTCTTAGGAATCGTTCCGGCCAGAACTCGAGAGGTAACCATGCCGCGTGAGAGGCGCAGAAGTAATTCGGGTGTTGCACCGACAAGACCTGCAACGGCAAATGTCCATGTAGATGGATATTCATCTGCAAGTTTTTTAAGAATCAGACGTGCATCAATTGTGGTAGACGTAGTCGCCACCAGATCACGAGCCAATACGACTTTATCAACTCCGGATTTTTCGATACGGATGATTGCTTCTGCTACGCATTCTTTCCATGCAGATGTAGTGATACTTCCGTCGCCAAATGTGAATGGTCCTTGTGCAACATATTCAGTGGTTTCTGGCAATGATGGTTGTGCCGAATCGCCAATCCAGGTAATCCAGGATTGCAAACCTTTCTGGCCGACAATGACTTGAGGAATAACTAATACAGATTCTTCATTGCGATCGAATGAGAAAGATGTAAAAAGTACTGGCCCAGTACCACTTCCGTGGACAGAGTTTTCTACAGAGAAAGTTTCTAGTTGGCGATGCCACCACTCACGCGCCTTTTCAAAGCGATCTTTTCCGCTGACAGTTGTCGATGCATGAACACCCCATCCCACAAGGCCTTCACCATTACGTACCCACGAAAGTGGAGAATCGTTAGTGAGTAAATCTAGGAGCGGAAGATGTTCACCAATTCGAGTTGTGGTGACGGGGATGAGTGAAGCCATTTAGCGATTGAGGCTGCGTGAAATTCTTCGCCAGACAAGCGGAAGTGAAGTTGCGGTAATCGCAATCTTGAGAGCTTCACCGAGAATAAAGGGTGTGAATCCAGCTTTAAATGTCTGTGCCCATGTCATATCAAGAGATGCATGAAGCCAGGTAAGACCGAATGCGAAGATGACTACGTCACCGAGCAAGAGTGCTGGAAATGATGTTGTGAATTTCTGATCTGCTTTGCGATCTGCAAGGTATCCAAGAAGCAACGATGCAACCAACATTCCAACGAGATATCCACCTGTTGCACCAGTGAGGCGTTCGATTCCGTGATTAGGAGATGTTGCAGATGGAGCAAAGATTGGTGCTCCTGCAATTCCTGCAAGGAGATAAGAAGCAAAGGTAATAAGTCCAAGGCGAGCGCCGTAGGTTGTTCCGATGAGCAGAACACCAAGAGTTTGACCTGTGACAGGAACAGGAGAACCTGGAACTGGAATAGAAATCTGAGCAAGGAGAGAGATGAAGCCGATTCCACCAACGACGAAGAGCGCTTCAGTCAGAGCGGTGGAGCGAGGAAAGACAGCGGTGCGAAGTGATCCTGAATGCAGTGACATCGTGGAGGCCTCTCATCTATCAAGTCGTCTTGAAGTTGTGCGCAGAGCCTACTCTCCACGACAATATGCCAATGTCACGCGCCAATATGGATAAGAATCCTGACGAAGTAGCAGCGATGTTCGATGGCGTCGCCAAGCGCTATGACCTCGTCAACGACCTCCTGAGCCTCGGGCGCACCAAGGCCTGGCGTAAGGCGACTACCAAGATCATCAATCCACGCCCAGGTATGAAGATCCTCGATCTGGCAGCCGGAACAGGTTCTAGCTCTGAGCCACTTGCTGCAGCAGGTGCCGATGTGATCCCGGCAGATTTCAGCGAGGGAATGCTGGCTGCTGGCCGCAAAGCTCGCCCGCACCTTGCCTTTACCAAGGCCGATGCCCTCAACCTTCCCTTTGCCGCTGATGAATTCGATCTTGCGACCATCTCTTTTGGGCTGCGTAATACCCAGAACACCGAGAAAGCGCTCGCAGAGATGCTACGCGTGGTCAAGCCCGGGGGACACCTTGTCGTTGCCGAGTTCTCCAGCCCCACCTGGCGTCCATTTCGCACTATTTATACCAATTACCTCATGAAGGCGCTGCCATGGGTTGCCCGCAAGACTTCATCAAACCCAGATGCCTATATCTACCTCGCCGAATCGATTCGGGCATGGCCAAACCAAGAAGCGCTCGCTAGCAAAATCAAGGCCGCCGGATGGGTCGATATCACGTGGACCAACCTCACTGGTGGAGTTGTCGCAGTTCACAAAGCCCGCAAGCCATAACGGTTTGATTGGCATCTGCGAACGCTTAGGATTTCGCTCGTGAGCGCAAATCCATATGTTCCGATCCTGGTGATCTTTGCAATCGGCTTTGGTTTTGCAGCATTCTCCGTGGGAATTGCAGCCATTACCGGTCCTGCTCGATACAACCGCGCAAAGCTCGAAGCCTACGAATGCGGAATTGAACCATCACCGCAGGCGCTTCAAGGCGGACGTTTTCCCGTCAAGTACTTTCTTACAGCAATGCTCTTTATCGTCTTCGATATTGAAATTGTATTTCTCTATCCATGGGCAGTTACCTTCGACAAGCTCGGTCTCTTTGGGTTAGTGGAGATGGCAATCTTTATCGGAACTGTGTTCGTCGCATATGCATATGTATGGCGTCGCGGCGGATTGGAATGGGATTGATTCGTGGGTCTAGAAGATAAGTTACCGAGCGGAGTTCTGCTTTCAACCGTCGAAGGTTTGGCCGGTTATATGCGCAAGAGCTCTGTATGGCCTGCAACATTTGGTCTTGCATGTTGTGCAATTGAAATGATGGCGCTTGGTTCTGCGCCTAAGCACGATATTTCTCGTTTCGGAATGGAACGTTTTTCTGCGTCTCCACGTCAAGCAGATCTCATGATCGTTGCGGGCCGTGTTTCACAGAAGATGGCGCCCGTGCTTCGCCAGATTTATGATCAAATGACAGCGCCAAAGTGGGTTATCTCAATGGGCGCATGTGCATCTTCGGGTGGCATGTTTAATAACTATGCAATCGTGCAAGGTGTTGATCACATTGTTCCCGTTGATATTTATCTGCCAGGTTGCCCACCACGTCCAGAGCAGTTGATGGATGCAATCATCAAGCTACACACTCTTATTGGCGATACCAAGCTCGGTCCAAATCGTGAAGCGATTATCAAAGAAGTCGAACTTGCTGCTCTTAATGCCAAGCCGACAATCCAGATGAAGGGCTTGCTGGCGTAAATGACTGAAGAGAAGACAGGTATGTTCGGCGCCAGCGGAACCGGAGATACCTCAGGTTACGGCGGCCTGGTTCGTACCGCCGCATCAATCGGTTCAACCGAACGTCCTTATGGTGGATATTTCGATGACGTTGCCGATGATCTCGAGCGCGCATACCCAGATTTTGCAGATGCCATTACTCGCGTAGTTGTCGATCGCGGCGAACTTACCCTTCACATTAAGAAGTCACGACTTCGCGAAGTTGCTTTTATTTTGCGTGACACTTTGAAGTTTGAAATGTGCATGGGTGTATCTGGCGTTCACTACCCAGATCGCACTGGTGCAGAACTCGTTGCCTTGTATCCACTTCTTTCAATGACAAAGAACCAACGTGTTCGTCTTGAAGTTGCTACTTCAGAACTCGATCCACACATTCCTTCACTCGTTGAAGTCTGGGCCGGAAACAATTGGCACGAACGCGAAACTTTCGACATGTTCGGAATCATCTTTGATGGCCACCCAGGACTTACTCGCATCTTGATGCCAGATGATTGGGATGGTCACCCACAACGTAAGGATTACCCACTCGGTGGAATTTCAGTGGAGTACAAGGGCGCAACAACACCTGCTCCTTCTAATCGCAGGAGCTACCGATGACTACATTTGATCCAAAGCTCGATCCATACGCATCTTCACGCGAAACTACTGAAGGCACTGTCTTCTCAGTTACTGGTGGTGATTGGGATTCACTCGTTTCTGAAATTGGCGAATCAAAGGAAGAACGCATCATCGTCAACATGGGTCCACAGCACCCATCTACACACGGAGTATTGCGCCTCGTTCTCGAACTTGAAGGTGAAACCGTTACTGAAGTTCGTACCGGCATTGGTTACCTACATACAGGTATTGAAAAGAACATTGAATTCCGCAACTGGACTCAGGCAGTCACCTTTGCAACTCGCATGGATTATTTGTCACCGATCTTTAACGAAACTGCCTACTGCCTCGCTGTAGAAAAGCTGCTTGGCATTACCAATGACATCCCAGAGCGCGCATCAGTTATACGCGTCATGATGATGGAGCTCAACCGCATCTCTTCACACATGGTCGCACTCGGCACAGGTGCGCTCGAACTTGGCGCCATGGGCCCTATGTTCTTTGCATTCCGCGATCGCGAAATCGTTCTCGACACTTTTGAAGAAATCACTGGCCTTCGTATGAATATGGCCTATGTCCGCCCTGGCGGAGTTTCACAAGATCTTCCAGCAGGTATGACAACAAAGATTCGTGAAGTAGTGAAATCACTTCGTAAGAATTTTGAAGATAACGCCAAACTTCTTATCGGAAACACAATCTGGATGAAACGCACTGAAGGTATTGGTTACTTAGATCTTGCAGGGTGCACAACTCTTGGAATCACAGGACCTGTTCTTCGCTCTGCAGGGCTTCCTTGGGACCTTCGCAAGATGCAGCCTTACTGTGGATATGAAAATTACGAATTCGATGTCATCACAGCCGATACTGCAGATGTCTATGGTCGCTTTTTAGTGCGTATGGCTGAACTCGAACAATCACTTCGCATCATCGAACAAGCAGCAGATAAGCTCGACAGACTTGAAGGACAGCCAGTCATGGTGGCCGATAAGAAGATTGCATGGCCAGCACAACTTGCTCTCGGTGCAGATGGACTCGGCAACTCACTCGATCACATCCGCGAAATCATGGGCTCATCAATGGAATCACTGATCCATCACTTCAAACTTGTAACTGAAGGATTCCGCGTTCCTGCCGGCCAGGCATATGCCGCTGTTGAATCCCCACGTGGTGAACTCGCAGCACATGTTGTCTCTGATGGTGGAACACGCCCTTATCGCGTTCACTTCCGCGAACCATCATTTAATAATTTGCAATCAACTTCTGCAATGAGTGAAGGCGGCATGGTCGCTGACATCATCGGCGCTGTTGCATCAATCGATCCAGTGATGGGAGGCGTTGACCGATGACTCTAGATCGCAATCTCATGCAGACCATTATTAAGCGCTACCCACGTAGCCGTTCTGCAATCATGCCTTTGCTGCACTATGTGCAATCGGTGGATGGTTATGTCACCAATGAAGGCATCGAAACAATTTCAGAACTTCTCGAAATCGAAACTGCAGAAGTCTCTGCTGTGGCAACTTTCTACACACAGTACAAGCGCAAGCCAGTGGGCGAGTACCACGTTGGCGTTTGCACCAATACTTTGTGTGCGGTGATGGGCGGAGATGCAATCTTCTCAGCACTCAAAGAGCACCTCGGTATCGAAAACGACGGCGTTACTGCAGATGGAAAAGTTTCACTCGAACATATCGAATGCAACGCTGCATGCGATTACGCACCTGTTGTTATGGCTAACTGGGAGTTTTACGACAACCAGACTGTTGAATCTGCCAAGGCTCTTGTCGATGGTGCGCGCGCAGGAAATCCACCAGCACCAACTCGTGGTCCAAACACACTTGTCACGTATAAAGAAGCATCTGCAGTTCTCGCTGGTCTAGACGATGGCCGTGCTCGCGAAGGCGTGCAAGCAGGCGATGCAACTCTTCTTGGACTCAAGCTCTCGAAGGAAGGAAAGTAATGTCAAAGTTAACTCCCGTCCTGTCCTCACATTGGGATCAACCAGATTCATTTACTATCGAGGCATATACACGTAACGGTGGATACACAGCTTCTAAAAAAGCACTTGCAATGGATCCTGATGCAGTGATTCAACTCGTAAAAGATTCAGGACTTCGCGGTCGTGGTGGTGCAGGCTTCCCAACCGGAATGAAGTGGGGCTTTATCCCACAAGGTGACAATAAAGAGCACTACCTCGTTGTGAACGCTGATGAATCAGAACCAGGAACATGTAAGGACATGCCACTTCTCTTGGCTAACCCACATGTTCTTATCGAAGGTTGCATCATTGCTTGCCATGCGATTCGCGCAAAGCATGCATTTATCTATATCCGCGGCGAAGTAACTCACGTAGTTCGTCGCGTCAATGCAGCAATTGCAGATGCCTACAAAGCGGGACACCTCGGCAACGGAATCGAACTCACACTTCATATCGGTGCAGGTGCATACATTTGCGGTGAAGAAACTGCTCTTCTTGATTCTCTCGAAGGTTTCCGCGGCCAGCCACGTCTTCGCCCACCATTTCCTGCAATCGCAGGTTTATATGCGCGCCCAACTGTGGTCAATAACGTCGAATCAATTTCTGCAGTTCCTGCGATCATCAATAACGGTGCAGAGTGGTACCAATCAATGGGTACTGAAAAATCAAAGGGTGCAACGCTGTACTCACTCTCAGGACATGTAAATAACCCAGGACAATTTGAGGCTCCACTTGGAATAACGCTTCGCGAAATTCTTGAACTCGCTGGTGGAATCCGTAACGGACATAAGCTCAAGTTCTGGACTCCAGGTGGATCTTCGACTCCACTTTTCACAGATGCACACCTTGATATTCCTTTGGATTACGAAGGTGTCTCTGCTGCAGGTTCGATGCTCGGAACCAAGGCGCTTCAAATTTTCGATGAGACAACTTGTGTAGTACGCGCAGTACTGCGCTGGACCGAATTCTACAAACATGAATCTTGTGGAAAGTGCACACCATGCCGTGAAGGAACTTGGTGGTTGGTACAAATCTTGCGCGATCTCGAAAACGGAACAGGTACAGAAGCAGATCTTGAGAAGTTGCTCGATCTCTGTGACAACATCATGGGTCGCTCATTCTGTGCACTCGGCGATGGAGCAACCAGTCCAATTACATCTTCTATCAAGTACTTCCGTGATGAATACATCGCACACGTAACAAACGGTGCATGCCCATTCGATCCCGTGAAGTCCACACTCTTTGCAGGGGCGGTGAATTAATGACTACAACACAAGATTCAGCAGTGGCGGTAGAAATGATTACCGTTGTTATTGATGGCTTTGAAGTTTCAGTTCCCAAGGGAACACTTGTTATTCGTGCCGCAGAAAAGCTGGGAATTCAGATTCCACGTTTCTGTGACCACCCACTTCTAGATCCAGTTGGAGCATGCCGTCAGTGTTTAGTTGATATTGAAATCAACGGCCGCGCATTTCCAAAACCACAAGCTTCTTGCACCATTCCAGTCGAGCCGAACATGATTGTGAAAACTCAACTCACATCACCTGTTGCCGATAAGGCTCAGAAAGGTGTGATGGAGCTTCTTCTCGGCAACCATCCACTGGATTGCCCAGTCTGCGATAAAGGCGGCGAATGCCCACTTCAGAACCAAGCGATGAGCAATGGCCGTGCAGATGCACGTCTTGATGGATATAAGCGCACCTTTGAAAAACCAATCAACATCTCATCTTCAGTGCTACTCGATCGCGAACGTTGTGTTCTCTGCGCGCGATGCACACGCTTCTCTGCACAAATCGCATCTGATCCATTTATTACTTTGAATGAACGTGGTGCGCTTCAGCAAGTTGGTATCTACGAGAACGATCCATTTAAGTCGTACTTCTCAGGTAACACTGTGCAGATTTGCCCAGTAGGTGCACTTACCGGAGCTTCATACCGTTTCCGTGCACGTCCATTCGATCTTGTTTCGACTCCATCTGCCTGCGAACACTGTGCATCAGGTTGCGATATGCGTACCGATGTTCGTCGCGGAAAGACTTTACGTCGCCTTGCTGGTGATGACCCATCAGTCAACGAAGAGTGGAACTGTGATAAGGGACGCTGGGCATTTAAATATGTCACAGCAGTAGATCGACTCACACATCCTCTTATTCGCAATTCAGCTGGCGAACTAGTTCAAGCATCATGGCCAGAGGCACTTGCAGCAGCTGCTGCAGGGCTCAAGGGAAAGCGCGCTGCAGTTCTTACAGGTGGTCGCGTTACTACTGAAGATGCGTATGGATATTCAAAGTTTGCACGTATCGCACTTGGTACAAACGATATTGATTACCGTGCACGTGTGACATCTGATGAAGAGCGCGACTTCCTTGCTGCACATGTTGCAGGTTCATCAACAACATATCGCGATATCGATTCTGCAGATCACGTGGCACTCATTGCCTTCGAACCTGAAGAAGAGTCACCCATCGTCTTCTTGCGTCTTAATAAGAACTTTAAGAAGCGCGGACTCAAAGTAACGGCAGTTGCAACCAAGGGTTCTATCGCGATGGATAAACTCAAGGCAGAATTCATCAAGGTTGCACCAGGTGCTGAAGCTGCTGCAGTTGCAGGGCTCGCTCTCACTGCAAAGTCAGTGATTCTCGTAGGTGAGCGCGCATCTGAAAGTGCAGGGCTCTTCTCAGAAGTTGCCGCACTTGCTGCAAAGACGGGTGCAAAGATTGCCTACATTCCACGTCGCGCCGGCGAACGAGGTGCACTCGAAGCAGGCGCGCTTGGAAATCTTCTACCTGGTGGCCGTCCTGTTTCAGATGCTGCAGCTCGCGTAGATATCGCAGCAGCATGGGGAGTCGATTCCCTTCCAACAACTCCAGGCCGTTCTACTTCAGAAATTATCTCCGCACTTGCTGTTGGCGATCTTGATGCAGTTGTAGTCGGTGGCGTTGATGCTCACGATCTTCCACATGGTCGCGAAGCAATTGCAGCGCTGAAGAAAGGTTTTGTTGTCTCACTCGAAATCGCTCCAAGTTCTGTCACAGCAGTAGCTGATGTCGTTCTTCCGGTTGCAGCTATTACTGAAAAGAGCGGAAGCTTCCTGAACTGGGAAGGTCGTGCACGTGCATTTGATGCAGCAGTCGCTGATTCACATAACCGCAGCGATGTTCGCATTCTTTCCATGCTTGCTGATGCACTTGGAAATCCAATTTCGCTGGGAACAGTGACTTCATCTGCTCGCGAATTTAACCAACTTGGTTCATGGGATGGTTTACGAGTTCAACTCGCACCCGTTGCAGCGGCAACACCACAATCGGTTTCAGGTAATGAAGCGCTTTTGACTTCATGGCGACGACTTCTTGATATGGGAACTCTGCAAAAGGGTGAAGATAACCTGGCTGGCACTCGCCGCCCAACAGTTGCAGTCATTTCACCAAAGCGCGCAGAGTCCATTGGTATTACAACTGGGCAGCAGCTTCGCATCTCTAATGCACACGGTTCGATCACAATTCCAGTACTCGTCGAAGATATCCATGATGATGCGGTGTGGATTCCACGTAACTCCTTTGCATCTCAAGCGCTTGTCGCACTCGATGCTGTGCATGGCGATGTAGTAACGGTGGTGAAGGCATGACAACAGCAGAACTTCTTGGGCAAGATCCTGGGTGGCTCATCGCAGTCAAAGCAGTGCTGGTCTTTGCAATCTGCGTACTTTCAACGTTGATGGCAGTCTGGACTGAACGCCGCGTCCTTGCAAAGATGCAGCTTCGTACCGGGCCTAACCGCGTTGGACCTGCAGGACTTCTTCAATCGCTATCTGATGGCGTCAAGCTTGCACTCAAGGAAGACATCATCCCCACAGCTGCAGATAAAGTCGTTTTCATTATTGCGCCAATCATTGCAACTGCAATGTGCTTTATGTCTTTTGCAGTTATTCCGATGACTGGCGTAGTCAATCTCTTCGGACATAAGACAGCGCTGCAACTCACCGATCTTCCAGTCGGAGTTCTCTACATTCTTGCTGTCACATCTATCGGTGTGTATGGCGTGGTTCTTGCAGGATGGTCTTCAGGTTCTACCTATCCACTTCTTGGTGGCTTACGATCAAGCGCACAAGTGATTTCATATGAAGTGGCGATGGGGCTCTCACTCGTTGCAGTCTTTATCTACGCAGGCTCCATGTCCACATCTGTAATTGTTGGCTCACAACATCAGCACATCTGGAATGCGGTAGTCCTCTTCCCATCTTTTGTTATCTATGTAATTTCCATGGTCGGTGAAACTAACCGTGCGCCATTCGATCTTGCTGAAGCCGAAGGAGAACTTGTTGGTGGATTCCACACTGAGTATTCATCACTCAAGTTCGCACTCTTCTTCTTAGCTGAGTACGTCAACATCATCGCGGTATCGGCTCTTGCTTCTACTCTCTTCCTCGGTGGGTATCACGCTCTTCCAGGACTTGGATTTACCGAGCAATGGCTTGGTGGTTGGTTCACTCTCATCTGGTTCTTTGCCAAAGTGAACTTCTTCTTCTTTATCTTTATGTGGCTACGCGGATCACTTCCACGACTTCGCTACGACCAATTCATGAAGTTCGGTTGGAAGGTTTTGATTCCAGTCTCACTTGTTTGGATCTTGATTGTTGCTTCGCTTCGCGTGCTACAACAGCAAGGCGCTCCACGTTCTGCGATTTTGGCATTTGCTGCAGGTGTCGTCATTATCGTGATGGCAATTAGCTCACTTGTTGAGCGCAATAAAGAGAAGGTTCGCAACGCAGATCTTCCCGAAGGTGAAGCGCCTAACTTCCCAGTGCCTTCACTTCCTCATGTTCAATCCATCAACGTCTCAGGAGGCAAGTAATGTCTGATTTCAGCGACAACCTGAACGTCGAGAAGAAGAAATCTGGTCAAGCAGATATCAACTCTGTGCCATTTACTGAAGTTCAACAGCCAGGACCTGCTTCACTTGCGCAGCAAGCAAAGGGTTTCTGGGTCACCTTCTCAACCATGTTTAAGAAGAACCAGACAGTTCAATATCCAGATGTGAAAGCACCAACGCAACCTCGCTTCCATGGTCGCCACCAACTCAATCGCCACCCAGATGGATTAGAAAAGTGCATTGGTTGCGAACTCTGCGCATGGGCATGCCCAGCTGACGCAATCTTTGTCGAAGGCGGTAACAACACTCCGGGCAATCAACTCTCACCTGGCGAACGTCATGGTGCGGTCTATCAAATTAATTATTTGCGGTGCATCTTCTGCGGTCTCTGTGTCGAAGCATGTCCAACTCGTGCGCTAACAATGACCAATGAGTACGAACTTGCCGACGATAAGCGTGAAAAGCTGATCTTTGAAAAGGAAGATCTCTTAGCTCCACTTCGCCAAGGAATGCTCGCTCCACCACATCCCATGTATCCAGGTATGACAGATACCAACTATTACAACGGTGATGTGAAGGAAGCCCACCCAAGTCAAGGTGAAAAGTAATGTTAACGATTCAAACTCCTGAAGCGGTGATGTTCTGGTTCCTTGCTCCACTGTCAGTGGTAGCAGCACTGGGCATGTTGTTAGTGAAGAAAGCGGTGCACTCCGCACTTCTCTTGGCCTGGGTCATGATCACCCTTGCCATCTTCTATATCGCACAGGATGCGCTCTTCCTTGGAATTGTTCAGATTGTCGTCTACACAGGCGCAGTCATGATGCTCTTCCTCTTTATCTTGATGTTAGTCGGTGTGGATGCATCAGATTCACTCACTGAAACAATTCCTGGTCTTCGCCCGATTGCAATCACAGCGGCGCTCGGCTTCGGTGGATTGCTCGTTTCATTGATCGGCCGCGCAACGTTGGGCCATAGTGCATATGGATTAACAGCTGCCAATACTGATGGCAATGTACAAGCGCTAGCAAAACTACTTTTCTCAACCTATGTATGGCCATTTGAAGTTGTATCAGCGCTTCTCATTACCGCAGCACTCGGTGCCATGGTTCTTGCACATCACCAACGCACCACTGAACGCCCAACTCAACGCGAACAGGCAATTGCTCGCTTCCGTGGTGCATCTCTTGGAAGTGCGGCAGGTCTACCTAACCCAGGAGTCTTTGCTCGACACAATGCTGTTGATGTCCCTGCTCTTCTTCCCGATGGAAGCGCTGCACCAAATTCAATCTCTGCAACTCTTAAAGCACGTGGAGATATGTTGGATTCAGCCCAATTTGAACTTGGCGAAGTCGATAACACTGTGACGGAGGAGAAGTAATTGAATCCCTATAACTATCTCTACGTCTCGGGACTTCTCTTCACTATCGGCGCAGTGGGTGTAGTTGTTCGTCGCAACGCGATTGTGGTCTTTATGTGCGTAGAACTCATGCTCAATGCTGCCAACCTCACTCTTGTGACTTTCTCTCGCATCAATGGAACTCTTGATGGACAGGTCGTTGCCTTCTTTACGATGGTGGTGGCTGCCTGTGAAGTTGTTGTTGGACTTGCAATTATCGTGACGATCTACCGCTCACGGCGATCAGCATCTATCGATGATGCTAGTTTGTTGAAGCGATAACGATGACAACTTCTACATCGCTCGTCTATCTCATTGCACTTCCGCTATTAGGTGCAACTGTGCTCCTTCTTGCAGGACGTCGCTCTGATAAGTGGGGACACCTACTTGCAACCGCACTCTCTGCTAGCTCTTTCGGAGTTGGTCTCTACCAACTTTCGCAGATGCTTGCTCGCCCAACCGAAGAGCGCGCAGTCACTCAGAAACTCTTCTCGTGGATCAACGTCGGCACATTTAATGTCGATGCTGGGCTCTTGCTCGATCAACTCTCCATCTGCTTTGTCCTTCTTATTACTGGCGTTGGAACGCTGATTCATATCTATTCAATTTCGTATATGTCACACGATGAAAATCGACGTCGCTTCTTTGCTTACCTCAACCTCTTTATTGCAGCGATGCTGCTGCTCGTTCTTGGCGACTCATACCTCAATCTCTATGTTGGTTGGGAAGGCGTGGGTCTTGCCTCGTATCTTTTGATCGGTTTCTGGAATCAGAAGCCGGCATATGCGACGGCATCAAAGAAAGCATTTGTGATGAACCGCGTCGGCGATATGGGTCTGTCATTTGCCATCATGATCGCTTTTGCAACACTCGGTACCGTCTCATTTAGTGGCGTTGAAGAAGCTTCGCATACTGCATCTAAGGCAGCGCTCACTGCTATTGGAATTATGTTGCTCGTTGCAGCAACTGGTAAATCTGCACAGTTCCCACTACAAGCTTGGCTGGGCGATGCGATGGCTGGTCCAACTCCAGTATCTGCACTGATCCACGCAGCGACGATGGTGACTGCAGGTGTGTATCTCATCGTTCGTTCCAACTTTATCTTTGACGCCGCTCCAACTGCACAACTTCTCGTTGTCATTGTTGGTGCCATCACGCTTACATTTGGTGCCCTCGTTGGTACTGCTAAAGATGACATTAAGAAAGCACTCGCTGCTTCAACAATGTCGCAGATTGGTTACATGATTCTTGGTGCAGGCCTTGGACCAGCGGGATATGCATTTGCCATCATGCACTTGCTGACACATGGTTTCTTTAAGGCGGGTATGTTCTTGGGCGCAGGTTCAGTGATGCATGGAATGAACGATCAGGTTGATATGCGTCGTTATGGTGCCTTACGTAAATTTATGCCAATTACCTTCGCCACATTTGGTCTCGGTTATTTAGCGATTATCGGCGTGCCACCATTTGCTGGCTTCTACTCCAAGGATGCCATTATCGAAACCGCATTTAACGCTGGGGGAGTGAAGGGAATTCTTCTCGGTTCGACTGCGCTCTTGGGCGCTGCAATCACAGCGTTCTACATGACTCGCGTCATGGTCCTGACCTTTACTAGTAAACAGCGCTGGGAAGATAACCAGCACCCTCATGAATCACCACTATTGATGTGGGCTCCGATGGCGATCCTGGCAGTTGGTTCAGTAACTACAGGATTCCTCTTTACTCGCGGAGATGCACTTGTACATTGGTTATCTCCCGTCGTTGGTGAGCACGCCGAAGGTGAAAATCTTCTCTTGCAACCAATCGTTGTCTCTGGGCTTGCACTCCTTGCTGTCGCTATTGGTGTTGCGATTGCAATCATGAAGTACCAACTTTCAGAAGTTGATGCGATAGCTCCTCACGATGTCTCAGTATTTACTCGCATCGCTCGTAAGGATTTATTGCAAGATTCATTTAACGAAGCAGTCTTTATGCGCCCAGGCCAAGCTTTAACATCTCTTCTCGTTAAGGGTGATCAGAACGTAGTCGATGGCGCTGTCCGCGGCATTGGCCGTACCGCTTTGGGTGCAGGTTCTGTACTTCGTAAGACACAGACAGGTTTTGCGCGCAGCTATGCAGCGCTCATTCTTATCGGTGCGATTGTCTTAATCGCTGGAATTTGGGTGGTTACACAATGAACGCACTGACAAGCATGATGCTACTTCCGCTATTGGGATCACTCCTGATCGCGGTAATTCCTAACGATCAAGTTCTACGCATTAAGCAAGCTGCGCTTGGCACCACATTGCTCATTGCAATCTCAGGTGTGATGGCTTGGTTTAAATTTGATGCAGGAAATACATCGCTCCAATTTGTTCAGATATCCCAGTGGATCCCTTCATTTGGAATCAATTACGCAGTCGGCGTCGACGGTTTGGCTCTTGTATTGATATTGATGTCAGTTCTTTTGGCACCCATTGTTGTTCTTGCTGGGTGGAATGAATCCGAAGGTGGACGTTGGTCTGTCAAGGTCTTCTACATTCTTATTCTCGTACTTGAAACGATGATGATCGGCGTATTTGCAGCAACCGATATCTTCTTGTTCTACGTATTCTTCGAAGCGATGTTGATCCCTGTCTACTTCCTTATTGGTGGATTTGGCAGTGGTGAACGCGCTGCAGCTGCCGTGAAGTTCTTGCTCTATAGCCTCTTCGGAGGGCTCTTGATGCTCGCCTCCATCATTGGCCTTTATGTCATTGCTGGCAAGCATGGTGGACATACATTTGATGTTGGACAGCTTTCAGAACTTCACAAGTTCATGAGCCCAACAACGCAGAACCTCTTATTCCTAGGATTCTTCATTGCATTTGCGATTAAGGCTCCCGTATGGCCACTTCATACTTGGCTTCCAGATGCAGCTGCTGCTGCAACTCCTGGAACATCAGTTCTTCTTCTCGGTGTTCTCGATAAAGTCGGAACATTTGGAATGATCCGCTTCTGCCTTGCACTCTTTCCCGATGCATCGAAAACATTTACCCCAATCATTTTGGTGCTAGCAGTTATCTCCATCGTGTATGGCGCCTTCCTTGCTATCGGTGCTCGTGATATCAAGCGCTTGATCGCCTATACATCGATTTCACACTTCGGCTTTATCACCATGGGTATCTTTGCAATGACATCACAAGGTCATAGCGGTGCGACCTTGTATATGTTTAACCACGGCTTCTCTACCGCAGCGCTCTTCTTAGTTGCAGGATGGATGATTTCTCGCCGTGGTTCATCAACCATTTCAGATTTCGGTGGACTCCAGCGAGTTACTCCAGTGATGGCCTGGTCATTCTTTATCGCCGGAATGTCTTCGCTGGCACTTCCTGGTCTCTCAAGTTTTGTGAGCGAATTCCTCGTTCTTGTCGGTACATATACTCGCTACCCAGTAGCTGCAGTGATTGCCACATTTGGAATTGTTCTCGCTGCGCTCTACATCTTGATCCCAGTGCAGAAGGCGCTTCATGGACCAACCACACCAGGCAACGAGAACCTGACAGATCTGAACCTGCGCGAAAAGATTGCAATCGCACCTGTGATTGCGGTAATTGTGGCGCTTGGTTTCTATCCAGCACCACTTCTTAACGTTATTAACCCTGCATCAGCACATGTGATTGCATCACAAGGTTTCACTGATCCAGTTCCTTCAGAGAGCGCAGGCAAGTAAATGGAATTCACAGCCCCGGTATTAAATTACGCACAGCTAGCGCCAATTTTGATTGTTCTTGGTGGCGCTCTGATTGGCGTTCTCATTGAGGCATTCGCACCTCGCGCATCTCGCCACTCTTCTCAGCTCTTCATCACCATTGCATCTCTTGTTGCTGCATTCGCTGCACTTGTGCGTGTGCGCAACCAAGCATCTGTTGATGCTGCGATGGGTTCTGTCGCATTCGATGGTGCAGGAGTTCTCTTGCAAGGTTCGATCCTCATCATTGCTCTGCTCTCTGTATTTCTGATTGCAGATCAAGAGAATTTCACCGCCCTTGCTGCAGCAGTTCCTGGTTCCAGTGAAGAGCGCGAATCACTTCAGCGCGATCTGCGAGTCACCGAGGTTTACCCACTCACTCTCTTTGCAGTAGCTGGAATGTTGCTCTTCCCGCTCTCATCAGATCTGATCACTCTCTTTGTCGCACTTGAAATGCTTTCGCTACCTCTCTATCTCATGGCAGGGCTCTCTCGCCGTCGCCGTTTGATGTCACAAGAGTCAGCGCTCAAGTACTTCTTGCTCGGAGCTTTTTCATCTGCATTCTTCCTCTTTGGCGTTGCCTATCTCTACGGATATTCAGCATCAATTACCTTTGCTGGAATTCAATCGAGCGTTATAGGCGGTTCAGGAAACGATGTCTTCCTTCTTCTAGGTATTGCATTTATCTCCGTGGGGCTTCTCTTTAAGGTTGGTGCAGTTCCTTTCCATGCATGGTCACCTGATGTCTATCAAGGTGCACCCACAGCTGTTACAGGCTTTATGGCAGCTGCTACCAAGGTTGCTGCATTCGGTGCAATCTTGCGTATCTACTATGTAGCTTTCGCTAATGCGCAATGGCAATGGAGACCTGCACTCATCCTGATTGCTATCGTCACCATGGTCTTTGGTTCAGTCGTAGCAATTGCACAGCGCGATGTGAAGCGCATGCTTGCCTACTCATCTATCGCTCATGCTGGCTTCCTTCTCGCAGGCGTTATTGCGCTGAGCAAATCAGGCCTTGATGCCTCACTCTTCTATCTCTTTGCTTACGGCATTGCCACTGTCGGCGCCTTCGGTGTTGTCACTCTAGTTCGCGATTCAGCAGGTGAAGTAACAGATCTCAACCGTTGGAGCGGACTAGGAAAGCGTTCGCCATTGGTCGCATCAGTATTTGCATTCTTCCTCTTAGCTTTTGCTGGAATTCCATTGACATCAGGGTTCATCGGAAAGTTCTCAATCTTCTCTGCAGCATATGAATCTGGCAGCACCTGGATTCTGATTTCTGGTGTGCTCTCATCAGCGATTGCTGCCTTCTTCTATATCCGAGTCATCGTCTTGATGTTCTTTAAGGATCCAGTGGAAGATGGAACGAGCGTGGTTATCCCTTCTGCGCTCACGCTCACAACAATTGTCGTGACATCGGCAATTACTTTGCTGCTGGGTGTATTCCCTGCACCGCTCATCACATTTATTGAATCCTCTGCCTTCTTTATTCGCTAATGACAAAGATTGGCATACCAGGCCTGGCACCTGCACTCGAAGCAGAACTCACTGAGGGCATGGCAAAAGTGGAGAGCCTCCTGCTCAGCCACATTCAAGGTGATTACCCACTTGTTGAAGAGACTTCCCGCCATCTTGTAGCTGCCGGAGGTAAAAGACTTCGCCCTCTTCTCACATTGCTTGCATCGCATTACGGAGATAAGAATAAATTTGGAATTATTGAATCAGCAGTTGTCTGCGAATTAACACATGTAGCTACTCTCTATCACGATGATGTCATGGATGAAGCAAAGCTTCGTCGTGGAGTAGAAAGCGCCAATAGTCGCTGGGGCAATACAGTTGCAATCCTTACTGGCGATTATCTCTTTGCAAAGGTATCCGCCCTTCTGGCAGATATTGGACCAGAAGCCGTTCGCCTCCAAGCATCCACATTTGAGCGCCTTGTTATCGGTCAGATTATGGAGACGCAAGGCCCACACAACGGAGAAGATGCGCTTGAGCATTATCTTCAAGTTGTTGCAGATAAAACTGGTTCATTGATTGCGGCAAGTGCTCGATTCGGTGCCATGGTCTCAGGTGCCCCTTCAGATATTAAAGAGACCTTGACTATCTTTGGAGAGAAAATCGGTATTGCATTCCAGTTAGCAGATGATGTCATCGATATTTCTAGTGAATCACATCAATCAGGAAAGACTCCAGGGACAGATTTGCGTGAAGGTGTTCCGACTCTTGTGACTCTCAATGTCTTGAAATCAAAGCGTTCTGAAGACCGCGAGCTGATAAAACTACTGAAAGCTCCGATTAAGGATGAAAAGGTTGTTGCTCAAGTCCTTCAGACTCTTCGTGTGCATCCCGCGCTGGATCAATCACGAACTCAGTTACAGAGCATCGCCCGAGATGCTCGGGTGGCTTTAGGACCGCTACCAGTCAATGATGTGACGGGAGCTTTATTTTCACTCTGTGACGCGATTGTCGACCGTTCTGCTTGATCTAACCAAATCAGTTCCAAGCGCTGCAAGAGCAAACCAGATAACAACAAATCCAATCCAACGAGCAGTTGGCATATCTTCATGGCGTAGCCACACACCTATTGAGAACTGAATTGTGGGCGTGATGTATTGGAGCAATCCAATGGTGCTGTAGGGCAAACGAGTTGTAGATCCATTGAAGAGTAGGAGTGGAATAGCAGTAACTGCGCCTGCACTGATAAGCAGAATTGTCAGCAAGGGTTTGTGGCCAAATTGCCCAGTGCCATTGTGGCCAAGGTAGAAGAGATAGAAACCATAGGGAATAAGTGAGATCAGAGTTTCAATGGCTAAGCCATCGAGAGCTCCAAGATCTAACTTCTTTTTTACCAATCCATATGTACCCCACGAGAGTGCAAGAGAAATAGCAACCCAAGGAAGTCGTCCGTAATCGTACGTGAGGATGGCAACGCCGATAGCTGCAATGCCAACTGCCAACCACTGCAGTGGGCGCATCTTCTCGCGCAGAAGAATGACACCGAAAGCGATGATGATTAGGGGATTGATGTAATACCCAAGAGCTGCCTCAACAACATGGCCATTATTGGTCGCCCAAATATAGGTAATCCAGTTGATGGAAATCAAAATTGTTGTGGCGATTAACCCAAGAACTTTCTTGGGTTGTCTCATAATGGCGAAAGTTGAGTGCACCTGCTTAGTTATTGCCAGCACGATGGCACAGAAGACCAGAGTCCAGACTGCACGGTGGGCAACGATTTCCCATGGGCTGGCAGGCTCTAGTAGCGGCCAATAGAGTGGGAAGAGACCCCACAGTACATATGAGCTAATTCCGAAGAGTAGCCCTAGCGAATACTCGCTGCGATTCTTTGCCACTTAGCGGAAATTAACAAACTGAACTGCAAAATCAAATTTGCCATTCTTAATCTGCTCGATTGCAGTCTGTAGATCATCGCGGCTCTTGGAAGTAACGCGAAGTTCATCTCCTTGAATCTGAGTTTTAATCGACTTTGGGCCCTCATCACGAAGGAACTTTGCAATTTTCTTAGCATTCTCAGTGGAAATGCCTTCCTTCATGGTGGAGGCAATTTTGTAAATCTTTCCTGATAGTTGTGGTTCGCCTGCATCGAGATGCTTGAGAGAGACTCCGCGTTTAATCATCTTATCTTTGACGACATCAAGGGTTGCCTTTGCACGCTCTTCGGTATCTGCCTCAATCGCTAACTTATCGCCAGAGAGTTCAATCTTTGCGCCAGTATTCTTAAAGTCGAAGCGAGTATCAATCTCGCGGATAGCCTGATTAATTGCGTTATCTAGCTCCATGCGGTCGATCTTTGAGACTACGTCGAAACTGCTGTCAGCCATGTGTGAGGCGCTCCCTTGTGCTTTACCGTGTGATTTTTAAAGTTCAAGTGCCTAAGGTATCGTTTGCCGCTCGCACTACCAAAGCGCCGCAACACTTGTACGACCCTGGCGGGTTGCCCGAGCGGCCAATGGGAGGGGACTGTAAATCCCCCGGCTCTGCCTTCGAAGGTTCAAATCCTTCACCCGCCACCATAAAGAAAAACCCCTCACATCAGATGCGAGGGGTTTTCTTCTTTCTTACGCTACTTAATGCGTCGTTTCTCCAGCGCGACGACGACGGACGTTATCTCCATAGACTGCAAGGAGGATAACTGCGCCGACAACCACGTACTGCCACTCTTGCTGGAGTTCAAGGATACGAAGTCCGTTGATCAAGACTGACATGATGAGTGCACCAATAATGGTTCCAGAGATTGTTCCCTTACCGCCGAGAAGTGATGTTCCACCGATAATTACTGCAGCAATTGCTTCAAGTTCGTAACCAAGACCGAGATCTGGCTGAGCAGAACCAAGACGTGAAGTCATGACGACAGCTGCAAGGCCTACGAAGAATCCGCAAAGCGCGTACACAGCTACAAGCCAGCGGTTGACCTTCACTCCAGATAGCTTTGTCGCTTCGGTATTTGAGCCAATAGCAAATGTGTATCGACCAAGAACTGTCTTATTGAGAATGATCGAAGCAATAATTGCTGAAATAAGAAGGATCAGAACTGCGTTAGGGAAGTTCGGGATGATATTTCCTTGTGCAATGGAGTCCCATCCCTTCACATCTGTAGTGAATAGAACTGGCTTGAGGTCAGAGGTGATCAACGCCAAGCCCTGTGCTCCCTTCATCGTTGCAAGAGTTGCGATAAATGGAGGCAATTTGAGAACGGTAATCAGAAGGCCGTTGATGGAACCGAGAATTGTTCCGACCAATACACCAACGAGGATTCCGCTCCAGACATTGAGGTGCATATTCATAACAGTCTTACCAGTGATGACTGCAACGAGTGCCATAGATGTACCGACGGAAAGATCGATACCACCGGTGATGATGACGAAGGTGACACCAATTGCCATCAAACCAATAACTGTGGTTGACATCAAAATTCCGCCAGAGACGTTTGCCCATGAGGCAAAGACAGGGCGCATAACGGTGAAGAAGGTAAAGATGACGACAAGGCTGGCGAGTGCTGTGACTCGTCCGATTTCTCGGCGAATAAACGCTGCAACTTTGTTGCCGTCTTCAGCCTTTGTGCCTGCGCTGGTTACTTCTGACATATCTCTCTCTTTTCCCGTTTAGTTAGCTATCGTTGCTGTGTCGCTGAACTTTGTAGCAAGTTCCATGATGACGTTCTGATTGGCATCTTTATTATCAATAATTCCAGTGAGTCGTCCATCGCACATCACTGCGATACGGTCGGATAAACGTAAGACTTCAGGAAGTTCGGATGAAATCATGATGATTGACTTGCCTTCTTCGGCAAGCTTGGTGAGAAGTCGGTAAATCTCATCCTTTGCTCCCACATCGATTCCACGAGTAGGCTCGTCAAAGATGAGAACTTCGCAATCGCGGGTCAGCCACTTAGCGATAACAACTTTCTGCTGATTTCCGCCAGAGAGGTTTTTGAGGAACTGACGTTCAGATGGAGTACGTACGCGAAGCTGGGCGATCGCATCGCGAGTAATGCCTGCAGCTGATCTGACTTTGAGGAATCCAAACTTATTTGAGAAGCGTGGAATCGAGGAGAGAATCACGTTAAAAGTAACATCCTGTCCAAGTAATAAACCAAAACGCTTGCGGTCTTCTGAGAGATACCCAATGCCGGCAGCAACTGCATCTGAAGGTTGTTTGATCTTTACCTCAGTTCCACGGAATGTAATTGTTCCTGAGGTCTTTGGGTCTGCTCCCATGATTGCGCGAGCTAACTCTGTTCGTCCGGCACCCATGAGGCCTGCAAAACCAAGGATTTCACCTTTGCGTAGTTCAAATGTGATGTCTTTGAGCAAGTGGTTATCAGAAAGTCCTTCAACCCGAAGAACAATCTCTGAACTGATATTTCGATTTTCAGGTCGCTGGTCCTGATCTACCTTTCGACCGACCATAAGCGAGATAACTTCAGGGATATTTGTCTCTGAAGTCTTTAAAGTGTTTACATATTCACCATCGCGAAGGACTGTTATTCGGTCAGTAATCTTTTCAAGCTCTTCAAGTCGGTGTGAAATGTAAACAACGCCTTTTCCTGCAGCTTTGAGTGAACGAATAATCTTAAAGAGCGCATCAGTTTCGGCTGGGGTGAGAGAAGAGGTTGGCTCATCCATGATGATGACTGAGCCACGGTAAGAAACCGCTTTTGCGATTTCGACCATCTGCTGCTTGGCAATTGTAAGTTCGCCGACAATGTCGTTGGGGTTGAGATTTAATTCAAGTTCGTTGAGTAATTCAATGGTTGCGCTGATTAGCTTCTTATTATTGAGGAAGATGCCACCAGGGAATCGGTCCTCGCGACCGATAAAGATATTTTCAGCCACCGTGAGGTGTGGCATGAGATTGAGTTCTTGGTGAATGATGCCGATACCAAGTTTTTGAGCTTCAAATGGGTTTGGAATATTGACGGGCTTGCCCTTGTAAATGATTTCTCCTGAGTCTTTCTTATAGATACCAGAAAGAATCTTCATGAGGGTTGACTTGCCTGCTCCGTTCTCGCCAACGATGGCGTGAACTTCACCTTCATTGAGGTCAAAGTGCACATTGTTGAGTGCTTTTACACCAGGGAATTCTTTGCTCACACCTGAAAGAGATAAGAGCTGTGTTGTTGCCATTGTTCCCCCGTAAATCGTGAATATAAAGAAATTGATAATAAAGGATGATGGCCGAGATTGCTCCCGGCCATCATCACTTCAATTTTTACAAATCAATCGAATGAATCGACTTATTCGTAAAGGTCTGCAACGATCTTTGGATCTGTGATGTTGCTCTTATCGTAGTAGTAGAAACCTGTGTCGATAAGGTTCTTAGGGACTGTCTTGTTGCGAACGTAGTTAACGAGCGCTTCTACAGTCTTAGCACCAATACCAACTGGGTTCTGAGTGATAGCACCTGTCTGAAGACCAGACTTGATGTTTGCCATCTGCTGCTTACCAGAGTCGAAACCGATCAACTTAACTGCACCATTCTTAAGCTTTGCAGCCTTGAATGCCTGTCCAGCTCCGATTGATACACCTTCGTTTGTTCCGTAGACACCCTTGAGATCCTTGTTAGCAACGAGAGCTGCTGCAACGATGTCCTGTGCCTTAAGAGCGTCTCCACCTTCAGCGTACTGAGGTGTAAGGAGCTTGATGCCCTTGTACTTAGCCTTCATGCGGTTGATAAAGCCGTTTGCACGGTCGATACCTGTCTGGTTTGTCTGTGAGTGACCAACAACCAAAACCTTACCCTTGCCGCCAAGGAGCTTAGCCATTGTGTCTGCTGCAAGTGAACCTGCTGCAAGGCTGTTTGTGTATGCAACACCAAGTGCGCAGTCAGAGTTTGGTCCTAGTGCAGGAACTCCACCATCGCAGCTAGCAGCTGTATCGAACATGTAGACAGGAATACCTGCTGCATGTGCAGCCTTAAGGTGTGAAACAGACTCAGTTGTTCCGAGTGCTGCGTAACCGATTGCATCTGGCTTAAGTGCAATTGCTGCATCAAGCATTTCGAGTTGCTTATCGATCATTGTTTCTGCAGCTGGGCCCTGGAAGTGAATTGTTGCATTCATCTTCGCAGCTTGCTCTTCAGCGCCCTTCTTTACTGCCTGCCAAAATTGGTGAGTTTCTCCCTTTGAGATCAATTCGATCTTGAGAGTCTTATCTGCAGCTGAAACTGGAGCAGCTGTTCCAGTTACAAGTGCCAGTGCTGACAAAGCAGCAACTGTGATGAGGCCTTTCTTCATGTGTATCCCTTCAAAAGCAGCGGAATTGCTGTGTCGGAATCCTATGTGTGAGAGGGGTAGCACTCAAGGGAAATAGGCGATTTACCGGCAGGTATAGACGATTGTTACAACTTCGTTATCTTGTATGCGGAAATTGCCGTTTCACGCCAGAAAAGTTCATTTTCGCTTTCAGTAAATTTCACCGTGAGTTTTTCAGCGAGGTGAACCACCTCTGAATAACTAGGTGCGGCCAGAAGAGCCACTGGCCAGTCTGATCCAAACATCAAACGCACTGGTGTGAAGCTAGAAATGATGTGATCTACATAAGGGCGGAAGTCATCAACTTCCCAAGCATTCCAGCGCGCCTCGGTCACCATTCCAGAAATTTTGCAGATGACATTTTCATAGGAAGCTAACTCAGTGATGAGTGACTTCCAGGGTTCGAGTTCTTCTTTTGCAATGTATGGCTTGGAAATATGGTCGAGTACGAATTGCACATCTGGACATGCCTTAACCAGTTCAATCGCTGCTTTCAGTTCTGGGGTTTTTGTCAGAATGTCGTAGGTCAATCCCATCTTGCCAAGTTGTCTGACAGTTGCAATGGATTGAGGTTTTGCTAAGTAGCTGGAGTCAGGTAAATCTTGTGCGACATCGCGGATACCTTTGAGGTAACTAGCACCTGGTGCCTGCAGATATTTCTCGCACTGTGCAATTGCATCGGGTGAATCAATTTGAAGCCAACCCACCACAGCAACAACTGTCGAATCTTTCTCCGCTATTTCAAGGAGTTCATATGTCTCGTCATAAGTTGTCGTAGCGTGAACGAGAACAGTCTTTTCGATTCCTGTTCCTGCAATCGCACTTCGTAAATCATCAGTGGAGAAGTTGCGTGACACAGGTTCCATGCCGTCGCCAACCATCCACTCTTGTGGGCGGATGGAGAGATCCCATAAATGGTGGTGCGAATCAATTTTCATTATTGCAATTTAACCTTGGGCTACAACATGTTCAAGAGGTTTGCCGGCAGCCAGGAGTGTGAGTTGAGATTCAATGAGCGCTCGGCCGCGTGGTTCGAAGGCAGTGGAATTTCCTCCAATATGAGGAACGAGTAAGAGATTCTTGGCGCTCCAGAGTGGATGGCCCACTGGAAGAGGTTCTGGATCTGTGACATCGAGTGCAGCGCAGATGCGTCCGGAATTTAACTCATCAACCAGAGCATCGGTATCGACAACAGGGCCACGCGCCACATTGATAAGGAGCGCTCCATCTTTCATCGCCGCTAAACGTTGCTTGTTCATGAGGTGGCGAGATGAATCTGAGAGTGGAAGAATCAAAATAACAATATCGAAGCTAGGTAGGTGTGCATCAAGCTGATCTATAGTCAAAGAGCCATCGCGACCAGATTGTGTAAATGCCGTGATTGAAACTTCAAAGCCAGAGAGATTCTTAGCAATCTTCTTACCTATGGACCCGTAACCGATGATTGCAATTCTGCAATCGGTGAGTGAACTTGTGCGGTGATGGTTCCATGTTCCAGCAATCTGATCGCGCATAAATTCAGGAAAACCTCGACGCGAAGCAATTGCTAAGCCAACTGCAAGTTCAGCAGTTGAGGCATCGTGCACTCCACTGGCGTTACATAAGGTCAGTCCGGGGCGCAGGTACTTGAGCGCATCGTCATAACCCGCATTGAGCATCTGCAAGGTGGTGAGGTTTGGCATCTGCGCTACATACGAAAGTGCTGTGGCGCCGCCCATATAAAGAGGTACATAGAAATCAATCTGCGATAGATCGGATGAATCAAGTGGAAAGTTCTCGGGGGATAGCAGAGTAATTCCGGCAGGTGCAACGAGGTCAGACCATTGAGTCCAGACATGTATCGTCGACACTAATCTTTATCTTTCAGGAATAACGACAACTGGATTTGAGAGTATGCCAACGCCTGCGACATCAATTTCAACGATATCTCCGGCAGCAAGTGCAATATCCATCGGCGGAACGATTCCTGTACCAGTCGAGAGAATGAGGCCATGCGGGAAGTCTTGGCATCTAAAGACGTAGTCAACTAAATCTTCGAGTGTGCGGTTGAGTGCACCGAGAGATGTCTCTGCCTCCCAGACCACAGTGGTTCCACGAAGAATCTTCGCCTTAATGCTCATCTCCTTCGCAACAGGTGCGAGCCAAGCAGGAGTGATATCTGGGCCAATTGCTGTTGAGCCGATGTAGATCTTTGCCTGTGAAAGGTAGAGCGGATTTTCGCCTTCGATTGAACGAGCGGTGACATCGTTACAGATGGCATATCCGATAATTTCGCGATACTTATTTATATATATCGCTACCTCTGGTTCTGGCACGGAAGCTTCGCTGTCATAGCGAATTCCGATTGGTGCGCCAGTTCCACGAGCGCGTACTGCGGTCGATTTGAAGAAGAGTTCTGGGCGATCAGCTTCGTATACACGTTGGTAAACGTCAGGTACACCGCTCTCTTCTTTACGAGCATCGCGCGAACGAAGATAGGTAACACCTGCGCCCCATAATTCAATTTCAGATGCGATGGGTGCAGTGAGCTGCCCTGAAACCTCTGTTCCTGCCTTTGCAGTTCGAACCTTCAACTCTTCTAGTGTGAGGTGCATAGCTTCGGTCAACGTTGGTAGCCCCTCGACAGAACGATGAACTCCATCGACTGTGACGGCAAACTGGTAGTCAGAATTACTGGATTTGAGTACTGAAAATTTCATGGCAATCCTTAACTAGGGGAGATAGAAGTTCTGGTGAAGGGTATGCCACCACTCGCCATCGCGCGCTTCAGGAACTTGGTTCTGCATTGGTGCGGTGATCTTCCACCAATTTTGAGTTTCAGGATCTGCCGCAATGAGGGCCATATCTGCCTCGTAATCCGTGCCTGTGTACTCCATATATGCGAAGAGCAAATTTTCATATCTAAAGATTGAATAATTTTGAATATTGGCTCGCTTAAGAGTTGCGGCAACTGTTGGCCAGATGTTCTCGTGGATTCGCTCGTACTCTTCGATTTCTTCGGGTTTGATGCCAATTACCTGCCCGATGCGCTTGATGCTCATGCGCGAATCTTTTCGATAAGTCCGGCATCTTCTAGATCGCTCCAGACCGTCGCAGGTATTTCTCGATTGAAATCTTCGGCATTGGAGCGCAATTCAGCTGCAGTACGTGGTCCCGTCAGAACTGATGTGACAGCAGGATGTCGAAGTGGGAATTGAAGCGCTGCAGCAACTAGTGGAACTCCGCGCTCTTTGAGGAATGCACCGATCTTTGCGGCACGAGCAATGATTTCATCTGATGCAGGAAGATAGTTATAGGTAGCACCAGCTACTGGATTAGCGAGCACACCAGAGTTGAGTACTCCACCCATTGAAATATCAATATTGTTCTTGAGCGCGTAAGGAAAGAGTTCGTGCTGGGCAACTTGATCAAGGAGAGTAAAGCGACCTGCAATGAGTGCAATATCAAGATCTGTATTTTTCATAATCTCGAGTGCGGGTTCGACGTAATTCATGCCGAGCCCGATTGCCTTGATGAGACCCTGCGAACGTAGATCTGCGAGAACTGGGAAGGCATTATTAATTGCTTCAGGGATGTAATCCTCGGCATCGTGCATTAAAACGATATCGATATGTGGCAGACCCAGGCGTTCGAGACTTTCTTCGAACGAGCGACGGATGCCTTCAGGGGAATAGTCATAGACAGGAACGATGTCGCGAGGAGCATCGGGGAACCACTTCTCGGGTTCGACACCTTCAACGTGGCGCAGTACGCGACCAACTTTTGTTTCGATAATAAAAGGAGTCTTTACATTGCGAAGGACTTTACCAACGCGAATTTCGGCAACCCCATGGCCATATTGTGGAGCGGTATCGAAGTAGTTGATTCCTAATTCGAGTGCTGTGTTGAGAAGTGCATCTCCCTCGGAATCAGAGACAGAGGCAAAGAGTCCACCGAGGGGTGCAGTACCAAGACTGAATCTAGTTACTTCAAGATTAGAACGCTTTAACTTAACTTTTTCGCTATATCGCGCCATAAATTCATCATATATGATTTTGCAGGTCAAGCGAAGAGTCAGTTTTCATACAAGTAAAGGGATGTCATGCCTAAGGTAACTGGATTTAAAACTGTAGATGTTCGATTCCCAACCTCGCGCGGTCTCGATGGTTCCGATGCAATGAATAAGGAACCTGATTATTCTGCGGCGCTGCTAATCCTTGAAACTGATGATCCTTCGCTTCAAGGCCATGGCTTTGTATTTACATGCGGCCGCGGAAACGATTTGCAGTGCGACATGATTGAACAACTTGCTCCTTACGCAGTTGGACGCGATATTGCAGACCTTGCAACAAGCATGGGCGACTTTGCTCGCAGCTTGGTGCGCGACTCACAAATTCGCTGGCTTGGCCCAGAAAAGGGCGTTACTCAGATGGCAGCCGGAGCAGTGGTCAACGCTGCATGGGATCTGGTAACCAAGCATGCAAAGAAGCCTTTGTGGAAGTTTCTCTCTGATCTCACACCAGAACAGATTGTTGAACTCGTAGATTTCCGTTACATCACGGACGCACTTACACCTGCGGAAGCGCTTGACATACTTCGTAAGACTGAGCCACAGCGCGCTGCTAACGAAGCAAAGCTGCGCGCCGAAGGTCTTCCCGCATATACGACAACTCCAGGATGGCTGGGGTATACCGATGAGAAGATGGTTCGCCTTGCAAAAGAAGCAGTTGCTGATGGATACACACTTATTAAGTTGAAGTGTGGCGGCTCACTTGAAGACGATAAGCGTCGTCTTCGTCTTGCGCGCGAAGCTGTTGGCCCAGATATCAAGATTGCAATCGATGCAAACCAGGTGTGGGACGTCAACCAAGCTATCGAATGGATTAAGGGCATCGGAGATGTCAATCTCCACTGGGTTGAAGAACCAACTAACCCTGATGATGTTCTTGGCCACGCTGCAATCGCTAAGGCAATTGCACCTGTTCGCGTTGCAACAGGCGAGCACGGCATGAACCGCATCCTCTTTAAGCAGATGCTGCAAGCTAAGTCATTCTCATTTATGCAGATTGATGCCACTCGCGTTGCTGGAGTTAACGAAAATATTGCAAATATTTTGATGGCAGCAAAGTTTGGAGTTCCTGTCTGTCCTCACGCAGGTGGAGTCGGACTTTGCGAACTGGTTCAGCACCTCGCAATGTTTGATGCTGTTGCAGTTACTGGCCACCATGCTGGTCGCGTTGTTGAATTCGTTGATCACTTGCACGAGCACTTCGTTGTTCCTACAAATATTCAAAATGCGCATTACATGCCACCAGTTGACCCAGGTACTGGCGGCGAAATGTATGCACAATCAATCGCTGACTTCACATTCCCACATGGAAAAGAATGGGCAAACGCTTAATGTCTGAATTCAAAGGGCTTACTGCTGCTGTCACTGGTGCAGGATCTGGCATCGGTCTTGCAACTGCGAAGATGCTCGCCGATGGAGGCGCCACAGTCTTCGGATTAGATATCGCTGAAGGTGGACTCTCCGGAGTAGGTCAGTGGATTCAATGCGATGTTAGCGATGATGCTTCTGTTGAAGCCGCATTCGCAAAGATTGCGCAGCTCGACATTCTTATCAATAGCGCTGCAATTAGCGCAGTTGGAAACGTCGAAGCCAATCCATCTGAAGAGTGGAACAAGGTCATGAATATCAACGTTGTTGGAATTGTTCGAACTGCGCGATACTCACTCCCATTACTTCGCAAGAGCAAGTGCGCCTCTATTGTTAATGTCTGTTCTGTTGCAGCAACTGCAGGAATACCGAAGCGCGCGCTCTATAGCTCGACAAAGGGCGCAGTTCTTTCTCTCACCATGGCGATGGCAAATGATTATGTTGCCGAGGGAATTCGCGTCAACTGTGTCAATCCAGGAACTGCAGATACCCCATGGGTTCAACGTTTATTGGCACAAGCAGCAGATCCAGAAGCAGAGAGAAAAGCGCTCGAAGCGCGTCAACCACTTGGTCGCCTTGTTAGCGCCGATGAAGTTGCCCGTGCGCTCTGTTATCTCGCAAGCCCATTACAAGGATCAACTACCGCTACTTCACTCGCAGTTGATGGTGGCATGCAAGGTCTTCGAATTCCTCGATAGGAATTTCACTTCATGAGTGCAATTAACGAAGAAGAACTCAGAGCTCGACTCGATCCACTTTCATATGCAGTATTGCGCGAAGGTGCAACTGAGCGACCATTTACTGGTGAATACACAGATACCGACACAGTCGGAAGTTATCGGTGCAAAGCGTGTGGAAATGAACTCTTTACATCTGAAACAAAATTTCACTCTGGATGCGGATGGCCATCGTTCTACGCTCCCAAAAAAGATGATGCAGTAAAGCTGATTGAAGATCGCTCGCTGGCTCCACGTATCCGCACCGAAGTGCGATGCGCCAATTGCGATTCTCACCTGGGTCACGTCTTTTCAGGAGAGGGTTACGACGTCCCTACTGATGAACGCTGGTGTATCAACTCAGTAGCCCTCTATCTCGAAGAGAAACCCCAGTAGCCCTCAATTCACGCTCAATCTTTACCATTTCGTTACCCGAACCTCCTAGGCTCAGGGCCCCCTTCACCCCTAGATTCAGCACGTCGAAGATTTGTGCACTCGCATAAATCGAGGCTTGTTGAAATTTCAACCTTAGAGAAAAGGACGAAGATGTCAGAAGAGAAGAACGTAGTTTCTCGCCGCTCAGTACTCAAGGGCGCAGCAATCGGTGGAGCAGCACTTGCAACCGGTAGCGCACTCTCAGCAGAATCTGCAAGCGCAGCGACACGATTGAAGGGCAGCACAGTCAAGTGGACAACACGTGGCGGTGGAGCAACCGGAGACAAGATTGCAAAGGCAGTAAATGATGCTTTTACAAAGAAGACCGGAGCAAAGGTAGTTGCACAGCAAGTTAACTCTGATGACTTCCAGAATAACTTTGCACAAATTCTTCAGGGATCACCTGATGACGCATTTGGATGGATGGCTGGATACCGTTCAAATCACTTCGGTGAGTTGGGTCTTCTTGCAGATCTCACACGCGAAATCGGGCACCTCAAGTCAACACTTCCAACTGCAGCGATTAAGGGTTCAACTAGCCCAGTAACAAAGAAGCCTTACATCCTTCCAACAACCTACTACCCATGGGCGCTGCACTACCGCAAGTCAATGGTGAAGGATCTTGGAATGAACCCAGAGAGCATCAACAACTGGGATGACTTCGTTAAGTTGATGACACTTACACAGAAGAAGGGTCTTGTTGGATACTCACTCGGCGCAAAGGGCGGCTGGGAAGCAATGGGTACATTCGACATCCTTAACGCACGTGTCAACGGCTACAAGTACCACATCGACCTTCTTAACGGTCGTGCAAAGTGGACAGATGCACGTACAAAGGAAACATTTAAGTACTTCGCACAGCTCATCCCATTCATGAATACAAACTTCATGGATATTTCTTGGGATGGTATGCGCGACCTTCTTCTCCAGAAGAAGACTGGCGCAATGATGATGGGTTCATGGTTTGCTAACGACTTCAAGGCGAAGTCACAGGCAGATTACGACGATCTATGGGTCGTTCCATTCCCACAGATCAACCCTAAGTTCGGTCGAGACACAATTGATGCGCCACTTGATGGTATTTCAGTTGCTGCAAACGGTAAGAACGTTTCTGGCGGTAAGGCTCTTGCAGAGTTCTGGGCCTCACCTGAAGGTATTACAGAAGCAGTAAAGGCTGGAGATACAAATATCTACGTATCGAAGTCATTTGATACTTCTTCATACGATGCATTCAACAAGCAGAAGCTTGCTGTTCTTGCATCAGCTTCAAACATCATGTTCTTCCTAGATCGTGATGCTCGTGGAGACTTTGCTGGTCCAGTTGTTGGTCCAGCTATCCAGAGCTTCTTGCAGAAGCCATCTGATATCAACAAGATCCTCGAAAACGTACAAGCACAATGGGATGCACTTCCTAAGAACTAATTACTAATCATTTAGTTGTTAATTAGTTCAAGTGCTAGTAAGTTAAAGGTATGAAGACGGCGGCTACGGTTAAGAAAAATCGTAGCCGCCGCTCTCTTTCCAATACAGATCGTTTTACACTCACCGCCTTCGTTGGAATCCCAACACTTCTACAAATCATTCTTCTCTGGGTTCCAGCAGTCGTCACAATTATTTTATCTTTCACATATTGGAACGGCGTTCGTTTAAAGGATATTCAGTGGGCAGGAATCCAGAACTATAAAAATATCTTTGTTAATAACCCACTCTTCTATCAGGCCCTCAAGAACAACGGTACCTGGCTCGCATTCTTCGTCTTGATTGCAACCCCACTTGGCATCTTGCTTGCCTACCAAATTGATCGTGGCATCAAAGGCCACGCTTTCTACGAATCTATTTACTATTTACCGGTAGTTCTCTCTCTTGCGGTTATCGGAATCATCTGGAACTTCATGTTGCAACCAGGTGGTTTTGTCCAAGGGTTGATGGGTCTGGATATCGGAAATGCAATCTCCATTTGGGGTAACCCAAAAATCAACACATGGGTAATCCTGGGTGTGGCTTCGTGGCGCCATATTGGTTACATCATGCTTCTCTATTTATCTGGACTTAAATCTGTTGACCCAGCTTTGAAAGAAGCTGCAGCGATTGACGGCGCAACCGAATGGCAGATTTTCCGCAAAATTATCTTTCCAACCATGCAGCCAGTGAACATCATCATCGTTGTTATCACTTTGATCGAGTCGCTGCGCGCCTTTGACTTGGTGTACATCATCTACGGAAGTCCAACCATCTTCCCATTGCTCAACCTCTTGGTATTCCAGAACTTTGCTGGACAAGGTATTTCAATGAAGGGCGCTGCCTATGCAGTGATCTTGCTCGTTCTCTGTATCGTCCCAATCATTACGTATCTTCGCATTAACTTTAAAGAGGATCTCAAATGAGCACCGGTGTAGTTCAGAACGAACAGTATCGCAATAGTCAGAAGCGGAAAGATTTCTACATCTCGATATTCATCGGATTCTTTGCCTTTGTCTGGATTTTCCCAATTCTCTGGACTGTGTGGACTTCTCTTCGTCCATATAACGACATCATTTCTTATGGCATTTTCTCTTGGCCGCGCCATATCACGCTCGTAAATTACTTTAACGCAATTCGCGAGATGCACATTGGTGTTTATCTCATGAACTCATTGATGGTGACAGTTCCATCCGTAATCTTGACTCTCTTCTTCGGTTCACTCGTTGCATTTGTGGTCACTCGCTATAAATTTAAATTTAATCTTGGGTTACTCCTGCTCTTCACTGCTGGAAATATGTTGCCGATTGTTCTTACCTATATCCCAGTCTTTTGGATGTTTATCTGGGTAGGCGAACTCTTTGGCAATCGAAATTTGTTGTATAACAACTACGGTGGCTTGATTCTGGTGCACGTTGGTTTCCAGGTTGGTTTCGCTACCTTCGTTCTCTCTTCATATATGAAGACGATTCCAAAGGAAATTTCAGAGTCAGCAACCATTGATGGCGCAAACGTTTTCCGCCATTACTGGAACGTCATCTTGCCGCTCTTGCGTCCAGCTCTCGCTGCACTTAGCGTGCTGATGACAACATGGATTTACAACGAATTTTTCTGGGCACTTGTGCTGATGTCTGACGACTCAAAGCGCCCTATTACTTCAGCGCTGCGTCGCCTTCAAGGTCAATATGTGACTGACTTCAACTTGTTGGCAGCAGGTGCAATCATTGCGGCATCACCGACAGTGATCATGTTCTTTGTACTTCGTAAGCAATTTATTGCAGGTCTTACACTCGGTTCAACCAAGGGTTAATCTGAAATCTAGGGTTAATTACAGAGCTGCATAATCAATCTTGATGCAGCGATCCATCACGACAGCTAGCCCTGCAGCGCTACCTCGCTCAGCAACTTCAGGTACAGAGATTCCAAGCTGTAGCCAGATTGCACCTGCACCGATTGCAATCGCTTCATCTAAAACTTGTACGCAGTCAGCTGGTTTGCGGAAGACATCGACGATATCGATATGAACAGGAATATCTTTTAAGGATTTGTAGACCTGCTTGCCTAACACCTCGTCCACGAGTGGATTCACGAAGAATATTTCATACTCTGAATTTTCTAGAAGGTACTGAGAAACACCGAAACTTGGACGATCGGGCTTATCTGAAATTCCTACGACAGCGACGGTCTTTGCGCTTCGAAGAAGATTTGGTATTTCTTTCGGCGTCAGAAGCATGTGACCATCCTACTCAGGCGTAAACTCACGCCTGATGTTGAAGCGTCTACTCAAACTATTTACCGACCGCAAATACTGGGTACGGCAGATTGTCGTCGCTGGAATTTCTGGTTCGGTTGCCTGGATCATCGGCGATGCCCTAGTCCCCAACGGTGGTGTAGTTGCTGCAATTGTCTCCACATTGAGCATACGTATATCTCTCCATAAATCGCTCCGTGAAGGTTTTGGTCAGATTGTTGGAACTGCCATTGGTGCCGGTGTCGCACTTTTGACTGTGAGCCTATTTAACTTTGGATTTCTGGCAGTTGGAACAACAATTATTTTCTGCGCCGTCGTTGCCAGAGCGCTTCATCTTGGCGAAGTTGCATCGGTAAATGTTCCGGTTACAGCGCTCATCGTTATCGGTCCTGGAATTTCAGGCTCTACGGCAGTACACCGTTTGCTATCTACTCTTATTGGTGCAGGCGTTGCAATCTTCTTCTCGTACTTCTCTGTTCCCAATACTCCAATTGATCGCGCGCGCAACCAAATAAAGACGGTCTCTGAGAAAGCTGCGGAGTTACTTGCTCGCATGTCTGAAGGAGTTGCTGCTGGCTATACCCAGAAGGATGCGGGGAAGTGGTTGGCACAGGCCCGTCTACTCGTTGAAGAAGTGCCGGCAATTCGTTCACAAGCAGTCGAAGCCCGCAGCCACGCCCGCTGGTTTCCAACAGCAGAGAAAGATGTTGCAGAAGAGATGTACATCGAAGGAATTGCAACCGAACATACATTGGTGCAAGTTCGCACCATCGCGCGAACGCTCTTTGATTCAGCTGTAGAAGGCGGGATTGCAGATTCAACAAAGAAGCAGATTGCGGTGGCACTCTCAGCTGCAAGTTACGCAATATCTGCCCATGTTGAAAAACCTGATGACATTAACGACTTCTCAACTTCTCCCACTGATGATGCCCGCGAGGCAGGATCGGCACTTGCAGAAACTCTGATTGAAGATGGAAAGGATGTCGATCAAGAACAAATCATCCGTGGCCTTTCTATCGTTTCAAATATCGACCGAATTGCTGATTCACTCGATCAGAATTCACCAGCTCTTAAAGATGTCATCACTCCGGATGAGCCCGCAAAGGCTAAAGTTCTAGAGGTCTCACCTCTTGAGCAGACTGCAACACTTTGGAATAGAATCAAGCGCTCGGCCCAAAAGTATTTCTAAGGAGAAATCTCATGTGCAGCAAGGTCCAATGTAAGAATTGCGGAAAGCCAACATGGCAAGGCTGCGGAGAACATATTGAAGAAGCCTTGGCAGGAATTGCTCAAGAAGATCGCTGCAGCTGTAAATGAAAGCAATTCAGATCGAGACTTTTGGCGGCCCCGATGTAATGAAGTATGTCGAGCTTGCGGATCCTGTTGCAGGCGCTGATGAAGTCTTACTTGAGGTAACTGCGGTTGGAATCAATTATGCAGATACGCACCAAACTGAAAATTCATATTTGTCACCACAAACTCTGCCGATGATTCCTGGCATCGAAGTTGTTGGGACTCACGATGGTAAGCGATATCTAGCCAGCGTCTCATCTGGGGGATATGCACAGAAAGCGATTGCCCATAAATCTGTTCTCTTTCCTATTCCTGATGCAGTGACAGATCAGCAAGCTCTCTGCATGCTGGTGCAAGGCGCTACTGCATGGCATTTACTTAAAACGATGGGCAACCTTCGCACAGGTCAATCTGTTGTCATACATGCAGCTGCAGGCGGTGTTGGAACTATTGCAATTCAGTTAGCGAAATTGTGGGGCGGAAAAGTAATTGCGGTTACGTCTTCTGATACCAAATCTGCGCTTGCTAAATCACTCGGCGCTGATGTTGTGGTTGATGCGAAATCTTCTGATCTCACAGCTGCTCTTCGTGCGGCAAATGGTGGACATGGCGTAGATCTTGTTCTTGAAATGGTCGGTGGGACAACCTTTGATCACAGCCTTGCAGCGTTAGGAAATTTTGGAAAGATTATTACTTTCGGAATGGCATCTCGCACCGCGCCAACTCCACTTCATCCAGGTTCGTTAATGCACGGATCCAAGACAGTTTCTGGATTCTGGTTAGCTAACTGCTTTGGAAAGAAAGAGATGCTCAATGACGTTGTGGCAGAGCTCTTTCAATTAGTTGCAGATGGAAAACTCAAGCCTGTTATTGGTGCCACGTATCCAATGAGCCAAGCTTCAGATGCTCATCGATCAATGCTTGCTCGCGAATCAACAGGCAAAATTGCCTTAGATCCTGCGCGGTAATCTGGGCGAATTTTCTACTTTTCACCTTAAGCCCTAGACTCCTCTCTCTACCACTGCCCCCCTAGCTCAGTCGGTAGAGCGTTTCCATGGTAAGGAAAAGGTCACCAGTTCGATTCTGGTGGGGGGCTCGCAGTAAAGAAGTGATAATTAAATAAGTACTACGAAAGTTCGTTCCATCCCTTGGCGGGGTAGCTCAGCTTGGTAGAGCAAGCGGCTCATAATCGCTGTGTCGTGGGTTCAAATCCCGCCTCCGCTACTACAAACGCGTATTCATTTACGCGTGGATTTCACCAATAAAGGTGCTTCGGGTAATCTAAAGCGCCTGTTAGATCGACATCTACGAAGGAGTTAAGACCATGGCAAGTAAGAGCGCGGACGTTCGTCCAAAAATCACCATGGCATGCGTGGATTGCAAAGAGCGTAACTACATCACCAAGAAGAACCGCCGCAACGATCCAGACCGTATGGAACTCAAGAAGTTCTGTCCTCGTTGCAAGTCTTCAACTCTTCACCGCGAAACCCGCTAATGCTCAACCCCGATTCTGTCGGGAGTACCTTCGCGGGTACAGATTCAATTACCGTTTCTCAATCTGAGATAGATGCCTTCTGTGCTGTCATCGGCGAAACCGATACATCAATCGCACCCCCCACCTTCACTATTCGCATCACCCTGACCCAATTTGAAGAGATTCTTACTCGACCAGAGATTGGGCTTGATTGGTCACGTCTAGTTCATGGAGATCAGAAATTTGAAATCTTCTCACCCGTCAAAGCAGGCGATCAACTCACCTGTGCTGCAACAATTGAAAGCTATCGGGTTGCAGCAGGAAATGAAATCGTCACAGTTCGGTCTGACCTAAAGCGCGAAGAACGCCTAGTTATTTCTGCCTGGTCCACATTGGTGGTGCGCGCATGATTGAGGTCGGCACAGTTTTAGATGAGAAAGTTTTCTATCTCGATCGTGAGCTATTGAAGCAATATGCAGATGCTTCAGGAGATCAGAACCCGATCCATCAGAATGAAGAGTTTGCACTCTCTGTGGGCCTTCCCAATGTCATCGCACACGGAATGCTCACGATGGCTCTGGTTGGTAAATATGTATCTGACTTTGCTGGTGGTTCTGCCAACGTTATCGAATATAGCGCGCGCTTTACCAAACCTGTCATTGTCCCTGCGGGAGAAAAGGTTGATCTCACCGTTACCGGCACAGTTTCTGAAGTAGATGGAAATAAAGTTTCACTTTCACTCACCGCAACATCTGCAGGTGTAAAAGTTCTTGGAATGGCTAAAGCGGTAGTTCTCAAGTGAGTGCTCCGGATTCAGTTCACGAGTTAGCGAAGGCTCGCCAAGCAGCGCGTGCCGAAAAGAATTTTGCGTTGTCAGATCAACTTCGTGATGAAATCGCTGCGCAGGGATTTGAAGTAGTTGATGTTGCCGGGGGATATGAACTTCGCCCAAAGAAGCGTTTTCCTACCTATGAATCCACTCGCGATATCCGCCCCATCAATTCGGGCAAATATGAAATTACAGTTGCGATGATTATTAATGGATTCCATGACGATGCAGTCAAGACCATTGCAACCATCAAAGAATTCAGCCAATGCGCAATCGCCCTGCTGGTTTTGGGTGATCCGGGAATTCTTGTCAATGAACTTGATGCGCGAACATCACTTGTTCAGTTAACGGAAGATTTTGGGTGGGGAGAAAACGCCAATGCCCTACTTCGCAATGTAACCAGTGAATTTATCGTGATCATGGATCCATCGACTCGCTTTACTGGAGATGCAATCACTCCCGTTCTTGCCGAATTGAAAAAGCGGGAATTCGTTGCTGTGGGTTGGCGCGGGGGGTTAATCAATCTAGAAGATGAGTGGCGCAGCGTTGATGATAAAGGCGCCGGAGAAGTCGATGTTCTCTTTAGCTACTTTATTGCAATGCATCGCGAAGATGCTCTTGCAGCTCGTGGATTTAGTAATCGAGCGTTGTATTACCGCAATGCCGACATTGAGTTCTCTCTCAACTTGCGCCACTCAAATGGCCGATTACTTCAGATGGATTTACCTCTTGAGCAAGATCGCCATCACGGTTATCACGACACCGACCCTGAATATCGCGATGCTCAATCAAAGAAGAATTACGACCGCATTCTCGAACGCTTCAGAGGCAAGACTGCAATCTTGAGTCCGCGCAGGTAGCCTTAGAACATGGCCGATCTCCGCGATTACACATCATTGCGTGTAGGTGGCCCTGCCAAGAAATTTGTAGAAGTGGCAACAGAATCCGAAATCATTGCAGCAATCGAAGCCGCAGGGGATACGCCTATCCTGATTATCGGTGGCGGCACAAATATTCTCGTTTCTGATTCAGGATTTGAAGGCACAGTGATTCGAATCAATAGCCATTCGATGCAATCAGAAGTTGATGCTTGCAGTGGAGCAACGCTCACTATTGGTGCTGGTGAAAACTGGGATGAGTTTGTCGCAACCACTCTAGATCGTGGATTTGCAGGGCTTGAAACGCTCAGTGGAATTCCAGGAACTGTTGGTGCAGCGCCGATTCAAAATATCGGAGCTTATGGGCATGAAGTGTCTGAGTTCATTACTCGCGTACGCACTTACGATCGCCAAGCAAAAGGCTTGAAGACCTTTACGAACTCTGAATGTGAATTTTCCTATCGCAATTCTCACTTCAAGGCTCATCCTGGTCGATACGTCGTACTGGATGTGCAATTTAATCTTCGCCGCGGCGAATTAACTACACCAATTACTTATGCAGAGCTTGCAAAGAAATTAGGAATCGAAGTAGGCGAAAAAGCTCCGATCTCCGCAACTCGCACCGCTGTTCTCGAGCTCCGAGCTGCAAAGGGAATGCTGCTGAATCCCAACGATCGTGACTCATGGTCTGCCGGATCTTTCTTTACCAATCCAATTATTTCTCAAGAGATTGCAGCCACTCTTCCTACCGATGCACCTCGTTGGCCAACTGCAGATGGCAAAGTGAAGACAAGTGCAGCATGGTTAATCGAACATTCAGGAGTGCACAAAGGCGATAGCCATGGTGGTGCGCGAGTATCTAGCAAACATGTGCTTGCGCTCACTAATGCTGGCGATGCAACGGCTGCAGATATTGCAGAGTTAGCAAAGAGTGCTCAAAGAAGTGTCTTTGAGAAGTTCGGAATTACACTTGAGGCAGAAGTAAACCTGGTGGGAATTTCGCTTTAAATTACTCTGAAAGTAACTTTTTAATACGTCCGATACCTTCGACAATATCTTCATCGCTTGTAGCGTAGGAGAATCGAAGGTATCCAGATGGACCAAATGCTTCGCCTGGAACAGCAGCTACTTCAACTTCATCCAAAATGATTGTTGCTAGTTCTGCAGATGAATTCGCTACTTTGCCGCGGATTGTCTTTCCAAGAACACCTTTTACAGATGGATATACATAGAAAGCACCCTGCGGTGTTGGACATTCAAATCCTGGAATTTCATTGAGCAAGCCAACGATCAACTTACGACGACGATTAAATGCCTCACCCATCTTATGAACGGCATCAAGATTTCCGGTCAGCGCTGCAATTGCAGCGCGCTGTGAAACATTGCAGACATTGGATGTCAGGTGAGACTGCAAATTAGTTGCTGCTTTGATGACATCTTTCGGTCCAACCATCCAGCCCACGCGCCAACCGGTCATTGCATATGTCTTGGCAACTCCATTAAGAATGATGCAGGTATCTGCAAGGCCCGGAACTAACACTGGAAGTGATGGCGCTGTTGCACCGTCGTAGAGCAAATGTTCGTAGATCTCATCAGAGATGACCCAAATGTTGTTCTTGAGCGCCCATTCACCAATTTCTTTGGCTTGTGCTGGTGTGTAGACAGAACCGGTTGGATTAGATGGTGAACAGAAGAGCAAGACCTTTGTCTTTGGTGTACGAGCAGCTTCTAGTTGCTCGACTGTGACCAGATAATTCTGTGATTCATCGGCAAAGACTTCAACGCTCTTTCCGCCAGCAAGTTTGATTGCCTCTGGATAGGTAGTCCAGAATGGAGATGGAAGAAGAACTTCATCGCCGGGATCGACAATGGATGCAAATGCTTGATAGACAGCTTGCTTTCCACCATTAGTGACAAGAACTTGGTCTACTGTGATCTCGTAATTGGAATCGCGCTTTGTCTTAGCAACGATTGCTTCGCGAAGTTCTGGTAGACCTGGTGTTGGTGTGTAGCGATGATTTGCAACAACTTTTGCTGCCGCAACTGCTGCATCGACAATGTAATCAGGAGTAGGAAAATCTGGTTCGCCAGCACCGAAGCCAATAACTGGACGACCAGCTGCTTTGAGCGCTTTTGCCTTTCCATCGACGGCCAAAGTGGCCGATTCTGCGATTGCTGCAATTCGTGCGGAGATTCTGCTCATGGGGGAAGTCTGCACCATGAAGAGTGGGGCTTGCGCGCTCAGAATGAGTGGTCCTGAGCACCCAGTTTTACTCAACGCCGTACCTGCCCTTACACTTCGACGCTCACGATGAATTTCTTCCTCGCCTTGGCGCGCCTGAAAATTCGTCGCGAAGGGCAATAGCTCAATTGGCTAGAGTTGCCGTCTCCAAAGCGGCCGGTTGGGGGTTCGAGTCCCTCTTGCCCTGCAAGCCGCAGAACAGAACGAGCACGAACACCACAGCAAGAAACAGAGATAGAAAAGGAAGTCACAATGACTGATGCAGTTGAAGTTACCGAGGAGAAGCTCGGAATTTTCGCGCGCGTTGGACTTTTCTATCGCCAGGTAGTCAACGAGCTCAAGAAAGTTGTATGGCCGACCCGCAATATGTTGACCACTTATACAGCTGTCGTTCTCGTATTCGTATCTTTCATCATTGCAGTCGTATCCATCATCGATTTGGTACTCACCAAGATCGTATTCTGGGTATTTGGATAAAGGCCACAGATCATGACTGACGAACTTAAGCCGGACGCATTTGAAGCAGCGCTCGCTGCTAGCGCTGAAGAAATCGCGACACCCACAGAGGACGTTGTTGAAACCCCTGTTGCAGATGTAATCGTCGATGATCTCGCGCTCGCTAGCGATGAAGATGGCGATATCGAATCCGACGAGAACGATCCCAACGCAGAATTCCGCCGCACACTTCGTGCCGCTATTGGTGACTGGTATGTCATCCACTCATACGCTGGCTATGAAAAGAAGGTAAAGGGCAACCTTGCCAACCGTATTCAGTCACTGAATATGGAGGATTACATCTTCCAGGTAGAAGTTCCTGAAGAAGAGGTCATGGAAGTCAAGAATGGCGCTCGCAAGATGGTTAAGCGCAATATCTATCCAGGTTATGTTCTTGTTCGCATGGATCTCACAGATGAATCATGGTCAGTAGTTCGCAATACTCCTGGAGTTACAGGTTTCGTTGGTAATGCACATAACCCAAGCCCACTCAGCATGGATGAAGTCGAGAAGATTCTTGCTCCTCGTCCAGTCAAGAAGGCTGACAAGGCAGATATGAAGTTTGTTGATTTCGAAGTTGGCGAATCAGTCACCGTTATGGATGGCCCATTTGCAACACTTCCAGCATCAATCTCCGAGATCATGCCAGAGCAGGCAAAGCTCAAGGTTTTGGTATCGATCTTCGGTCGCGAAACACCAGTAGAACTTTCATTTAACCAAGTTCAGAAGATTTAGTAGAAAAACAAAGGAAAAGAGAAGAGAAATGGCACCAAAGAAGAAGGTCACCGGATTCATCAAGTTGCAGATCCAGGCTGGCGCAGCAACACCTGCACCACCAGTAGGTCCTGCGCTCGGACAGCATGGTGTCAACATCATGGAGTTCGTCAAGGCATATAACGCTGCGACTGAATCACAAAAGGGCCAGATCATCCCTGTAGAAATTACTGTCTACGAGGATCGTTCATTCGACTTCATCACAAAGACTCCTCCAGCATCACGTCTCATCCTTAAGGCAGCTGGAATCGAAAAGGGATCAGCAATCCCTCACAAGAACAAGGTTGCAAATATCACCATGGCTCAGGTCAAGGAGATTGCAACAACAAAGATGGCTGACCTCAATGCAAATGACATTGATGCTGCTGCAAAGATTATTGCGGGAACAGCACGTTCTATGGGAATAACAGTCTCATAAGTGAATTTCTTGTAGCCACGGTGGTTACAAGATGTGGGAGAACCGCGCTGGTTCGCTAACCACAACCCAAAGCTCTACTCCGGTAGAGAAAGAAGGATGAAATGAAGCGCTCAAAGAAGTACAACGAAGTAGCAGCGAAGGTCGTCAAAGACCACCTCTACACACCTCTTCAGGCAGTCACACTTGCCAAAGAGACAACAACAACTAAGTACGACTCAACAATTGACGTTGCGCTCGTTCTTGGCGTTGACCCAAAGAAAGCTGATCAAGCAATTCGTTCAACTGTTAACTTGCCACACGGCACAGGTAAGACAGCTCGCGTATTGGTATTTGCAAACGGTGAGCGCGCTGAAGAAGCACGCGCAGCTGGCGCAGATATCGTCGGTGGCGATGAATTGATCGATGAAGTTTCAAAGGGTCGCCTCGACTTCGATGCAGTTGTTGCAACTCCAGATTTGATGGCCAAAGTTGGTCGTCTCGGTAAAGTTCTCGGAACACGTGGCTTGATGCCAAACCCAAAGACCGGAACAGTGACAACAGATGTCACTAAGGCGGTCAATGACATCAAGGGCGGAAAGATCGAATTCCGTGTTGATAAGAATTCAAACCTTCACTTCATTATCGGCAAGGCATCATTTACTGCAGAACAACTTGCAGAAAACTATGCAGCAGCTATTGAAGAAGTTCTCCGCGTAAAGCCAAACTCTTCAAAAGGTCGCTACATCGCAAAGGCTGTCGTCTCATCATCAATGGGACCTGGAATCGCTGTCGATCCAAACCTCGTTCGCGAACCATCAGCAAACTAGCTCTATTAAGCAGGGGATTTGACCAGTTCAGGTCCCCTGCTTAAGATTTACCCATAACCAAAGACCGCAGGTCTGATCTCGCAAGAGTGAAGATAATTGAGGAATCTCAGCCCGCGTAGGTGTGAACGTTAATCCGTGCGCATTTACGCGTCACGGATTTTTTTATTGCCCGCGGTCACCTAGTCCAAGCGATAGAGCGAAAGCGACCATCGCGTGAACATCTAGCGAAAGGTGAACCTCATGGCTCGCCCAGATAAAGCAGCAGCAGTTGCTGAAATGACTGAAGACTTCAAGTCAGCTACTGCTACATACCTTACCGAATATCGCGGTCTTACCGTGACTTCGATGAAGCAGCTACGTCGCAGCCTTGGTGCAGATACCAAGTACAGCGTCGTAAAGAACACTCTTACAAAGATTGCAGCGAAGAATGCTGGCGTAGATCTCTCAGATGATCTTCTTGCTGGTCCATCAGCTGTTGCATTCATTAAGGGCGATGCAATCGATGCAGCTCGTAACCTCAAGAACTTCCAGAAGGAAAATCCACTTCTCATCATCAAGGGTGGAATTTACGAAGGAAAGTTTGTTACAACAGCAGAGATCATGAAGCTCGCGGACCTCGAGTCTCGCGAAGTACTTCTTGCAAAGCTTGCTGGTGCAATGAAGGGATCGCTTGCTAAGGCAGCGCGTTCATTCGATGCACTTCGCATCAAACTTGAGGCAGGTGCACCTGCTTCAGCACCAGTAGTTGAAACAGCAGCTGAAGTTGCTGTGTCCGAGCCAGAAGCTCTCGCCGAAGTGGCAGAGGTTCCAGCTCAAGTTGAAACCACAGAAGAAGTGGTTGCAACAGAAACACCAGCAGAAACTCCAGCGGAATAAAGAAAAGGAAAATAGAAAATGGCAAAGCTCTCACAAGCAGACCTTTTGGCTCAGTTCAAGGAACTCACACTCGTTGAGCTCTCAGAGTTCGTAAAGGCATTCGAAGAAGAATTCGATGTAACAGCAGCAGCTCCTGTTGCAGTTGCAGCAGCAGGCGGCGCAGCAGCAGGCGGCGCAGCAGATGCTGGTCAGGATGAATTCACAGTTATCCTCGAAGATGCAGGTTCACAGAAGATTGCGGTTATCAAGGAAGTACGTAACCTCAACTCTGCACTTGGTCTTAAGGAAGCTAAGGATCTCGTCGATGCAACTCCAGCAACCCTTCTTGAGAAGGCAAACAAGGAGACAGCAGATAAGGCAAAGGCAGCTCTCGAAGCAGCTGGCGCAAAGGTCACACTCAAGTAAATTTGAGCAAAAGAGCCCGGTCCCTTCGTGGGACCGGGTTTTTTTATCCCCATTTGGCAGACAAGCGGGGGGAGTTGGGGGTATAAGGGGTCGGTTTGCCCAGGCGGGGGGTGAGCCGATACTCTTCCCCTTCGCATATTTTTCATGAAGGTCTTTGCATATAGCGGCGGCGACCTTCTAGATGTGCGTGTCCACATAAAAGTGAATTTTGTCTGGAAGGACATCTCTTGGCCGCGAAAAAGAGTTCAACAGCCCCACGCCGTATTTCATTCGCAAAGATCCGTGAACCACTAGAAGTTCCAAACCTACTCGCGCTGCAAGTTGAAAGCGTTGACTGGTTGCTTGGTAACGATCTATGGCGTTCACGTCTTGCAGAATCAACCAACACCAACCGAGGAGAACTTCCTTCAAAGTCCGGTTTGGAAGAAATCTTTGAAGAGATTTCACCAATCGAAGATTTCCAAGGAACGATGTCGCTTTCATTCCGCGACCATCGCTTCGAGCCACCAAAGTATTCAATCGCAGAGTGCAAAGAACGCGACATGACATATGCGCAACCACTCTTCGTAACAGCTGAATTCACTAACAACGAAACTGGCGAAATTAAATCGCAGACAGTCTTCATGGGTGACTTCCCTGTAATGACACCTCGCGGAACATTCGTTATCAACGGAACTGAGCGCGTAGTTGTTTCACAGATTGTTCGTTCACCTGGCGTTTACTTCGAACGTCAGATCGAAAAGACTTCAGATAAAGATGTATTCACTTCAAAGATCATCCCAAGCCGCGGTGCTTGGCTTGAATTTGAAGTTGATAAGAAGGATCTCGTTGGCGTTCGTATCGATCGCAAGCGTAAGCAGTCAGTAACAGTATTCCTCAAGGCTCTCGGTTGGACCGACGAACAAATTCGTGAAGAGTTTGGTGACTTCGCTTCAATGATGGCAACACTTGAGAAAGACACAGTGAAGACTCAAGATGAAGCGCTTCTCGATATCTATCGCAAGATGCGTCCTGGCGAGCCTCCAACTAAGGAAGCTGCACAGAACCTCATTGAAAACCTTTACTTCAACCCTAAGCGTTATGACTTGGCCAAGGTCGGTCGCTTTAAGGTAAATAAGAAGCTAGGTCTTGATCTTGAGCTCTCACAGAGCATGCTCACAATTTCAGATATCGTCGCAACACTTCGCTACCTCGTAGCGTTGCACCGCGGCGATCTCACAATGGATTACGGCCGCGAAGTTCGCGTTGAAAAGGACGATATCGATCACTTCGGTAACCGTCGCCTTCGTACCGTTGGTGAACTTATTCAGAACCAAGTACGTATCGGACTTTCACGTATGGAACGTGTTGTTCGCGAACGTATGACTACTCAAGATGTCGAAGCAATTACTCCTCAGACACTGATCAACATCCGTCCAGTTGTTGCATCGATCAAGGAGTTCTTCGGAACATCTCAATTGTCACAGTTCATGGATCAGACAAATCCACTTTCAGGTCTTACACACAAGCGTCGCCTTTCAGCGCTCGGACCTGGCGGTCTCTCACGTGATCGTGCGGGCTTCGAAGTTCGTGACGTTCACCCATCTCACTACGGACGTATGTGCCCAATCGAAACTCCTGAAGGTCCAAACATTGGTCTTATCGGTTCGCTTGCAACATATGGTCGTGTCACTGCATTTGGATTTATCGAAACTCCTTATCGCAAGGTAGTTAAGGGCAAGGTCACCGATCAGGTTGATTACCTCACTGCAGATGAAGAAGACGAGCACGTTATTGCTCAGGCAAATGCTCCACTCACAGATGACAATCACTTCGCTGAAGCACGCGTACTTGTACGACGTCGCGGTGGCGAAGTTGAATACATCATCGCTGACGAAGTGGATTACATGGACGTCTCACCACGTCAGATGGTTTCTGTTGCAACAGCAATGATTCCGTTCCTCGAGCACGATGATGCAAACCGCGCACTCATGGGTTCTAACATGATGCGTCAGTCAGTGCCTTTGATGCGTGCAGAGGCACCATTTATTGGTACTGGTATGGAATTCCGCGCAGCTGTCGATGCAGGTGATGTTGTCACAGCAACAAAGGCTGGCGTAGTAACCGAAGTTGCTGCTGACGAAGTTAAGGTCATGGCAGATGACGGTACTTACCAAACATATTCACTCGCTAAGTTCACTCGCTCAAACCAAGGAACTTCTTACAACCAGAAGGTTGTGGTCGCCGAAGGTCAGAAGCTTGAGATCGGTTCAGTTATTGCTGACGGTCCATGTACTCAGAATGGTGAAATGGCTCTTGGTAAGAACCTGCTTGTGGCATTTATGTCATGGGAAGGTCACAACTACGAAGATGCGATCATCCTTTCACAGCGACTCGTTCAGGACGATGTTCTTACTTCAATCCACATTGAAGAGTACGAAGTTGATGCACGCGACACCAAGCTTGGTGCCGAAGAAATCACTCGCGATATCCCTAACGTCTCTGAAGAAGTTCTTGCAGATCTCGACGAGCGCGGAATCATCCGCGTTGGTGCCGATGTTGTGCCAGGTGACATCTTGGTTGGAAAGGTAACTCCTAAGGGAGAAACTGAACTCACACCAGAAGAGCGTCTGCTCCGCGCAATCTTTGGAGAAAAGGCTCGCGAAGTTCGCGATACATCTCTCAAGGTTCCACACGGTGAATCAGGAAAAGTTATCGGCGTAAAAATCTTCGAATCTGAAGAAGGCTTCGAACTTCCAGCAGGCGTTAACCAGTTGGTTCGCGTCTATGTTGCACAGAAGCGCAAGATTCAAGATGGTGACAAGCTCGCTGGTCGCCACGGTAACAAGGGTGTTATCTCAAAGATTCTTCCCGTTGAAGATATGCCATTCCTTGAAGATGGAACTCCAGTCGATGTTGTCTTGAACCCACTTGGTGTTCCAGGACGTATGAACGTCGGACAGGTTCTTGAAATGCACCTCGGCTGGGTTGCAAAGACAGGCTGGGATGTATCTGGAGTTTCTGAAGCGTGGGCAAACCACCTCAAAGAAATTGGCGCAGAAAAAGGCGCACCAGGAACTAACCTTGCAACTCCGGTCTTCGATGGTGCACTTGAAGATGAAATCTCAGGTCTTCTTTCATCAACACTTCCAAACCGTGATGGCAACCAACTAATTGGTCGTTCCGGAAAGGCTCGTCTCTTCGACGGTCGTTCTGGCGAGCCATACCCAACTCCAATTTCAGTTGGATACATGTACATCTTGAAGCTCCACCACTTGGTAGACGACAAGATTCACGCACGTTCAACTGGTCCATACTCAATGATCACTCAGCAACCACTCGGTGGTAAGGCTCAATTCGGTGGTCAGCGATTTGGTGAAATGGAAGTGTGGGCACTTGAAGCTTACGGTGCTGCTTACACACTCCAAGAGTTGCTCACCATTAAATCTGACGACGTTCTCGGACGCGTCAAGGTTTACGAAGCAATTGTGAAGGGCGAAAACATCCCAGAACCAGGTATCCCTGAATCATTCAAGGTACTTATCAAGGAGATGCAGTCACTCTGTCTCAATGTCGAAGTTCTCTCTTCTGAAGGTGTCGCAATTGAAATGCGCGATAACGATGAAGAAATTTTCCGTGCCGCCGAAGAACTAGGTATCAACTTGTCACGAGTTGAGCCAAGCTCAGTAGAAGAAATTTAAGGAGCGAATCAAACATGTTAGATGTCAACTTCTTTGATGAACTACGAATCGGTCTTGCATCTGCTCAAAATATTCGTGATTGGTCTTTCGGCGAAGTAAAGAAGCCAGAGACAATCAACTACCGCACACTCAAGCCAGAGAAGGACGGACTCTTCGATGAGAAGATCTTCGGACCAACTCGCGACTGGGAATGTTATTGCGGTAAGTACAAGCGCGTTCGATTTAAGGGAATCATCTGCGAGCGTTGCGGTGTTGAAGTAACACGTGCAAAGGTTCGTCGCGAACGCATGGGTCACATCGAGCTTGCTGCTCCTGTAACTCACATCTGGTACTTCAAGGGTGTTCCTTCACGCCTTGGTTACCTACTCGACCTTGCTCCAAAAGATCTCGAAAAGGTTATCTATTTCGCTGCTTACATGATCACTGAAGTTGATGAAGAAGCTCGCGAAGAAGATATGCCACAGCTCGAAAAGAAGCTGGCAAACGATCGCAAGAAGATCGAAACAAAGCGCGATCTAGATCTTGATGCACGCACCAAGAAGCTCGAGGCAGATATTGCTGAACTCGAAGCAGAAGATGCTAAGTCAGATGTAAAGCGCAAGGTTCGTGAATCTGCAGAGCGCGAGCTCAAGGCAATCCGCGAGCGTTCAGAACGCGAACTCACACGTCTAGAAGATGTCTGGTCACGTTTTAAGAACCTCAAGGTTCAAGATCTCGAAGGTGATGAAAATCTTTACCGCGAAATGCGTGACCGCTACGGCATGTACTTCAAGGGAGATATGGGTGCTGCTGCAATTAAGCGCCGCCTCGAAACTTTCGATCTCGAGTCAGAGCATAAAATGCTCACCGATCTTTCTGAAAACGGAAAGGGTGCAAAGAAGACTCGTGCTATCAAGCGCCTCAAGGTCGTCAATGCATTTATGACAACGAGCAACCACCCAGCATCAATGGTTCTCGATTGCGTACCGGTTATCCCACCTGATCTGCGCCCAATGGTTCAGCTCGATGGTGGACGTTTTGCGACATCAGATCTCAACGATCTCTATCGCCGCGTTATTAACCGTAACAATCGTTTGAAGCGTCTTGCTGATCTCGGTGCTCCAGAAATTATCGTTAACAACGAAAAGCGTATGTTGCAGGAAGCTGTAGATGCTTTGTTCGATAACGGTCGTCGTGGTCGTCCAGTAACTGGCCCAGGAAACCGTGCACTGAAGTCACTGTCAGACATGCTCAAGGGTAAGCAGGGACGTTTCCGTCAGAACTTGCTCGGAAAGCGCGTTGACTACTCAGGTCGTTCAGTAATCGTTGTTGGTCCACAGTTGAAGTTGCACCAGTGCGGTCTTCCAAAGCAGATGGCGCTTGAACTCTTCAAGCCATTTGTAATGAAGCGTCTTGTAGACCTCAACCACGCGCAGAACATTAAATCTGCAAAGCGCATGGTTGAACGTGCTCGTCCAGTGGTGTGGGATGTTCTTGAAGAAGTAATTGCAGAACATCCAGTGCTTCTGAACCGCGCTCCCACACTTCACCGTTTAGGTATCCAAGCATTCGAACCACAGTTGGTTGAAGGTAAAGCAATTCAAATTCACCCACTCGTATGTACAGCATTTAACGCTGACTTCGACGGTGACCAGATGGCTGTCCACCTTCCATTGTCTGCAGAAGCTCAGGCTGAAGCACGCATCTTGATGTTGTCTTCAAATAACATCTTGTCACCAGCTAATGGTCGTCCAATTACTTCACCTACACAGGACATGGTTCTTGGTCTCTATTACTTGACCATGGAACGTGAAGGCGAACTCGGCGAAGGTCGCGCATTCGGATCAATCTCTGAAGCGATTATGGCTCACGATCAGCACTCAGTTTCATTGCAGGCGAAGGTAAAGATTCGCGTTAAGGGAGAAACTCTCGAGACAACAATCGGCCGCGCACTATTTAATGAAGCACTTCCTGCTGATTTCCCATTTGTTGATCACGATGTAACCAAGAAGGCTCTCGGCGCAATCGTCGACAAGCTTGCTGAGTTCTATCCAAAGGTCACAGTTGCACAGACTCTCGATGCGCTTAAGTCGCTCGGATTCCACTGGGCAACTCGTGCCGGCGCAACAATCGGTATCGAAGATGTTGTTACACCTCCACGTAAGCGTGAAATCCTCGACGGTTATGAAACACAAGCCGACAAGGTTCAATCACAGTACGAAAAGGGTCTCATCACAGATGACGAGCGTCGCCAAGAACTCATCGAAATCTGGACAAAGGCAACTGCTGAAGTTGGTAAGGCGATGGAAGATAACTTCCCACGCGTTAACCCAGTCTGGATGATGGTCTTCTCAGGTGCACGTGGAAATATGATGCAGATACGTCAGATTGCAGGTATGCGCGGACTCGTTGCAAACCCAAAGGGTGAAATTATTCCTCGCCCAATTAAGTCCAACTTCCGTGAAGGCTTGTCAGTTCTCGAGTACTTCATCTCTACACACGGTGCACGTAAAGGTCTTGCAGATACAGCGCTTCGTACCGCTGACTCTGGTTACCTCACACGTCGTCTCTGCGACGTTGCACAAGATGTCATTATTCGTGAAGAAGATTGCGGAACCGATCGTGGTCTCGCACTTCCAATCGCAATCCGTCAGCAAGCTGGCAACCTTGTAAAGCATGATCACGTTGAAACTTCTGTCTACGGTCGTACATTGGCTGAAGATGTTGAAGTTAATGGCGAAGTTCTTGCTAAGGCTGGCTCAGATCTTGGTGACCGCGTCATCGATGCACTCGTTGCAGCTGGTGTCGACGAAGTAAAGATTCGCTCAGTTCTTACTTGCGATAGCAAGGTCGGACAGTGCGCAGCGTGCTACGGTCGCTCACTTGCAGCTGGTCAACTCGTTGCAGTTGGTGAAGCAGTGGGAATTATCGCTGCACAGTCAATCGGTGAACCAGGTACACAGCTCACAATGCGTACCTTCCACACTGGTGGTGTTGCAGGTGATGACATCACTCACGGTCTTCCACGTATCGTCGAGCTCTTCGAAGCACGTACACCTAAGGGTGTTGCGCCAATCGCAGAAGCAGCCGGTGTTGTTTCATTCCGTGAAGATGCAAAGGGTAAGAAGATCATCGTTACACCAGATGATGGTGGCGAAGAAGTTGCTTACCCAATCACACGACGTCAGAAGCTACTTGTAGAAGAAGGAACACGCGTCGACGTTGGCCAGAAGATGGTCGTCGGTGCAATTGATCCAAAGCAGGTACTTCGTATTCTCGGACCACGTGCAACTCAGGTTCACTTGGTTAACGAAATCCAATCTGTTTATCGCTCACAGGGCGTAGGCATTCACGATAAGCACATCGAAGTAATCGTTCGCCAGATGCTCAAGCGCATCACAGTTCTTGAAGCTGGCGATACAGACATGCTTCCTGGCGAACTCGTCGAACGCGGTCGCTTTGAAGCTGAAAACCGTCGCGTTGTGACAACCGGTGGCAAAGCTGCATCAGGTCGCCCAGAACTTATGGGTATCACCAAGGCATCTCTTGCAACTGAAAGCTGGTTGTCAGCTGCTTCATTCCAGGAAACAACTCGCGTACTTACAGATGCAGCGCTCTCTGAAAAGTCAGATCCACTCTTGGGTCTTAAGGAGAACGTCATCATCGGTAAGTTGATTCCAGCTGGTACAGGCCTTGCCCGTTACCGCAACATCCGAGTTGAGCCAACAGAAGAAGCAAAGGCAGCGGTGTACGCAGCTTACGACGAATACGACTTCACACCATTCGATCAGGGTGGTTCAGGAGAAGCTGTACGACTCGATGAGGTAGAAATTCCTCGATAAAGTTAGTTATCAAAGAGGCCCAATCCATTTCGGATTGGTCCTCTTTGATTTAGACTACAAATATGAGTGACGATAAGAAGTATTCAGTTCAACGCAAGCCACAACGAGAACTATTCGATCGGGATGAAATTAATCAACTCCTTGACTCTGAATTTGTAGCTCACGTTGGATTCTCCGATCTCGAGACAGGAATGCCATTTGTGATCCCACTGGGATTTGTTCGCGATGGTGATCGCATACTTTTACATGGCTCAACCGGTTCTCGATTATTTATGCAGATGGCAAAAGGCATGGATATCTGCGTTACAGTCACTCGAATCAATGCTCTTGTCTCGGCTCGAACTCCGGCAGTGAGTTCTATGAATTATGAATCTGTGATGATCTTCGGAAAGGCAACTGTCTTACAAGAGGATGCAAAGTTGGAGGCTATGAAGCAACTCTCCAATAAGTTAATTCCAGGTATCTGGGATTATGCGGTCCTTCCAAGCTCAAAAGATTTCGCTGGGACAATCATCGTGGAATTGCCATTAGATAAGGTCACCGCAAAATCCCGAAAAGGGGGACCGGTGGACTCTCCCGAGCATGTAGAGCTCGATATATGGGCAGGGACGATCCCAATCGAGCGAAAGCTCGGAACCCCCATTACCTCTGAGGATTCACGCGTAAAAGCAGTCCCGGAGCACATCCTTCATCGAAAGATTTAGGGCTTTTTAGGGGCCCAGACGCGACACGCCGAAGAGGTAAAAAGGGCGAAAATGGCCCTGTGACGGGGTCCTGCGGAGTAAAAGGGCCGTTTTGACCTTTGCTATGGCCTGCAGATACCTTTCTCCTCTGCGCTTTTACAGGCAACACACCCGACCGCGTGGGTCGGACAGTGAGCGTAAAAGTACGGATACTAAAAGGAGAAAATGTAGTGCCAACTATTCAACAGTTAGTGCGTCGTGGTCGTGCAGAAAAGACTACGAAGACAAGTACACCAGCGCTTAAGGGTTCACCTCAGCGTCGTGGTGTGTGCACACGTGTTTACACAACAACACCTAAGAAGCCTAACTCTGCGCTTCGTAAAGTTGCACGTGTTCGTCTTACTAGCGGCATGGAAGTTACTGCATACATTCCAGGTGAAGGTCACAACCTTCAAGAGCACTCCATTGTTCTTGTACGCGGAGGCCGCGTAAAGGATCTTCCTGGTGTTCGTTACAAAATTATTCGTGGATCACTTGATACACAAGGTGTAAAGAACCGTAAGCAATCACGCTCACGTTACGGTGCTAAGAGAGAGAAGAAGGCTAGCTAATGCCACGTAAAGGTCCTGTAGTAAAGACTCCTGTAGTTGCTGATCCTGTTTACAGCTCACCAATTGTTACAGCGCTCATTAACCGCGTTCTCCTTCACGGTAAGCGCTCAACAGCAGAAGCAATTGTTTATGGTGCACTCGAAGGCACACGTAAGAAGACTGAGGTTGATCCACTAATCACTCTCAAGCGCGCGCTCGACAACATCAAGCCTGCTGTTGAAGTTCGCTCACGTCGTGTTGGTGGAGCTACATACCAGGTGCCAGTAGAAGTGAAGGCATCACGCTCTTCAACTCTTGCACTCCGCTGGTTAGTTGACTACTCACGCGATCGCCGCGAAAAGTCAATGGCAGAGCGTCTTCAGAACGAATTAATCGATGCAGCAAACGGTCTCGGAGCAGCAGTAAAGCGCCGCGAAGATACCCACAAGATGGCAGAAGCAAATAAGGCATTTGCTCACTACCGCTGGTAATAAAGAAAACAACTAGAGATTTAGCGCGACGAGAAGAGGAATATAAGTGTCAACGTCAACAGTAGAGAAGATCGATCTAGCTACGGTTCGCAATATTGGAATCATGGCTCACATCGACGCGGGCAAAACCACGACTACTGAGCGAATCCTTTTCTACACAGGTATCTCATACAAGATCGGTGAAGTGCACGAAGGTGCAGCAACCATGGACTGGATGGAGCAGGAACAAGAGCGCGGTATCACTATCACCTCTGCTGCTACAACATGTATGTGGAAGGGCAACCTGATCAACATCATTGATACACCGGGTCACGTTGACTTCACAGTTGAAGTAGAACGTTCTCTCCGTGTTCTCGACGGTGCAGTTGCTGTCTTCGATGGTGTTGCTGGTGTTGAACCACAATCTGAAACAGTATGGCGCCAGGCAGATCGTTACTCAGTTCCACGTATCTGTTTCGTCAATAAGCTTGACCGCACAGGTGCTTCATTCGATAAGTGCGTAGGAATGATCAAGGATCGCCTTAACGCTGTTGCTCTCGTTCTTCAACTTCCAATCGGAAACGAATCAGATTTCATCGGTGTAGTTGATCTCATCGCAATGAAGGCGCTCGTATGGCGCGGTGAAACAAAGAAGGGCGAAGATTACGTAGTTGAAGAAATTCCTGCGGATATGGTCGATAAGTGCAAGCAAGCTCGCCACGACATGATCGAAACTCTCGCTGAAAATGATGATCAGATCATGGAGAAGTACCTCGGTGGAGAAGAACCAACCGAAGACGAAATCATTGCAGGTATCCGTCGCGCAACAATCGCAGCAAAGCTCTCACCAGTCCTTACAGGTTCTGCCTTTAAGAACAAGGGTGTTCAGCCAATGCTCGATGCTGTAAACCGCTACCTTCCATCACCTCTTGATATCGATGCAATTGTCGGTACAGATATGAACAACGCTGAAGTAGAAATTTCACGTAAGCCAGCTAACGAAGAACCTTTCTCAGCACTTGCCTTCAAGATCATGACAGATCCACACCTTGGAAAGCTCACCTTTATCCGCGTCTACTCTGGCGTTCTTGAGACAGGATCAACAATCCTTAACTCAACAAAGAACCGCAAAGAGCGCATCGGAAAGATTTACCAGATGCACGCAAACAAGCGCGAAGAACGCGACAATGTTGGTGCAGGAATGATCGTTGCTGTTATGGGTCTTAAGGACACAACAACAGGTGAAACTCTCTGCGATCCAGCAAAACCAGTAATTCTTGAATCAATGGACTTCCCAGCACCAGTTATCTCTGTTGCTATCGAGCCAAAGACAAAGGGCGACCAGGAAAAACTTGGCGTTGCTATCCAGCGTCTCTCAGAAGAAGATCCAACATTCCACGTTCAAACAGATGAAGAAACTGGCCAGACAATCATCGCTGGTATGGGTGAACTTCACCTCGAAATCCTTGTCGACCGTATGCGTCGCGAGTTCAAGGTTGAAGCAAACGTTGGTAAACCACAGGTTGCATACCGCGAAACTCTTCGTAAGCCAGTTGCTCGCCACGATTACACACATAAGAAGCAGACTGGTGGTTCTGGACAGTTTGCAAAGATTCAGATTGCCATTGAACCTCTACCAACTGGTGAAGTTGAAGGCGGATACGAATTCGTCAACAAGATCACCGGTGGTCGCGTACCGAAGGAGTACATCCCTTCAGTTGACGCCGGATGTAAGGAAGCGATGACAGCAGGACCACTTGCTGGATATCCACTTACCGATGTACGAGTAACTCTTCTTGACGGCGCGTATCACGATGTTGACTCATCTGAACTCGCATTCAAGGTGGCTGGTATCGCAGCATTTAAGGAAGCAGCAAAGCTTGCTGATCCTGCAATTCTCGAACCAGTGATGAAAGTCGAAGTTGTTACCCCTGAAGACTTCATGGGTGATGTCATCGGCGATCTCAACAGTCGTCGTGGCCAAATCCAGGCCATGGACGAGCGGTCAGGTGCCCGCGTTGTTAGGGCGCTAGTTCCGTTGTCAGAGATGTTCGGCTATGTCGGAGATCTCCGCTCCAGAACACAAGGTCGCGCGAGCTACAGCATGGAGTTCGACAGCTATGCCGAAGTTCCAGGCAACGTCGCAAAGGAAATCATTGCGAAAGTTCGCGGCGAATAACCCTAATAAAAACAGCACAACCCCTAATAACTAAGCACTAGGAAACGAAAGAGGAACCAAAATGGCAAAAGCCAAGTTCGAGCGTAATAAGCCGCACGTAAACATCGGTACCATCGGCCACATTGACCACGGTAAGACAACTCTTACTGCTGCGATCTCTAAGGTTTTGCACGATAAGTATCCAGATGTAAACCCATTCACACCTTTTGATCAGATCGATAAGGCTCCAGAAGAGCGCCAGCGCGGTATCACAATCTCTATCGCTCACATCGAGTACCAGACAGAGAAGCGTCACTACGCACACGTTGACTGCCCAGGCCACGCTGACTACATCAAGAACATGATCACTGGTGCTGCACAGATGGACGGAGCAATCCTCGTTGTTGCAGCTACAGACGGTCCAATGCCACAGACTAAGGAGCACGTTCTCCTTGCACGTCAGGTTGGCGTTCCATCAATCGTTGTTGCACTTAACAAGTCAGACATGGTTGATGACGAAGAAATTCTTGAACTCGTTGAAATGGAAGTTCGTGAACTTCTATCTAAGTACGAGTTCCCAGGCGATGACACTCCAATCGTTCGTATCTCAGCACTCAAGGCTCTCGAAGGAGATGCTAAGTGGGCAGATAAGTTGATGGAGCTCATGGATGCTGTAGATACATTTATCCCACAGCCAGCTCGTGACATCGACAAGCCATTCCTTATGCCAGTTGAAGACGTTTTCACAATCACAGGTCGTGGAACAGTTATCACTGGTCGTATTGAGCGCGGAATCGTTAAGGTTAACGAAGAAGTTGAAATCGTCGGTATCCGTCCAGATGCTCAGAAGACAACTGTTACAGGCGTTGAAATGTTCCGTAAGTTGCTCGACGAAGGTCAGGCTGGCGAGAACGTCGGTCTTCTCCTCCGTGGAACAAAGCGTGAAGATGTAGAACGCGGTCAGGTTGTTTGCAAGCCTGGCTCAATCACACCTCATACAGAGTTCGAAGCATCTGCATACATCCTTTCTAAGGATGAAGGCGGACGCCACACTCCATTCTTTAACAACTACCGTCCACAGTTCTACTTCCGTACAACTGACGTGACTGGTGTTGTAACACTTCCAGAAGGCACCGAAATGGTTATGCCTGGCGATAACACTGAGATGTCAGTAACTCTCATCCAGCCAATCGCTATGGAAGATGGTCTTCGCTTCGCTATCCGCGAAGGTGGCCGCACAGTAGGTGCAGGTCGCGTTACAAAGATCAAGAAGTAATCGTGAAAGCGCCGGCGGCGTAAAAACCGCCGGCGCAAACACACACTAGAAAACAAAGTTTGAACTAACGAAAGTAAAGAGGAGAACGACATGGCGGGACAAAAGATCCGCATTCGACTCAAGGCGTATGACCATGAGGTAATCGACTCATCAGCGAAGAAAATCGTTGAGACAGTCGAGCGCACTGGTGCAACCGTCGCGGGTCCAGTGCCGCTACCAACAGAGAAGAACACCTATTGCGTGATTCGCTCTCCTCACAAGTACAAGGACAGCCGCGAGCACTTCGAGATGCGCACACATAAGCGCCTCATCGACATCATCGACCCAACACCTAAGACTGTTGATTCATTGATGCGTCTCGACTTGCCAGCTGGCGTCGACATCGAGATTAAGCTCTAAGGAAAGGACGAAAACTAATGACACGCACAGTTGTAACTCAGTCTTACGGTTCGTCCATCAAGGGCGTTCTCGGTAAGAAGCTTGGTATGACCCAAGTATTCGATTCAAATAACAAGATGATTCCTGTAACAGTAGTTTCAGTTGAATCTTGCGTTGTTACATCGATTCGCACACCTGAGAAGGATGGCTACTCAGCTGTTCAGCTCGGTTTTGGTGCAATCGATCCAAAGAAGATTTCAAAGCCACTCGCTGGTCAGTATGCAAAGTCAGGCGTCACTCCTCGTCGCTCTGTTGCAGAACTCCGCACATTGTCTGCTGCTGATTACACAGTTGGACAAGAGATTGGCGCATCAACATTTGCTGTCGGCGATATCGTCGATGCAACCGGAACATCAACCGGTAAGGGAACTGCTGGTGTTATGAAGCGCCACGGATTCGGTGGTCTTGGTTCTTCACACGGTGTAGATCGCAAGCACCGCATGCCAGGTTCAATCGGAGCATGTTCAACACCAGGTCGCGTTTTCAAGGGAATGCGCATGATGGGTCGAATGGGTACCGAGAAGGTCACAACACAGAACCTCACAGTTCAGGGTGTTGATCAAGAGCGCAACCTACTTCTTATCAAGGGTGCAATTCCTGGTACAGATGGCGGTCTTGTATTTATCCGTTCAGCTGCCAAGAAGGCAATTGTCGAGACAGTTGGGGCAGGTAAGTAACCATGGCGCTTACAGTTGAAGTAAAGAACGCAGAAGGAAAGAAAGTTGGCTCAGTTGATTTGCCAGCAGAAATCTTTGATGCGCAGACAAACATTCCTCTTATTCACCAAGTCGTAACAGCTCAACTTGCAGCTGCACGCCAAGGTACACAGAAGGCAAAGAACCGCGGAGAAACTTCTGGTTCAGGTAAGAAGCCTTTCAAGCAGAAGGGAACAGGTCGTGCTCGTCAGGGTTCTGTCCGTGCTCCTCTTCAGCGTGGTGGTGGTGCTGCACATGCAGTTCGCCCACGTACATATTTCCAGCGCACACCAAAGAAGATGATCGCAGCAGCACTTCGCGGTGTTCTCTCTGATCGTCAGCGCAACGAGCGTATTCACGTTCTTGACTCTGTGACAGCAGCTCCTTCAACAAAGGCAGCTCTTGCAGCAGTTCGTCAGTTCTCAACACGTAAAAACCTTTTGGTAGTCGTTTCACGTAACGAGGACGCTGCATGGCGCTCACTTCGTAACGCTGATGACCTCCACCTTCTAGTTCCAGATCAGCTCAATGCATATGACATCTTGAAGTCAGATGACGTTGTCTTCTCAGAAGCTGCGATCAAAGATTTCTTGAAGTTCAAGGGTTCTGACAAGGCAACTGGAAAGTCTGTTAAGTCAGTAGCACGCGAGAGTGAGGTATCTGCATAATGAAGGATTACCGCGACGTTTTGCTAGCGCCAGTTGTCTCTGAAAAGAGCTACGGATTGCTAGATGAAAACAAGTACACATTCCTAGTAGCACCAGATGCTAATAAGACAGAGATCAAGATCGCTGTTGAAAAGGTATTCGGCGTAAAGGTTCTTAGTGTTAACACAATGAACCGCGAAGGAAAGAACAAGCGCACACGTTTTGGTGATGGAAAGCGCAAAGACACAAAGCGAGCAATCGTGCATGTGGCCGCTGGCGACCGTATCGACATCTTTGGAGGCCCAGTTTCGTAATCCGAGACTGAGGACCTACTAGAAAAGGACATCCCATGGCACTTCGCAAACTTAAGCCGACTACACCAGGTCAGCGTGGAGCAACTGTTCCAGATTTCGCAGAAATCACTCGCTCAACACCTGAGAAGTCACTCATTCGTCCAATCCATTCAAAGGGTGGTCGTAACAACCAGGGCCGCGTCACAGTTCGTCACCAAGGTGGCGGTCACAAGCGCGCATACCGTCTTATCGATTTCGTACGTAACGATAAAGATGGAGTTCCAGCAAAGGTTGCGCACATTGAGTACGACCCAAACCGCACAGCGCGTATCGCACTTCTTCACTATGCAGATGGAGAAAAGCGTTACATCATCGCTCCAAATAAACTTGAGCAAGGTGCAACAGTTGAAAACGGTCCAAAGGCCGATATCAAGCCTGGAAACAACTTGCCACTTCGCAACATCCCAGTAGGTACAACTGTTCACGCAATTGAACTTCGCCCAGGTGGCGGAGCGAAGATCGCTCGTTCAGCTGGCGCATCAGTTCAGCTCGTTGCAAAAGATGGTCCATACGCACAACTTCGTATGCCATCTGGAGAAATCCGTAACGTTGATGTTCGTTGCCGCGCAACTGTTGGTGAAGTTGGAAACGCAGAACAAGCAAACATTAACTACGGAAAAGCTGGACGTAAGCGCTGGTTAGGTGTTCGTCCATCTGTTCGTGGTGTTGTTATGAACCCTGTCGACCACCCACACGGTGGTGGTGAAGGTAAGACCTCTGGTGGACGTCACCCAGTGACTCCATGGGGTAAGCCTGAAGCACGTACTCGTAAGAAGAAGGCTTCAGATTCAATGATCGTCCGTCGTCGTAAGTCGAACAAGAAGCGCTAAGGAGCCCTCATGCCACGTAGTCTCAAGAAGGGTCCATTCATTGATGGACATCTCACCAAAAAGGTGGATGCCCAAAATGAAGCCAATACAAAGAATGTCATTAAGACATGGTCACGACGTTCGATGATCACACCTTCAATGATCGGACACACAATTGCGGTACACGACGGTCGCAAGCATGTCCCAGTATTTATTACCGACGCAATGATCGGTCACAAGCTTGGTGAGTTCGCACCAACACGTACATTCCGCGGACACGTTAAAGATGATCGGAGAGCAACTCGTGCCTAATACACAAGACGCACTCGTAGCTCGCGCAGTATTGCGCGACATTCGCCACACACCACAGAAAGCTCGTCGCGTTGTCGACTTGGTTCGTGGAATGCGTGCCGATGAAGCTCTTAACGTTCTCAAGTTTGCACCACAGGCTGCAGGTTCAGATGTGTACACACTTCTTAACTCTGCAATCGCAAATGCGAAGCAGCAGAATCCAGCAATCCGCGATGCCTCCGAGCTCTGGGTTGTAGAAGCGCTCGTTGACGAGGGACGCACCATGAAGCGTTTCCGCCCTCGTGCACAGGGTCGCGGTTTCCGTATCCTCAAGCGTTCAAGCCACATCTCAGTTGCTGTCAGCGATACAAAGTCGACGTCAAAGTCACTTTCACGCACATCAAATCGTGCGCAGACACGTAATCCAAAGCGTTCAGAGAAATCACCACTTAATACAGCAGCGAAGGGAGCGTCCAACTAATGGGTCAAAAAGTAAACCCACACGGCTTCCGCCTCGGCATCACAACTGAATTTAAGTCACGTTGGTATGCAGATAAGTTGTACAAGGATTACGTCAAGGAAGATGTCGAAATCCGTCGACTTATGCAGAAGGGCATGGAGCGCGCAGGCGTTTCACGCATTGAAATCGAGCGCACACGTGATCGTGTACGTATCGACCTTCACACTGCTCGTCCAGGAATTGTTATCGGTCGCCGCGGACAAGAAGCTGACGTTCTTCGTCAGAAGCTTGAGAAGCTCACCGGCAAGCAAGTTCAGCTCAATATTCTCGAAGTAAAGAACCCAGAAGTTGATGCACAACTTGTTGCACAAGGAATCGCAGAGCAGCTTGCTGCACGTGTGTCATTCCGTCGCGCAATGAAGAAGTCAATGCAATCAGCGATGAAGGCTGGCGCACAGGGCATCCGTGTTCAGTGCGGTGGTCGTCTCGGTGGTGCAGAAATGTCACGTTCTGAGTTCTATCGTGAAGGACGCGTTCCACTTCATACACTCCGCGCAGATATCGACTATGGCTTCTACGAAGCACATACAACATTCGGTCGCTTGGGTGTAAAGGTATGGATCTACAAGGGCGAAGTTATTGGTTCACGTGCAGAGCGTGCTGAAAAGGCGCTTGCTGAAGCACGCGCACCAAAGCCAGAACGCCGCGGACCACGTACACCTCGTGCACCACGTGCTGAAGTTACGCATTCTCGCGTTGATGCGGCTCAAGCATCTGAAGCAGCAACACCAGCTCCAGTAGTTACAGAAGGAGGCGCTGAATAATGTTGATCCCTCGCAAGGTTAAGCACCGTAAGCAGCACCACCCATCGCGTTCAGGCGCAGCAAAGGGTGGAACACAGGTTGCATTTGGAGACTTCGGTATCCAGGCACTTGCTCCTGCATATGTCACTAACCGTCAGATCGAAGCAGCGCGTATTGCGATGACTCGTTACATCAAGCGTGGTGGAAAGGTTTGGATCAATATTTATCCAGATCGCCCACTGACAAAGAAGCCAGCTGAAACTCGTATGGGTTCCGGTAAGGGTTCTCCAGAATGGTGGATCGCAAACGTGAAGCCAGGTCGCATTATGTTTGAAATTTCAGGCGTAACTGAGGCAGTAGCTAATGAAGCTATGCGCCTTGCGATTCACAAGCTCCCAATGAAGTGCCGCGTTGTAAAGCGTGAGGAGGCATAACCATGGCGATTACTAATGAAGAACTTCGTCAGCTATCAGCTGAAGAGTTAACTGCAAAGCTTCGTGAAGGTAAGGAAGAACTCTTCAACCTTCGCTTCCAAGCTGCAACAGGTCAGCTCGAATCACATGGTCGTCTCGGTGCAGTTCGCAAAGAGATTGCTCGTATCTACACAATCATTCGTGAACGCGAATTAGGAATTGGAGGCGCTGCGTAATGGCTACTAATACCGAAGATCGCGGATCTCGTAAGACTCGTGAAGGCATTGTTGTCTCAGACAAGATGGATAAGACCATCACCGTTGAGGTTTCAAATCGTGTTGCACACGGAATGTACTCAAAGGTCATGAGCCGCACACACAAGCTCAAGGCGCATGATGAGACAAACTCAGCAGGCACAGGTGACCGCGTATTGATCATGGAAACACGACCAATCTCTGCATCTAAGCGCTGGCGTTTAGTTCAAATCATCGAGAAAGCTAAGTAAGGGGCGAATAAAGAATGATTCAACAAGAATCCCGCCTACGCGTTGCGGATAACACAGGAGCTAAAGAGCTTCTCTGCATCCGTGTACTCGGAGGATCAAAGCGCCGTTACGCAGGCATCGGTGACATCATCGTCTGTTCTGTTAAGGATGCAATTCCTGGCGGACAGGTTAAGAAGGGTGAAGTCGTTAAGGCTGTCATCGTTCGCACAGTAAAAGAACGTCGTCGTCCAGACGGTTCTTACATCAAGTTTGACGAGAACGCAGCTGTCATCCTCAAGGCTGATGGCGAACCACGCGGAACTCGTATCTTCGGACCAGTTGCTCGCGAACTTCGCGACAAGAAGTTTATGAAGATCATTTCACTCGCTCCGGAGGTGCTCTAACCATGGCGAAGATTAAGAAAGATGACGAAGTCTTGGTTATCGCTGGCAAGAACAAGGGCGTAACCGGCAAGGTCCTTCATGTAGATGGATCCCGCGTAACTGTTGAAGGCGTTAATCGCATTCAGCGCCACACCAAGGAATCAACAACCGAACGTGGCGTTAAGGTCGGCGGAATCATCACACAGGAAGCCTCAATCCATATTTCAAACGTCATGATTGTTGATGGCGATGGCAAGGCAACACGTCTTGGCGTTCGCACAGCTGAAGACGGTTCCAATGTTCGTATCTCACGTCGCACAGGAAAGGACATCTAATGAGCACAACTACAGATGTTCGCTTAAAGGCTCGCTACAAGAGCGAAATCCAGTCAACGCTCAAGAGCGAATTTGGATATACAAATCCAATGCAGATTCCTACACTCGTAAAGATTGTCGTCAACATGGGTGTTGGTGAAGCTGCTCGTGATTCAAAGTTGATCGAAGGAGCAATCCGCGATCTCGCTGTTATCACCGGTCAGAAGCCACAGGTCACCAAGTCACGTAAGTCAATCGCGCAGTTCAAGCTTCGCGAAGGCATGCCAATTGGTGCACATGTCACACTTCGCGGAGATCGCATGTGGGAATTCGCAGATCGTCTTCTCTCAATCTCTCTTCCACGTATCCGTGACTTCCGCGGTCTTTCACCAAAGCAATTTGATGGAAAGGGCAACTACACCTTCGGTCTTACCGAGCAGGTTGTATTCCCAGAAATCGAACAAGACAAGATCGACCGCACACGCGGTATGGATATCACTGTTGTAACAACAGCTAAGAACGATAACGAAGGTCGCGCACTACTTAAGGCGCTCGGCTTTCCTTTCAAGGAGGCATAAGAATGGCTAAGACATCACTCAAGGTTAAAGCTGCTCGCAAGCCAAAGTTCAAGGTTCGCGGTTACACACGTTGCCAGCGTTGCGGTCGTCCGCACTCTGTCTACCAAAAATTTGGAATTTGTCGCATCTGCTTCCGTGAAATGGCGCACCGCGGCGAACTTCCAGGTATCAGCAAGGCTTCTTGGTAAAAATGATGGCGCCATCATTTTTAGCTGAGCAATCTCGGTAAAACTACAAACGGAAAAAGTCCTGACAAATTGTCAGGAAACTAATTCGAGAAAGGCCACAGGCCACGTATGACAATGACAGATCCAATCGCAGACATGCTTTCACGTCTGCGCAATGCGAATGCTGCCTACCATGATTCGGTTTCAATGCCGTCATCATCGGTCAAGGTACGTATTGCAGAAATCCTCAAGCAAGAGGGTTACATTGCAGGACATCGCGTTGAAGCAAATGCAAATGGAGTAGGCAAGAGCCTTATCCTCGACCTTAAGTTCGGCACAAACCGCGAACGTTCAATCGCCGGTCTTCGCCGTGTAAGCAAGCCAGGACTTCGCGTCTACGCAAAGTCAACTGCGCTTCCTAAGGTTCTTGGTGGACTTGGTGTTGCAATCATTTCAACATCATCAGGTCTCTTGACTGATAAGCAGGCAAATAAGAAGGGTGTAGGCGGAGAAGTTCTCGCTTACGTATGGTAACCATCTCATGTCACGTATCGGTCGTATGCCTATCACCGTTCCAAACGGTGTAGAAGTTTCAATCACAGGTCAGAACGTTGCAGTGAAGGGACCTAAGGGTTCACTCGCAATTGCAGTTCCAGCACCTATCCAAGTTTCACAAGCAGATGGTGTTATCACCGTTGCTCGTCCAAATGAAGAGCGTGCAACTCGTTCACTTCACGGTCTATCTCGCACTCTTGTTGCGAATTTGATCGAAGGTGTCACAGCGGGTTACTCACTCACAATCAACATCGTTGGTGTTGGTTACCGTGTTGCTGAAAAGGGCAAGGATCTTGAATTCCAGCTCGGTTACAGCCACCCAATTCTCTTCCCAGCTCCTGAAGGAATCTCCTTCAAGGTGGATTCACAGACCAAGTTGATTATCAATGGAATTGATAAGCAGCTCGTTGGTGAAACTGCAGCGAAGATTAAGAAGCTTCGCAAGGCAGATCCATACAAGGGCAAGGGCTTGCGTCTTGAAGGCGAAGTTGTTCGTCGCAAGGCAGGAAAGGCAGGTAAGAAGTAATGGCTATCGGAGTTAAGGTCCGCAAGGGTTCAGCGCAGAACGCGCGTGCTCGTCGTGCATTCCGTCTTCGCAAGAAGATTGCAGGCACACCATCACGTCCACGCCTCGTCGTTTCACGTTCATCACGTCACTTGTTCGTTCAGGTCATTGATGACACATCAAGCAAGACACTTGCTTACGCATCAACAATGGAAGCAGATCTTCGCAAGGCATCTGGCGATAAGACAGATAAGTCGAAGCAGGTCGGAGCACTCATTGCTGAACGCGCTAAGAAAGCTGGAATTTCTACAGTTGTCTTTGACCGCGCAGGTAACAAGTACCACGGTCGTATTGCAGCAGTTGCAGATTCTGCACGAGAGAACGGATTGGAGTTCTAATGGCTGTTAATCCAACGAACGATGCAGCGTCAACAACGGGCGCACCTTCTAACAAGGGTCGTGGCGAACGCCGCGAACGTCGTGATGATCGCGAGAAGGAGAAGTCTCCTTACACCGAGCGCGTAGTTTTCATTAACCGCGTATCAAAGGTTGTAAAGGGCGGACGTCGCTTCTCATTCACAGCACTTGTTGTTGTGGGCGATGAAAACGGCACTGTCGGTATTGGCTACGGAAAATCTAAGGAAGTTCCACAAGCTATTGCTAAGGCAGTTGAAGAAGCTAAGAAGTCATTCTTCACAGTCCCTCGTGTTCAAGGAACAATTCCTCACCCAGTTCAGGGCGAGACAGCAGCTGGCGTAGTTCTTCTTCGCCCAGCAAGTCCAGGTACCGGAGTTATCGCTGGTGGTCCTGTTCGTGCCGTACTCGAGTGCGCTGGCGTTAAGGATGTTCTTACTAAGTCTCTCGGTTCTTCAAATGCAATCAACATGGTTCATGCAACCGTTGCTGCACTGAAGTTGCTCGAGTCACCTGCACAGATTGCAACTCGTCGTGGCCGCGCGCTCGAAGATGTTGCACCTGCAGCAATTATCCGCGCTTCACAGATGACAGTTGGTGCCTAATGCCACGTTTGAAAATCACTCAGGTTAAGTCAACCGTCGGCAACAAGCCAGAGATTCGCAACACCGTTCGTTCACTCGGACTCAAGCGCATCAATGATGTTGTCGTCAAAGAAGATCGTCCAGAAATTCGTGGCATGGCAGTTGCTGCTCGCCACTTGATCAAGGTAGAGGAGGTCGAATAACGATGACTCTTAAACTTCATCATCTTCGTCCAGCTCCTGGTGCTAAGAAAGCTAAGACTCGTAAGGGTCGCGGTGAAGCATCAAAGGGTAAGACCGCAGGTCGCGGTGGCAAGGGTACTCACGCTCGTAACACGGTTCGTCCAGGTTTCGAAGGTGGTCAGCTTCCACTCGTCATGCGTCTTCCAAAGCTTCGTGGTTTTAAGAACCCAGCACGTATCGAATACCAGGCAGTGAATGTCTCAACAATCAACGCACTCTTCCCAAAGGGTGGCGATGTCACTGTTGCTGATCTCATTGCAAAGGGTGCAGTTCGCGATTCATTACCTGTCAAGGTTCTTGGAAATGGCGATATTGCAGTCAAGGTTTCAGTTACAGCACATGCATTCTCAGCATCAGCGGTCGAAAAGATCTCTGCAGCTGGCGGATCAACAGCAACACTTTAATTAGTAATCATTATTGAGCTAGAGGGAGAAGATTGATGCTTTCAGCATTTGGAATGGCTTTTAAGACGCCAGAACTTCGTAAGAAAATCTTCTTCACTCTCTCAATCATGGCCCTATTCCGTTTCGGCTCTGTTGTTCCAACTCCAGGTGTGTCATACGGCAACGTCAAGCAATGTATTGATCAAGCTCAAGGTGGCGGACTTTTCGGTCTGATCAACTTGTTCTCTGGTGGAGCGCTCCTTCACCTTTCAGTATTTGCCCTCGGCATCATGCCGTACATCACCAGCTCGATCATTATTCAGTTGCTTACTGTGGTTATTCCACGTTTTGAAGCGCTCAAGAATGAGGGTCAGTCAGGAACTGCAACTCTTACTCAGTACACACGTTATTTAACAATTGGTCTTGCAATCTTGCAGTCAACTGGATTGATTGCAGTTGCTCGCACACCAGGTCGTTTGATCTCAGGTTGTTCACTACCAATCATTCCTGATGCCTCATGGCAACGTATCTTGACAATGATCATCGTGATGACCGCCGGAACATCGGTAATTATGTGGCTCGGCGAACTCATTACAGATCGCGGTGTTGGTAACGGTATGTCGATCTTGATCTTTACATCTATCGCTGCAGGATTCCCAAGCCAGCTCTGGTCAATCAAGCTCCAGAAGGGCTTGTTTGCATTCCTCTTTGTCTGCGCAGTTGGAATCCTGGTAATCGCTGCTGTTGTCTTCGTTGAGCAAGCTCAACGTCGTATTCCTGTGCAGTATGCAAAGCGCATGGTGGGACGTCAGGCATATGGCGGAACTTCTACCTATATTCCAATTAAGGTAAACCAGGCTGGTGTTATCCCGGTTATCTTCGCATCATCACTTCTTTATATTCCGTCGCTGATTGTTAACTTCACCAATAGCCAAGCAGCGTGGGCCGTATGGATTTCACGTAACTTGGTTCGTGGAGATCACCCAATTTACATAGTTGCGTATGCGACTTTGATTATCTTCTTTACCTACTTCTATGTAGCAATCACATTTAACCCAGATGAGGTTGCCGATAATATGAAGAAGTACGGTGGATTTATTCCAGGTATCCGTGCAGGACGCCCAACTTCTGAATATCTGCAATATGTGCTTTCACGTATTACGGCTCCAGGATCTGTCTATCTTGCACTCGTTGCGATTATTCCAATCCTTGCTCTCATCGTCTTCGGCGCTTCACAGAACTTCCCATTCGGTGGAACTGCGATCCTCATTGTTGTCGGTGTTGGTCTTGATACTGCAAAGCAGATCGAGAGCCAGTTGCAGCAGCGTTCCTATGAAGGCTTCTTGAAGTAATGCGCTTAGTCCTGGTAGGTCCACCAGGTGCAGGTAAGGGAACACAAGCTCAGTTTCTAGCCGCGCACTATTCAATTCCCCATATCTCTACGGGCGATATCTTCCGCGCTAATCTCAAAGCGAGCACTCCACTTGGTTTGCAAGCAAAGGGTTATATGGATGCAGGGCAGCTTGTTCCTGACGAAGTTACCAATGAGATGGTGAAAGATCGCCTCACTCATGACGATGTTGCCAATGGCTTTTTACTTGATGGATTCCCACGCAATACTGTCCAAGCTGAAGTTCTTCGCGCATTTCTTGCAGAAAAGCGCACACCACTCGATGCAGTTCTTGAATTAGCAATCGAGAATGCAATCATTATTAAACGTCTTTCTTCACGTCGTACCTGTAAAGATTGCGGCGCGCCAGCATCTCCAGATGCAGCAGCTTGTTCTTCATGTAACGGTGAGCTCTACCAGCGCGAAGACGATAAGGAAGAAGTCATTGCAAAGCGCCTTGCAGTATATGAAGAGCAAACTGCTCCAATCGTGCACTTCTATCGCACTGAAGGTCTGCTCATCACAATCTCCGCAGATGGCGAAGTCTCTGAAATTACTGAGCGTGCGATTACTGCACTCAGCCGCGTTCACGGCTAAATTACTTCAATGGCAATCCAGATAAAGAACCTTGATCAACTCAAGGTGATGCGCCGCGCTGGATTACTAGTTGGCCAGACTCTTCAATTACTGCGCGAAAATATTAAAGCTGGAATGACAACCGATGCCCTCGATGCAATTGCTGCTGCAAACATTAAGCGTGGGGGAGGAACCTCAAACTTCTTGGGATATCACGGATATCCCAAGACAATCTGCGTCTCTATTAATGAAGAAATCGTTCATGGAATTCCTGGTCCACGTATCATCAACGAGGGCGATGTTGTATCCATCGATTGCGGAGCCATCATCGATGGTTGGCATGGTGATGCAGCTTTCTCCATCGGCATCGGAGCAGTTGACCCTCAAGATCAAAAGTTGATGGATGTTTGCGAAGAATCTATGTGGGTTGGTATTGCAGCTGGTAAAAACGGTGGCAAGCTCTCTGATATCGGCAATGCAATCGAAAAATATATTAACTCCCAAGGCAGTTATGGAATCTTGCAAGAGTACGGCGGACATGGAATTGGTACTGAGATGCATCAAGAGCCACATGTTCTTAACTTTGGTAAAGCCGGCAATGGCCCTGAAATTATTCCTGGCATGGCACTTGCGATCGAACCGATGATCACTCGCGGTACTCACAAGACAAAAGTTTTGGCTGATGAATGGACTGTTGTCTCAACCGATAAATCTCGCGGCGCCCACTTCGAAAATTCCTATGTCATCTGCCCAGATGGCAAGCCCTTCGTCTTAACTTCAATCGATGGTGGCAAGGCCGAGCTGGCCCGCTTTGGAGTCGAAATTTCAGACCTTCTGCAATAACGGCTCAATCCCACGCATGACCGACCTCACAACCCGAGGAGGAACCTCGGACACGCTGGGGCGAGATGCCAGGCTCGGACAGGATTTCCCTTATAAGGGGGGCTCGAATAGAATCGCCCTTCGTTCATATTCGAAGTAGAGAAGAAGGTATTGATCCTTGGCAAGTAAAGATGGTGCGATCGAAATCGAGGGCACCGTTGCTGAGGCGCTACCTAATGCGATGTTTCGTGTTGAACTAACAAATGGACATAAAGTCTTGGCACATATCAGTGGAAAGATGCGAAAGAACTACATTCGTATCCTTCCCGCTGACCGTGTGATCGTAGAACTAAGTCCATACGACCTTACAAAGGGTCGAATCATTTACCGTTACAAGTAATTGAGATGATGAAGGAGATAGCGCGTGAAGGTTAATCCAAGCGTGAAGAAGATTTGCGACAAGTGCAAAGTCATTCGTCGCAAAGGTCGCGTAATGGTGATCTGCGAAAATCTTCGTCACAAACAGCGTCAGGGCTAATACCCAGACAATAAGTACGCGTGATGCGACTTAACTAGAAATAGTTAAGACCCCCGGACCGGTAGGCCAGGGCCAAGGAAAAATCCTTGGGAGCATTGCGGAGGACCTCCGGATACAGAATGGTTGAATATATGGCACGTCTAGTCGGTGTCGATCTTCCACGCGAAAAGCGTGTTGAGATTGCACTCACCTATATTTTTGGAATGGGTCTTACCCGTTCCCACGAAACGCTTAAGGCAACTGGGATTTCTCCAGATACCCGCGTTAAAGATTTGCAAGAGTCAGAACTTGCTCAGCTTCGTGAATACATCGAAGCGAACTACAAAATCGAAGGTGATCTCCGCCGCGAAATCGCAGGCGATATCCGTCGTAAAGTTGAAATCCAGAGCTACCAAGGTATTCGTCACCGCAAGGGACTTCCTGTACGTGGTCAGCGCACACATACAAACGCTCGTACTCGTAAGGGTCCACGTAAGGCAATTGCAGGTAAGAAGAAGGTGACTAAGTAATGGCTGCTCCTAAGACTAAAACTGCTGCTCCAGCAAAGGGCAAAGTAAAGCTTCGTAAGAAAGAGAAGAAGAACGTTGCAGTAGGTAAGGCTTTCATCAAGTCAACCTTTAACAACACCATCATCTCTATTACAGATCCAACTGGCGCTGTTATCTCTTGGGCATCATCTGGCCAAGTTGGTTTCAAGGGCTCACGTAAGTCGACTCCATTCGCAGCTCAGCTTGCAGCAGAAGCAGCAGCTCGTCGCGCACAGGAGCACGGCCTCAAGAAGGTAGATGTATTCGTTAAGGGACCTGGTTCCGGACGCGAAACTGCAATCCGTTCATTGCAAGCAGCTGGCCTAGAAGTTGGAGCTATCTCAGATACAACTCCAGCTCCACACAATGGCTGCCGCCCACCGAAACCACGTCGAGTTTAAGGAAGGAAGAGAAAAAATGGCTCGTTATACCGGAGCAGACTGCAAGCGTTGCCGTCGCGAAAAAGTAAAGCTCTTCCTCAAGGGCTCAAAGTGCGATGGACCAAAGTGTCCGATCGAATCACGTCCTTATCCACCAGGACAACACGGCCGTGGCCGTTCAAAGGAATCTGAATACCTATTGCAGATGCGTGAAAAGCAGAAGTGCGCACGTATCTACGGTGTTCTCGAGAAGCAGTTCCGTGGTTACTACGAAGAGGCAAACCGCAAGCAGGGCAAGACTGGTGAAAACCTTCTTATCCTTCTTGAGACACGTCTCGACAACGTTGTATTCCGCGCAGGCTTTGCAAAGTCACGTGACATGGCGCGCCAGTTGGTTCGCCACGGTCACTTCCTCGTAAATGGTAAGAAGGTAAACATTCCTTCATTCCGTGTCTCTCCAATGGACATCATCGATGTTCTTCCAAAGTCACACGACCTCACACCATTTATCGTCGCAAGCGCAGAGTTCGGTGAGAAGTCTGTTCCAGCATGGATGGAAGTTGTTGCATCACAGATGCGCATCATCATCCACGGCGTACCTGCTCGATCAGTAATCGATACACAGGTTCAAGAACAGCTCATTGTTGAGCTCTACAGCAAGTAATTTTTTCAACCCTAGAGGAAATCAAATAGTGGATTTCCGCGAGAAGAAAGAGGAGCACAAGTGCTAATTGCACAACGCCCAACGCTTAGCGAAGAAGTAATTTCCGAGAACCGCTCACGTTTCATCATCGAACCGCTCGAGCCAGGTTTCGGCTACACACTCGGCAACTCAATGCGCCGTACCCTGCTCTCATCTATTCCAGGTGCAGCAGTGACAAGCATTCGCGTTGCAGGAGCTCTCCACGAGTTCACAACACTTGAAGGTGTTAAGGAAGATCTCACAGATATCGTCTTGAATATCAAGAACCTTGTTCTTTCAAGCGATAACGATGAGCCTTCAGTTATCTACATCCGCAAGTCAGGTGCAGGCGCTGTTACAGGTGCTGATATTGCTGTCCCAAGTGGCGTAGAAGTTCACAATCCTGAACTTCACATCGCAACTCTGAATGGCAAGGCAAACCTCGAAATCGAACTTACAGTCGAACGCGGTCGCGGTTACGTGACAGCAGTTCAGAATAAGCAAGCAGGTGCAGAGATCGGTCGCATTCCTGTTGACTCAATCTATTCACCAGTTTTGAAGGTTACTTACAAGGTCGAGGCAACTCGCGTTGAACAGCGCACAGACTTCGATCGTCTCGTTGTTGATGTCGAAACAAAGCCATCAATGAAGCCACGCGATGCAGTTGCATCAGCTGGTAAGACACTTGTCGAACTCTTCGGTCTTGCACGCGAACTCAATCTTGATGCAGAAGGTATCGAGATGGGGCCATCTGTTATGGATGCAGCTCTTGCTGCAGATCTTGCTCTTCCAATCGAAGACCTTGATCTCACAGTTCGTTCATACAACTGCTTGAAGCGCGAAGGCATCCACACAGTTGGCGAACTCGTCAATCGTTCAGAGGCTGACCTACTCGACATCCGTAACTTTGGATCAAAGTCAATCGACGAGATCAAGGCGAAGCTTGTATCAATGGGAATGTCTCTCAAGGACAGCCCAGCAGGTTTCGATCCATCACAACACCAGAACTACAACGTGTCAGATGAAGACTTCGCTGACGCAGATCAGGCATAAGGGAGAAGACAATGCCAAAGCCAACTAAAGGCCCACGTTTGGGTTCAGGCCCATCACACGAGCGCTTGATTCTTCGTACTCTTGCTGAGCAGTTGTTCGAGCACGGAAAGATCACAACTACAGAAGCAAAGGCGAAGCGTCTTCGTCCACTTGCAGAAAAGTTGATCACTTTCGGTAAGAAGGGTGACCTTCCAGCTCGTCGCGAAGTAATGGCGCGTATCGCTAATAAGACTGTTGTTCACAACCTTTTTACAGTGATTGCTCCAACATTTGCTAACCGCGATGGTGGATACACACGTATTACAAAGATCGGTCCTCGTAAGGGCGATAACGCTCCTATGGCAGTGATCGAACTCGTAACAGATAAGTAAAAACACTTACTCTTACAATGGCGCAGCCCACTCTCTTTCCTGAGAGTGGGTTTCGTCGTTTACGCCTTGATATCGCTTATGACGGCACCAACTTCTATGGCTGGGGAGCTCAACCAGACCGTCGCACCATTCAAGATTTGATTGAAGAAGCAATCTCGCGCATTTCACGTACTGATGTTGAATCCATCGTTGCCGGCCGTACTGATGCTGGGGTGCATGCCACTGGCCAGGTGGTGCATGTCGATCTTCCCGATGCCATGTTTGAAGGCGATTTAACCTATAAAGATTTGCGTTACAAACTCAATCGCATTCTCGATGAAGATGTGCGCATCATGGATATCTCTGATGCGCCAGAAGGTTTTCATGCTCGCTTCTCTGCTCTGAGGCGCTATTACACCTACAAAATCATCGATAACAATGATGTGGTTCCACCGCAGTCTCGATATAACGTCGCATCGTGGTATCGCCCACTTGATGTTGACCGCATGAATGAAGCGAGCAAGTTAGTGCTGGGCCATCATGATTTCGCAGCGTTCTGTAAATTTCGGCAAGGTGGAACAACTATTCGTTCGCTCGAAAAGTATGAGTGGGTGCGAGATAAAGATGGTGTTCTTGTTGCAGATGTAGTTGCAGATGCTTTCTGTTATTCAATGGTGCGCAATCTCGTTGGCGCAGTCGTCTGTGTAGCCGACGGACGTAAAGATCCAAGTTGGATGGCTGAATTGCTTGCGAATAAGGAACGAGTCTCTGATTCGCTGGTATTTCCAGCCCGTGGGCTGACTCTGTATCGCGTCGATTACCCAAGTGATGACCAGCTCCTAGAGAGGGCAAAAAGGACTATCGCTAAGCGTGAAATCTAGCTTTTGTGTCATTTTTCAAGGGAGTTAGCCGATTTGGCTCGCGCCCAGCAAGGCGGGTAAAGTAGGACCCCTGCGCCAGCGAGGCGCTGCAAGCAAGTCCAAGCTCAACTGAAAAAGAAGAAGGTAATAAAGCATGCGTACATATAGCCCCAAGGAAGGCGACGTCGTCCGTAAGTGGCACGTCATCGATGCACAAGATGTCGTGCTCGGTCGCCTTGCAACTCATGCTGCAATTCTTCTTCGTGGAAAGCATAAGGCGACATTTGCCCCACACATGGATATGGGTGACTTCGTCATCATCATCAATGCAGAGAAGGTCGCTCTCTCAGGAACTAAGGCGACAACAAAGTTTGCACACCACCACTCAGGTTTTCCAGGCGGACTTACATCAACTGTCTACGGCGAACTCATCGAAAAGCACCCAACACGCGCTGTAGAAAAGGCGATCAAGGGAATGCTTCCTAAGAACCGTCTCGGCGCACAGGTTGCATCAAAGCTCAAGATTTATGCAGGTCCAGAGCATCCACACGGTGCTCAAGCTCCAACGCCATATGTATTCAACCAAGTTTCTCAAGAAGTTAAGTAAGGGATAAGTAAATATGTCAGATACAACTTTCAACGAGCTAGAACTCGATTCAGATACACCTACTTCTTACTCTTCTTCAACTCCTGCACCTGCAACAAACCGTAAGGCAATCACAGCACCAGGTGCTGGAACAGGTCGCCGCAAGGAAGCAGTTGCTCGTGTTCGTCTCGTGCCAGGTACAGGTCGTTGGGTTGTTAACGGCAAGACTCTTGAAGCATATTTCCCAAATAAGGTTCACCAGCAGCTTGTCTCTGAACCATTCCGCACAGTAGGTGCTGAAAATACATACGATGTATTTGCACGTATCAACGGTGGTGGAGTTTCAGGTCAGGCTGGCGCACTTCGTCTCGGCGTTGCTCGCTCACTCAATGAGATTGATGTTGAGGCAAACCGTCCAGCGCTTAAGAAGGCTGGCTTCCTCAAGCGCGATGCACGTGTTATTGAACGTAAGAAGTACGGCCTTAAGAAGGCGCGTAAGCGTTCACAGTACTCAAAGCGTTAATATTTTTATCTCGATATCCCGTTTGTTGCAAAGGAGTTTTTGATGACTCTCTTTGGAACAGACGGGATTCGTGCTTTAGCCAATAGCGAAAATCTCACAGCTGAAATCGCGGTCGATGTTGCAGTAGCTGCAGCTCATATCCTCGTTGAGTCATCATCTAATAAGGGTAAGCGCCCACGAGCGATTATCGGCCAAGATTCTCGTGCATCAGGTGAATTCCTAGAAGCAGCTGTTTCTGCAGGACTTGCAAGTGCTGGAATCGATGTCTATCGCGTCGGTGTTCTACCTACTCCTGCAATTGCTTATCTTGTTGGTGAATCAGGTGCCGACCTCGGTGTCATGATTTCAGCGTCTCATAATCCGATGCCTGATAACGGAATCAAGTTGTTCTCTCGTGGTGGTGGAAAGCTCGACGATGCAATCGAAGCTGCTATTGAAAAGCGCATGGGCGAACCATGGACACGTCCCACAGGCCGCGACGTTGGCCGCATTACCTTTGATGAAACAGCAAGTGAGCGATATGTAAGCCACTTGCTCGCATCAGTATCAACTCCACTTGCTGGACTCAAGATTGTTGTTGATTGTGCAAATGGCGCCTCATCTGTTGTTGGCCCACTTGCTTATCAAAAGGCCGGCGCTACAGTTGTTGCGATCCATCACGCACCTGATGGCTGGAATATCAACGATAACTGCGGATCGACACACTTAGAAAATTTACAGGCACGTGTAGTTAAAGAAGGTGCAGATTTCGGTATCGCTCACGATGGCGATGCAGATCGGTGCCTGGCAGTTGATGCTCAGGGCAATGTCATCGATGGTGATGCAATCATGACGATTTTGGGGCGTGGCTTTAAAGAACGTGGCGCCCTTAACTCCAACACAATCGTTGGAACTGTCATGAGCAACCTTGGCTTTATGCACGCCATGAAAGAAGCCGGCATAGATGTCATCACAACTGCAGTGGGCGATCGATATGTTCTTGAGAAGATGCTCGAGGGAGATTTCTCCTTGGGTGGCGAACAATCAGGCCACCTCATTATGCGCGAATTCGCAAATACTGGTGATGGCATTCTTACTGCTCTGCAGTTAGCGCAAGAAGTTGTTCGCACCAAGAAATCACTTGCAGATCTTGCTTCAACTATGAAGCGTTTTCCTCAAGTATTGATCAACGTTCCTAATGTTGCAAAAGAGAAGCTCTCGTCATCTCAGGCAATTGCCGATGCAGTTGCACAGGCTGAATCAACACTTGGCTCCGAGGGTCGCGTGTTATTGCGTGCTTCAGGCACTGAACCACTCATTAGAGTGATGGTCGAAGCCTCGAGTGATAACCTTGCACAAGAAATAGCAGCATCACTCGCTGCAACCGTTAAGGCAGAACTGGGGAACTAATTCGTGTGCGGAATCGTGGGTTACACAGGACCACAATCTGCATTCACTCCCATCGTTGAAGGTCTACGTCGCCTCGAATATCGCGGTTATGACTCTGCCGGTATTGCACTCGGCACAGGCACTTCACTCTTCGTTGAAAAGCGGGCTGGCAAGTTAGCAAATCTCGAAGGCGCACTTCCTGCCAACCTTCCCACTGTTCACTCTGGAATTGGCCACACTCGTTGGGCAACACACGGTGGCCCGACAGATCGCAATGCTCATCCCCATCTTGATAACGAAGGCAAGCTCGCAGTAATTCACAACGGCATTATTGAAAATTATGCTGAACTTAAAGCAGAACTTGAAAAACGTGGACATACCTTTAAATCCGAGACCGATACAGAATCTGTCGCGCATCTACTTTCTGAACTTCGCAAGGAACATAACGGCGATCTCACCGCTGCGATGCGAGCTGCGGTAAAGCGCCTGCGCGGCTCCTTCACACTTCTTGCTATCCATGCGGATGCCCCACAAACAATTGTGGGAGTGCGCCGTAATTCACCACTGGTTGCAGGGCTTGGTGATGGTGAAAACTTCCTTGCTTCAGATGTTGCCGCATTTATCGATTTCACCAAGCGCGCTGTAGAACTTGGCCAAGATCAAGTAGTCACCATTAATCCAGATGGCATTGCAATCTGCGACCTTGAAGGTAAGGCACTTCCGCTCAAAGAGTATGAAATTACGTGGGATGCAGCGGCTGCACAAAAAGGTGGCTTCGCACACTTCATGTTGAAAGAAATCTTTGATCAACCGAAGGCGATTGCAGATACTTTGATTGGTCGCTTAAGCGATAACAATCAAGTTCAGCTCGACGAACTTCATTTGAGCGATGATGAAATTAAGAAGATAAACCGCATCTCAGTCATTGCCTGCGGTACTGCCTATCACGCAGGAATGGTCGCTAAATATGCAATCGAAAAATGGGCAAAGGTTCCTGTCGATGTTGAGATTGCATCGGAATATCGCTATCGCGATCCGATTGTTAATAAAGATTCTCTTGTAATCGCTATCTCTCAATCAGGTGAAACAATGGATCTACTCATGGCCGTACGCCATGCAAAGGCTGCAGGCGCTCGAGTTTTAGCAGTGTGCAATACCAACTCTTCAACAATTCCACGTGAGTCCGATGCTGTTCTATACACACATGCCGGCCCTGAGATTGCAGTGGCTTCGACAAAAGCATTCCTTACTCAAATAGTCGCCGTTTATCTCATTGGTCTCAAATTGGCACAGGTGCGCGGCACACTCACCGACAGTGAAGTACGGAACCACTACTACGAGATGCTCGAGCTACCGGGTAAGGTCGAACAAATACTCGAAACCATTGAACCACTTCGCGAACTCACACGTAAATTTGTAAAGAACGACACCGTACTTTTCTTGGGCCGTGGCATCGAATATCCAGTTGCACTTGAAGGTGCTCTCAAATTAAAAGAGCTCGCCTATATTCACGCTGAAGGTTTTGCAGGTGGCGAACTTAAGCATGGCCCCATCGCTCTCATTGAAGAAGGAACTGCGGTGATTGCAATCCTTCCTCCCGCTGATGAGCATGCCCTTGATGAAAAAATGTTGAGCAATATCCAAGAGGTCAAGGCACGAGGTGCACGTGTAGTTGTAATCGCACCTGAAGGCGCTGAAGTCATTGGCGCAGAACACATCATTCGTATCCCCGTTGCTTCACCTCTCTTCCAACCTGTTCTTGCGACAGTTCCACTGCAAGTATTTGCCTATGAAATTGCAGTTGCGCGCGGTACTGATGTGGATCAGCCTCGTAATTTGGCTAAATCAGTCACTGTCGAATAAATATGAGCACGTATCCTGATCTGCGTAAAGCGCAGATGCGTCGTGCGCTCAATTGGTCAGCTTGGCTCTTTGCGGGATATCTCTTTGTCACTTACATAGTTCTGACCGATGGATTCTTGGTACGAATCGATCGTGAACTCAATAATTGGCATCACCCTAAATTTCATGGGTTCTCTTATTTCCTAATTCGTCGTCTCGACGATTTGGGGCTGCGCAGTGTCTCGGGTATTGCACTCATCATTGTTGGCTCTTACATTGCAATTCGATTTAAAACGTGGCGACCAATAAATCTTGGACTTCTGGCATTTATTGCTCTCAATGCAGTTGTTGGTGCATTCAAATATGCACTCGGTCGCACTAAGCCACGAATGGGTCTGGATATTTTGCATGCAGGCGGAATGTCTTATCCCAGCGGACATGCATCTAATGCAATTTTAATTTGGGGAGTTATTGCTTATCTGATTTACAGGTATGCACATGTCGATAGATATCGAGGTCGTCTTGCGAGTGCGGCAGTAGGCGTTCTGGCGCTGACAGTCTGTGCGGTCTCCCTCATTCGAAATACACATTGGTTCTCAGACCTTTTTGGTGGCTTACTTTTAGGTTCAGCTCTCTTAGTTCTGATTATCGCGATTGATCGCTTCTTTCCATCTGATAGCCAACTCCACTAACCACTTATAGACTTCCGACCATGATTGATGGAATCGGCATCGATGTCGTGGATATTGCTCAATTCCTCGAATCTCTCGAACGTACACCAGGACTTCGCGAGAAACTCTTTACAGAATCTGAACGACTTCAGACATCACAATCACTTGCTGCCCGATTTGCGGCGAAAGAAGCGCTCTACAAGGCGCTCAGTCCAAGTCATGGTCTTCATTGGCATGATGCCGAAGTGATCAATCAACCCAATGGAAAACCGGAATTTCTCTTTCGTGGCGAGATTGCCGATTTAGTAGATGGAGCACAGGTTCACCTCTCACTTTCTCACGATGCAGGAATCGCATCTGCCATGGTGGTGGTTGAACGATGAGAGCAGAAGCAATCGTTGATCTCAGCGCTATTAAGCACAATGTGCAGCTGTTGAAAAAGACTGCCGGAACCAAGTTGCTTGCAGTCGTCAAGGCAGATGCCTATGGCCACGGACTCGTTCCAGTTGCGCAAGCTGCGCTATCAGCAGGGGCAGATTATTTAGGTGTTGCACTTCTCGAAGAAGCGATAGCGCTTCGCGAGGCAGGTATTGATGCACCGATTCTGGCCTGGCTTGTTCAACCTGGCTCTGATTTTAAGAGAGCTATCGAACTCGATATTGAATTGGCAGCGGCATCTCTTGCTGCCTTGAAAGAGATCTCTGATGCATCAACGAATAAGAAGGCCAAAGTGCATCTGGAAGTTGATACCGGAATGACTCGCGGGGGATTTCTCAGTGAGTGGGACCAGATTGATGCAGAACATATTAAGAATATTGAGATTGTAGGAATCTTCTCTCACTTTGCACGAGCTGATGAACCTGGCGAGAAGCAGAATGAAGAACAACTCACACGCTTTAACGAGATGGTGGCACGTTTACACTCTTTCGGATTTACCCATGCAATTCGCCATTTATCTAACTCGGCAGCAACTCTCAAAAATCACGCTGCAGCCTTTGACATGGTCCGTACTGGAATTGCGATGTATGGACTTTCTCCCGATGTGAATACTTTGGGCACCTCACAATCTCTGGGTCTGCGCCCTGCAATGCAGGTACGTGCTGCTCTCTATCTAGTAAAAGATGTCCCTGCACATACTCCAGTGGGATATGGCGCAACTGAAAGCACAAGTGCTGATACCAAACTCGGTGTTATCGCCATGGGTTACGCAGATGGAATTCCGCGCATTGCTCATGGCGCTGGAGTGTGGTGTGCAGGAAAGAGATCTCCCATCATTGGCCGTGTCTCGATGGATCAATTTGTTGTTGATTTAGGTGCTGCTTCAAAGGCTAAGTCAGGAGACTGGGTAGTTATCTTTGGTAACGGATCACATGCTGAATACACCGCAGATGATTGGGGCGCTGCGTCGGGCTCAATTAATTACGAGATAGTCACACGAATCGGGCCCCGTGTGCCTAGAATCTATTCAGCTCATGTCTACTAATACGCCGCTCTTACAAGCCGAAAGAGTTTCAGTCTCCTTCGGTGGGCTACGCGCATTGCATGATGTTTACCTTCAACTTAACCACAATGAAGTCGTTGGAGTAATTGGTCCTAACGGCGCGGGAAAGACAACGCTCTTCAACGCAATCTGCGGCCTCGTTACGCCAGACTCCGGAACTTTTTCATTTGAAGGTAAGCAGCGTTCATGGCCTCGCACCGATCAATTAGCTGAACTTGGAATCGCGCGCACACTTCAAGGAGTCGGACTCTTTCCTGATCTGACCGTTCTAGAAAATGTCATGATTGGTGCTCAGAAGTTTGCAAAGACCGGATTGATCTCGGCAAGTTTTGGTCGCAATACAAAAGATGAAGCAGAGCTGATGGATCGCGCTATGACTGCGCTCGAGCGCGTTTATGCGGGAGCGCTAGCAAATCGTCGCGCCAACACACTTTCTTATCCCGATACTAAGCGCGTTGCGATTGCGCGCGCACTGGTGAGCGAACCTCAAGTTCTGATGCTTGATGAACCAGCAGGTGGACTTGGTCCCCAAGATATCGAATGGATGAATGGCTTCATTCGTAACCTCACTTCACATATGTCAGTTCTTATCGTCGAACACCATATGGATGTGGTGATGTCAGTCTGTGATCGCCTCTATGTACTCAACTTTGGTGAAGTAATTTCAAGTGGTGTTTCTGATGATGTGCGTCGTGATCCAGCGGTAATTGCTGCCTATCTTGGAACGGGAGCATAAGGTGAGCCTTGTAGTCAAAGATCTCGTTGTGGATCACGGTGCAATTCGTGCAATTAGTGGAGTCTCATTTACCGTCGAAACCGGAAAGTTATCTGCAGTCATTGGCGCCAATGGCGCAGGCAAGTCCACGCTGCTTCGCACATTGTCGGGTCTTAACAAGGCGACCGCAGGTTCTGCACATTGGGGCGAGCATAATTTGCTACAGGGCAAAGCTGAAAGCCATGTTCGCAATGGTGTTTCACATGTCTCTGAAGGAAAGTCAGTTGTAGCAGAGCTGACAGTTGAAGAGAATCTTGATCTAGGTGCGCTATGGCGACGCAATAAGAAGGAAGCAGCAGAGACAAAGAATCAAGTAGTAGAACTCTTTCCACGACTTGGCGAGCGATTAAGCCAACGCGCAGATACCTTGTCTGGCGGCGAACGTCAGATGCTTGCCATCGGGCGTGCTGTGATGTCAAAGCCTCAACTTCTCTTACTCGATGAACCATCGTTAGGACTTGCACCTCTGGTCATCGAACAAATCTTTCAGACTATCCGCGGCATTGTGGATTCGATGAATTTGACCGTTGTTCTCGTTGAACAGAATGCAATGGGAGCTTTGAAAATTGCCGATACAGCAGTTGTTTTAAATCTCGGGTCTGTAGCAACGTCAGGAAGCGCAGCAGATCTCATCGCCGACCCAGCAGTGCGCGCTGCTTATTTGGGGTACTGATGGCTCAATTTATCAACATGCTTCTGATTGGAATTGGTGCAGGCTCTATCTATGCGCTGATGGCGATTGCGATGGTCTTAGTCTGGCGATCCACTCGAGTCATTAACTTTGCCCAAGCAGGAATGGCGCTGCTCTCAACCTATATTGGTTTTGAATTGGTGCAGAAGACTGGCAATTTTTGGATTGCACTTCCACTTGCAATGATTCTTGGCGCGTTCTTTAGCGCCGTGATTGAAATCTTATTGATTCGCACATTGATCAGGCATAGCACTTCTGGGCCAGTTGCAGGAATTGTTCCCATTATTGCAACGCTGGGGCTTCTGGGATTAATCAGAGCAATGATTGGTTTTATCTGGGGAAATCAAGATATTCAGATTCAACCACCGCTATCCAAGGTGGGCTTTAAGTTGGGGCAAGAGACGATTGCACTTTCTCCTATGAACTTACTTGTACTTCTTACCGTCCTTGCGATGGTTCTTGTTCTTGGATTTATCTTCCAGAAGACAAGTTTGGGCCTTTCACTCCGTGCATCTGCGTACTCGCCAGAGATCGCGCAATTAGCTGGAATCAGAGTAGGGGCCATTCGCACCATCGGATGGGCAATTGCAGGTGCTGCAGGTGCTGCTGCAGGTTTGCTACAAACGGTCAATGGAACCGGGGCAGTGTCGCCTGACTCTCTTGAATTCAGCCTCCTGCTCACCTTTGGTTTTATTGCTGCAGTTATTGGTGGACTTGAATCACTTCCTGGCGCAGTTCTTGGCGCAGTAGTTCTTGGTTTAGTTCTTGCATGTGTTCAAATTTATATCAGCGGTACCTTTGTCTTCGTCGTTGCATTTGCTCTCCTTCTGCTCGTGCTTTTAATTCGTCCGCAAGGATTTATTGGAACAAAGGCGGGTCGTCGTGCTTAAAAAACATCCACTCGCTGGTTTTTCTCTCTTCGGAATAATCCTATTTATACTTAGCAACCGCGTTGATGAGCTGCGAGTCTTCCAGGGAGCAACAGTTGCGATTTATGTCATCGCGATAGCATCCATCATTCTTCTCACTGGTTATTCAGGACAAGTCTCACTGGGTCAAGGAGCGCTCCTTGCAATCGGCGGATATGCCGCAGCGCTTGCACGTAACCACTGGGGCGCACCAGTGTGGCTCACATTCTGTATTGCAGTTCTTGCTGCAGCACTCGGTGGCTATCTCCTTGGTATAGCTGCTGCTCGATTAAGTGGTCCTTATTTGGCTGGAACAACTCTTGCTCTTGCAATTGGTCTTCCATCTATCGCAAATCAATTTTCAATCTTTGGTGGCGAGCAAGGTCTTCTCTTTGATATTGGTGCACCTCCTGCTTCACTCGGAGAAAATTTCAGCCAGTACAAGTGGTACTTCTGGATTGCAGCCCTTGCTGCCCTCATTGCTATTTATTGGTTACGAAATGTTATGAACTCTCGTTATGGCAGAAGTTGGAAAGCTGTCCGGGGTAATGATGTTGCAGCTGAATTGGCGGGTATCAATGTCGGTCGCAATAAGGTCCTTGCTTTCACCATCAGCGCAGGCTTAGCAGGCCTTGCGGGGGCCCTTTTGGCGATGACGATCAGCACGGTCTCACCCGGTGCATTCCCACTAGCCCTCTCTTTTTCGCTCGCGACAGGCGCGGTCCTGTCTGGCGTAACTACCCTCGGAGGCGTAATGATTGGGGCAGTGACATTGGTAGCGATACCTGAAATCGTCGACACGGTCGTCAGCCGATTCGAGAGTTCAGAGTCCGTTGCTAATAACTTGCCGGGTCTCTTGGTAAGTACGTTACTGATTTTGACAGTGTTGTTTGTCCCGAACGGACCTGTTGAACAGTTGCGTACCCGTCGGGAGCATCGGGCGAAAAAATAATTTCTTACGTACAACTACGTAAGGACCCTCGATGGAAGGAATGACATGATCCGAATAAATCGTCGGAAGTTAGCTCTAACTTCTGCGGTGCTAGCCGTTGCTGCAATGACCGCTAGCTCGTTACCTGCACAAGCGGCATCTGATCCAGGTGTGACTGCCTCTTCAATTAAATTGGGTATTACAGTCCCAATGACAGGCATTGCATCTCCTGGCTACAACAAGATTCCAGGTGCGATGAAGGCTTACTTCGACTACGTCAATGCAAATGGTGGAGTCAACGGTCGCAAGATCACTTTGGTAATCAAAGATGACCAGTACATCCCAACAACTGCAGTCGCGAAGGCAAACGAGCTCATCTTGAAAGATAAGGTCTTTGCACTCGTTGGAACACTTGGAACTGCAAGCACCAAGGCGATTTCAGCTTCAACGCAACTTGCAAAGCGCGGAATTCCATCACTCTTCGTCAATACAGGTTTCAGTGGATTCGCTGATCCAAAGGGATACCCAACTACTTTCTCGATCCTTCCTTCATACCAAATGGAAGCAAAGATCATGGGTAAGTTCCTGAAAGAGAAGTACCCAGATAAGAAGCTCGCACTGATCTATCAGGATGATGACTTTGGTCGCGATGCTCTCGCTGGCTTCAAGCAAGCTGGTGTCACATTTGGCACATACATTCCTTATGCATCAGGCTCACAGGCACTTCCTGCAACTGGTGCAGGATGGATCTCAAAGCTCAAGGCATCAGGTGCTGAAGTAACAGTTCTCTTCGGTGTCACATCAGCTTCAACTGCAGCACTTGCCAATGCATATGCTGCTCAGTTCAAGACTCAGTGGGTACTTGGTTCTGTTGGTGGAGACGCGACAACAATCGCAGCAACTAATAAGGCATATGTACCACTTCTCTACGGCGCAAAGGGCTTCTCATTCGCTCCTGCTCCTACAGATGCAACTGATGAATACATCAAGTTGTTCCAGTCAATTTACTCAGCAGCACAGCCAACTCAGACCTTCGACAACAACGTTGTTGCAGGTATGTCTAACGCATTCCTTGCAGTGCAGGCGCTGAAGGCAGCTGGTGCAGATTTGACTCGCGATGGCCTGATTAAGGCAGTTGAAACAAAGGGCGCAACATTTGCAAGCCCATTCCTTACTCCACTCGGATATTCAGCGACATCTCACGTAGGTGCAACTGGATACTGGATTGGTACATACGATCCAACTGGAGCACTTAAGCCAGATGGTGGGAAGTACACCGTCTACACAACAGACTCAGGCAATGGACCGGTTGTTGAATCTACATACAAGCGTCCAGCTATGCCTGCGAAGGGATTACCAAACTAATGAAAATCTCATTTAAGAAATCACGCGTAATAACAACTGTTGCATCAGCAGCACTTGTTGCTACAGCATTCATCGGAATCCCATCAGTTGCTCAGGCAGCTGACCCACAGTGCGCAACTGCAAGTTATGTAACTCAATGCGCAGGTGCGGGTGCTGATGGTGCTCCTTACCTCATGATCGCAGCAGCGAACTTCAACGGAACAGTATTTATCTGGTCCCATGGAATTCGCCCAGCAATCAATATCCCAGCAACTCTCGCTCCAGCTGGTCCTTACACAATTACCAATGCTGCAGAACCAGGTCCACTAGCTGCATCAGGTGATCTTTCAGTAGTTAATGCACTTGTTGCGGCTGGCTACGGTGTTGCAGGTTCTGGTTTCTCTCGACAGAGCTTGAACGTGAAAGAAGCACTTGCTGCAAACGTCGAACTCATTGCAACATTTAAGAAGAAGTTCCCAACAACAAAGAAGGTTATCGCTTGGGGCAATTCACTCGGAGCAATGCACTCACAGAAACTTGCTGAGACAAATCCTGAACTCGTTGATGGCCTTGTCTTAGCCTGTCCCGCAGCTAATCCCAATGACGGACTAGTAAATTACTTTGGTGATGCACTCTATGGTTTCAAAGCATTCTTTGATCCAAGCATCAAGGTAGGTGGATACTCAACAGATCCAGCTACTCGCCAAGCAGAACAGCTTGCCAATATCGGTAAAGTTCTGACCGTGCTTGGAAAGCTACAAGCTGGACTCTCATCCGGTGCATGGCCTGATAGCTCAAGCCCTGCAGGTAAGGCTCTTGAAGCAGCAGGAATTCCATCACGATCTGCACTACTTCTAGTCGGATCAATGGCAGGAATTCCAACTCGAAGCAAGCATGTCGATGGAACTTCAGGACCAGCGGGTGCCGCAGAGACCTATCCATTAGCAGTTGCTCCGGCTGTGGCAATTCTTGAAAATATGGGAACTGTCGGCGTTGCAGGAAGCCTTCTTATTGCAGATGGTGAATTGCTCACTGGTGGAAAGGTCTTTGATAATTCAAAGACTGATTACGCAGCTCGTGTTGCAGCAGATCGCGATATCTATTCATTCGCATTCAGCGGCAATTCTGCAGTTGATGCAATGCTTGGCGCACTAGCTGCAACTCCACGTGAAAAGGCAGATGCAGCAGCTGTTGCAAAGATCCCATCATTCGTTGGGCTCAAGGGAACAGTTGCAAAGCCAACAGTCATGATTGTCGGCGAGAGCGATGAATATGCTCCAGCATCTGGTGCCCAATGGCTTATCGATTCCTACGGCGATCAATTTGCAGCAGCTAAAGATGCCGCAATTGCAGCAGCTAAATCTTCACGTAGCTACCAAGCTCCAGTGAATAAGTTGGTAACTTTGTGGCAAAAGACTGCTCCTAAGTACTCCAAGTTCACTGCCGCTGGTTCACCTGATCTCAGCGCTGCTGCTGGAGCTGGTACTGGCCACTGCCTCTACACATCTGCTCAATACATCGCCGCCGCAAAAATGGCTGCCGGTGCAGTGAGCACAGGTAAGTTCCCTAACCAGGGACCAATCACCACCGCTGCAAAGAAGGTGGGCTTGTCTTACGACAAGAAGTTCCGCGTACCGACATTTAAGTCACTCGCGTAACAAAAGCTAAGTAGAGAAGGGCCTCAGGTAAACCTGGGGCCCTTCTTCTTTTCTCACATCAACCATCCCCAGTCAACTATCTTTGGTGAGTGAAGATTGCTACAGCTGCCGATATGCATGATCTTGGAAAGCGCATTGGGGCTCAATGCAAAGCTGGCGATCTCATCTTGCTCAATGGCCCTCTGAGTGCAGGAAAGACAGTTCTGGTTCAAGGTATTGGTGAATCGCTCGGAATCAGCGACGTTACTTCTCCTACTTTCGTTATCTCTCGCATACATAAAGCTGCGCTGCCACTGATTCATGTCGATGCCTATCGATTACTTGAAGGCGGTAAAGCTGCGCTCTATCTCGATGATCTCGATCTAGATTCACCACGAGAAAGTGCTGTCACCGTCATTGAGTGGGGCGGCGAAGAGTCTGCGCGTTTAAGTGAAGAGCGCCTAGAGATAGTTATCGATCGCACCAACGAAGTTCGTGAAGTCACTATTACACCTATTGGTCCACGCTGGCAGGGATTGAGCGTATGACAATCTCTTTAGCGATTGATACATCCACTTCCCGCACTATCGTGGGAATTATTGATGAGCAGCGAGTTATCTTCGAAAAGTTTCATGAGGGAGCAACCGATCATGGACGTGCACTCTCTCAGTTGGTAGCTGAGGCCTTGAAAGTTTCAGCACCACCACAGCAAGTTGTTGTCGGAATGGGACCTGGACCTTTTACTGGGCTTCGAGTTGGAATTTCTTTTGCGCATACCTTTGCCTTGGCGCGCACAATCCCCGTGATTGGAATCTGCTCACTCGATGCGATTGCCATTGATCAGAACGAATACACGGTCGCTACTGATGCACGCCGTAAAGAGATTTATTGGGCGCGCTATAGAAATGGCGTGCGCGTTGAAGGACCGGCGGTGAGTAAACCGGCTGACGTTGATGGATTTATCGCTGACCACTATCCAGATATGAAGAAATTGGTCTCGCTTGCACAGACGCAGAATGTAACTGAACCCATGTATCTGCGCCGTCCAGATGCTGTGCCAACGGCGGAGCGATGATGATTACCTATCGCCAACCGATTGCTTTAGATATTCCTGTACTTGTCACTTATGAGAAACAGCTCTTTCCCTATTCACCGTGGAACTCCGCGCAATTTAAGGAAGAGCTTGCTGGCATCCCCACTACTCGCTACATGTCTATTGCTGAAAGCGGTAACACCATCATCGGATATTGCGGTGTATTCCTTCCGGCAGCTGGAGTTGAAGCAGATGTGTTAACCGTTGCCGTTCTCCCTGAATACCGCAGGCAGGGAATTGCCAAAGAGTTTATGCGCCAGATTGAGCAGTGGTCGAAAGAGCGTGGGGCTAGCGCGATGATGCTAGAAGTCGAGCACACCAATGAATCTGCTATCGCGCTCTATATATCACTCGGTTATATGAAGATCTCGGTGCGGATGGATTATTACGGGCCAAGAAAAGATGCCTTTGTCATGCGAAAGGATTTCGCATAATGCAGCCGATAGTTCTTGGTATTGAAACATCCTGTGATGAGACCGCAATCGGCATTGTTCGCGGCCGCACATTGCTTGCCAATGTGATTGCATCAAGTGTTGATGAGCATGCACGCTTTGGGGGAGTTGTTCCAGAAATTGCATCCCGTGCACACTTAGAAGCGATGCTTCCCAGCATTGAACGTGCGCTAAAAGATGCCGCGATTTCACTTTCTGATATCGATGCAGTTGCAGTGACTGCTGGCCCCGGGTTGGTCGGCGCACTCCTTGTCGGTGTTGCATCAGCGAGTGGGTTAGCTCAAGGTTTGGGTCGTCCGTTGTATGGGGTCAACCACTTAGCTGCACACGTTTCCGTTGATTACCTCACTCATACCCAACCAACCGATCCCACCATTGCACTTCTTGTGAGTGGTGGCCATTCATCACTATTACAAGTCGATGACATCACTCGTTCGGTAACAAAGTTGGGTGCAACGATGGATGATGCAGCCGGTGAAGCTTTCGATAAAATTGCCCGCATTCTCGAACTCGGTTTTCCCGGTGGTCCTGCCATTGATCGCGAAGCGGTGAATGGAAATGCGAGCGCCATCGATTTTCCTCGCGGCCTGACAACAACACAGGATTGGGCATCACGTCCCTATGATTTTTCATTCTCAGGTCTGAAAACTGCCGTTGCTCGTTATCTCGAAAGCACTCCCTCAATTGTTCGCGCCGATGTTGCTGCATCATTCCAAGAAGCGATCGTGGATGTGCTCTTACTTAAAGCACTTGCTGCATGTAAGTCTTCGGGGATTGATTCATTAGTCATCGCAGGGGGAGTTGCAGCCAACTCTCGCTTGCGCGAAGTTGCCACTGAGCGATGCGAGAAAGCGGGCATTCAGCTGCGGATTCCAAGCCCTGCCCTGTGCACTGATAACGGAGCGATGGTTGCCTCCCTTGGCAGCCTGATGGTCAGCGCTGGAAGGCCTGCCACCCAAGGCGCCTTCGATGCCGATTCCAGCCTCAAGGTCGAGCAAGTCAGCCTCTAAACGAGGCTCCGCTCGATTTGCCCTAGTTTCAATTTGTCTCGGGGAATAACCCCCCATAGGCTTGGCGTTAGCACTCTAGGGTCGACACTGCTAAAGCAGGTGAGCCCCTCATAAAGTGGATATATCGAATCTAAAACTCGAATAAGAAGGAGTACAACCATGGCAGTAGCCATTAAGCCGCTCGAAGATCGCATCGTTGTAAAGGCAAATGAAGCCGAGACAACAACTGCATCAGGTCTCGTTATCCCAGATACCGCGAAAGAGAAGCCACAGGAAGGCACAGTTGTTGCAGTCGGCCCAGGTCGCTTCGATGATGGCGCTCGCGTACCGATGGATGTAAAGGTCGGCGATGTCGTTCTCTACAGCAAGTACGGCGGAACAGAAGTTCGTCACAACAACGAGGATTACCTCGTTCTATCTGCTCGTGACATTCTCGCGATTATTGAGAAGTAATCCATGGGCAAAATGTTGGAATTCGACGAGCACGCTCGTCGCGCAATGGAACGCGGTGTTAATCAGCTCGCTGACACCGTCAAGGTAACTCTCGGCCCTAAGGGCCGTAACGTCGTCATCTCGAAGTCTTTTGGCGCGCCTACTATCACTAACGATGGCGTGACAATTGCTAAAGAGATTGAACTTTCAGATCCAGTAGAAAACATGGGCGCACAGCTTGTGAAGGAAGTTGCTACCAAGACCAACGATGTCGCTGGTGATGGAACAACAACTGCAACAGTGCTTGCTCAGGCAATGGTCAAGGAAGGTCTTCGTAACCTTGCTGCCGGCGCACAGCCTATGGATCTCAAGCAGGGAATCGAGGCTGCAGTTGAGGCTGTCTCAGCTCGTCTTCGCGAAAATGCAACTGTCGTAAAGGACAAGGCACAGATCGCAGATGTGGCAACGATTTCAGCCCAGGATCGCGCAATCGGAGACCTCATCGCAGAAGCGATGGATAAGGTCGGCAAAGATGGCGTCATCACAGTTGAAGAAGCTTCAACTACTGCGCTCGAACTCGAATTTACAGAAGGTATGCAGTTCGACAAGGGCTATATCTCTCCATATTTCGTGACAGATCAAGATCGCATGGAATCAGTGCTAGAAGATGCTTACATCCTTCTTGTCTCTAACAAGGTTTCAGCGCTTGGTGAACTTCTTCCACTCCTTGAAAAAGTTTCACAAGCAGGTAAGCCACTTCTGATCGTTGCTGAAGATGTGGAAGGCGAAGCGCTTTCTACTCTCGTTGTAAACCGCATGCGCGGAGTATTTACATCCGTAGCAGTCAAGGCTCCAGCATTCGGAGATCGCCGTAAGGCAATCTTGCAGGATATGGCAATCCTTACAGGTGCAACAGTTATCTCTGAAGAAGTTGGCATGAAGTTAGAAGCTGCAACTCTTGAAGACCTCGGTCGCGCTCGTCGCATTGTTGTCACCAAAGAGACAACCACCATCGTTGATGGCGCTGGCGATAAGTCAGCAGTTTCAGGACGTATCGGTGAACTTCGTGCAGAGATTTCACAATCTGATTCAGATTGGGATCGCGAAAAACTTCAGGAACGCGTAGCAAAGCTTTCAGGTGGCGTCTGCGTCATCAAAGTTGGAGCACACACTGAAGTTGAGTTGAAAGAGAAGAAGCACCGTCTTGAAGATGCTATCTCTGCAACTCGCGCAGCTGTTGAAGAAGGAATCGTTATCGGCGGAGGCGCAGCACTCGTGCATGCAGCAGACGCTCTCAACGACAACCTCGGCTTCACAGGCGATAAGGCAGTCGGTGTTTCACTTGTCCGCAAGGCATGTGACGAACCACTTCGTTGGATTGCAGAAAATGCAGGACTCGAAGGCTATGTAGTAGTTGCAAAGGTTCGCGCAATGAAGCACAACGAAGGTTTCAACGCTGCAACTGATGTCTATGGCGATCTTGCAAAAGATGGCGTCATCGATCCAGTAAAGGTAACTCGTTCTGCACTTGCAAACGCTGCCTCAATTGCTGCAATGTTCATTACAACAGAAGCTGTTGTCTTCGAACGTCCTGCAGATCAAGAACCAGCAGCTGCCGGCCACGGACATTCACATGGACCTGGTGGGCACAGCCACTAGTTAATTCGTTAATTAGTAAAAGAATAATCCCCCGTACTCATTCGAGTGCGGGGGATTATTGTCTTTGAAGGAGGAGATTGAAAATTATGATGCGGTTGAAATCAGCGGAATTCCACGGCGCATAAGAATCGCTGCGCGATCATCTTCTGATAGACCGCCCCAGATTCCGTAAGGTTCCTGCACAGCGAGCGCGTGTTCGCGGCATGCATTGATGACAGGGCATGAGGCGCAGACAGCTTTGGCAGCATTTTCGCGATTGCGACGTCGTGGACCTCGTTCTCCATCAGGATGGAAGAACATCTCAGAGTCCATCGAACGGCACGCACCTTCGTACTGCCACTCCCATTGCTCTGCAATCGGTTGAGGTAGACGTGATAGTTCAGCCATGACTTTTCTCCTTTGTTCTTGCTACGAGCAGGCTACAACCGTTTCATAAGTTGTTCAAGTATCTATCGCGCCGTGCCTTGTTCAATGGGCGATATGTCCGAATTTCAGGTGGTGAGTTGAGACACTTCACGCCACGATTGCCCCATGGCAGAGAAGGTTGAAGAGAAGCTCACGGTTGCTGCCGTCGCCCGCCGAATCGGCGTCGCTCCTGCCACATTGCGCACCTGGGATCGTCGCTATGGCTTAGGGCCATCAGAGCATGTGGAAGGCGAACACCGCCGCTACTGCCCTAAAGATTTAGCAAAGCTCACCATGATGCGTCGCCTTATTGTCGCGGGCGTTGCTCCGGCAGAGGCTGCTGAACAAGCGCGTAATTGCAAGAGCGCTGTAAAGATTGAAACGATTGTTAAAGTATTTGAAGTCCGTGAAGAAGTTGTCGACGCCCTCTATAAAGCGCTCGAAGCTTTTGATCGAGAGTTCGTAGAAAAGACTTTGGCCCATGAGATCGAAACCTATGGCGTCGAAGGTGCTTGGTCTGATGTCATCGTGCCCACCCTCTTTATGATCGGAGAAGAGTGGGAGAACAATCAAAAAGGGATTGAAGTCGAACATCTCTTCTCAGAAATATTAAAGCGCACCATGCACAATCGGGTTGTTGAATTAAAGAAGCCTCTCAACAATCGCCCGGTCTTGCTCGCAGCCGTCGGAGAAGAACTTCATTCACTTCCGGTCTATGCACTTGCTGCAGCGCTCTGCGAAAGAAATATCGAGACCTATGTATTAGGCGCTCGCACTCCACTTTCTGCGCTCTCTGCGATGGTGACGCGATGTGCTCCACCTGCAATTTTCTTATGGGCGCAGTTGCCAAAGAATGCAGAAAATAAGTATTGGAGAGAACTTCCTGCAATTCGTCCAGCACCACGAATCGTGGTCGGCGGTCCAGGGTGGGACTCTGTGAAATGTGATGAAGTCATCCGCGCCGAAGGCCTAGAGCACGCATGCCAGGAGATTTCGCAGGCGATAGGCGCCTAATTGAGCAGGTAGACTGCACACTCGCAGATAGTTGGGGGAGCCTAGATGAGCATCGATTCTGAAAAGGTCGCGCTCCTTGGCCTGACATATGACGATGTTCTGCTTCTTCCCGATGCATCCGATGTAGTCCCTTCTGAGGTTGATACATCGACGCGCCTCACTCGCAATATCACTTTGGCGGTACCGGTCGTCTCATCTGCGATGGATACTGTCACTGAATCCACTATGGCGATCGCCATGGCAAAAGCAGGCGGAATCGGAATCATCCACCGCAACCTTCCTATCGAAGAACAAGTAACGCACGTGAAGTTGGTCAAGAACGTGGGCCTTGCAGGTGCGGCAGTCGGTGTGGGAGACGATGGCTTCTTACGTGCGCAGAAGTTGATCGAAGCTGGCGTTGATGTCGTCGTTGTCGATACCGCTCATGGCCATCATCGCGCAGTTCTCGAAGCAATCGAGCGCATTAAAAAGTATTCATCCACCATCGAAATTATTGGTGGAAATATTGCAACCCGTGCTGGCGCACAGGCTCTCATTAACGCTGGCGCTGATGCGGTCAAAGTTGGCGTGGGTCCAGGTTCGATCTGCACAACTCGTGTTGTGGCTGGTGTGGGCGTTCCACAAGTAACAGCAATCATGGAAGCATCCAAGGCGTGTAACAAAGCGGGGATTCCGTTGATTGCAGATGGCGGGCTTCAATATTCTGGTGACATCGTCAAAGCAATTGTTGCTGGTGCACATTCGGTTATGCTCGGTTCATTGCTTGCAGGATGTGAAGAATCACCAGGTGAACTCGTGGAAATCGATGGTCGCAAATACAAGGCTTATCGCGGCATGGGTTCACTGGGTGCAATGCAATCGCGCGGAGAAAAGAAGTCATACTCCAAGGATCGTTACATGCAAGACGATGTACTTTCTGAAGACAAACTTGTCCCTGAAGGAATTGAAGGCAAGGTTGCATATCGCGGGCCAGTCGCTGATGTTATTCACCAACTCGTTGGTGGACTGCGCAGCGGAATGGGATATGCCGGTGCTCCGGATATCGAAACACTGCGCCGAGAAGGACACCTCATTCAAATTACTGCAGCTGGCTTACAAGAGAGCCACCCACATGATGTGCTTCATGTGGCAGATGCCCCTAACTACAGCAAGAAGAAATAACTATGGATTACGAAATCGCACCCGGAAAACGCGCCCGTCAGGCTTATTCATTTGACGATATCGCCATCGTTCCAAGCCGTCGTACTCGCACCCCTGAAGATGTCACCACCTCATGGCAGATCGATGCCTACAAGTTTGATCTTCCACTTCTTGCAGCTCCTATGGATTCTGTTGTTTCGCCTGAAACTGCCATTGCCATTGGAAAATTGGGTGGCCTCGGAGTCCTTAATCTCGAAGGCTTGTGGACTCGTTATGACGATCCACGTATTCCTCTAGGAGAAATTGCATCCATGCCTGATAAGCATGCAACGCGACGCATGCAAGAAATTTATGCAGCACCGATTCGCCCAGAACTAATTAAAGAGCGCATCAAGCAGATTCGTGATTCTGGCGTCACTGTTGCTGCTTCACTTTCTCCTCAGCGCACTGCGCAACTTCATAAGGCTGTCATCGATGCTGGAGTAGATATCTTCGTCATTCGCGGAACTACGGTGTCTGCAGAACATGTCGCCGCCGAAAATGAAGCGCTCAACCTTAAGAAATTTATCTACGAACTCGATGTACCAGTCATTGTTGGAGGAGTTGCAACAACTACTGGTGCACTTCACCTTATGCGTGCAGGCGCTGCCGGTGTTCTCGTTGGTTTTGGTGGCGGCGCAGCACACACAACACAGACCGTTCTTGGAATTCAGGTACCGATGGCAACGGCTGTTGCTGACGTTGCAGCAGCGCGTCGCGAGTATCTCGATGAATCAGGCGGACGTTATGTGCATGT
>AQUA01000005.1 GCA_000372185.1 actinobacterium SCGC AAA278-O22 | reverse complement strand
ACGATGAGAAATCACCGTCCTTCCACGTCACACCATCGAAGAATTACTACCACTGCTTTGGGTGTGGAGTAGGTGGCGATGTCATTGACTTCATGATGAAGACAGATCATTTATCTTTTACCGAAACAATCGAACGTCTTGCCTCACAGATTGGCTACACCCTTCGCTACGAAGAAGGTGGACCAACTCAACCCACATCACAACGCTCTCGTTTATATGCAGCACATGCAGCAGCAGCAAAGTTCTATCAAGATTTACTCAATACCTCACCCGATGCTGCACATGGACGAGACTTACTGACACAACGCGGATTTGATAAGGCCGCATGCGATGCATTTGGTGTCGGGTATGCGCCCAATAGTTGGGATGGACTTACCAAACATTTACGCGCTGCAGGGTTTACCATCGAAGAGTTAGAAGAAGCTGGTCTTTCAAAGATGGGCGAACGTGGACCCATTGATAAGTTCCGCAATCGTGTGATGTGGCCCATCAAAGATATTTCTGGAGACATCGTTGGTTTCGGTGCACGCAAATTAGCCAGCGATGAAGAAGATCAAGGTCCTAAATATCTCAATACATCCGAGACACCGATCTATAAGAAATCACAGGTTCTCTATGGCCTTGATATGGCTAAGAAAGATATTGCCAAAAATCGCCAAGTAGTTGTTGTTGAGGGATATACCGATGTCATGGCATGTCACTTGGCAGGAATTACTACCGCAGTTGCAACCTGCGGCACAGCATTTGGCGATGACCATATTCGCATCATTCGCCGTCTGCTCATGGATGCCGATGCATTCCGGGGTGAAGTCATCTTTACCTTTGATGGTGATGCGGCGGGACAGAAAGCTGCGATGAAGGCGTTCGGCGATGACCAGAAGTTTGTGACGCAGACATTTGTGGCAGTTGAACCCGATGGACTCGATCCATGCGATCTTCGCCAACATAAGGGAGATTTGGCTCTGCGCGATTTGATTGCAAAGCGCGTGCCACTCTTTGAGTTTGCAATTCGCACAGAGTTAAAGAAACATAACTTGGCAACTGCTGAAGGGCGAGTAAATGCGCTGAATACCGCAGCACCACTCGTTGCAGCGATTCGCGATAAATCGCTGCGTCCTGAATACATTAAATCTTTGGCAGGCTGGTTAGGAACTGAGGCTGAAGTCGTTACAGCTGCGGTAAATACTGCTCTGAAGAAAGTATCGACAACTGCTGCGCCTGCTGAAACACCAACGTCTGATGCTGCGTGGAGGCCTAATCCAAACGAGCCCACCCTAATGCTCGAACGTGAAGTGTTAAAGGCAAAGCTACAGATGCCGGGCCTTGTGCTGGATTGGAAGACAATCGAAGAAGATGCCTTTACCCATCCTGCTTATCGCGAACTTCGTCGCATTATTGATTCTTTTGGAACTGAACCGGTACTTCTTGAAAATATCTCTGATGAAAAAATGCGCCAACTCTTTACTGAACTTTCAGTCGAACCAGTTCGCACAGATGGCGCAGTGTCAGATAAGTATGTTGCAAGCATTGTTGCGCGCTTACGCGAAGTTCTGGTCAGTCGCAAGATTGCAGATCTCAAATCAAGTCTGCAGCGATTAAATCCTGTTGAAAATCAAGAGCAGTACAACGCAGCATTTGGTGATTTGGTTGCCCTTGAAACCCAGAAACGTGGGCTTCACGAACTCGCTATCGGTTCGCTCTAACTTCGCCTATTTCTCACTCATTTTGGCAGGCGTTAGACCCTGCGGTAGAGTTGCGCCCGTTACATTCCCTGATAGCTCAACGGCAGAGCAGTCGACTGTTAATCGACAGGTTCTTGGTTCGAATCCAAGTCAGGGAGCACAATTTTTATCTTCACCTAGCTCTCTGAGCGTCTTCACCAAATTCCCAGCCTCGGCTCTTACCCTGAAGCCATGAATTCACTCCAAAGTATCTCCCGAAGCGCCATCACATCATGGCGTTCGCAATCCAATGCACTTCGCATTATGCGCCTCTTCCTTGGTGCCACGTGGGTATATGCGGGCTGGGATAAGGCGAGTGATCCAGGATTTCTGACGAAAGGTTCACCAACCTATATCGGAACCCAGCTTGCAGCATTTGCGCAGAATTCACCGATTGGATTTTTACTTAACCACACTATTGAACGTGCAACCCTGGTGGGCGGCTTTGTCATGATTTCAGAGTTTGCAATCGGTATCGCGACACTATTATCTGTCGCACCGAATTCTGCGGCTTTTGGCGGATTCGCGATGGCCACAGGTTTGTGGCTTTCTAGTTCTTTCCACACAACTCCATACTTCTTAGCAAGTGATAGCGCCTACGCAATATTGTGGCTGGCTTATCTTCTACTACTGATTGGAAATCGTCGTATGCCATCTGTCAATTTTGAACGCCGCGGAGTTATTCGTACTGGAGTTGTCGGAGCTTTTGCAGTCATTGCTTCATTCGCGGGTCGCGCTTTTCCAAAGGCAACCGCCGCATCAACTTCCGCAAAATCAACATCAAAAGCATCTGGAAAACAAATTATCAAATTAGCCGATCTCAAAGTGGGTGGCACTTACAACTTCACCCATTCAACACAGGGTGTTCCTGCAGTGCTCTTCCGTACCAAAACAGGAGTTTTTGCATACTCAGCAATCTGTACACATCAAGGATGTACCGTTTCCTATAACTCATCATCTAAGCGCTTAAAGTGCCCATGCCACGGCGCAGAATTTGATCCTGCAAATGGTGCAAAGGCAGTTGCTGGACCAACTAACACCCCCCTCTCAAAGGTGAAGGTTGTAGTCAGTGGTGAGTGGGTCGTTGAAGCCTAAGTTGCTTAAAAAACGCAATAGGTTCAAATATTTATAACAGGAAAATCTCAGGAATCTAAGGCAGGATTTTGCCCATGAGAAAAGCGCATTTCAAAGTTATTGCTGCCTTTATTGCAGGCGCAGCCGTTGCAGGTTCAATCGCAACTGCGGCTACGACATCCTCGTCTGGCTCGATCAAGGCGTGTGCAGATAACCGCACACAAGCTCTCTTCCTTTCAACGACTGGTAACTGTGCAACAGGGCGCACCTTGGTTGATATCGGTGGCACTGGTATGAATAGCAAGGCGATTGCATCTCTGGTTACTCCATCAGTGGTCTCCATCGCAGTAACAACTCCAACGGGTGGTGGCACTGGATCGGGCTCGGTCTACAAGTCCAGCGCAACATCGAGCTACATCATCACCAATAACCACGTTGTTGGTTCCAATCCATCTGCCACTATCAAAGTAGAACTCTCCAACGGAGATCAATATCCAGCCAAAATTGTTGGACAAGATCCCGGATATGACATTGCCGTTCTTCAGATTCAAATGGGCAATTTGCCAGTTGTAGCACTTGGCGATTCCAGCAAAGTAAGCGTTGGAGATCCAGTACTTGCAATTGGTTCACCACTGGGACTTGCAAGCACAGTCACAAGCGGAATTGTCTCTGCACTCAATCGCCCAGTGTCTACCGGAACCGTTGATGCTCAGTCTTATGTCAATGCAATTCAGACGGATGCTGCTATCAACCCTGGTAATTCAGGCGGTGCACTGATTGATGCTCAAGGTCGTATCGTTGGTATCAACTCAGCAATTGCAACGCTTGCCGGTGGTTCAGCCAGTGGTTCGATTGGACTTGGATTCTCAATTCCAATTAATGAAGCAAAGCGTGTCATCGATGAAATTATCGCCACAGGTAAATCGACCAGACCAGTTCTTGGAGTCTTCTTCGATACAACCTACACAGGTGGCGGAGCAAAGATTGGAAAACTCAGCCCAGGTGAAGGCGCCGAGAAAGCTGGAATTCCAGTGGGATCGATTATTCGCAGCATTGATGGAATGAAAATTCCTGACACAGATACTGCAATCGTTCGCATTCGTTCGTATCTGCCTGGGTCGGTTGTCACAGTGGTTGTGGAACTTCCCACAGGTGGCACCAAGACATTTAAAGTCACTTTAGGCTCTGCGCCGTCGATGTAAAGCCTGCTTAAGAAATATACCCGTTACCTGGATTTAATAGGTAGCGGGTATCTTTCTTTCATGGCTCTCTTCACTATGCAGGTATCTCTTCCCGATCGCCCAGGTTCTCTAGGCATGCTTGCTTCGGCAATCGGATCTGCTGGCGCTGATATTCGCGGACTTCAGGTTCTTAAGAGTGAAGGCGGAACTGGCTATGACGAAATCACAGTTGCAGTTCCCGGAACAGATCCATCTGATCTCGTAGAAATTCTCAACTCAATTGGCGGAGTCGAAGTTCTCTCTATTGAACCTATAGATAATTAAATTTATTGAACCAGGCTGGCGCTAGCTCCTGCGCTAGGTAGTGAAGTAAAGAAGCGTGGCTTTCTAAATCCTCTTCCTTCAAAAGCTGCGAGCACTGCATCTTTAGTCTTCTGTATATCACTTGCTTTTATGAGCGCAATTGCGCTTCCACCGAATCCGCCACCGACCATACGAGATCCGATTGCACCGGCGGCGATTGCGGCATCTACTGCAACATCGAGTTCAGGACACGAGACTGCATAGTCATCACGTAATGAAATGTGGGATGCATTGATTAACTTTCCAAGAGTCACAAAATCTGAAGCACGTAAGGCAACGACAGCTTCTAGAACGCGAGCTATTTCAGTAACGGCATGACGAGCACGAATAAATTCAGTCGCAGTAATTTTTTCGCGTTGAGCCTCGAGCGCATCCAAGGTGAGGTGGCGCATTGATGGAATATCTAGTTTCCTTGCAACGGATTCACATGCTGCGCGACGTTCGGCGTAACCACCATCGGTAAGTGCATGGTGCGCTTGTGTATCAATGATGAGCAGCTCAAGACCAGCATCTGCAACGCTAAAAGGAACTATTTCAGTAGTGAGGTCACGACAATCAAGTAAGAGCGCCGCACCTGCTTGCCCCATCAGCGATACAGATTGATCCATGATGCCGCATGGAACTCCGACATAGTCATTTTCAGCGCGCTGCGTTGCTCGCGCTAAATCTTCTTTGCTCTTGCCGAGTGAAAAGAGAGAATTGAGAGCAACTGCCACAGAACATTCGAGTGCTGCAGAAGATGACAAGCCTGCACCACCTGGAACATTGCCATCAACGAAAATATCTACTCCGGATGTGATTCCAAGGCTCCAGAGAACACCCAAAACATATTTCTCCCAATCGCCTTTACTTCCAGGCTTCACATCATTGATGTCGATGGAAAAGATTTTCTCTTTCCGTTGGTGAGATGCGATTCGGACCAATCCATCACCGCGGGCAGCGATAGCAGCGTAGGTGCGATCTGCGATAGCGAAAGGAAGGACAAATCCTTCGCTGTAATCAATATGTTCGCCAATCAAGTTAACTCGACCTGGCGCTTCAGAGATTACCTCTGGTTTACGTCCATATAACTCTTCAAAGCCACGAGCAATTGAAGCCATTATCTAAAGCTTCACATCTTTGAGTTGCTGTGCAGATTGTTCTGGCTTCATATCCATGATGAATGCACCCATGGCAGATTCTGATCCTGCGAGGTACTTCAATTTTCCTGGGGCGCGACGAACGCTTGTGATTTGCCAATGCAGCCGCAGAAGATCGCGACCCTCGCGCACCGGAGCTTGATGCCAGGCTGCGATGTAGGCCATCTCAATTCCAAAGACTCCATCGAGACGTTGCATCACTTCGATGGCAATAGGTGGGAATGAATCGCAAGCAGCAGGTGAAAGTTCGGTCAAATCAGCAACTGGTTGAAGCGGAACAACGTGAATTTCAAATGGGTAACGTGATGCATAAGGCGTATATGCAACCCAGTGTTCATTACGGGCAATGATGCGAACTCCATCGCGAAGTTCGCGGGCAAGCACATCATCAAATAAGACTCGGCCAGTCTTAGCGTGATGCGCACGGGCGACTTCGAGCATCTTTGTCACGCGAGGTGGCAGGTAGGAATACGCATAAATCTGTCCATGAGGGTGAGCCAGCGTTACGCCAATTTCCTCTCCGCGATTTTCAAATGGAGCGATATGTGCAATATATGGCTGGCTTGAAAGTTCAGCGGTGCGATCGCGCCACGCTTCAAGAAGAGTGCGCACTCGTTGGGGTGATAGTGATTTAAAGGCGCCACCGTGATCTGCAGTGAAACAGATGACCTCACATTTTCCTGCAGCAACGCCTTCATCTGTATCTGTTCCGACGAGATCGGGAAGTGCAAAATCACCATCAGGTGGACGTAACGATGGTGAGCGATTATCGAAGACGACAACTTCAAAATCACTTTCAGGAATTTCAGTGAGAAGTTCGCCTGTGGTTGGGCAGAGCGGGCAGAGTTCTTTAGGTGGCAAGAAGATTCGACCTTGGCGATGAGCTGCCATAGCAACCCATTCATTCACAAGGGGATCAAGGCGAAGTTCGCCGATTCCAGGTTGTTCTTCTTGCGGACGCTGATCTGTAACTGTTCGAGTCTGTCCGGCAGTGTCGTAATAACGGATAGTGCGACCGTCATTCATGGTGCGGCTTGTACGCACTACACCTGCAGAAAGTTCGACTATCTCATCCATGATGTGCCTACTCTACCGTGAGGCGCGCATTATTTCGTTAAGCCCAGTTGAGCGTGCGCTCAATCGCTTTCTTCCATCCGGCATAACCGGATGCACGATCTGCAACACTTGTTGTTGCACTCCAGCGACGAGATTGTTTCCACTGTTTTTTGAGTTCATCTGTGTTTTTCCAGAATCCAACAGCTAAACCTGCTGCATATGCAGCACCGAGCGCTGTTGTTTCAGTAATCAGCGGACGAGTGATATCGATACCCATGATGTCTGCTTGCATCTGCATGCACAGTGAGTTTGCGGTAATTCCGCCATCCACGCGCATTTCAGTCATCGGTACGCCGCTATCTGCAACCATCGCATCCATCACATCACGTGTTTGATAGCAGATCGCTTCAAGAGCTGCGCGTGCAAGGTGAGCCTTCGTTGCTGCACGAGTAAGACCGACAATTACTCCACGTGCATCGCTGCGCCAATATGGTGCGAAGAGTCCAGAGAATGCTGGCACGAAGTAGACGCCTGCAGTATCTGTAACAGAGGATGCAAGATTTTCAGTTTCGGCAGCGTTGGTGATGATTCCGAGTTGATCGCGTAACCACTGAATAGCAGAGCCAGTGACCGCCACAGATCCTTCGAGGGCATACATCGCAGGCTGATTGCCAAATTTGTAACAGACAGTTGAGAGAAGACCATTCTTAGATCGGACAATTTCGGTACCTGTGTTAAGAAGTGCGAAGTTTCCAGTTCCATATGTTGTCTTTGATTCGCCGCGTTCAAAACAAACCTGCCCAACCATGGCTGCATGTTGATCGCCTAAAATTCCAGCAATGGGAACTGCAGAGCCGAGTGGGCCATGAGGGTCAGTTGTCGCATATATTTCTGATGAAGATTTGATGGAAGGTAGTACAGAGCGAGGAATTCCAAAGAATCCGAGTAATTCGTCATCCCATTGCAGTGTTTCGAGATTCATCAGAAGCGTACGACTCGCGTTTGTTACATCAGTGAAGTGCACTCCGCCTTGGACTCCGCCCGATAAATTCCACAGGAGCCACGAATCAATCGTTCCAAACCGCGCAGTACCTGCTGCGATGGCGCTCTTCACTTCTTGCGAATTTTCAATCAACCAGTGCATCTTGCTGCCGGCAAAGTAAGGAGCAATCGGAAGACCTGACTTAAAGGTTATTGTCTCTGACGTTTTAGTGGAGAAAGTATTGAGATAGTCAGCGGTTCTGGTGTCCTGCCAGACGATGGCGTTATGGAGCGGGCGACCTGTAGTGACATCCCATGCCACTGTGGTTTCGCGCTGATTTGTGATTCCGATGGCAGCTAAATCTGAACCCAAAATATCTGCTTGCTTGAGAGCTCCAGCGATAACTTCCTTAGTGCGATCCCAAATTTCAGCGGCATCATGTTCGACCCAGCCTGCTTGCGGAAGTATCTGGCGATGTTCTAGTTGATGCTGGCCAACTACTTTTCCATCAGCATCGAAAATCATGAAACGAGTGCTGCTTGTACCTTGGTCCAAACTTCCGATGTATGCCATATAGTTAAGACTACTAAAGACCGTTCAGGGTACTCAAGCAGATAGAAATTGGTAGTTCTCTAAAGAATGTTTACTTCGAAGCTCAATCCACTGCAACGCCAGCAGGCACTGAAAGCCTTGGCTAGCGATGAGTTCGACATCCTCATTATTGGTGGCGGGGTCAATGGAGTTGGTGCAGCCCTTGATGCGGTTTCTCGTGGATTGAAAGTGGCTCTCGTTGAAGCGCAAGATTATGCAGCTGGAACATCAAGTCGATCGAGTAAATTGATTCACGGCGGACTTCGCTATCTTGAACAATATGATTTTAAGTTAGTACGCGAAGCCCTCCACGAACGTGAATTGATGGTCTCAACGCAATGTCCTCACCTTGTAAAGCCGGTCAGTTTTCTCTATCCACTTACTGAAAAAGTGAAAGAGCGCACCTATGTAGGTGCAGGACTTGCCCTCTACGACGCACTTCGTGGTTTCAAACGCGCACTTCCATCACATAAACATTTGACAGGCAAGACAATCGCTTCTATTTCACCATCATTGCGCCAAGACATTATCACTGGCGCGATTCGCTACTTTGATGCGCAGGTAGACGATGCGCGCCACACCATGATGATTGCGCGAACCGCTGCTCGCCACGGTGCTGTGATGGCAACGGGAGTACGCGTTGAAGATTTAATCCGCTCCGGAAAGAAAGTAACTGGAGTGGTTGCAATTGATGTAGCAACCAATAAGAAATTTACTATCGCTGCAAAGGCAACGATTATGTGTGCTGGGGTCTGGAGCGATGAGCTCCACCAGAAGTTTGGATTGACTGCTGGCTACTCAGTTGCAATGTCAAAGGGCGTTCATATCGTTGTGCCAGGCGATGCCATTAAGTCGAAAGATGGAATCATTCTTAAGACTGCAGTATCTGTCCTCTTCCTCATTCCTTGGGGAGATAAGTGGATTGTTGGAACTACTGATACTCCATACGATGGTGATCGCTCCAAACCCCTTGCTACCCAAGAAGATGTGCAATACATCCTCGATCAAGCAAACCGAGTACTCGAGCCACAATTACAAGCAGAAGACATCATTGGCGTTTTTGCAGGTCTTCGACCTCTGGTTGCCAATAAAACTGGATCTGCAACAACCAAACTTTCGCGCGAACATACCGTTGACCGTCCAGCGCCTGGATTTGTCAGCATGGCTGGTGGTAAGTACACCACATATCGCGTGATGGCAAAGGATGCTGTTGATCTTGCAGTGCTTGATCTTCGCAGGCTCGTCAACGAATCCGTGACCGATAAGCTGCCACTGATTGGTGCAGATGGTTACTTTGCGCTGAAGCAACAGGTAAGCAAGATTGCTGAGGAAAATAAACTCTCTGAAGCAACAGTTACTCATCTACTTGATCGCTATGGTTCATTGATTGAAGAAATCCTCGAACTCATCGCAAGCGATTCATCACTCTCTGAACGAATCATCCCTGAATTGCCTTATCTCAGAGCTGAAATTCTCCATGCAGTAACACACGAGGGCGCACTCTCTGTCGAAGATGTTCTGCTGCGTCGCACTCGCATTTCATTTGAAGCTTTTGATGGTGGGGCAGATGCAGCAAAAGAGGTAGCAAAGATTATTGGCGATGAACTCGGTTGGGGCGTAAAGGAACGTAACGCGTCAGTGAGTGCATTTCTTGCTGTAATTGAGAAAGAGGAAGAAGCTCTCGTCGAGCTCGTTAATTCTTAATCTGATTGCGACAACCATCGCTCACCGGCTTGATGGTTGGTTTCTTTGATGGCTTAGCAGGTGGGGTCGGCCCTTGTTCAATAGTGAGTAGAAGTGGCAATTTACTTTCAGCATGGGTTCCAGATGCATCTTTAAAACCAAGATTGCCAATCCATGTTCCCGCAGGAAGTCCTGCGATAGAGAGTTTCCACGATCCGCTTGTTTCGCGTGCAACTGTCTGTGTCACTTTAGGAATACTCTGATTTGCTGATGTGAAGTAGTACTTCACTGCACCAGTCACTACTGGCGTGTTATCGGGACGCTTTACTTCCACAGAAATTACTGCGTTCTTATTTGTTGTACTGGCAGAGACAGAGGTAATCACCATCGTCGTGGTCTCACCTTGTGGCATCTCATCTGCGATATCTGGAATCCAGGTACCAGTCAGAAGTGATGTGAATTTTTCTGAGTCTCCAGCAAATACGTTTAGATCCAGCCGCGTTCCGGGAACTCCATATTTCGGTGCAATTCCACACGATGTGTACTGCCATACAGTCCAGTTGGCCGAACATTGTGAAGTTGTCCATGAATGAACGAAGCAGCCACCGGGTTTCACATTAGGTTTCGCCCCATCTTTTGCGGGATCGATCGCATATTGAGCAATCCATAATGGATAACTGCTTAACTCCTTATCGCGGATCAATGAGGTCTCGAGAAAGTGAGGGGATGAGTAAATCAGGGGAGTGCGCCCAGTTTTCTCTTTAATAGTTTGCAGGAAAGTTTTTGACCACAAAGTGGCGGCACTTCGAGTTGACCTCTTTTTACATACCTTTGTAGAACTTATCCGCACGCAATTGTTTTCTAGATCTAAAGCGATTGGGAGATCTTTCTCGTTATAACCCCCGATAGATGCAATTCTCCAGACTACTTTTTGAGCTTGCACCTTTGCATCTCGCATAATTGCAGAAGGAGAAGTTACATTAGGAAGAATCGCGTAATGGTAGAAACCTGTATAGATTCCGGCAGCCTGCGCAGCTTCGCGATCAGATTTGAGATACTTCACTGAAAGTAGATCGGCATCATCGCGAGTATCTGATGCCTTGATCATGACAAATGCAATGCCAGCATTATGCATCTTCTGAAAATCTATCGACTTGTCATCAGGATGTTGCCAACGGCTGATATCTGCTCCATGTATTCGCCCACCTGGACCAATGAGATAGAGATCCGTAGCTTGTGCAGGAGCGATCGATTGAATCGAAAAGGAGAAAAGCACCATCGAAGAAAGAGTTGCTACGAGGCGTCTCATTTTTCAATAACCACCACAGAGATTCCAAAGACATCAAAGATTGCGCTCTGAAGCAGCGAGCGATGGCGAATTCGCGCCTCTTGATAGTCGTGGCCTGTAGCCAATTTATTGCTATCTCTGAAATCGAGCGTCAGCCGACCATTTTCAAATGAGTCGAGACGCGCATCGAAATAGGCAATCCACACAACACGATCCCGACTTTCGACTAGGTCGAGAACTTCATTCCACCGTGCACGTAAATCTGCAAGGGTAAGTTCTGCGGGCATGCAGTGACTTTACCGCACAGTGCTTAATGTCTTGGTGCGCCGAGCCACTTAAAGTATTCACCGGCAAGAATTACACGGAGATTACGACTTCGATCTGGTGAAATTGAAAGATGTTGTGCGATGCGCGCCACAATCTGTTCGACTGACTTTTCTGATACATATCTCACTCTTGCGATTTCTGAGTTGCTTAGCCCTTGTGCAACTAGTCGAAGCGTTTCAATCTGAATATCGGTGAGATTGCTCAAGATACTGATAAATGAATTTTCGTGTATATCTGCATGGATCGTAATCCACTTCATATCCGAACCATCGTTAGCAGATTCCACGCTTTCAGTAAGCGCGAAAGTGATGATTGATAAATCAGAGACTGAACGCTTAAGAATAATTTTGCTTCCGTGCGGAATATTTTTCTCTAATAGTCCAAAAAGTCTTAAATCAGGACACGATGTGATGATCACTATTCCCAGTTCGGGATCTACTTTTCTAAATCTTTGCAGTAATCCAATTGCTTCTTCGCCCGAGAATTGCAAGTCAATCAAGACAATCTCGGGTTGAAGGGATCGGAAGAGATTCTCAGCGACGAATACATTCGAAGCTTCTCCGACGATATTGGTGCTGTGCAATCGAAGGGAAGCAGACATTGTGGCGAGTTCAAATGCATCATCGTTAATGAGCAAGACTCGCGCCGGATTCGCCAGAGTTTTAACCATAGATAAGGGTAGTTCCCAATCGCTGCTTTACAAGCGAAGGGATATCCCTAGTGAGTTACTTAAGTAATTGCTCAAATCGCAGGAATTACTCTACGCCTCGAATTTATAACCCAACCCACGAATAGTTTGGATCAATACTGGATTGGCAGGATCTACCTCAATCTTTGAGCGCAGACGTTTGATATGCACATCAAGTGTCTTTGTATCCCCATAGTAATCGCCGCCCCACACACGATCAATGAGTTGTCCGCGTGTAAGTACACGACCAGAATTTCGCATTAAAAACTCAAGGAGTTCAAACTCTTTCAGCGGCAAATTGATAGAAACTTCGTTGACAGTGACTTGATGTCGTTCAATATCCATACGAATGCGACCGGCTGTATGAATATTCGTCGAACCAGATGCGGAGCCATCATCAGGCACACCTCTGCGCAATACCGCTTTGATTCGAGCAACGAGTTCGCGTGAAGAATATGGCTTGGTCACATAGTCATCTGCGCCAAGTTCAAGACCTACGACCTTATCTACTTCAGAATCCTTTGCAGTCAACATAATGATTGGTACAGATGATGTTGTGCGAATGGTTCGACATACATCGATTCCAGAAACTTCTGGAATCATCAGATCGAGAAGGACTAGATCAAAGTCATGTGATTTGAAGAGATCAAGTGCGATTCGACCATTCTCGGCCACGGTACTCTCAAATCCTTCTTTTCCTAGTAGAAAAGAAATTGCCTCAGAGAATGAAGATTCATCTTCAACAATTAGAATCTTGGTCATTGTGAACTGCCTCCGTTAGGTGTGAAGATTGGTAGGCGAAGTGCAAACGATGAGCCAATATTTTCTGAGCTCCACACTTTTACATCTCCTCCATGATTTGAAGCAACATGTTTAACAATTGATAGCCCTAGCCCAGTTCCACCGGTCTCGCGTGAACGTGCCGGATCGACGCGGTAGAAGCGTTCAAAGATTCGCTCGAGTTCACCTTCAGGAATTCCGATTCCTTGATCCGTTACAGTAATTTCTACGATTTGGTCAACAACTTCAGCTGAAATCGAAACCTTGGTGTTCTCGGGGGAGTAGTTAATGGCATTCTCAAGAAGATTGTGAATTGCCATGATGAGTTGCTCGCTATCACCGAGAACGATGGCGTCTGCTCCAAGATTAGTGGTGATGTGAATTCCCTTGGCCTCGGATGTTGTTTTGCAGAGATCAACAGCCTCACTTATTAAATCTGACACATGATTTTCAGTCGCAACCTCAAGCGGATCCGAGTCCTGTAAACGAGAGAGGTTGATAATTTCTTGGACAAGGTCGGTCAAGCGCTTTGCCTCAAGCTGCATGCGGCCGGCAAACTTTTCTACAGAGGCTGGCTCATCTTTCGCTGATAAAACAGCCTCGCTGAGCAGAGAAAGAGCACCTATCGGGGTCTTCAGCTCGTGCGAGATGTTGGCCACAAAATCGCGACGAACTTCATGGACACGTTCTGCTTCAGATTCATCACTCAGAAGTACCAAAATGTTTTCATGATCTTTCAAATAAATAGCTTTTACGGTGAGGTCACGCAATCCTTCACCGATGGGACCACGAGGAATTTCAATCTTTCCCGTGCGAGTCTGTTGTGTGCGACGAACAACACGAATGAGAGCAATGAGTTCTGGGCTAACGATTCGCCCGTCCTTAAGAAGATTGAGTTTTTCGATTCCTTCGGTTGCATAGACGATTACTTCACCGGGAGCTACAAGCAAACCATCTTGATCGAGTTGAGAAATAACTTCGAAGATTAGGGGTGATAATTCGGTTGAAGGGGCACTCTCTTCACGACGAAACCACATAACACTAGCCTAATGGTTTCCCCGCATAGTTAACCTTCCGTTTACCTCTAAGCATTGCATTATTCACCGACTGCGCCTAAGTTCACGCCCATGGCACTTATCCGTTCAGTATTCCAAGAAGAGCTTGATGGCGTATCTCAGTCACTCGTTGACCTGTCGAATTTGGTGTCTGAATCCATCAAGAAGGCAACACATGCCCTCATTGATGCTGAATTAAAGATGGCCGAAGAAGTTATCTCTGCTGACGAGAATATTGATACCTACCAACACGAACTTGATTCACGTATCATCGACATTATTGCTCGGCAGCAACCAGTTGCATCTGATCTTCGTGCACTTGTAACAGCTCTTCGAATGAGCGCTGATCTTGAACGTATGGGAGATCTTTCGCACCATATTGCAAAGGTGACTCGTCTTCGCCATCCTGATTCTGCAATCCCTGCTGAGCTTCGTGATCTTGTGCACCACATGGGAACAGTCGCCGAAAATCTCTCACGCAAAATCGCAGTTGTCATTGAGACTCGCGATACCGAAATGGCTCTTCAAGTTGAGAAAGATGATGACGAGATGGATAAGTTGCACCGTCAATTGATTGGTTCTCTTACCAATAGAGATTGGTCCCACGGTGTCGAGTCGGCAATCGATATCACCCTTTTGGGGCGTTACTACGAGCGCTTTGCAGACCACGCAGTCTCGGTTTCTCGCCGCGTCTATTACTTAGTGACAGGAAAGTTCGCTTCCTAACTTTCGCATACTGAAGTACTCTCTCGGTATGTCACTCACACCCACGCCTGCAGATAAGTTCACATTTGGTCTTTGGACCGTTGGTTGGCAAGCTCGCGATCCATTCGGTGATCCAACCCGTGATGCCCTCGACCCGGTGCGCACTGTCAACGAACTCGCTGCTCGTGGTGCCTATGGTGTGACCTTCCATGATGATGATCTCTTTCCCTTTGGTTCAGATGATGCAACGCGTCAAGGACATATCAATCGCTTTAAGAAGGCTCTTGCTGAAACTGGAATGAAAGTTCCAATGGCGACGACGAACCTCTTTAGCCATCCGGTCTTTAAGGATGGAGCGCTCACCAGTAATGATCGCGACATTCGCCGTTTTGCAATCCGCAAAGCGATGCGCAATATCGATTTAGCCGTTGATTTAGGTGCCAAGATTTATGTCTGCTGGGGTGGGCGCGAAGGTGCTGAATCTGAAAGCTCGAAGGATGCCTATGTTGCACTCCAACGCTATGCCGAAGGTTTTAACATCCTTGGCCAGTATGTGATTGATAAGGGCTATGACATTAAATTTGCCATCGAACCAAAACCAAATGAACCTCGTGGCGATATCTTCCTACCAACAATTGGTCACGCACTTGGATTTATCGAAATGCTCGATCATCCTGAGATAGTTGGCCTTAATCCAGAAGTTGGCCACGAACAGATGGCAAATCTCAACTTTGTTCATGGAATTGCCCAAGCGCTATGGCAGAAGAAGTTATTCCACATCGACCTTAATGGACAGCGTGGGCCAAAGTACGATCAAGACTTCGTCTTTGGCCATGGTGATGTAAAGAGTGCATTCTTCTTGGTTGATCTGCTCGAGCGTTATGGATATTCAGGACCAAAGCACTTTGATTACAAGCCAGTTCGCACTGATGGCGATTCAGGTGTCTGGGCATCTGCGACATCAAATATGCGTATGTATCTCGTGCTCAAAGAACGAGCAGCTGCATTCCGTAAGGACCCACGAGTAATCGCTGCGATGAAGGAATCAAATATTCCAGGTCTTTCTGAGCCAACTCTTGCTCCTGGTGAGACATGGAAAGATCTTGCGAAGGATTCATTCGATGCCGAAGCTGCGGGCAAGCGCGGATATGGATATGAAATTCTCGACCAACTCGCTATGGAGCACTTGATGGGTGTGACTGCGTAATCTCGTTACACTTCGCAAGTGCGATTAGGTGTACTTGATGTTGGCTCTAACACCATTCATCTTCAGGTTGTTGATGGGCACTTAGGTGCACCACCTGTTCCTAACTCATCACACAAATCTGTTATTCGCTTAACAGAATATCTCGATGAAGCAGGTTCGATCACTCAACTCGGTATTGATCGAATTACAGACTCTATTCTTACCAACCTCAAAAGTGCCGAGCATTTAGATATCGATGAGTTATTGGCATTTGCCACATCAGCGATTCGAGAAGCGAAGAATTCAGATGCTGTCATTGAGCACGTGAATAAGGCTTGCAATATTGACCTTCAAGTCTTAAGCGGAGAAGAAGAGGCACGTTTTACCTTTCTTGCAGCCCGTCGCTGGCTCGGTTGGTCTTCTGGAGATTTGCTTGTACTTGATATCGGGGGAGGTTCACTCGAAATCGCGCGTGGGGCTGAAGAAGATCCAGTCTTTAAAACATCGATGCAATTAGGTGCAGGAAGACTTACTCGTCAATTTCTCAAAGGTGATCCATTTACCTCAAAGTCACTCAAAGCGCTGGAAGAATATTTGGAAGAGAAGATTGATCCACTTGCTGCATCGCTTTCAACATTTGAGAAAGATAACGCGGCAGGTACGAGTAAAACATTCCGAACTTTGGCAAAACTTTCACAGAATTTATATCCGAAGTTTGGTCAGCACGTGACGCTAGAGGCGCTCAATGAACTTCTTCCGCGCCTTCAAAGGCTCGATATCGAAGAGAGAATGGAACTCCCTGCAGTCTCTGCCGAACGTGCGCCTCAGATAGTTGCGGGTGCAATGGTGGCGCGACAACTGATGCAGACCCTCGAGTTAAAAGAAATTCGGATCTGCCCTTGGGCTCTTCGAGAAGGAATTGTTCTACACAGACTTGATTGGATTGAGCGTTAATTACCGATACTTAGGTAATCTAGACCAACAATTTCTCCGCGGACGCGATGCACAATCCATGCATCACCAGGTTCGAGTTTGATCAGATCTTTGTTTTTCAACTTTGTGTTGAGAATTCCGCGCAACATAGTAGGAATTACTGGATTGTGGCTACATATTAAAATGTTCTTTTCATCTTGTTTCAGAGCATTCGCAAAGGCCACTGATCGAAGCGGATCTTCTTCAAAAGTGCGCTCATTGAGGCTTGGCACTTGAGTAATTGCTATTCCTCGTGAATGCGCCAATGGCGTTACAGTCTGAACGCATCGCACATAATCTGATGTGTAAATTTCATCTAATGCAAAAGGTTCTAGATGCTTGATCAAGAGTTGTGCTTGATCAAACCCAACTTCGTTAAGTGTTCGCTCTGAGTCTTCTTCATCCCAATCACCACGTTCAAGCGCTTTGGTATGTCGAAGAATGATGAGCGTATCGGTATGTTGCTCCTGGCTTAAAAAATTCTCAATCATCTGACGATCAGATTCATGGGTAGCTTGAGCAAGCGCATCCTCTGGAGCAAGCCACGTGAGTTGATCTACTTCTTCATTGGCTGTGAAGTTTCCGGTATCCAGTGCACATCGAGCAGCCCAGAAAATGACGCGCTTGCGTTGTTCGCTCTCTTCATATTCCACGGATCCAAGCTGGCGGGTAAATGAGGCTTTGATACCCGTCTCTTCGATGAGTTCGCGATATGCGCATTGAAGAGCTGTTTCACCTTCTTCAATCTTTCCTTTAGGCAACGTCCAATCGTCATATCGCGGACGATGGATGAGAGCTATCTCGATCGTCAGATCAGCAGTCTCTCGCCAAAGTAAAGCGCCTGCGGCTCTAATCACAGGCGATTAAATTTCTCGATGAAATGATCTTGGAAATTGACCAAGTACTTACCTTCATTATCTTTAATTTTTCGAACCCATTGATTATCCGAGCCCAAAGTCCAGGTTGAATATAAATCTGAGACCGAGTCATCCAATATAGATTTGAGTGTCTCTTTATGCTTTTCAGACTCAATGCGTACTAGCGCCTCAACTCGACGATCCAAATTTCGATGCATAATGTCTGCGCTACCTATGAAATATTCTTCAGCACCATCATTACGGAAATAGTAAATACGAGAGTGCTCGAGGAATCGGCCCAGAATTGAGCGGATCTTTATATTTTCACGACGCGCCTGGTTGTTAAGTTGTATTGAACAAATTCCGCGAACGACAATTTCAATCTTTACCCCAGCATCTGCGGCTTCATAGAGACTGTCGATTATTTCCTCATCAAGTAGCGAGTTGAGTTTGAGGCGAATCCAGGAAGGTTTGCCATCAAGGTGATTTCGAGTCTCACGTTTAATACGCGATATGAGTCCTTTACGTAGACTATGTGGCGCTACAAGAATTCGTGAGTAATCATGTTTTGCTGAATAACCTGATAGTTCATTAAAGAGTCGAGAAAGATCCTCGCCTAGAACAGGGTCTGAGCTCAGAATTCCGAGATCGTCATAGAAACGCGCGGTCTTTGGATTGTAATTTCCGGTTCCAACGTGGCAGTAACGGCGGAGAACATCGCCCTCTTCGCGAACTACAAGAGATAACTTGGCGTGAGTCTTCAGCCCCATCAATCCATAGACAACGTGCACGCCAACTTCTTCTAGCTTTCGCGCCCATCGGACATTTGCCATCTCATCAAATCGTGCGCGAATTTCAATCACTGCCAACACTTGTTTGCCTGCTTCGGCAGCCTCAATCAACGCTTCGACAATCGGTGAATCACCGGATGTGCGATAGAGCGTCTGTTTTATCGCTAGTACATGAGGATCTTGCGCTGCGTTCTCAAGAAATTGAACGACAGATGAGGTGAAAGATTGGTAAGGGTGATGGAGAAGAATTTCGCCCTTTCTGACTGCTGCGAAGAATGATTCAGTGTTTTCGGAATCAACATCGCGAAGTTCAGGGGCAGTCTCGCTTCTAAATGGCTTGTACTTCAAATGCGGAAAATCGAGGTCGGCAATCTGATTGAGGCTACGAAGATCAAGAGGTGAGTCGTACTTAATAACGTCGTGAGGTTCAATCTGAAGCTCATCCATCAATTCATTGAGCACATCAGCTTGAATCACCTTATCCACTTCGAGGCGAACCGGTGGGCCAAAGCGTCGGCGGGTGAGCTCCTTCTCCATCGTTTCGAGAATGTCATCTGTTTCATCCTCATCAAGGTCGAGATCCTGATTTCGGGTGACGCGGAAGAAGAAATGATCTTTGAGGGTGACACCTGGAAAAAGTTCAGAGAGATGCTCGGCAATAAGTTCGTCAATCAGTACAAATCTAAATTTTGATGTATCAGATGTGCGAATGAAGCGTGGAAGGTTAGAAGGAACTTTAACTCGAGCAAAGCTGATGTCATGATCATCACTAGATTCGATATTGACGCCAATGTTAAGTGAAAGACCAGAGATATATGGGAATGGGTGGGATGGGTCGACTACGAGTGGAGTAAGTACAGGAAAGATTCGCTTGTTGTAGTAATCCTTGAGATGGGATCGTTCATCATCAGTGAGATTTTCAATTTTTACAAATTCAATTCCTTCGGCGCGAAGTTCAGGAATGATGACATCGCGAAAACGATCGGCTTGTATGTTAACCAACTCTTGTGTTCGATTGAGAACGAGTTTGAGAAGTTGCTTTGGCGTATATCCTGCAGAATTAACTGTGGTGCTTCCTCGTTCAATCTTTGCCTTGAGAGAGGCAACGCGCACCATGAAGAATTCATCAAGATTCGATGAGAAGATTGAGAGGAAGCGGATTCGTTCCAAAAGCGGAATTGTTGGATCTTCGGTGAGTTCGAGCACGCGGGTATCAAAATCAAGCCATGTGAGCTCGCGATCTTGATAGTTGGCGGGGAGTTCCTTCACGGGAATAGTTTGGCGCACAGACATGAATAAAAGGTAATCAGTGAATGAATCCCCTTCTGAAAGGGTGAAAATATGTGAGGCGGGTCGGGCTCGAACCGACGACGACCGAATTATGAGTTCGGGGCTCTAACCAACTGAGCTACCGCCTCGTCCTGGTCAATCTTACGGGGTTGCTCATTAGGATTAAGCCATGATTCATCTCAGCCAGTCACGCTCCTCAATCATATTCGAGCACGATGGCGATTCTTTAGCAGTTTTGTATTGGGGCAAAAAGCTAGGTGCAATCAACGAAAAGTCTGCAGAAGCGATTCGCGCTGCGCTGACAAAACCTGCATTCCATGGAGGACTAGATGTTTCTTCAAGCAATCTCATTCTTCGCGAACATTCGCGTGGATGGATTGGTCATCCAGCACTTCGAGGACATCGCGGGGGAGTCGGTTCCTCACATTCCTTTACGGTAAAGAGTGCAACGCAGAAAGATCAATCAATAGTAGCGGTATTTGTAGATGCCATCGCTGGACTTGAAATTGAGATGACATACACTCTTACTCCATCCGATATTCTGTTGATGGATGCAAAGGTCACAAACACTTCTGAAGGTGATTACTTCCTTGAGCACTTCCTTTATTGGTTGCCACTTCAAGAACAGACCGATGAAGTACTCGACTTCTATGGCCATTGGACCAAAGAGCGCCAGCCCCAACGTCGCTCGATTGATTACGGACTCATCACACGTGAAGGATTTGAAGGACGCTCTGGCCACGATTACACAATTACTCAAGTAGCACTCAACCATGCAACAGGTTTCCGCCACGGTGAAGCGTGGTCACTTGCAATGGCATGGTCTGGAAACAATATTCACCATGTTGAGCGGCTGATAGATGGACATACATCTATTGGTGCAGGTGAGTACCTTTTGCCTGGCGAAGTAATACTCAAGAAGGGCGAGAGTTATGTTGCACCTCGCGCAGTTGCCACCTTTAGCGATCGGGGGCTCGATGGCCTCACCAATAATCATTACTCCTGGATTCGCTCACGCCCACATCACATTACAAAGGTGCGCCCACGACCTCTGACCTTAAATATGTGGGAAGCGGTCTACTTCAATCACAACGAAGATGGCATTCGAAAGATTGTTGATAAGGCTGCTGAAATTGGAGTGGAGCGCCTTGTTTTAGATGATGGATGGTTTGGTTCTCGCCGCAACGATAAATCTGGTTTAGGTGACTGGGTTGTTTCGAAAGATGCTTGGCCTAATGGTCTTAACCCAATCATCAAATACATCAACGATAAAGGCATCGAATTCGGCCTCTGGTTTGAGGGCGAGATGGTCAATCGTGACTCTGATTTATATCGTGCACATCCAGATTGGATCTTGCAGGAACCAGGACGCCTTCCTATCGAAGGACGTTGGCAGCAAGTGCTCGATCTGACTAAAGAGGGCGCATATAACCATGTGCTCAACCAAGTGGATGCAATTCTTACCGCTCACAACATTGCTTACATCAAATGGGATCACAATCGCCATCTAACTGATCCCATCTCTGATGGCCGACCAGTAGTGCGCAAGCAGACTGAAGCCATTTATCGAATCTTTGATGAACTCAAAAAACGACATCCCGGACTTGAAATTGAATCATGCGCATCCGGAGGAGGTCGCATCGATCTTGGGATGATTGAGCATGCGGATCGTTTCTGGACATCAGATCAGAACGATCCACTCGAGCGCCAACAGATTCAACGGTGGACTGGTCTTGTTATTCCGCCAGAGTATTTAGGTACTCATATTGGTCCAACTGTGGGCCATCAGATGCACCGAACACATTCAATCTCTTTCCGCGCTCTTAATGCTCTCTTCGGTCATGCTGGCATTGAATGGGATATCAGCGAAGCAGATGAAGAAGAGACTCAGACGCTCAAAGCCTTTGTGGCTTTCTATAAGAAGTATCGTGATTTATTGCATTCTGGAACAGTAGTGCGCAGTGATGAAATTGTAGGAAATGCACAACTATACGGAACTGTCTCACTCGATAAAAAAGAAGCGCTCTTTACCTATATGCAGCTAACTTCACTCGATAACTTCGGACCACTTGTCACTACATTCGATGGTCTTGATAAAGAAACTGTCTACCAAGTCAGAGTTATTGAAGAGTTGAGCGCACAAGAATTTACCCAGAAGCGTGCCCCTGGATGGTGGCCATCACTCACATTGAATGGTGATCAACTAGCCCATGTAGGAATTCAACTTCCTGTACTTAAACCAGAGTCAGGTTTGTTGTTTCACTTTACAGCGTTGTGATTTTAGTGTCTTTGCAGCCCTCTGCGACCCCAGAACTCCCACATTCCCATCACGCTTAAGACGAGTGCGAATCCGAAGAGCAGATCTTCTACGGGTGCAGAACAGATGCGCACCCCGATAATCGCATCGGGGTTATACATCACGATATTGCGCGATGTCAGCCACCAATTGGTGAGCAATTGAAATGGCAAGATGATGGCGTATGAAGTCCAAAATGCAGCGCGCGTTAACATCGAATTTTTGAAAATAAAGAGATCGACCATGACGGAGATTCCAAAAGCTGCGATAGCAATATCTGAGTAAATCATTCGCCGAATTCACCTTTGCGCCAATGAGGTTTGACAGTTGTGACGCCTTCAATTGTCAGAATTGCAGCAAGAGGCACCACGATGAAGAAGAGGTACTCCTCAAGGGGAATGTTAAATGGCCCGATGATTCCGAGCATTTGTTGGCGGTCGAAGAACCAATGACCCTTCGCAATCGCATATGCATCCCAGATGAGGAAAAAGATACTGATGGGCAAAATGCTGAGCGCTGCGCGCTTCAGACGACGCAACACACCAGTCTTCAGAACAATCTCAAGCCAGCCCGATCCACACAGGGTGAAGATAAGCATTCCCATGTAGGACCAATGTTTCATGCCCGCATTTTTGCATAGTTACCGTTAAATCTTGCTACTGTGGCCGTTATGGAGATGGCAAAGTTAAAGACATTTTCACGAGTGCGCACCTTCTCAAGCGCCATCGTCGCAGTTGCAATTGCACTCTCTATTGTCTTCTCATCGTGGCTCGGAGTTGATTCGCTCAACTGGCAGGTTGTAATGGCTGTCGTGGCGTTAGCGATTGGTATTCCCCATGGAGCGCTAGATCACTTAGTGACTCTTCCGAAAGCGCAACCACTCAAGATGGCTATCTTTATAGCAATCTATGTTGCGATTGCACTCATTGCCATCTGGGCAATATTGCAATGGAACGTCTGGGGATTTATTGCCGTTGTCATAATGAGCGCTACCCACTTTGGAATTGGAGATAGCGCATTTATCTCCGAGCTCAATCGGCTCAAAGGAATACAGTCACACTTACCGATCTGGGCTTATGCACCAGCAGCGGGCGCGCTTCCCGTTGTCATACCGCTAGTAAATAGCCGCAGTACGGATGCGCTTCAGAAAGTAAATTCTGAATTAATCAATTGGCACCATGGATATACATCAGAACTTCAGATTGCTGTGGCTGTCATTGCAACGCTTTCTGCGATGACCTTACTTTCGAAGAAGCGATATCGGGATTTACTTGATGTAGCGCTCTTGGCTGCACTTGCCTCAGTGGCTCCACCACTTGTTGCATTCGCTGTCTACTTCGGTTGCTGGCATGCGATGCGACATACCGCGCGATTGAGTTCGCTCCTTCCTCGTTCACTCGCCGCCTACGAAGCGGGAAATTCGTGGCAAGCTTTTAGAAGCGCGGTCATTCCGGGCCTTCCAGCACTTATTGGAACGTTGATATTTGTGGCGCTGCTTGCTGGTTTCTCACATAACAATGTGAGCGATTCATTCTTATGGCTGACGTTAGTCACGATTTGGGCTCTGACTGTCCCTCACATGATGGTCACAGCAAAGTTAGACCGCGCCGCTCTCAAGAATAAATCGCACCTTCGTTAGGCTTGTAGATATGTTGAGAAAAATTCTTGTACTCACTCTTTTATTCACTGCAGTTTCAGCCGCTCAAGCTGCACCGATATATGTATTTCCCGTTGCCAATTGCGAAGTTAACTATGCACGTGCCCACCATGATTACGCTGCAACCGATATTTTGGCGAAGGCAGGCTGTCGATTTGTGGCTCCTATTGATGGAGTTGTCGATGAAGTAAATCGCACTGACTTATGGAGCGGGAAAACAAATCTTGGTATTGATCGCGGCGGGCTCTATGTCTCCATTATTGGTGTTGATGGAGTCCGCTATTACGGCTCACATCTGCGTTCAATCCCAATAAGTATTCAACCTGGAGTTGAGGTCAAAGCTGGTCAATTTTTAGGTTCAGTGGGTGCTACGGGTAGTGCGCGTGGAACACATCCGCATCTACATTTTGGAATTTCTTGGCCAACGCCGGCAGATATTTGGTGGGTGCGACGCGGTGAAGTTCTTCCTTGGAAGTATTTAGATGCGTGGAAGAATGGAAAAGATTTATCTCCTGCAAAGGCAGTTGCTGCGCTGAAAGCAAAAGTGGGAGAGATTCCTCCCGAGCCTAAGAAATAAAAAATAAGGCCCGCCGATTTCTCGACGGGCCTTATTCGTAAGTGAAATTAGTTAGCGTTCACTGCGTCTGCCTGAGGACCCTTTGGACCCTGGACGACCTCGAATGAAACTGACTGACCCTCTTCAAGGGACTTGTAACCGTTTCCTTGAATTGCTGAGTAGTGAACGAATACATCTTGTCCGCCACCATCAACTGCAATGAAACCGAAACCCTTTTCAGAGTTGAACCACTTAACTGTGCCTGTTGCCATATTTTTTACTATTCCTTCGATATGTGTAGGAGTTCGAGAATTCCTCAAACTCCAGTCTTCGTCTTGCGTTCAGCCATACCGAGTAAAGAAGTAAATCTAACAACGGGTACTGATAAAGCGTCCGACTAGGGAAAAGCGTACCTGCTACCTACGCGTATGCCTATTTCCACAATTCCATTTTCACGCTCAAATAACTGGTCAGACCTGCCAATTTTGGCCCATATTCACAAAGTCAGAGGAAAGTTGTATAAATAGAGCACTCACTAGCAATTGGTAGTCGTTGTGGATCGGGGAAGGTCGCACAAGCCGCACCTTGCTAGGAGCAACAGATGCATGAAAAAAACCTCGCCGGTTTGGTCGTTATCCATTCCGCGCCTTCAGCGCTGCGTCAACACATTGAGTGGGGCCTGAACTCACTCCTTGGCACGCCACAGAACTTGTATTGGCGTGATCAGCCGTTAGCTGCCGGAACAGTTCGAGCCACTCTTGAGTTTCGCGCTCCAATGGGTACAGCATCGAAGATTGCAACAGCGCTCAAAAATTGGCACTACCTTCGCTTTGAAGTGAGCGAGCTTGGTTCACATGGCGGAGAGATATTTCGTTGCACACCCGAGCTAGGGATTCATCGCGCAAAAGTTGATGAAGTTGGAACTATTTATGTCAACGAAGATGTAATTCGCAAAGCGCTTGCACATTTTGATGATTTAGAAGTTCGTGAGAATTTAGAGGTAGCACTTGGAATGCAGTGGGATGAAGCGCTAGAACCATATCGCGGGGTTGACCTACAGGAAGTTCAGCGACTTCGAGCGATATGATGGTGTCATGACATCACAAGCACCTATGACCTCTACAGAGCGTCGACAGTCAATTCTTTACATTGCAATTGCGCTGATTCTTGCAGTAGCACTCGGCGGTGGATTAGTAAAAGTAGGTGCAGGTTTTGCAGCTCGTAATGCAAATGGAATCACAGTCACTGGATCGGCTAAGACATCAGCAACCGCCGACAATGTGGTGTGGACTCTGAACGTCTCACTGACACGGCCAACTGTCGCCGAAGCAGTCACAAAAGTTGGAAATGATGTTGCCTCAGTCAGCAAATACCTCACTGATGGTGGAATCCCAGCAGAAGCACTTACTTTGGGATCAGTTTCTACATATGCAAATGAACAATGGGTCAATGGCAACAACACGGGCAAAATTCTCAACTACCGCGCTTCACGCGATGTTGTAGTTCGCTCAAAAGATGTGCAATTAGTTTCAAAGCTTTCTCAGGGAATCGGCACCATCTTGCAACAGGGCGTCACTGTAAATAATTATGGACCTCAGTATTACATTTCAACTCTTCCTACAATGCGCCCTAAGTTGCTTGAAGAAGCGATGAAGGATGCAAAGATTCGTGCTGAAGCAATCACTAAGGCGGTTGGTGGAAAAGTTGGTTCAGTGCAATCGGTAAAGTCAGGTGTATTTCAGGTGACCACACCGGATTCGACGATGACCCAAGATACTGGCGCCTACGACACATCAAGTATTGAAAAGACTGTGACCTCAACGGTCTCCGTAACTTTCTCAGTTAAATAATTACAGCGGAATATTGCCGTGTGAACCACGGCGATAATCTGTCTCTGCAAGAACTTTTGCAATCGCGCTACGAGTCTTATCAGGATCGATCATTTCATCGACTGCGCCAATTTCAATTGCTCGTGCGACTCCGCCCGATACTTTCTCATGCTCGGCAGCAAGTTCTAATTCCATATCTTCGCGTTGATCTGCAGGTAAATCTGCGAGTAATCTGCGATGCAATACGCGCACAGCGGCAACGGCGCCCATGACTGAAACTTCCGCTTGAGGCCACGCAAATACGCGGGTGGCACCTAACGATTTCGAGTTCATCGCAACAAATGCACCACCATATGCCTTACGTGTAATCACAGTAACGCGCGGAACGACAGCTTCAGCAAATGCATGGAGCAGCTTTGCACCGCGACGTACTGCGCCTTCCCATTCTTGGCCAATACCCGGCAAGAATCCTGTGACATCTGCAATCACAATAAGCGGAATACCAAATGCATCGCAGGTGCGGACGAAGCGTGCAGCTTTTTCGCCAGCTGCAGAGTCAAGCACTCCACCAATGACTTGTGGGTTATTAGCGATTACTCCCACTGTGCGCCCACCCAAACGACCAATCACGGTGGTCATGTTTTCGGCCCACATATCAAGGAGTTCAAGTTTTTCAGCGTCTTTATCTAATATCGCATCAACGAGTGGATGTACTTCATAGATACGTTTTGCAGAATCAGGAACCAAATGGGCAAGCTTCACATCTTCAATGTTGGTTGACATCAGACCTTGATTAGCAAAGAGTGAGACCAGATCTTGAATCTCGCTATAGGCAATATCTTCGGTGGGTGCAATCACATGAGCAACGCCGGAATTTTTACTGTGTGCTTCTGGACCACCAAGAAGTGCCATGTCGACGATGTCGCCAGTTACCGACTTCACGACATCCGGACCTGTAACAAAGATGCGACCTTCGGGTGCAAGTACAACGATGTCAGTCAGTGCAGGTCCATATGCGCCACCACCAGCTGTTGGTCCGAGTACTAAAGAAAGTTGGGGGATGCGACCACTTGCAGTGACCATCGCTTGAAAGACTTCGCCGAAGGCATTAAGTGATGCAACTCCATCACTAAGGCGCGCACCACCAGAGTGCCAAATACCAATGACAGGAACTTGCGCGCCCATCGCGGCTCGATATGCCTGAACAATCACTTGCGAACCTTCTATACCGAGCGCTCCACCCTTAATGGTGGGATCGGATGCGAAGACAACAACTTTATTTCCTTTAATGGATCCAGTTGCTGCAACCATTCCACAATCTGTGCGTGGAATCAGGAGTTCGCACTTACCGGCATCAAGGAGTTTAGCTATGCGTTCTTCGGGGTCTAAGACCTTCGTTGGCATGGCTCTAGATTAGAGCGATTTAAATGCAAGTACTACGTTGTGGCCACCAAATCCGAAAGAATCATTGAGCGCAGCGATATCTCCCGCAGGCAATTGGCGTGGTGTGTCGCGAACAACATCGACTGTCACAGCTGGGTCTAAGTTTTCAATATTGATTGTTGGGGGAGCAAGGCGTTCTTGAAGTGCCTTGACGATAAAGACGGATTCAATAGCACCTGCGCCACCAAGTAAGTGACCTGTCATCGATTTTGTAGCAGAGACAGCAACATGATCTGCATCTGCACCAAGCGCTTTGCGAAGTGCATTCGCTTCAGCAACATCGCCTGCAGGAGTTGAGGTCGCATGTGCATTGAGGTGCACGATATCTTTGGTCGAAAGTCCTGAATTCTGTAGCGCAAATTTAATTGCGCGCTGTACACCATTGCCATCTGGGTCCGGAGCTGCGATGTGATAACCATCGGAGGTCAAACCTTGCCCACCGATTTCACAGTAAATCTTTGCACCGCGCGCCTTGGCATGTTCATACTCTTCGATAACGAGAATTCCGCCACCTTCACCAAGCACAAATCCATCGCGATCAACATCGTAGGGACGAGATGCTCGAGCAGGTGCATCGTTACGTGTTGAGAGCGCTTTCATCGCGGCAAAACCAGCCATAGGTAATTGATGAATCGCAGCTTCAACTCCACCGGTAACGATGATGTCGGCGCGGTTGTTCTTAATGATTTCGTAGGCGTATCCGATTGCTTCGGCACCTGATGCACATGCGCTCACAGGTGTATGTACGCCAGCTTTTGCTTGAAGTTCAAGACCCACATTTGCAGCAGGTCCATTTGGCATCAACATCGGAACAGTGTGTGGGCTGACTCCGCGCGCGCCTTTCTCATTGAGATTGACGAATTGGTCGAGAAGAGTGATTACTCCGCCAATACCTGAGGCGATGACGACGCCAAGTCTTTCCTTATCGATCTCATCGGGAGAACCTGCATCTTTCCAAGCTTCACGAGATGCGACGAGAGCAAATTGTTCTGAGCGATCAAGACGGCGCATTTCAACGCGCTCCATTTGATCTGCAGGTTCTGTCGCAACGCGCGCAGCGAAGTGCACAGGGAGAAGCTCACGCCAATCTTCAGTGAGAAGTCGAACTCCCGATTGGCCAGCAAGCAAAGCCTTCCAGGTCGAATCGACATCTCCACCGAGAGGCGTTGTGGCGCCTAAGCCTGTGACAACTACGCGACGTTGTGACATACCGCTAAAAAATCTACTTACGCAGCAGCGTTAACGATGAAGTTCACTGCATCGCCGACAGTAGCGAGCTCAGTTACCTTCTCGTCAGGAATCTTCACGCCAAAGCGCTCTTCGCATGCAACGACAACTTCAACCATGCTGAGTGAGTCAACTTCAAGATCTTCAGTGAAGTTCTTACCGAGTTCGATTGATGCAGCTGGAATACCCGCTACTTCTTCAACGATCTCTTTAATTCCTGCAAGTACATCTGCTTGTGACAGCGCCATTGTTATTTCCTTTGCTATATCTATTGCTTTATCTATCTGCTGGTTTGGGGGGACAGGTGTGTAATTGTGTATGACAGAGGGGCTTACTTCCCAGTAAACGGGTGGGTAAACCCAGAAAAATTATGGTTTTGGCGGCAATTTCACAACTTGCCCCGCATAAACGAGACCTGCGCCATACCCAATCAGCAGCGCCAACTTCCCATGGAGTTCGGGGTGCTTTTCAAGAAGTGCATCCATCGCAAGTGGGATTGAAGCTGCAGATGTATTTCCATTTTTTCGGATGTCATCAGCAATCACTACTGAATCAGGCATCTTCATCTCTTTTGCCATTGTTTCAATAATGCGCACATTTGCTTGGTGCGGAATAAATGCATCGATATCGTTGACGGTAAGTCCAGCAGATTCAAGAGCCTTGAGGGCAGCCTTGCTCATTGAAAATACTGCCCAACGGAAAACTTTCTGACCTTCTTGAGAAATATTGGGCCATTTGCTTCCAGCTTTGGTCAATTGAGTTTCAACATCTCGTACTTCAACCCATGACGGATTCATCTGAATGGCATCACGTTCATCGGCATCAGAGCCCCATTCAACGGGACCGATGCCAGTTTCGGCAGATGCACCAATGACAACTGCGCCTGCGCCATCGGCAAAGATAAATGCGGTTGCGCGATCATCTGGATCTGTGAAATCTGAAATTTTTTCAGCACCAATGACAAGAACTGTTTTCGATGTTCCGGCCTTGATGAAATCGTGTGCCATCGAGACCCCATAGGAGAAACCAGCGCATGCGGCGTTGATATCAAAGGCTGCAGCTTTGGGGTGGCCTAACCGTTGCAAGATGGCAGTTGCAGCAGATGGTGCTTGAAATGGAAAGGTGATGGTTGCAACGATGATGGTGTCGATATCTGTAATCGAAAGCCGTGCTTTGCGAAGTGCATCTTCAGCAGCCCAGATCGCCATATCCAGAACTGACTCTGACGCATCTGCAAAGCGACGCGTTTCAATTCCGGTTCGCTGTTGAATCCACTCATCACTTGAATCAATACGCACCGCAACTTCATCATTCGAAACAATGCGCTTTGGTCGATAAGAACCAACCGAGAGAATCTGGCTCTCACTTCCAACTTTGGATGCAATGGTCTTTGACATTACTTTCCTCCATGCTGTGCAGCAAATGCGCGAGCTGCATCAACGTCAGCGGGGCTCTTCAAGGCGAATTGTTCAATCGATGGCGCAGCTCTCTTGATCAGCCCCACGAGCGTGCCTGCGGGTGCAACTTCAATAACACCGGTAACGCCTAATGACTCAAGTGTCTGCATACAAAGATCCCAGCGCACTGGATTAGCAATTTGATTGACGATGCGTTCTAGAACTTCTGCACCATCTGTGACAACTGCGCCATCTTTATTAGAGAGGACTCCGACAGAAGGAGCTGATGTAGTCATCGTGGAAGCAAGTGCGCGCAATGGTTCGACGGCAGATTGCATGTACGGAGTATGAAATGCTCCGGCGACTGCAAGTGGGCGAACACGAGCTCCCTCGGGAGCAAGGTGTGCGATGGCATCGAGGTCGCCGGCTGCAACTATCTGTCCACCTCCATTGTCATTTGCTGCAATAAGTCCTGCATCTGCAATCGCTTGAAGCACCACCTGGCGATCTCCGCCGAGTACTGCAGCCATTCCTGATCGAGAAACGCTAGCCGCTTGTGCCATCTCAACACCGCGGGTGCGCACCAAAGTCATTGCATCAATCGGTGAAATCACATCAGCCATTGCTGCTGCAGTGATTTCGCCAACCGAGTGCCCAGCGACATATGCAGCAGATTCGGTTGATCCAAGTGCATGTGCACTTAAAAGTCCTGCTGCAACGATGAGTGGTTGGGCATTTGCGGTGTCTTTTATTTCATCGGCATCAGCAGTTGTGCCCAAACGAAGAATATCTAGTCCAATCGTCTCCGAAAATTGTTGAACCAGAGTACGAAGTTGCGAGTCCTCAAGCCAGGCGCTGAGCATTGCCGGAGTTTGTGAACCTTGCCCCGGAGCGATGATTGCGAGCATGAAGTAAATATATGGGATTACGAACGAGTAACTAACCATACTTGAGCGCAGTGAGGCGGAATCTCCACTTTTTCTTGTGGTTTTCTGATGATGGGTTCATGCGAATTGACAAAAGTTGAGGAATCAAAAATTCTTCTAAAACTATTTCCCCAACGATCACCGGGAAGAGTCATCACTTCATCATGACGTTCAGAATTTAAGAGTAGCAATAGACCTTGTGTCGGGCCTGCATCAATAAAGACGGTGAGAGTTCGCCTTGCGCCATCTTCCCACCGATCTTCAGTCATTTCATTTCCATTAATACTGAACCAAGCAATATCTTTTCTCTGTGTTCCAAGATCTACGCGGCCGGTAAAAAACTCTGATGCAATATCTTCTAGGTAGGTCTTTCTTATTCGGGCTAATTCTGCGACCGAGTCGCGCATATCTTCTTGGAATTCGTTTAGCTCCCATGGCAGGGCCCATCCGCCCATAAAGTTTTCGGGTGTGTCAGGATCGTTGGGGTGCATCATGGCGGGCATGGAATATGCATTATTTGATCCATTTTGGGAGCGAATTGCTTCATCGCCCATAAGAATCATAGGTACGCCAGCCGACAATAGGAGAGTCACCATCATTGATTTACGAAGTGAATGCCGAAGTTCATTTAAATGTTGATCATTACTGATGCCTTCAACGCCCATGTTCCATGAGCGATTTTCATTTGCACCATCACGATTATTTTCGTTGTTTGGTTCGTTACGCTTATTGGAATACATCACCAAATCTGCGAGAGTAAAACCATCATGTGCTGTGATGAAGTTAATCGATGAGGTTGGTCCACGGTGATAGAAAACATCTGAAGAACCACTGATTCCCGATGCCACATCGGATACACCTTCGCCATATCCACGTGCTAAATCGCCGAGCCAAAATTGGCGTACAGAGTCGCGATAGCGATCATTCCACTCGCGCCACGGATGAGGAAAGTCTCCTAATGAGTATCGTGAGATGTCCCAAGGTTCGGCGATCATCTTAAAATTACGCAAGACGGCATCAGATTCAATGGCAGTAAGTAGTGATGACTCAGACGCAGAATTATTTGGATAGAGAGCTGATGCCAAATCGAAACGGAAGCCATCGACTCCAATAACTTCTACCCACCAGCGAAGTGAATCAATGAAGTGGCGAACCGCATGAGGCTTTGAAGCCGAGACAGTGTTACCGCACCCGGTGACATCGATATATCCACCTTTACCATCGCCGCGATACCAGGCACGGTTATCGATTCCTTTAAAGCTTAGTTGCGGGCCACCAACTCCACCTTCGGCAGTGTGGTTATAGACAACATCGAGAAAAACTTCGATACCTGCATCGTGCAATTGATCTACCGACCATTGCAATTCAGAAATCGGATCTGATGTTGACGCATATTCGGCGTGAGGTGCAGAGAATGCGATGGTGTTGTAACCCCAGTAATTTTTACGGCCTCGTACATGAATTGCAGGTTCTGTGACATGTGCGTGTATAGGTAGTAACTCGAGCGCAGTAATGCCCAATTTTTTCAGATAGTTGATTGTGCTGGGATGTCCAAGTGCTTTATATGTACCACGTTCTTCCCGAGGGATGTCATTGTTTTTAGCGGTAAGCCCCTGAACATGCGCCTCATAAATAACTTCTTGAGCCCACGGATAAATGGGGCGATTGATGTGGCGCGGTCCATGCGGAACGACGACTGATAAAGGAACAAACTCTGCACTGTCTCGGTCATCACGAATAGTTGTATCGCCATTTCCTAGACCATCGCTAGCAGTGTGGCCATAGATTTCGGGAACGTAATGCACCTGCCCATCTAGATGATGGGCATATGGATCAATTAGTAGTTTTGCAGGATTAAATCGTGCGCCCTGCTGTGGAATCCACGGTCCATATATTCGGTAGCCATAGCGTTGACCGGCACGAACCCCGGCAAGGTAGCCATGCCAGATCGGCCCATTTCTGTGTGCGAGCGCAAAGCGGGTTTCAACCAACTTCCCATTGATTTCATTGAAGAGGCAGAGTTCGACAGCATCTGCTGCATTCGACCAAATAGCGAAGTTGCATCCACCATCAGTAAGGGTGGCGCCGAGAATTCGGGGGTCTGCTGGAAGCATTGGCCTATCTTGCCTTCTCTATCTTTTATTTGCATTAAGAAACTCTCTCATTTTGAAGGCGATTTATATGAACATCAGCATTTGCTGCGAAATCTGGAAAGTAAACATTTGGTTCTGTGACTGGCTCGGTGACCTCGTTGCGATGTCGAGCCATGTATATCAATTCATAGATTGAGAGCAGGAGAATTGCCGGAAGTAGATCGATGCTTCGCTTGAGGAACCATGGAGTTCCATTCTTCAACATCCATATAATGGAGTCTTTGCGACTGCGGTTGTTCTTGAAAGTAAAGATGACGGGGTCAACTTCAAAACCCCTCATTCTCAAAAGGTGGGCAAAATTATCAGCAATGAATTGATGGCCATGGCGACTTGGATGCATACGGTCAACATGCCACTTATTTTTTGCATAGATATTTTCTAGCGAGCGAGTTTCAAGAAGTACCGAGCTATATCGATTAGCCAACTTCCGAGTAATGCTGTTGACCGCATTGACTCTTCGACGACAGACGCGAGCGACTAAGCGAGGCATGGGCACAATTACTGTGGGGTCATGCAATTCAAGGAGCATAGAAGTTGCGCCAACTTGTTCGATGCGAGCTAATGTCTCATTGAGATTTTCTTCAAAGACTTTGGGCGAAAAGCCATTGCGTAGCAAATCATTGCCACCCACGATTACAGCTACCAGTTGGGGCTCATGAATAAGAACCTTGGGAAGCTGCTCGTGTAATACTTCCTTTGATTGCGCTCCTGGGCGTGATGCATTGATGTAGACCAATGGTTCAGTAAAAGCTTGCGCTAGATGAAAGCCCCAGCCGTAGTGATTTCCCTTTGCATCAGAGTCGCCTACTCCTGATGCTGCGCTATCACCGATAATTGCAAAGGTAAGAGTTTCTTGCATTTTAGGCCACCAGTTCCGTTGCGATATTTTCTAACCGTTTAATAGTTTGCGACCAAGGGAATCGCTCAGCTTGTAATCTGCATCGATCAGAGAGAGTTGCATCTTCCCGAATCTCATCGAGAATGATTTCGACTGCATCTGCAAAGGCTGCTCCGTTATTTGCGGCAGTGAGCCCAACAAAGTCACCATTTTCTTGAGTTAAGAACTCACCGACTGCACTTGTTTCCGATGCGACAACCGGTGTACCACTTGCAAGTGATTCAAGAGCTGCTAGGCAGAAGGTTTCAATCGGACCCGGCGCAAGTGAGATATCGGCAGAGGCGATCATTTGCGCCAGCAAATTCTTATTGGCGACATAGCCCCAGAAAGTCACCGGAATATCGCGTGATGAGTCGTAGAGTTTTTTATGAAGTGGACCAGTTCCTATATAAACCAGACGAGCATTGATTCCACGCTTGAGCAATTCTCTCAATGTTTGTAGCGATCTTTCAGGTTTCTTTTCAGGCGATAGGCGACCGCAATGAACTAGAAGTATGTCGCCACCTTTAAGCATCTTGGCGCGTAACTCTTCATTGCGATGGTTGGGAGAGAATGTATCAAGGTCGACACCGAGTGGAACTCGAACGACATTTGAAGTGCCAATTTCATTGAACTCTGCTGCTGCGAAATTTGTGGTCGTGACAACAAAATCGAATTTCCCAGCAAGTCGTGAATTGTGCCAACCTACAATCGGCTTCAGAGAGATGCCCAAGTAGTTCTTCACAAGACCACGAAGCGTTTCGTGGCTAAAGACAATGGCTGGAATACCTTTTCGCTGTGCCCAATTTCCCAGGCAGGAGAGAGTAAAACGGTCTGAAACTTCGATGCGATCTGGCTTGAGTGATTGCAAGATTGTCTTTACTTGACGGGTAGAACGAATCACGCGATATCCACCGCTAAATGGGATTACCCACGATGGGAGAGTGATGCAGCCACCATGTTCCATCTTTTCGCGTGAAAATTTCTTTCCAGGAACCACGTAGATAAATTCATGGCCAATCTTTTGGTACTCAGTACCTAAATTGTGCAAGGTGGTCTTGATTCCACCTGATTTTGGACCATAAAAGTTGGCAATATGAATGATCTTCATGCGACCAACTCCCGAAATTTGGTATCGCCGGTTATAGCATCGCGATAGTGGACCATGAGTTGGGCGTTGATGTAATCCCATGTGCGGTGCTCAACTGCTTTGCGGGCAGCCAATTGCATAAGATCAAATGAGGAGTGCAGACGAAGAGTTTCTACCGCATCAAGCAGAGTATGTGGATCTGCGGTATCGACGAGCAAGCCCGTCACCCCATGATCAATCAGATCTACGGGCCCACCTGAATCAGGTCCAATGACAGGAACCCCAGAAGCAAGAGCTTCCTGAATTGCTTGGCAGAACGTTTCATGTTTTCCAGTGTGAACGAAGATATCAAACGATGCTACATAGCGTGCAAGATCTATACCTGATTGATAACCCACAAAGAGCGCGTTGGGAAGTTCTCTCCTTAAACGAGATTCAGCAGGTCCTTCGCCAACGATGACGAGTTGAATGTGAGGTTGCGCATCCAGAATTGCTAAATCATCGATTCGTTTCTCATTCGCTAAACGACCCACATACCCGACGATAAATTTATCATTACCATTTTTTATAGATGTGCGAAGAGAGTCATCGCGTCTGGATGGATCAAATTTGACCAGATCAACTCCACGTTTCCAGATTCGAACGTTTCGAACTCCACTCAGTTCTAGATCTCGACTTGCCCATTTTGAGGGCGCAAGAGTGAGATCAGTGGCTTGGTGAATTCGAGAGATCCACTTCTTCAAAGTATTATGCGCAATAGTGAGTCCGTAGTGCCGCGCAAATCCTGCAATATCAGTCTGATAGACAGAGACCGTTGGTATTCCCATTCTCTTTGCAATTCGTGCCACGTAATGGCCCAGAAAAATCGGTGATGCTAGGTGAATGACATCTGGAGAAAATCCCTCTAAGAGCGGCTCCAAAAATTTGCGAGGCACGCCCATCGGAATCAACTTTTTCATCGAGATACTTGGCACATGCTTAATTTTGTAATCAAGATATCTAGTAGGTGCACCCTCGCTCTCAGGTGCAATGATTAAAACTTCATGTCCTTGTGACTTGCAATATTCGAGGAGACGCAGAACAGAGTTGGTCACGCCATTTACTTGAGGAAGAAATGCTTCTGTAACGACAGCGATCTTCAATTTTTGATGAGTCTGCGTCTCGATCATGGTTGCAGAGTGAGGTCTGCAACCATCTCGGAATTCGCGACGAGGTTACGTGTCCCTGAATAAAAGGTGAAGTATTGGTTGAGGGTTGAGAGGCCACTGAGACGCTTCACAAAAGCCCTACTCGTCAGTAACATGCAGCCCATGAAGATTGCTGTGTGCGTTAAGCAAGTGCCTGATTCATGGGCAGAGAAGAAGATGGTCAATGGCGTACTCGATCGTGAAAACGTTGATGCAGTTCTTAATGACCTTGATGAATATGCCGTTGAAGAAGCGCTTCGAATCGCTGAAGCACACGGTGGAAATGATGAAGGCGGCCCACATACAGTCACAGTAATTTCGATGGGACCAGAGCGCGCAACTGAAGCTGTGCGCAAAGCGCTTTCGATGGGAGCAAACGATGCAATCTTGGTCAGCGATAGTGCGCTCGCAGGTTCTGATGCGCTTGCTACATCGAGCGTTCTTGCAAAGGTGATTGCAGAAGGTGGCTACGACTTAGTTATCTGTGGAACAGAATCAACTGATGCTCGCATGAGCGTTGTGCCAGCGATGATCAGCGCACGTCTTGGTTGGGCGCAACTGACATTTGCTTCACACGTTACTGTGGATCCAGCCGGAAAAGTTTCTATCACTCGCGTTACTGAAGCTGGTGTTGATCAGATCTCTGCGGCGTTTCCCGTTGTTATCAGCGTTGTAGAAAAGATTAACGAACCGCGTTACCCATCTTTCAAGGGAATTATGGCGGCGAAGAAGAAGACGATTGAACAGAAAGATTTAGCCGCAGTTGGCGTTTCAGCGCAGAGCTCATGGTCACAAGTAAAGGATGCGACTCCACGCCCACCACGTGCTGCTGGTGTAAAAGTTACTGACGAAGGAAACGGCGGAGAAGCGCTCGTCAACTTCCTCGTGGAAAAGAAGTTGATATGAGCAACGTATTGATTCTCGCTGATTTTTCGGCAGATAAGGCCACAAAGACAACTGCAGAACTTGCCACAGCAGCTGCGCGCATCGGTTCTGTTACTGCCGTCGTTCTAGCAGGAGCTGGCAAAGGTGCCGCGCTCGCTGCAACCGTCAACCAAGGCCCTATTACTAATGTATTGGTCATTGAGTCAGATGATTTTGCAAATCATGGAGTTCCAGCATCTGCAGATGCACTTGCTGCTGTTATCAAAGAGAAGTCTCCTGCGGCTGTTCTGATTGCATCTCACGCATTTGGAAAAGAGGTAGCAGCGCGCGTTGCCGTTCTTACCGAATCTGGAGTCATCACAGATGCTGTTGATGTGGCAGCCGATGGCACTGCAACTCAATTGGTCTTCGGTGGATCAACTACTGTTCATTCAAAAGTTTCCCATGGCGTTGCAGTGATAACTGTTCGCCCCAACAGCATCGAAGCCGATTTCTCAACATCGTCACCAGCAATCGAAAATGGCGCAGCTTCCATTAGTGCCGATGCTAAGAAGGCGACAATCTCTTCATCCCAACCTCCAGTAAAGGGTGGACGCCCTGAACTTACCGAAGCGAATATTGTTGTTTCAGGTGGCCGCGGAACTGATGGCAATTTCAGCGCAGTCGAATCTTTTGCAGATTCTCTGGGTGCAGCAGTCGGTGCATCTCGCGCTGCAACAGATGCAGGTTGGTATCCACATTCACATCAAGTCGGTCAGACTGGAAAGACAGTCAGCCCGCAGCTCTATGTAGCGTGTGGAATCTCTGGAGCGATCCAACACCGCGCAGGTATGCAGACGTCAAAGACAATCGTTGTCGTCAATAAAGATCCTGAAGCACCGCTCTTCGATATCGCTGACTTCGGCGTAGTTGGTGACCTTTTCAACGTGCTGCCAAAGGCGACCGAAGGCGTACTCGCTAAAAAGTAAGTTCTGCCAGCACGAACTAGACTGCCCCAATGAGCGTCTATCTCGACCATGCGGCTACTACGCCGATGTTCGATGTTGCCATCGACGCGATGAACGCTTCACTTCGTAAATTGGGAAATCCTTCATCACTTCATACCGAAGGTCGCTCAACGCGCAAAGATGTTGAAGATGCGCGCGAAAAGATCGCACAGGCTATTGATTGTTTATCAAGTGAAGTGATCTTTACTGGTTCCGGAACTGAGGCAGATAACGCCGCCATCAAAGGCTTGTTCTGGCATACCGATAAGAAAGTCATCATTGTCTCTAGCATCGAACACCATGCAGTACTTGATCCCGCGCATTGGTTGGTCGAACATGAAGGTGCAGAACTGATCGAGATTCCCGTAAATTCTTCGGGAACCATCGACTTAGATTTTCTCAAGAAAGTCCTTGCAGAACGCAGATCAGAGATTGCGCTCATCTCAGTTATGCATAGCAATAACGAGACCGGCGTCATTCAACCGATCGCTGAGGTCGTGCAGATTGCTGGAGATATTCCGGTGCATTGCGATGCTGTGCAGAGCTTTACCAAAGTTCCGCTCTCCTTTAAAGAACTTGGTCTCTTTGCAATGACCATCAGTGGCCACAAGGTCGGGGGACCACTCGGAATTGGTGCGCTGATTTTGCGCCGCGCTGTTGAAATCCCTGCACTCTTACATGGCGGTGGACAAGAGCGCGACATTCGAAGCGGCACACTCAACGCTCCATCTATCGTTGCATTTGCTGCAGCCGTTGAGGCGCATCTATATGACGCCAAGAAGGTAGCAGCACTTCGTGACTTATTTGAAAGCGGAGTAGTTGCAGCACGACCTGACGCCGTGATCAATGGAAAAGGTGCACAACGCCTTCCGGGAATTTCCAACATCACCTTTCCGGGAACACAGAGTGATTCACTCTTACTATTAATGGATTCACAGAAAGTTTCTTGTTCTACTGGTGCTGCTTGTACCGCTGGTGTTCATCGACCTAGCCATGTCTTAATGGCGATGGGGCTTTCTGATGTACTTTCGCAATCTTCCTTGCGCTTCTCATTCGGAACCACCAATACTGAAGCAGATGTGGCTTATGCGCTCTCAGTTTTACCTGATGTCATTGAACGTGGCTTAGCTGCGAATGCAGTAGGTAGAAAATGAGAATCATTGCCGCCATGAGCGGTGGAGTTGATTCAGCAGTTGCTGCAGCGCGCGCAGTTGAAGCAGGACATGAGGTTATCGGTGTACACCTTGCACTCTCTTCAAATCCGCAGAAGTACCGCAGCGGAGCACGCGGGTGTTGCACCATCGAAGATTCGCATGATGCACGGCGCGCTGCCGACGTCATCGGTATTCCTTTCTATATCTGGGATATGGCTGATGAATTTCACGAGGGTGTTGTTGAAAATTTCATGAGTGAATACAAGGCAGGTCGCACACCTAATCCATGTCTTCGTTGTAATGAAAAGATTAAGTTCGCTGCCGTTCTCGATCGTGCAAAGGCGATGGGATTTGATGGCGTTGTTACTGGCCATTATGCGCGTACTCGCGAAAGTGAAAATGGGCGCTCACTTCACCGCGCCGTCGATCCGCTTAAAGATCAGTCCTATGTACTTGCAGTGCTTAATCGCGAACAGATTAACGGTGCAATCTTTCCTTTAGGCGACACAGAAAAAGTTGATATTCGTAAAGAAGCGCAAGCACGCGGATTAGCTGTGGCGCAAAAACCCGATAGCCATGACATCTGTTTTGTCCCATCGGGTGATAACGCCGGTTGGTTACGAGATCGCATGGGTAGTGAAGTAGGTCCGATTGTTGATCAAGATGGAAATAAGTTAGGCGAACATAAAGGTGCTTATACATACACAATCGGTCAACGCAAAGGGCTTGGTCTCACAGTTCCAACAGAAGATGGCTCACCACGATTTGTCTTAAAGATTGAACCGGTCACGAACACCGTTGTCGTAGGTCCACGAGAAGATCTTGCTGTGACTTCGATGCGTGGTGAACGACCAATCTTCTGCGGCCCCGAAGTTGGTGCTGCGCCACTTCGCGGGTTTGTGCAGGTACGTGCACACGGTGCAGCACTTGATTGCACGTACTACATGGAAAACTACCAGCTCGTTGCCGAACTTGATCAACCGTTATTAGGGCTTGCGACAGGGCAGGCCATGGTTATCTACGATGGTGATCGGGTTGTTGGTTCGGCAACAATTTGCGAGACAGCATGACTAACGAAGCCCGCCATCGCATTACAGAACTCACTCAAGAGATTCGCGAACATCAATTTAAATATTATGTGCTTGATGCTCCAACAATTTCAGATTCAGCTTTCGATAAGTTGCTCACAGAGTTACAAACGCTCGAAGCTAAGCACCCTGAACTCCTCGAACCTGATTCTCCATCCCTAGGTGTCGGCGGGGGATTTGCCACGACTTTTGATCAACACGATCACATCGAGAAGATGATGAGCCTCGATAACGTCTTCGATAACGAAGAACTTGCAACGTGGTTTGACCGCGTTGAGAAGGAATCTGGTAGCCCCGAATACTTATGCGAACTGAAAGTCGATGGTTTGGCTATCAATCTTCTCTATGAAAATGGTCAGCTCACCCGCGCTCTGACTCGCGGTAACGGAGTTACTGGCGAAGATGTCACGCTTAATGTCAAAACAATTAGAGGGCTGCCACATACTCTTACAGGAAAGAAAATTCCCACTCTTATTGAAGTCAGAGGCGAAGTCTTTCTGCCCGTTGCTGCATTTAACCAACTCAATGAAGAGTTGGAAGAAGCTGGTAAACCGCTCTTCGCCAACCCACGTAACTGTGCAGCAGGATCGTTGCGCCAGAAAGATCCACGTATCACTGCATCACGCGCCCTCGATGTGGTCGTCCATGGCGTTGGGGCAAGTGAAGGTATTTCTTTTGATTCACAATCAGATGCCTATGCGCAGTTGAAAGCGTTGGGATTACCAACCTCGCACCGATTTAAGGTCTGCAAGAGTCGCACCCAAGTCCTTGAGTACATTGAGAATTACAACGCCCATCGCCACGATGTTGAACATGAAATCGATGGCGTTGTTATTAAGGTGGATTCGATTGCCGAACAGAAAAAGCTTGGCTTCACATCACGCGCACCTAAGTGGGCTATTGCTTATAAATATCCACCTGAAGAAGTAACCACCGAGTTACTTGATATCAAAGTCAGTGTGGGGCGCACAGGGCGCGTAACTCCCTTTGCCTTTATGGAGCCCGTGAAAGTTGCAGGATCAACAGTCACCAACGCTACATTGCATAATCAAGAAGAGATCGAACGAAAAGGCGTATTGATTGGCGACACCGTCATCATTCGCAAGGCAGGAGACGTTATCCCTGAAGTTCTAGGTCCAGTTCTGGATAAGCGAACCGGCAAAGAGAAAGCTTTTGTCATGCCCAAGCGCTGCCCTGAATGTGACTCGGAACTTCGCGCAATCACCGAAGGTGATGTTGATATTCGTTGCCCTAATGCACGAAGTTGTCCGGCACAGTTGCGCGAACGTATCTACTACATCGGATCTCGTGCTGCGTTAGATATTGATGTCCTGGGATATGAAGCAGCTGTTGCATTGCTGCAGGACAAAATCATCACCGATGAGGCAGATATTTTCGCTCTTACCGAATCGACATTGATGAAGTCACCATTTTTCACCAAGAAAGATGGCACAAAGGGAAAGAATCTCGAGAAGTTATTAGAAGCGCTAGAAGAAGCGAAGTCACGTCCTTTATGGCGCACCATCGTGGCGCTATCGATTCGCCATGTGGGGCCAACTGCAGCACAAGCACTTGCAACACATTTCGGCAGCATGGAGGCGATTACCAAAGCGTCTGTTGCAGAACTTGCTGACATAGATGGAGTGGGCGAAGTTATTGCGCAATCGATTGTTGAATGGTTTGACGTTGATTGGCATCGCAACATCATCAAGAAATGGACTGCAGCTGGAGTTGCTATGGTTAACGCCAAGGGTGCAGAGATGCCACAAACTCTTGCAGGTCTCACCTTTGTAGTGACAGGTGGCCTCGAAGGATTTACTCGTGATTCAATCGCTGAGACCATCACCGCGCATGGCGGAAAACCTTCATCATCAGTGTCGAAGAAAACTGACTATGTATTGGTGGGAAGTGATCCGGGATCAAAGCTGGCAAAGGCGCAAGAGTTAGGCGTCACAATCATCGATGAAGCGCGCTTTTTAGAACTTCTTGCGGGTAAGTAGTAATCTTCACTCATGATGAATCTCGCTGAAGAAGCTACCCGCGAACTTCCTATCCCACCATATGGATTTGGGCTGATTGCATTTGGTGTCTTTGCATTCCTTCTTTACATCGTTCTTCGCTTCGATAAGTAGTTCACATTGCGCGTAGGGCTTTACGGCGGGACTTTCGACCCCATTCATAACGGGCATCTCCACGTCATTCAACAGCTCATTGCGCGCAAGATTGTTGATCACTTGCTAGTTCTTCCTGCTGGACAACCACGTCTACGCGACAATGAACCGCGCGCAACGGGTGCTCAACGTCGCGCCATGTGTCAACTCGCTGTCAACGAACTTCCTGCAGATATCAAAAAATGCGTTGAAGTAAATCCCATCGAAGTTTTACGTGAAGGCCCCAGCTATACCATCGACACTGTCGAAGCTGTTGCTCAGAACTACGAAGGCGACACCATCGTGCTGATTGTGGGCACCGATGCCTATGAAAAAATCGATCAATGGCACCGCGCAGATGATTTAAAGAAGATGGTCGAGTTCGTCGTGATCGATCGCCCTGAATTTCCAGGAAAGCACAACACCAGCATCGATTCGATTGCAGTCTCTGCAACCGATATCCGTGCAGGTAATTCTGATGCTGTACCGGCAGCAGTCGCCGCCTATATAAAGGAGCACAACCTCTATGCCAGCTAGTAAAGCCTGCGTCGAACGCACTCAGATCGCAGCTCGTGCTGCCATCGATAAGTTCGGTACCGAACTTGTTGCACTCGACCTCTCTGATCAAACTGTGCTCAGCGAAGTGTTTCTGATTGTTACTGCTTCCAATACAAAGATGATTGACACTATTGCCGATGAGGTAGAAGAAAAACTTCGGTTAGCCGGCGATAAGCCGCTGCGCCGCGAAGGTACCGACGAGTGGATTCTGCTTGATTACTCAGATCTCGTCGTACATATTCAATCGACTGAACTTCGTCGTTACTACATGCTCGATCGCTTATGGAATGACTGCCCACACATTGAACTCGAGGCAGTCAAAGAGGAAGTCGCTCGTGGCTAATCAAATTATTCTGTGGCGTCACGGTCAGACCGAATGGAACGTGGCCAATAAATTTCAGGGGCATACCGACATTCCACTCAATGAGGTTGGAAAATTTCAAGCAGCACATGCAGCTCCAATCATTGCTGCAATGGATCCCACAATGATTATTGCCAGCGATCTGATTCGTGCGCAAAGCACGGCTCATGAGCTCGTTAAGTTAACTGGACTCGAAGTCTTCATAGATTCTCGTCTGCGCGAAACCAATTGCGGAAATTGGGAAGGTCTGACTGGCGATGAAATTCGAAAGATTGATTTAGCCAATCTGCGCGAATGGTCAATGGGCGGTGACAATCCTGCGGGCGGAATCGGCGAACGTCGTAGTGAAGTAGGTGCACGTGGAGTCGCTGCAATTACCGAAGCGTTAGCTGGAAAAGATAATCAACGACTTGTCGTTGCAACCCACGGTGGCACCTCTCGAACAATCATCGGTTCTTTTCTCGACCTTCCGATTCCTTTTTGGTCGCGTGTTGGTGGATTATCAAATGCGCAGTGGTCAATTCTCGAAGAGTCGCCTAAAGGTTGGTTATTGGTTGAACATAACGCTGGATCTATTCCAGAGCCTGTCTATGGCGAAGAATCCGGCGCAGTGATACCTGACTCAGTAAGGTAAAGTTCGCTTTTTAGTAGCGGGGATATGGCGCAATTGGTAGCGCGCTTCCATGGCATGGAAGAGGTTAGGGGTTCGATTCCCCTTATCTCCACGTGAGTACAGAACGCGAACACGCGGCCTACGATTTTGCATACGTGCAAGAGAAGTGGCTGCCGATTTGGGACAAGCTCGAGCCATTTAAATCTGGCCGTGCTGATGATGTGCGCCCAAAGAAATATGTACTCGATATGTTCCCATATCCATCGGGTGATCTCCATATGGGTCACGCAGAGGCATATGCACTCGGTGATGTCATCGCTCGTTACTGGATTCAAAAAGGTTTTAACGTCATGCACCCCATCGGTTGGGATGCATTTGGATTGCCAGCAGAAAATGCTGCAATCAAACGCAATGAAGATCCGCGTATCTGGACCTATGAAAATATCGCAACTCAAAAAGCATCGATGCGACGTTATGCATGTTCCTTCGACTGGGATCGCGTTTTCAATACTTGTGACCCCGAGTACTACAAGTGGAACCAGTGGCTCTTTACCAAACTCCACGCCCGGGGCTTGGCATACCGTAAGGATTCTGCTGTTAACTGGTGCCCAAGTTGCCAGACAGTATTGGCCAACGAACAAGTAGTAGCCGGGTTGTGCGAACGTTGCGATACCGCAGTGACAAAGAAGAAGCTCAACCAGTGGTACTTCAAAATCACTGATTATGCCGACCGCCTCCTTGATGACATGTCTGAACTTGAAGGCAAATGGCCAGATAAAGTCTTAACGATGCAACGAAATTGGATTGGTCGCTCACAAGGAGCCAATGTTCAATTCGTCATCGAAGGTCGCACCGAACCTGTAACTATTTATACAACTCGTCCCGATACTTTGTATGGTGCAACTTTTATGGTTGTCGCAGCAGATTCAGCTCTCGCTGCCGAACTAGCAGCAGGATCGCCCGTTGAATCTGAATTCACCGCGTATCTTGAAAAAATTAAAGCGGCATCAGATATTGATCGCCTTGCAACAGATCGCCCTAAGTCAGGTGTAGATCTCAAGCGCTTTGCTATCAACCCAGTCAATGGTGAGAAGTTGCCTATCTGGGCTTCAGATTATGTGCTTGCTGATTACGGAACTGGCGCCATCATGGCTGTTCCAGCGCACGATCAGCGCGACCTCGATTTTGCAAAGGCGATGGGGCTACCGGTTCGTGTTGTTGTTGATACCGGCGAAGAAGATCCCAGCGCAACAGGAATAGCTACCACTGGCGATGGGAAAATTATTAATTCCGGTCCACTCAATGGTTTGAAGAAATCTGATGCGATTGCTGCAATTAATCAGCAATTAGAGAAAGATGGACTTGGCAAAGCTGCTCGCAACTATCGTTTGCGTGACTGGCTTGTATCGCGTCAGCGCTATTGGGGCACACCAATTCCTATCGTTCACTGCGATAAGTGCGGCGAAGTTGCGGTTCCAGATTCAGAACTTCCATTGCTTCTTCCTGATGCCAAAGGATTAGATCTCAAGCCCAAAGGCCAATCACCACTTGCTGCCGCAACCGAGTGGGTAAATACCAAGTGTCCACAGTGCGCAGGACCTGCTCAGCGCGATACCGACACCATGGATACCTTTGTGGATTCTTCTTGGTACTACCTTCGTTATCCGTCGTCAACAAATGCGACCGAACCATTTAATCGGGCAGAGATTGATACCTGGTTGCCTGTTGATCAATATGTCGGCGGCGTGACTCACGCAATTTTGCACTTGTTGTATTCGCGCTTCTTTACCAAAGTTTTGTATGACATGGATATGTTGTCATTTACCGAACCATTCACACGCCTTCTTAACCAAGGAATGGTTGTCATGGATGGCTCTGCGATGTCTAAATCTCGTGGAAATCTTGTCCGTCTTTCAGATGAACTTGAAAACCACGGTGTCGATGCAATTCGTTTATCCATGGTCTTCTCGGGTCCTCCTGAAGATGACGTTGATTGGGCCGATGTCTCTCCATCAGGTTCGGTGAAATTCTTAAGCCGTGCATGGCGACTATCTGGAGATGTTACTTCTGCGCCAGATATTGATTTCAGCAAGGGCGATATCTCACTACGTAAAGCCACTCATAAGGCGCTCCATGATGCAGCATTTGCTGTCGAATCATTCCGATTTAACGTAGCAGTTGCGCGCGTTATGGAACTAGTGAACGCCACACGAAAAGCAATTGATACTGGATGCGGCGCCGCAGATCCTGCAGTGCGCGAAGCAACCGAAGCAATTGCAATCATGTTGTCACTTGTTGCACCATTTACTGCAGAAGAAATGTGGGAGCGTTTAGGTCACCAACCTGCAATTGCTACTGCTGGTTGGCCAGTAGTCGATCCAGCACTTCTTGTTGATGATGAAGTCGAAGCGGTTGTTCAGATTAATGGAAAGATCAAAGACCGCATGAAAGTTGCGCCTTCAATCTCCGACACCGATTTCGAAGCTGCAGCGCTTGCCCTGCCATCGATAGTGGCAGAACTTGCGGGCGCACAGCCTAAAAAAGTCATCGCACGCGCGCCAAAGCTGGTCAACATCGTTCTGTAATTAGCAGTGCGAATCTAGAAAATCGTTCATCAGCGTTGGCACCGGAAACAGCTACGGCCATCCTGCGCAAAGCACTATCTCGGCGCTGACTCAATTACACGCTAAGGTATTGCGTACAGATGTCGATGGCGCTGTTGCTATCCGGGCTCAGCGCCACCGACTCTCCATTCAGCGAAGTAAACGATGGCTACGAATTTTCTATTGGAGTTAGGAGCACGCGATGAATGCCTTTTATCTGCTGCTCGGCTCTGAAGGCGCACTGGCCGATCGCGCTCTCGCCAAATTACAGGCGCAACTCAAAGATGAGAAAGCTGAAATCACCACCATCGATGCCTCCGACGCCTTAGTCGGCGATATTGCCGATGCACTTGCGCCATCACTCTTTTCCGAACGTCGTGCGCTCATCATTAAAGATCTGCAGGATTTGCCCGAAGAATCCAAGGTCGAAGTCACTCGATATTTAGAAGAACCCGATTCCACAATGACGGTGATATTTATTCACAAAGGTGGAGTCAAAGGTAAAGCACTTCTCGATGCCATCAAGAAGATTAAGCCAGAAATCGTGCCCTGTGATGCCATCAAGAAAGAATCTGAGAAAGAAGATTTTGTCAAAGGATTATTTCAAGATGCTGGACGCAAAGCAACGCCAGGTGCAATCAAAGCAATGGTGGGAGCGCTCGGTAACGACTTGCGAGAATTGCAATCTGCAGTTTCACAGTTAGCACTCGATGCACCAGCAGGTGCGATTGATGAAGCGATAGTGGATAAATTTCACCAAGGTCGAATCGAGACAACGGGCTTTGATGTCGCTGATGCAGCCCTTGAAGGAAATCTCCCAATAGCGCTTATTACTTTGCGAAGCGCACTTGAAACCGGAACCGATCCAGTGATGGTCACATCTGCGATTGCATCATCGCTACGTTCGATTGCAAAAGTTTCGGGAGTAAACCGTGGCGCAAAATCTTTTGAACTTGCCGGACAACTCGGAATGGCACCGTGGCAGATTGATAAAGCGCGGCGCCAACTTCAATCATGGACACCTCGTGGAATCGCATCAGCTGTTGAAGCGATCGCCAAGGCCGATGCCGATGTGAAGGGCGCCTCATCAGACCCCATCTACGCCCTTGAAAAAGCCCTACAGACCATCGCCGCCGCTCGCGCTCAGCGTTAAAAATCTCGATTTTGGGGTGGCACCCTTACGCTGATAACCTACGCATCTGCACAAATCACAAGGTTTGGCTAAAAACTCACAGACGGAGCGCTACACGAATGGCAAATATCAAGTCGCAGATCAAGCGTATTAAGACAAACGAGAAGGCATACCTTCGTAACAAGTCTGTCTCATCATCTATCAAGACCGCTGTTCGCAAATTCCGCGAAGCTGTCGTCAAGGGTGACGCTGCTGCAACCACCGCTGAACTCCGCGCAGCATCAAAGGCTCTCGATGTTGCAGTGTCAAAGGGCGTCATTCACAAGAACGCTGCTGCAAATAAGAAGTCTTCAATGGCTAAGGCAGCTGCTAAAGCCGGCGTTCGTTAATTCTGCGCCGAACCTTTTAGAAACACATAAGGTAAAGGTCGCTTAAGTGCCTGCAATATCCATTGCCAAGGCGCCACAACCAGCCTCCACCAATCCGGCGCAGATTCGCAATTTCTGCATCATCGCCCACATCGATCACGGCAAATCAACGCTCGCCGATCGCATGCTCCAAATTACTGAGGTAGTCGAGGCACGCAATATGCGCGCCCAATATCTCGATCGCATGGATATCGAACGCGAACGCGGAATCACTATTAAGTCTCAAGCAGTTCGCCTTCCCTGGCGCAGCGGAATAGATGGACAGGAATATGTCCTCAACATGATCGACACACCGGGCCACGTTGACTTTACCTATGAAGTATCGCGCTCGCTCGCTGCATGTGAAGGCGCAGTGTTATTGGTCGACTGCGCACAAGGTATTGAAGCCCAGACACTTGCCAACCTGTACCTCGCGATGGAGAACAACCTCACCATCATTCCAGTTCTCAATAAAATCGATCTTCCCAATGCGCAACCTGAAAAGTTTGCAGCAGAACTTGCTGGTCTGATTGGTTGCAAAGTTGAAGATGTCTTACGCGTTTCTGGTAAAACTGGTGACGGTGTTGCTGACCTTCTTGATCAAATCATTGCGCAGATTCCAGCTCCTGTTGGAGATGCCGATGCACCTGCACGTGCACTTATCTTTGACTCTGTCTACGACTCTTATCGTGGCGTTGTTACCTATGTTCGCGTTGTTGATGGTCGCATCAATCCACGCGAACAGATTCAGATGTTCTCAACTGGTGTAAAACACGAAGCACTCGAAGTCGGCGTTATTAGCCCCGAACCAATGCCATCCAAGGGTCTTGGTGTGGGCGAAGTGGGTTACTTAATTACTGGTGTAAAAGATGTTCGCCAATCACGTGTAGGTGACACCATTACTAACTTTGCGCGTCCTACTAAGGAAGCACTTGGCGGATATAAAGATCCCAAGCCAATGGTCTTCTCTGGTCTATTCCCACTCGATGGCGCAGATTTTCCAGTATTGCGCGATGCGCTTGAAAAGCTGCAACTTAATGATGCTGCCCTTGTCTACGAACCCGAAAGTTCTGCAGCTCTAGGTTTTGGTTTCCGTTGCGGCTTCTTAGGCCTTCTCCACATGGAAATTGTGCGCGAGCGTTTGGAACGCGAAGCAAAACTTAACTTGATTTCAACTGCTCCCAATGTGGTCTATCGCGTCACAATGGAAGATGGGAAAGAATTTATCGTTACCAACCCATCAGAATTTCCTGATGGCAAGATCAACAACGTCAAAGAACCAATCGTTAAATCAACAATTTTGGCGCCTGCAGAATTTATCGGAACCATCATGGAGCTCTGCCAAGAGCGTCGTGGCGTGATGCTCGGTATGGATTACATCTCTGAAGATCGCGTTGAAATCCGCTACACCTTGCCACTTGCTGAAATTGTCTTCGACTTCTTTGATCAATTGAAGTCTCGCACACGTGGCTATGCATCTCTTGATTACGAAGAGATGGGCGACGAAGAAGGCAACTTGGTGAAGGTCGACATTCTCTTACAGGGTGAAGCAGTCGATGCCTTTAGCGCCATTGTTCACCGCGATAAGGCGTATGCCTATGGCGTGATGATGACCGGCAAGTTGCGCGAGCTCATTCCGCGCCAACAATTCGAAGTTCCGATTCAGGCAGCAATTGGTTCACGCATTATTGCTCGTGAATCTATTCGCGCTATCCGTAAAGATGTTCTTGCTAAGTGTTATGGCGGAGACATTTCACGTAAGCGCAAACTTCTCGAGAAGCAGAAGGAAGGTAAGAAGCGCATGAAGATGGTGGGACGCGTTGAAGTTCCACAAGAAGCCTTCGTTGCAGCCCTTGCCACTGATGCCGATATCGAAAAGATTAAAGCAGCGCGTAAGCTCGAATCGTAAAGATCATGCTCTCGTTCTACGTCCATATTCCTTACTGTGTACGTCGCTGCGGATATTGTGACTTCAATACCTACACACCATCTGAACTCCAAGATGGCGCAACGCTCGAAATCGTTTCAGGCGATTACATTGATGCCGTACTCAAAGAGCTAGAGGTGGCACCTACAGATGTGGTACCCACCATCTTCTTCGGTGGCGGAACTCCATCGCTGCTGCCACCTAAGGATCTTGGTCGGGTTATTGCTGCGATTAAAGCTCGTAATGGAGTGACCGATGATTGTGAAATTACCCTTGAAGCAAACCCTGATTCGGTGACACAAGAGAAACTCAACGAGTTAATTGCTGTTGGTTTTAATCGTATCTCATTTGGAATGCAATCTTCCAACCCAGATGTGTTAAAAGTTCTCGATCGCACCCATAACCCCGAAAACGTCCGTAAAGCTGTCGATATGGCGCGAGTGGCTGGATTCCAGTCTGTCAGTGTTGATCTGATTTATGGAGCACCTGGTGAAACGTTGGGGGATTGGGCTGCAACGGTCAAGGAAGCGCTCTCACTGAATATTAATCACATCAGCGCATATGCGCTGATTGTTGAAGAAGGAACCAAACTGGCTGCACAAATTAAACGCGGTGAATACACCATGCCCGATGATGATGTGATGGCAGATATGTATTTGCTTATTGATCAACAATGTTTGCAAAAAGGTTTGAAATGGTACGAACTTTCTAATTGGGCAAAGCCTGGACATCAATGTCGCCACAATATTGCCTATTGGAAATCCAAAAACTGGTGGGGACTTGGACCAGGTGCACATTCACATATTGATCAGAAACGATTCTGGAATGTAAAGCACCCAAGTGCCTATAAAGAAAAGGTATTTGCAGGGGAGTCTCCGATTAAAGATTCTGAAATCTTGAGCGATGAAGAGAAGAAATCTGAATACATCATGCTCGCTATCCGGATGCCAGAAGGTGTGAAGAAGGCTGCCCTCACTGTTGCACAGTACGAACGCACCATGGAATACATCAAGAGCGGCCATGTCATTGAGACAGAACAAACGCTGACGCTGACTCCACAAGGTCGCTTGATTGCAGACCGACTTACTCACGTGATGCTGGGTTAGCACTCGCACGATAAGATTGCCAAACCATGACCACTGATCGCCGCCTCGAAATTCTGCGAGCAATTGTCGACGAATATGTCGAAACCCAAGAGCCTGTCGGCTCCAAGGCAATTGCCGAAAAGCGTGCGCTCGGAATTAGTCCGGCAACGATTCGCAATGAGATGGCGGTGCTTGAAGAAGAAGGTTTGATTACACAACCTCACACCAGTGCTGGCCGCATTCCCACAGATCGTGGCTACCGACTCTTTGTCGACAAGCTCTCTGCCATCAAACCACTGTCAGCTGCAGAACGTCGCGCGATTGAAACTTTCCTTGAGGGAGCACACGATCTAGATGATGTCGTTAAGCGCTCAGCCAAGTTGTTGGCAGATATTACAAAGCAGGTAGCTGTAGTGAAGTATCCAAAGATTGGTGATTCACAAGGACGAGAAATGATGGCGATTTCAGGAACGGCAAACTTGGCGCGATCTGGTGAAGATCTTGGACATACTCTTTCTCCCATCCTTGAAGCGCTCGAAGAACAAGTTGTATTGCTTCGACTCTTAAGCGATGCACATTCCACTGTTCATGTCACCATCGGCAGCGAACAACCAGATTCAAGTTTGCAGACAACTTCACTTGTCACTGTTGGCTATGGAACCGATGCTTCACTGGGAATTCTCGGTCCTACACGTATGGATTACGCAGGCTCTATGGCTGCGGTCTCTGCAGTTGCTCGCTATGTCGGTCGTTTTCTTGAAGAGGGCGGCAAGTAATGGCTGATTATTACGATCTGCTTGGACTCGACCGAGGTGCATCGCAAGATGACATCAAAAAGGCATATCGCAAGATTGCCCGCGAACTGCATCCAGATGTCAATCCAGATCCTGAAGTACAAAATAAATTTAAGGAAGTTACCGCTGCCTATGACACGCTCTCTGATCCTCAGAAGCGTCAGCAATATGACATGGGTGGACAAGGTTTTGGCGGTGGATTCGGTGGCGGATTCGGAGGCGGCGGATTTAGCGACATCATGGATGCATTCTTTGGTGGCGGTGGAAATCGCGGACCACGTCCACGTATGCGACAAGGACAAGATGCACTCATTCGCGTTGAGGTAGATCTCAACGAAGCATGCTTTGGAACAGAGCGCGATATCACTTTGGAATCTGCAGTTGTGTGCCAGAAGTGCGAAGGACAAGGAACTGCAAATCAAAGCGCACCCACAATGTGTCCCGTCTGCAAAGGGCGCGGTGAAACACAATTTGTTCAGAAGTCATTCCTTGGCCAAGTAATGACATCGCGTCCGTGCAATAACTGTTCAGGGTACGGAAGCGTGATTACCGATCCTTGCCGCGAATGCGGAGGAGATGGACGAGTACGCGCGCGCCAAACAATTAATGTAAAAGTTCCTGCAGGTGTAGAAACCGGAAACCGTATTCAGATGGCTGGGCGCGGTGAAGTAGGTCAAGGTGGTGGACCGGCAGGAGATCTCTACGTTGAAATTGTTGAGGCAGAACATGAATTCCTGCTTCGCGATGGAGATAACTTACATATCCAAATCGAAATATCTTTTGCTGCCGCAGCACTTGGCACAACCGTGCAAGTTGAAACTCTTGACGGCCCAGTAAAGGTCGATATCAAAGCCGGCACACAGAGCGGCACGACAATTCCAGTCAAGGGCAAAGGTATGACTCGTCTGCGCACAACACATCGCGGAGATTTGATTGTTCATGTCGATGTGGCAACGCCACATAAGCTCAGCCGAGATCAAGAGAAATTACTCAAAGAATTTGCTTCATCGCGCGGTGAAAGAGTTGGCGAAGTGAAGGTTAAGGGCCACCGAGAAGGCCTCTTCTCTAAATTCCGCGATGCCTTTGGTCGCTAATGCTGACTCTTTTCTTCGTCGATGACTTGCCAACAACTGTTGGGTCTATCTATGAATTTAATAACGAAGATGCTCTGCACGCTATCCGCGTTCTTCGCATGAAAAGCGGTGATCTTTTCAATCTCTCTGATGGAAAAGGTCGTTGGTCTCACGTAGAAGCGAAAGAAGTACATAAAAAACATATGACCGTAGAAGTTCTTGAATCAGGATTTGAAGAAGCACTAACTACTCACTTCACCGTTATTCAAGCCATTCCTAAAGGCGATCGCATCAAAGAGTCAATCGAGCTCTGCACAGAGGGTGGAGCAGATCGCATCGTGATGTGGAAAGCTGAACGAAGTATCGGAAAATCTGATGATAAAATTGAAAAGCTACAGACCACAGCGCGTGAAGCAAGTAAGCAATCTCGGCGTTTTCGTATCCCCGAAGTCATTGGAGTAGCTACTACCAATGCAGTGATCGATCAGATTGCACAAGCAGATTTGGCTCTGGTATTTCATGAATCTGCAACGATGAAAGTCTCACAACTAGTCGTTCCTGGATGCAAGAAGGTTGCAATCATTATCGGCCCTGAAGGTGGGTTAACAGATGGTGAAATTGATACCTTCGCAGCAGCTGGTGCAAAGGTTGCACTGATGGGCCGTCCCGTTCTGCGCTCAGCACATGCTGGACTTGCTGCACTATCTGCGGTCAACACCGCCCTTTCCGTGTGGTGATTTCACCTCAATACCGATAGATTTTCAGTCATATGGAACGCCTCTTAATCACCGTCCCACCTGCCATCCCAATGGTTTCACTCGTTGGAATAAATGATGCAAATATGTTGGCAATCGAGGCAGCATTTCCATCAGTCAATGTCACAGTCCGCGGAAATGAAATTACTCTGCGCGGACCTCACATCGATTGTCTTGCGATGGAGAAATTGATCAATGAGATGATGGTCGTAATTCGTTCAGGGCAGAATCTCAACGTCGATGCAATTACTCGAAGCATCGCGATGCTTGAGGCAGAACCTGCTCAAAGCCCTGGCGAAGTTCTATCTCTCAATATTGTCTCTAACCGTGGCAAGACTATTCGCCCCAAGACTGCAAATCAGAAGTTATATGTTGATGCAATTGAAAATAACACCATCACCTTTGGCATTGGTCCTGCTGGTACTGGAAAGACCTACCTTGCAATGGCTAAGGCAGTTGCAGCGCTGCAAGCAAAGAAAGTAAATCGCATTATCTTGTCTCGCCCTGCAGTAGAAGCAGGAGAAAAGTTGGGCTTCCTACCAGGAACTCTCAATGAAAAGATTGATCCTTATCTACGCCCACTCTTTGATGCACTTCACGACATGATTGATTCTGAAGCAATTCCACGTCTGATGCAGACCGGTGTTATCGAAGTTGCCCCACTTGCCTTTATGCGTGGTCGCACACTCAATGATGCATTTATTATCTTGGACGAGGCGCAGAACACCACCCCTGAGCAAATGAAGATGTTTCTTACCCGCTTAGGTTTTGGCTCCAAGATGGTCATTACTGGGGATGTGACGCAGAACGATCTGCCAAACGGTCAACGTTCAGGACTTGGAATTATTCGCGACATTCTCGAAGGCGTCGATGATATTTCCTTTATGGAGCTCACCGCAGATGACGTAGTCCGCCATCGACTCATCGGTGACATTGTGAAAGCGTACGATGCTTATGATGCGACAAAATCTGTGCCGCGTCCGATTCGTCACTCATGACAGTTGAATTAGTAAATCGCTCCGGAGCGCTGGTGCCTGAAAGCCAGATGCATACCCTGATTAATTACGGTATCGAATATATGGAGCTCAACCCTGAGTGTGAAATTTCATTAACTTTTGTCGATCCACAAGAGATGGAAGAGCTTCACATTAAATGGATGGACGAAGCAGGTCCCACTGACGTTCTTTCATTTCCTATGGATATGCCCGAGAAGAGAGGCGATGTCGTCACGCTTGGAGATATCGTCATTGCTCCTGCCGTTGCTGCAAAGCAAGCAACCGAGGCAGGACATAGCGTTGAACATGAAATGTATATTCTTGCCACACACGGTTTGCTTCACATATTGGGCTATGACCATGCTGATCCTGATGAAGAGAAAGTAATGTTTGCACTGCAAGAGAAGATTGTGCAGGAGTGGTCACAACAGGTGGCCAATTAATCGTGAAGTTACATTTCTTTAAAAAGATCAATCTGGCATTTAAAGGCTTTGCTATGGGCTTATTGGCAGATGAAGAAGAGCTTCGCCAATTGATGGATCACGCCCATCACCGCGGTCTCGTTGAATCTGATGAACACGAGATGATCCACAATGTATTTGAACTCGGCGATACTTTGGTTCGCGAATTAATGGTTCCTCGCACTGAGATGGTCTGGATTGAAAAAGATAAGACGTTGCGTCAAGGGCTATCGCTGGCGCTTCGCTCTGGATATTCGCGCATTCCCGTAGTCGGAGACGGCATCGATAACATCATCGGCATTACCTATGTGAAAGATTTGGCAAAGCGCGCACTCGATCATCACGAAGCAGAAACTACTGAAAAGGTAGAACAGCACACACGCCCTGCTGTCTTCGTGCCTGAAAATAAAGAGGCGGCAGAGCTGCTGAAAGAGATGCAGCGCAATCAGATTCACCTTGCCATTGTCGTTGATGAGTATGGTGGCACAGCGGGAATCATCACTATCGAAGATATCATCGAGGAAATTGTTGGTGAGATCGCTGATGAATACGATGATGGAGTTGAATCATTCACATGGATTAGTGAGAAAAAGGCACGTGCAAAAGCGAGCATGCATGTTGAAGATTTAGCAGACGAACTCAAGATTGAAATCGACCGTGAAGAATTTGAAGATGTCGACACCATTGGCGGATATATGGCTGAGAAGTTAGGTCGTGTGCCAATCGCAGGTTCAACTATCGATTTGCAGGGATGGTCTATAACATCCGAGCGACCAGTAGGACGTCGACGTCGCATCAGCTCGGTTATCATTGAGCGCCCCGAACAGGAGATTGATGAGCATGAATAATCCAGAAGATACAAAGCTGGTCACTCTCGCTACTTCCACTCTTGCCCGTAGTGGTGCGCAACAAGCTGCCGCACTTCGCGATAACACAGGGCGCACCTACATTGCAATCAACGTGACATCACCTTCGCTGAACCTTGATGCTTTTGAAGCAGTTCTCACAGTTGCACTTGCATCAGGAATTACTGGGATTGAGAGCGTTGTTGCTGCTGGATCACAACCTGCAAATAGCAAGGCAATTAAGGATTTTGCACCTACTGCCACGATTTTCTACATCGATTCAGACGGTAAGGAAAGCGCGCTTTAGCCTTATTTACCGCTTAAAGATAAGATTGCCCAATGCGCGTTGTTCGATTTACACCTCAACCTGATGCAGGTGTCGGCACCGATCCGCTCTTTGGAATCCTTGAAGAAGATAATCAGATTTCGATCATCTCTGGCGATCCGATTTATCATGGTATCCAGAAGACAGCGGCAAAGATTGATCTCACTAAAGTGCGCCTCTTGGCTCCAGTTATCCCGCGCTCCAAAATTGTTGCAGTAGGTAAAAACTATGCAGATCACGCTGCTGAAATGGGCGGCGTAGTGCCCGACGAACCCATCATCTTCTTAAAGCCAAATACTGCAGTGATTGGGCCAGGGGACACCATTGTCTGGCCTGCGATGGCTCCATCCATTGATTACGAAGCAGAGCTTGCCATTGTTATTGGCCGTGTCTGCAAAGAAGTTCCTAAAGAGCGCGTGAAAGATGTGATTTTTGGATACACCTTGGCAAATGATGTGACCTGTCGCGAACTACAAAAGCGTGATGGCCAATGGATGCGGGCAAAATCATTCGATACCTTCTGTCCGCTAGGACCTTGGATTGAGACTGAATTTGTACCGGGAACACAACGCATCACCTCAACTCTTAATGGTGAGATCAAGCAAGATGCAAAGCTTTCTGACATGATCTTTACCGTCGAAGATATTGTTCACTTTGTTACCCAAGTAATGACACTGCTGCCCGGCGATGTCATCATCACCGGAACACCAGCAGGAATTGGTCCAATGCCTGAAAAATCTACTATTGCTGTATCCATCGAAGGCCTCGGCCAATTAACCAATAAGGTGAGCGCGCGTCCATGAGCACTACTAAAAAAGTTAAGGTCCGCTTTGCACCATCTCCAACCGGTGATCTTCACGTCGGCAATATCCGCACTGCGCTCTTCGACTGGGCTTATGCGCGCCACACCGGTGGAACATTCTTGTTCCGCATCGAAGATACCGATACGACGCGTGTGACCGATGAATACATTAAAGCTGCCATCGACACTCTCAAGTGGCTTGGTCTTCAATGGGATGAGGGCCCAGAAGTTGGGGGACCAAATGGTCCTTACCTGCAATCACAGCGACTTGGTATCTATGCAGAATGGGCGCAGAAGTTTTTAGATCAGAAGGATGCGTACTACTGCTACTGCTCACCAGAAGAACTTGAAGCAGTGCGCGAAGAACAGCGTAAAGCAAATGTTGCACCTGGTTATAACGGCCATTGTCGTGATCTCACTGCAGATCAAATTGCGGCATATAAGGCACAGGGTCGTGAAGGTGTAGTGCGTATGCGCATGCCTGATGGCACAACTACTTTTAAAGATGAGATACGTGGCGAAGTCACCTTTGATCACAAATTTGTTCCTGATTTTGTTCTTGTTCGCGCTGACGGTTCACCGCTCTACACCCTCGCAGTTGCTGTCGATGATGTTTTGATGGGCGTCACCCACGTTCTTCGTGGTGAAGATCTGCTCTCATCTACTCCTCGCCAAATTCGCGTCTATCAAGCGATGGGCGTTAAAGAAGAGGATTACCCAGTCTTTGCCCACCTTCCATTTGTGATGGGCCAAGACAACGCCAAGCTCTCTAAGCGCAACGGCGAAGTCTCTATCGCGTGGTATCGCGAACAAGGTTATTTACCTGAAGCAATCTGTAACTATCTGGCACTGCTTGGCTGGTCACCAGGTGATGATCGAGAAAATATTTCGATGCAGGAACTTACCGAACTCTTCACCGTTGAAAAGGTTCACTCATCTCCTGCACGTTTTGATATGAAGAAGCTTGAGGCAATTAACGGAGATAAAATCCGTGCGCTTAGCCTCGAAGAGTTTGCGCACTGGACACAGCCATTTCTCATCAAGGCGGGCGTCATTACCGGCACAGACGGCGAAATTGCACTGGTCAAGAAGGCGCTTCCACTCATTCAAGAACGTATCGTTAAGCTCGATGAAGCTCCACAACTTCTTAAGTTTCTCTTCGTCAAAGAGTTTGCAGTTGATGCCGATGCAGTAAGTAAAATTGCTGATGCATCTGCCAGAGATATTTTGAAGCGTTCACTTGCAGATCTTGAAGGCGTTGCAACGTGGAACCATGAATCAATCGAGGCAGTACTTCGCGCCTCACTGATTGAAGAACTTGGTCTCAAGCCACGTATTGCATTTACTGCACTTCGCATTGCAACGACAGGCAGCACAATTTCTCCACCACTCTTTGAATCAATGGAGTTACTCGGCAAAGCGGCCTGCTTAGCCCGTATTTCTCAGGCTCTGGCTCTGTAACCCTCGCTAATTTCTTGAGGTAAACTTCTGCCTTGCCTAAAGGTAAGAAATCAGATCTTTGAGATAGTCATCGAAAATATCTGAGAAATATTGGGGTATGGGGTAATTGGCAGCCCTGCTGATTCTGGTTCAGTAAGTCTAGGTTCGAGTCCTGGTACCCCAGCGCAGTACACAAGTGAATAACAATTACATATGTTTGTCCTAGTTATTTTTTGGCACGGCCCCGTCGTCTAGCGGCCTAGGACTCTGGCTTCTCAAGTCAGCTACGAGGGTTCGAATCCCTTCGGGGCTACAGTTCGTTGCGCACATCGATAAGAATCGAGATAGTGATGGCTTTTGCAGAACGCGTTGATCTCACAGATGCGCAAGTACGGGCACTCTCATCTTTTGTAAGCGGGCGCATCTCACAAAATGAATCCGTGCTTGATGCCCATGGGCGCGATGAATCAGCCTTTCCACCCGTTCGACCATCTGCTGTAGTCACAGTGCACTCCACCGAAGAAGTTTCAAAAGTTCTTGCTTACTGCAACTCCGAAAAGATTCCTGTAGTTGCATTTGGTGTGGGCTCATCTCTCGAAGGGCATGTCTTGCCGCTCTTTGGCGGAATCTCACTCGACTTAAGTGAGATGGATAAAATCCTTGCGATTTCACCAGACGATCTCACTGTCACTGTGCAGGCTGGCGTTAAGCGCATGGCGCTTAATAAGAAGTTGGCCAATGATGGACTCTTCTTCTCAGTCGATCCTGGTGCCGATGCAACTATCGGTGGGATGACATCTACCGGAGCCGCCGGAACAACGACTGTTCGCTACGGGTCGATGCGCGAAAACGTATTAAAACTCACCGCAGTTCTTGCAGATGGAACAGTAATCCATGCAGGACGCGAGACTCGCAAACTTTCTGCTGGTTATGACTTAACGCGCTTAATTGTCGGATCTGAAGGAACTCTCGCAATCGTTACCGAAGTAACTCTGCGCGTATTTGGCATCCCTGAAAAGATGGCAGCCGCAGTTTCACGTTTTCCATCTCTTGCCGATGGAGTACAAGCGGCAATCGCAATTGTTCGTTCTGGCGTTGCGATTGCTCGCTGCGAATTCCTCGATGCGCAATCAATTAGAAACGTCAACGCGCATGATGGTCTGACTCTTCAAGAAGCCCCCACTCTTCTCTTTGAATTCCATGGTTCGCCTCGTGGCGTTGAAGAAGATGCCAAAGTTGTCCAAGAGATAACGAGCGACTTCGGCGGAACTGATTTCGAGTGGACATCTGAAGAAGGTGAACGACGTAAGTTATGGCAGGCGCGCCACAATGCATATTGGGCAGGAATTGCAGCATTTCCGGGTAAGCGCGCAATCAGCACCGATGCTGCAGTTCCACTTTCAAAACTTGCTGATGCCGTTGCAATTGCTGAGAAATATTTAAAGGAATCCCCATTTCCACATTCGATTCTGGGCCATGTTGCAGATGGAAATTTCCACACCTTTATCGTTACCGACCCAACTAAGCCAGAAGAGCTCGATCAGATTCGCGAGCTCACACATAAGACGACATCAGCGATTATCGCCATGGGTGGAACATGTACCGGCGAACATGGAATCGGCGCCGGAAAGATTGATTCACTCCTTGAAGAGGCAGGGGAGTCATCTATTGCCGTCATGAAATCCATCAAATTGGCTTTAGACCCCAACGGAATTCTCAACCCTGGCAAAATCTTTTCTTAAGTTTCACGCTGTATTTTCCTTGCTCTCCTGCTAAGTTTTTCATATGAACCCAACCGTCAAGATTTCAAAAGACCAACACATCTGGAAGTACGAAGCATCAATGAAGCCTGTGGTTTCTGTGGAGCCAGGAACTGTCATTGAAATTGAGACGTGGGATTGCTTTACAGGGCAGGTTCAATCGCAAGAAGACACTTTGCTCAATCTCGATATGACGCGCATCAATAGCGCGACAGGTCCTATCGAAGTAATCGGTGCCGAGCCAGGAGATTCACTTTCTGTGACTCTGATTGATATACAACCAGGACCTAAGGGTGCTGGAATGGTGATCCCTGAGTGGGGCCAACTCGTTGATAAGTCACAAGCACCGTCAACTCGAATCTTTCATGTAAAAGATGGCACGATCACAATGGAATCTAATGGAGTGACTTTTCCTGCACGTCCTATGTTTGGTGTGATTGGTGTTGCACCTGCAAAGGGAGAGATTGGAACATTCTTTGCAGATCGCCATGGTGGAAATATGGATGATCACCTCAATGGCATTGGTGCAACTGTTCACCTTCCTGTCTTCCAGCCAGGTGCAATGCTTGCAATTGGAGATATGCATGCATCTATGGGCGATGGCGAGATTTCAGGTACTGGTGTTGAAATCGGTGGAAAAGGAATTATTAAAGTTGATTTGATCAAGGGCAATGCTGGTGGTTGGCCAATTACAGAACTTAAAGACTCTTGGGTAACACATGGCACAGCCAGCAATATTCAAGATGCTCTCAAAATTGCATGCGATGAAGCTGCAAAGCTTCTCGTTGATGAATGGGGCTTTACCATTGAAGATGCCTTTATCTTCCTATCTGTGGCAGGGGATTTGGGTATTGCCCAGAACTGTCACCCAATGCCAGATGGATTTGCTGTGGCGAAGATGCGCGTACCGAAGATTTCACGCGCTCCACACCCCTTTAAAAATATGTAAACACTTGAGTGAATGTGCTTGCTAGAGGCATATAGCTCAGAGGAAACTTTTCCTTGTATAGAAAGTGGAATCACCCACTTACGAACTACAAGGAGAATCAACAGTGGCTCAACTCGAACGTAATGCCGTTGGATTACGCGAAGTCGTATTCCAATCAATCTGTTCCATGGCCCCAGGAGCTGCAATCGCAGCCTCAATTCCATTTGGATCACCTCTTGCAGGTGGCGCGCTTCCATTAGCAGTCGTCTTTGCCTTCTTTGGCATCTTCTTTACAGCATCAAGCATCGGTCAGCTAGCCGCACATATTCCTTCAGCAGGATCAGTTGCTACCTATAGCGCTGTTGGTCTTCGCCCTTGGGTTGGATTCCTTGTTGGTTGGGCTTATGCAGCAGTTGAAATCTTGATCGTTCCACTTGTCATGCTTCAACTCGGTTATACCGTTGCTGGTGAATGGCACTCTGAACAAGAATCATTCTCAACAAATAACTGGTGGATCTTCACAGTTGCTGGAACTCTTCTTGTTGGTTGGATTGTTTATAAGGGTGTTCGTTCATCAGCTCGCACAGGTGTCATCCTTGGTGCGATTGAAATCGGCGTCTTCCTTATTGTTGGCATCATCCTCGTTGTGAAGGCTGGCGGAAATAACGACCTCGCAGTCTTCTCACCACACTATGCAAATGCTGAAGGATTCACCGGTTGGTCAGGCGTAATCGCAGGATCTGTCTTCTGTCTCCTTGCATTCTCAGGCTTTGAAGCTGCAGCACCACTTGCTGAAGAGACAGAGAACCCACGGAAGAACATTCCTAAGGCTGTGATGTATGCAACGCTCTCAATCGGAGCTCTCTATGCATTTACAACATATGCAGCAACAGTTGCATTTGGTCCTGAAAAGTTCAAGGACTTTGCAGCATCAAACAACGGAGCTCCGTGGGATGGTCTAGCAAAGGGTCTTGGAACTATATTCTGGATCTTGGTTCTCTTTGCAATCATCAACTCAACGATTGCTAACGCTAATGCTGGTGCGAACGTATTTACCCGTACAGCGTATGCATTTGGTCGCGCAGGAGTCTTCCCTAAGGCACTTGCTGAGATTGATCAGAAGCACAAGACACCTCGCAACGCAGTTATCGTCCAGCTTGTTATTGGACTTGTGCTTGCCCTAGGTCTTGGCGCTAAGTACACACCTCAGATGGCCTTCGGAATTATCGCAACAGGTCTTGTTGTTGCAGTTGTTCCTGTTTACATGGTTGCAAACCTTGCATGTATTGGTTACTTCTCCAAGCACCGCAAGGAAGAGCGTCACCCTGTAATCCACATCCTCGTACCAATCGTTGGCTTCCTATTCTTAATTCCAGGCTTCTTCAATGCAGCAGGAATTACTGGAATGCCAGGATTGAGCTTTATCGTCAAACTTGCATCACCACTGACATACGGTGCTTATGCAATGGGCGCATGGATGGTTCTAGGTCTGATCGCACTTGTCTACTTGAAGTCAAGTAAGCCAGCTGCAATCAATGAGGTTGCAACTATTCACGGATAAATTAGCGGTAAGGAAGGCCCGTCCACGCACACTGTGGGCGGGTTTTCTTTTTCTCTACGACGAGTGATACGTACTGCAATCTCTGCACCCAGTTGAGTAACTAGGGGAGCAGGATTGCTGATGCATGTATCAATATCTGGCTCAAGCGAAGTAAGCGTGAGGACTTCCTTGAAGGGCGAACCTTGATGCGTATCCGCATCACCGCAGATTAAGAATGTGGGGATTGAGGATTTCGCAGCGCGCTGCAAGATCCCCCATGGAGCTTTTCCCTTAACGCTCTGCGAATCAAAGCGACCTTCACCGGTGATGATGTAATCGGCGCCAATTACCTGCCTATCGAATTCAACAAGGTCGAGGATGAGATCAATACCGCTCTCTGCTGTGGCAGATAGGAATGTATATGCCATAAAGCCAAAGCCGCCAGCAGCACCTGAACCAGGAGCTGTTGCGTATTGGCCACCAACGATAGATGCAAAGTGGGCAAGTGATTTCTCAAGGAGCTCCACTTCTTTCGGTGATGCACCCTTCTGTGGTGAAAATACTCTCGCAGCACCCTCCACGCCCAACAGTGGATTTTCAACATCACTTGCCAGAACAAATGAAGTATTCGCAAGACGTGGATCTAACCCAGCAACATCTATCTTCACGCAGTCGATGAGTGCGCCACCACCACGTGCAATCTCATTTCCTGCACTATCAGTGAGTTTTGCACCGAGCGCTTGGAGCGCACCGGAACCTGCATCCGTTGTTGCACTTCCACCGACTGCAAGAATGATCTTCTTCGCACCATTGTTAAGGGCTGCAAGAATAAGTTGTCCTGCCCCAAATGAAGATGCAGTAAGTGCTGACTTCTCACCACCAGGTAGCTGTGATAGCCCCGATGCCTGCGCCATCTCGATAAATGCGGTCTCACCTTTGATTGCAATCATTGCGGTCACTGGATTTCCGAGCGGACCAGTTACCTCATAAGTGTGCGCACTAAATCCTGCGCTCAAAATTGCATCGAGAGATCCTTCTCCACCATCACCAATTGCGACCTTCACCGTTTCACAGTCTGGGATAACTGAATGAATTCCAATCTCTATCCACTCTGCAATTTCAGGTGAAGATGCGCTTCCCTTAAATGAATCTGGGGCGATGACAATCTTCATGTATGAATAATAAGAGCGCTGGGGTAATCTTCATGCTATGAAAATCGCGAGATTCGGAAACGTTGGTTCAGAGCGTCCTGCAGTCATGGTCAATCAGACTCAAGCAGTCTATGTAGATCACCTGATTAAGGATTGGAACCGCCCCGAACTCGAGGCAGGTGCATATGAGAAGGTAAAGGCAGCTGACCTTGCGTCGCAGGCTCCCTTCGATATTGCAGGACTTCGTATTGCTAGCCCCGTTGAACGCCCTACTAAATTGATCTGTATCGGTCTTAACTATGCGCGCCACGCAGCTGAATCAGGAATGTCACCGCCGCCAGAACCTGTTGTCTTTATGAAGGCCCCTGATTGCCTCATCGGACCTAATGATGAGATTGCGATTCCACCGAATTCAACTGCTACTGATTACGAAGTAGAGCTCGCCATTGTTATCGGAAAGCGTGCGCTCTACCTAAAGAATGAATCAGAAGCGCGTAGCCACATCCTTGGTTACTCAATTAGCCAAGATGTTTCAGAACGCCACTGGCAGATTGAAAGAGCTGGCCAATGGGTAAAGGGAAAATCTTTCCCAACATTTAATCCCATGGGTCCAACAATAGTTACTGAAGATGAATTTAAGCCAGATGATGTTCGTCTGTACTGCACAGTCGATGGCGAAAAGCGCCAAGATTCACGAACCAGCGACCTCATCTACGGTATCGATCACATCGTCTGGTACCTCAGCCAATTTATGGAGCTATTCCCAGGCGACATCATCAATACCGGAACACCAGAAGGTGTCGGCATGGGCTTTAAGCCAACAAAGTATTTAACTGCAGGTCAAGAAGTTATTACAGGTATCGAAGGTCTCGGAGAGATGCGTTCGAAAACTATCGCTTCTTAACGTTCAGATTTGTGGCGATCAGCCATGGTGTCCATCAAGGCAAAGAGAACTCCTGAGATTACGAAGGTCATATGAATACCAATACGCCAACCTTCACGTTTGGCATCGAATGTTCCCTCGTGCATAAAGTCCTTGAGCAATTCGATAACTGATATTGCCACCAATGAACCGATCAGCTTGATCTTCAAGCCGCTGTAATCCACATGTCCCATCCAATGTGGGCGATCTTCAGCGCCTTCAGCAATTTTGATTTTGGAGACAAAGTTTTCATACCCCGCAAAGAGCACGATGATGATGAGATTGCCAAGCAATACTGTGTCGAGAAGTTCAAGAACTTCGAGAGTGATTTCTCCAGATGATAGATCGGCGATATGGGTTGCCATGTGCCAGAAGGCGTGGAAGAAGCGATAGAGAATAGGTAGAAGAGCTAAGAGCAGACCGATGTAGAGAGGAGCCAATAACCAGCGCCCTGCGAAGATTAACTTCTCAAGAAAGTGCTCGAGCTTTTCCATATTTCCTCCAGTAAAGGTTGATGAAATTTTACTTACTCGAGTACCCAACTATCGGTATTAGAGGTACCAAGCGGCAGCGGTTTCTTATCGGCAGTCGCTATTTGAATGTGATTGAGCACGCGCTTGCCACGAACTTCATCAAGTGGCTTGCTGCCCGTGAGAACTACAGTGACAGGAACTTTGATTAAAGTGCCGGTTTTGCAGTCGGGTTTGCAATCGTTGATGGCATAAATTCCTTTTCCGCGCGCACCATCTTGAGACCAGGATTCCCATTCAATCTGGCCGACCGCCATGCCACCATCGGAGCATGATTTAAAGAAGACCCCAGGTTTGTAATCGACGATGCCGCAGGTAATTGTGTAGACGTGATTGGCTCGTGCGTTAGAGATAAATGAGTATGCACCGAGTGAAATACCAACAACTGTGGCAAGCAAAACTATCCAGCCTTTGGATCTACGAGCCTCTGAAAAGTTCATATGCGCAGTATCGCAGTTCAGTATGACAAATACACTTCTTCGTACGAAGATAAAGCAATGAAGTTACGCATATTCACAGCTCTTGCGCTAACTCTTGCTCTGATTACTCCAGCACCTGCAAGTAATAACTACATCGTAGGTGGCGATCGCCCCGTGACTGTCTATCTTCCCGATACTCTGGCAAAACCAGCTCCACTTCTCATCTTGCTGCATTCAGCATCGACATCGGGTGCCCACGAAGAGAATTACATGAAGTTAGGACCTGTCGCCAAGAAAAATGGTCTGATCTATATAGCACCAGACGGCACAAAGAACCCTGAAGGAAAACGTTTCTGGAACGCATCGAAATCCTGTTGCAATAAATACAAGCAAGAAGTAGATGATGTTGCCTATATCAACTCACTGATCGATGAAATCAATATCAAGACTCCGGTTGACCCCAAGCGCATCTACTTAGTCGGCCATAGCAACGGTGCATTTAGGTCCTACACATATGCCTGCAAGACCAATAAAGTCGCAGCAATTGTCGCAATTGCAGGCGCCATGGATACCAATCCAGATTGCTCGCCATCCACACCCGTATCACTTCTCGATATCCACGGAACTGCCGATAAGACCATTAAATTCAATGGGGGAGTCATGAATCAGAACTCCTATACAAGTGCATCAAGCACTATTTCAAAATTCGCAGAAGTCAATCAATGCTCGAACTCAACATCATCTCAGAAAGATTTCGAACCCACCATAAAGGGCCCAGAAACTACAGTTATTAACTACTCGTGCAATTCTCATACCCATCTGCAATTCTGGAAAATTGCAAAAGGTTCGCATAGCCCCAGATTGCCCAGTGATTTTGCCGAGCAGGTGATTTCTTTCTTGCTCAACTCACGCTAATTACTTGCTACGGCCAAAACGTGACAACAAACCTGCTCCAAATAGTAAGGAGATCGGAATCAACATTCCGATAGTCAGATTGGTTGCATCAGAGACAAATCCAATCGTGGCAGGAACAATTGCCACACCAATCATGGCGATCATGAAGGCACGCGCTAAGGCAGATGCCATATCGATCCCAGGTGTATTTCCTAAGATGGTAATAAACCCTGGATAAATAGGACCCACACCAGCGCCAGCGATGAAGTAACCAATCAGAATTACTGCGTAAGCCAATGGGCGATTGAAGTGATCGATACTCACACCAATAAGCATCGTTGCTAGCCACGAAAGCGCACCCACGATTCCAGAGAATTTAATGACAGTTGCTGCGCCATATGCATGAATAGTTTTATCGCCACGAAGCCGGCTAATAATCATTCCTGTCTCAAATGCAAGGTATGCGCCCACATAAGAAGAGCCCGTAATTCCAATGACATCGCGCAAAAAGAGCGCCGACCAATCGGTAGCGCCCCATTCAGCGCTATTGGAGAACAACATGCCGAGTGCTGCAATGAAGATGATGCGCCCAAAGGGACCAAACCATTCGAGCTTCACAGCAGCTTTCTTCTCTTCGCTCTCTTTCTTCTCTTCTAGTGAACGAGCCGAAAAGATCAGCACTGTAAAGACAATCACTGCAATACCAGTGAGGTGATATGAGTAGCGCACATGGCCAATCAGAAAGGAACCAAAGAAGGCAGCGCTCAGTGTTCCCAATGACCAAAATGCATGAAAGCCCGAAAGGTATTTACGATCTTCGGCCGCCTCAAGATCTTGAGCAATCAGCGTCAGTGGGTTATCCAAAAAGATGTAGCCCACAACAAAGGCAAAGATTCCAAGAAAGACAAAGAACGCATTAGGCGCATAGGCAATCAGCAGATAGCCCAGAGGAAAGATTACGCTGCCTAAGTAGAAGACTTTCTTTCTTCCCAATCCGCGGATTAATTTGCCGGTAATTCGTGATGAGAGCAAAGCAGCAAGAGATGAACCAATCAGAGTGCGCCCCAAAGTTGCATCATTCATATGCAAGGCAGTTTTCAATTCAGGAATTCGAGTAGACCATCCACCTGCCAGCACGCCCATAAAGAAGAAATTAATCCGAAGCGATCTGACCGCGCGAGCTACCTGCGTATCCATAAAGGGCCTCTCTCCAGGCATCTCGATATAGCACCTGACCATAAACCCAATCAGTGACTTAGTCGATAGCCGCCACCAGCAAATACACCTACGATTGCTGTTATGACGCAGCGACAAGAATTTCGAGTAACGCGCACCTATAAAGATTTCGAAGTCCGCGAATACATGCCCTGCGTTCTCGCAGAAATAAAAGTCTCTGCCGATTACTCATCAGCAACGAGCTCAGCTTTTTCGCGCCTTTTCCGATATATCTCCAAAGGAAATGCATCCCAAGAAAAGATTGCAATGACAGCACCTGTCATCACTTCTCAGAAAGAGAACACTTCCAACGAATGGTTCGTCTCTTTCGTTATGCCATCAGGCAGCACCTTTGGCCACTTGCCACACCCTGATGACCCACACGTCATCTTGCGTGATCTCGATGCGCACACTTGTATCGCCACGTCGTTTCGCGGCAGAGCCACACCAGAAAAAGCTGCACACGTAGCAAAGCAACTTCGCGCAGCTGCTGCTAAAGAAAATATCTCCTTGTCAGATGAAACTCGTATCTGCCGCTTTGATCCGCCCTACAAACCCGGCTTTATGCAATATAACGAAATCGTCATACCCGCGTATCCCGCTCAATAAAAACCTGAATTCCAACTAGCAGACCCCCAGAACTACCAGTACTTTTACTCATGGCCAAAAGAGAAAATCTCGACGTCGAGACATCAATTCTTCCTCTCAAGTACGTCGATCTCGTTGAAGATATCTTTCACGCAATCCTTGCACTTGCACTCTTTGCAATCGGCATAGGCGCCTTCTTCTACAGCATCAAACGCCTCGTGCAGACCGACCCGTTCTTTCCGAACGGAATGATTCAAGGCGTCAATGACATCCTCTTTATCGTCATCATCCTCGAGATTTTACGAACCGTTATCTCACGGTTCACCGACGGCGTCTATCAACTCGATAAATTTCTCATCATCGGCGTCATCGCCGCCGTTCGACACATTCTTACCGTTGGAGCTTCATTGACACTCGAATCCACAAAGTCTGATGAAGCTTTCCGCAGATCGATCTATGAGATGGGGCTCAACGCAGGAATCGTTGTCGCGCTCGTCTTCGCAATCTTCCTCTCCAAATCAGCCCACCGTCGTAAGACCCTATAAGTACACAGGAGAAATCATGGATGAAGTGACACTTCTCAAACTCTGGAATCAAAAGCGCAACAGCATCATCTCAGCCCAAATGGCACCAACACTTATGCTCATTGGAATCTTCGTTGTAGCTGCATTCGGAAAATTCGAAACCGCATCTAATGGCGCTAAGTACCTCACCATTGCAGTCGCTGCCACTACTGGAATCCTTGCGATCATCTCTCAATATGCGGCGATTCGTGAAGCCGAGGCGCTTCTTGTTGATCTCAATCGCCTTAAGAGTTCTTCAGAACTCACCAAGAAGATTGCAGATTCGCGTGGACTTCTCTCACTATCAGCGATTGCAATCGTCGGCCTCGGTCTTGCCGTCATGGCCCTTGTTATTCTGGCAGTACTCGGAACAGCATGATCGAAGCAGTAGCAGTCTTTGCGCTCTTTGCGGGAGTATTGGCAATTCTGATCATCAGTTACGAACGCCCAACTCGTGCTCGTCGCAAAATTACCGGCAGAGGTGGAGACTTCGCTGAGTAATGCCCGAACTTCCCGAAGTTGAAACAGTTCGCCGCGGCTTGCAACACCTAGTCACCGGTTACACCATCCAGGACGCGCAACAACTTCATCCACGTGCACTAAAACCAGAATCAATCGCACCTCTTGAATCACTACAAGGTGCAAAGATCACTGGCACCAATCGTCGCGGCAAATTTATGTGGCTTACTCTCAACCGCCCCTATGTCTTAGTTGCCCACCTTGGCATGAGCGGACAATTTCTGATTCACCAAAAGAATCGCCCCCATGCAACCCACATCAGAGCTCACTTCACTCTCGCAAAACCACTACGCACCAAAGAGCTAGTCTTTAATGATCAACGCACCTTCGGCTGGTTATCAGTGGAGGAGACCACCAAGTCCATCCCCACATCAGCCCAACACATTGCACCAGACCCCTTTGATCCACTCTTCGATAAAGCAGCCACCATCAACAATTACCGAAAGCGCACTATCAAAATCAAAACTGCGCTACTAAATCAAGAAATCATGTCTGGAGTCGGCAATATCTACGCCGATGAAACACTCTGGCGCGCCAAGATTCATCCAGAAGTAAGCACCGCAGATTTATCAAAGAAGAAGATCGAATCCGTCATCGACTTCGCCACCGAAGTGATGCAAGAAGCAATCAATAAAGGCGGCACATCTTTCGCTGACTTATATATCAACGTCAACGGTGAATCCGGATTCTTCGAACAATCACTTGCAGCCTATGGGCAAGAAGATGAACCGTGCCCCCGTTGTGGCACGCTCATCAGACGCATAACCTTCGGCCAACGTTCTTCCCACTTCTGTCCACGATGCCAAAGGAGAAAGTAATGCGCACCTTTCAAGGACTCCGCAAAGCTTCGCACTTTGGCCCCACGCTCATCGTCACCACCATCGGCTTTCTCTTCGCTAGCCATTACTGGTGGGAAGGCCCCGCGTATGTCATCGCCTTCGGAATCTTCTGCGGACAATTAATTGTCGGTTGGACCAACGATCTCTATGACTACCAAGACGACCTAAGCCATAACCGCACCAAGAAACCACTTGTTGCAGGGCTAATCACGCCAAATTACTTACGCAAATGGATCTACTTCATGACTCCATTCGCATTCTTTGCAAACCTCTTTGGCCCACTCGGTATCAAGGGCGGACTCGTCTACATGCTCGGAATCGCATGTGGCCTTGCCTATAACTTCTACTTTAAATTCACACCGCTTTCACCACTCCCATATGCCATTGCATTTGCCGCACTTCCATCATGCGTCGCAATCTCCAAAGAGATCACCCCACCAACATGGATGTGGCTCGGGGGAGCGCTCCTCGGAATGGCCGCACATTTCATCAACGTCATCAAAGATATGGATGAAGATCAGCAAAGCGGGATCAACGGTCTGCCTCAGCGCTTAGGAACAAAGTTATCAGTCATAGTTTCACTTCTTCTCATCACGTCGGCGCTGGCTCTAGTCTTCGAATAAGACCCGTCCAACTTGAGTCAAGCTGAAATATGACCAACTACCCAGAATTCGGATAACACCGCTCTATTCCCTGGATTACTCTGAGTAAGCAATTAACACAAATATTTTAGCTGGGCTACTTTTGTATGTTGATTGGGTGCTTAAACTATTAGATTAGTGTCATGTCGATGGCCAATGATGAATTATCAAAGAAATTGAAAGAGAGTATTTTGGTTGCAGATAAAGAGGAACCAGTTGAGGAATACATCTTTGGAGCAGATATAACGGAAATTAAGGAAGTATGACCACCATCTCAACAATCGAATCTTCAGTCGCTTTTGCCCCAAGTTCAACACTGACATTGGTACTAAAGCCACGCAGAGTAGCCTCAGATAAAGTCACCATCTGCGCCGCAATATCTGTCATCCAATAAAAGGCACCCGGCCCCACCTGATCAATAATCGCAGCCGCTTCTTCTAACGCCTCATCACTGAACTTCTCAACCCCATCACGATTATCTGCAAGTACGCGCAATAAGAAATCTCGAATCATCGCTGCATCCCCACGCACTCGTTGGTGCTCATCGAGTATCTGAGTTAATTCCCGATCTATCGCTCTGTGCTTAAACCACGTAAACATTAGGAATTCTCTCTTTCCAAGCTATCGCGCATCCCAACCCACTCGCAGTTCTTGCACCCAATATCTTCACGCGCAGGAATACACCCACCGACAAAGTGCTTATTAAAATCAAAGTCCTCACCAGGCACTTATGAAAACAACACAACTGGTCAATTGCTTGCCCATGAGTATTTCCATGCCTTGCAGCGCGAGGAACAAGTTGGCAAGAATCTTCAGCAGACAGATTGGCCGCCGCGGTGGGTTACTGAAGGAAGCGCATACTTTCTTCAGAATGCAATTATCAATTCGGGAGACTTCAGCAAGTATGCCAATTGGCGAATGATTGCAGTCGGTGACTACATCAAAAGAGAGGGAATTACTTCAGAATTTGTCACCGATTTCATGGATCTGCGCCACTATTCCGATAATTGGGATAGTTTCAATGGAGATTGGAATTACTTCTTAGGGGCGAGAATTGTTGAAACGCTCGTAGCTATCAAGGGACCTGGGTCAATTATTGATTTCTATAAGCTGATGGGCCAGAGAATGGGCTTTGAGAATTCGTTTAAGAATGTATTCGGGGTCTCATATCAAGATGCAGTTCCCATCATTGCAAAGGCAATTGCCGATAATTGGGTGACGAAGAGCTAAGTACGAGTTAGACTCGCAACAAATACAGGGAGAGTGTGATGACTACATTTAAATGGGGCTTTGTTGGTGCGGGAATGATTGCCAAGAAGGCGTTGTATCCAGCTATCTCTCGCTCTAACGTGGGTGAGATTTATGCTGTGGCATCGCGTGATGCTGAAAAGGCGATGACTATTTCGCCGAAGGGCAAGATCTATACAGATTACGACCAATTGTTTGCAGACCCTGAGGTAGATGGTGTTTATATTTCTTTACCCAATGCTTTTCATTTGCCTGTAGCAATGCGTGCGATGAAGGCAGGTAAGCACGTCTTATGTGAAAAACCTTTGGGAATGAATGCAGCTGAAGTGCGTGAGGCGATTGAAGTATCTGAAAAAGCTGGTGTCTTATTTGTTGAGGCATCGTGGAATAGATGGCATCCACGCACACAGAGAATTGAAGAGATTGTTAAGTCTGGTCAACTTGGTGCGATTAAGCGAATCCGAGCAGCGTTTACCTACGATGGTTTAGATGATGCCAATATTCGCCTTGACCCAACTATTGGTGGGGGAATTTTGTATGACTTGGGGCCATATTCAACTGTGGCACCTTTGTGGTTGATGGATTTTCCTGCAGTTACTGATTTGCGCGTGCAATCAGTTCGCCACTCAGGTGGTGTGGATGAGACAACTCGTGTGAATTACAAGCTGGGCAATACTGTCTGCGAAACCGTGGGTTCATGCAATATCCCTGAGACCAGTTGGTTGATTGTCGATGGCGAAAAGGGAAGCGCGAAGATGCTGGGTGATAACGTCTTTAACTCACGGCATGCAGATAGCAAGCTTGAGGTCACCATTGATGGCAAGGTCTCTATTGAGCACTTTGGGCCGGTTGATCCATATCAGATCATGGCCGATAACTTTGCACGTAAGGCTATGGGTGGCAGTGATTGGGTCATGCCGTTATCGCAATCCTTACGCTTTGCTCAGCTCTTTGATGCAGCCTTTGCTCAGATTAAATAGTCAGAGTTGAGTGAGACTGGTCGCTGCGGTCAACGATTAAGAGTGAATCGTTGGTGAGCTCTGTCCAGCCTTCTTGATTCCAGCCACTTGAGGCAACTAGTACTGCGCCATCTACTTCTTTGTAACGTAGCTCGTAGTAGTCGAGATCTTTTTTAAAGAGATCAGGGATGCGATCTTGGTTATAGCGGCATGCTGTGACGAAGAAATCTTTATTCATGATCATCATATTGGCGCTGCTATGGTCGATATCGTTCTTGATAAATGTCAGAGCGCTCTTGATTCCTGGTAGAAATCCATGCTTTTTTATTTCTGTGAGCAGGTAGAGGAAGTAGAGCTCAGAGTCGGTATCACCTTCTGCGCGTGCGAGGTATTCATCTGAGATGTAGGGCTTAAGAACATCAAAGGGTCTAAAGGATCCATTATGGATAAAGGTGATGTCTTGATGGGTGAAGGGATGTGTGTTGGACTCTTTCACATCGAGTCCCTTAGAGGCCCAACGAAAATGAAGGAGTGCACCATCTGTGGGTGCGCTGATTTTTTCCGTGAGATGGGCAGAATTTATTGCAGGGATTGGTTCACGAAATTTCTCTGCGTGATGGGATGAGTGCTCAACGTGGGAATAGCCCCAACCATCGCAATGTATTTGAGACAGAGCTACGAAATTGTCAAGGTCTTGGCCTAGAAGTTGTGGCAGAGAAGATGAATTCTTTGAAGAAAAGCCAAGAAGTCTGCACATAGTCCAATCTAATCATGCAAATAGCCTTCCCTTATGGTGAAGCGGAGAGTAGAAATGGTGGGTACATCAAGGAACGAGGCCATCCCCGCCCCGCTAAATGGAAGGGTTATTACTGCATGAGCACTCTCAATGAAGATGAACGCCGCTTAGCCGATCTTGGATACAAGCAAGAACTCACGCGAAGCTGGAGCTCGTTCTCAAACTTTGCAATCTCATTCTCAATTATTTCTATCTTGGCTGGATGTTTCACGACATTCGCACAAGCGTGGAATAACGGTGGACCAGTCGCAATCTCTATCGGCTGGCCCCTCATCTCAGCATTTATTCTCATCATTGGTTTCTGTATGTCAGAACTTGCATCTGCATACCCAACATCTGGTGGTATCTACTGGTGGGCTGCCAAGCTCGGTGGAGCAAAGGCTGGCTTCTTTACAGGATGGCTCAACCTCATCGGCCTTGTCTCTGTCACCGCATCTGTCGGTTATGGAGTTACCGGCTTTATCAATAGCTTGATTGGTCTCTACTCTCCAAGCTATGCAACCAGCTTTATGGGTGGTGACTTCATCAAGCAGCAGTTTGTGCTCTTCTTGATCGTCCTTGCCTTCTCAACACTGGTCAATATCTATAGCTCAAAGTTACTTGCTGCCTTTAACAATATTTCTGTTTGGTGGCACGTCTTTGGCGCTGCAGCCATTATCGGAATCTTGCTCTTTACTACAGATAAGCATCAGAGCTTGAACTGGATGTTTACTACTCAGAACAATAACTCTGGCTTTGGAGATAATACTTATTGGTATCTCGTTCTTCCGTTGGGATTCTTGTTGACTCAGTACACCATCACAGGATTTGACGCATCAGCTCACCTCTCTGAAGAGACTCATGATGCTCACATCTCAGCTGCTAAGGGAATTTGGAAGTCCATCTTCTACTCAGCAATCGGTGGATATATCCTCTTGATGTCATTTCTTTATGTGGCAACTAATACTGACTTCATCAACTCCTTCGACCCTGAGGTCAACCCTTATGGTGGTGGATCGATCATCGCACTCCTTGCTAGCGCTCTTGGCACTGGTATGAAGTTCAAGTTGATCATGCTGATTACAACTGTGGGACAGGTCTTCTGCGTTACTGCCTGCCTTACTTCATGCTCACGCATGATGTATGCATTTAGCCGCGACGGTGCTGTGCCCGGGGGAAACTTGTGGAAGAAGGTCAACGCTCACGGTGTTCCATTGAACGCTGTGATTGCCTCAGCAGTTGCTGGTGCAGTCTTGACACTTCCTGCTCTCTGGAAATCACCGACAGGAGTGCCAACTGCCTTCTATGCAGTGGTCTCTGTCTGTGTGATCTCTCTCTATCTCGCATTTATGATTCCTATCTACCTTCGTTTGAAGGCAGGAGATTCATTTAAGCCAGGTGCATGGACTCTGGGGTCTAAGTACAAGTGGATGTGCACACTTGCTGTGGGGGAGATTGTCTTTGTGACTATCTACTTCATCTTGCCATTCACACCAACAGGTACTCCCGGTAATAAGGACTTCACCTGGACATCTGTGAACTACGCACCAATCGTTACTGGTGGCGCGCTGATTATCTTGTGGATCTGGTGGCAGCTCTCTGCTAAGAAGTGGTTCACAGGACCTAAGCGCACTATCTAAGTAATTTCCCCTACCTACCTATAAGAAAGTGATGTGATATCCGTGGCTGCAATGACGCTAGAAGAGCTCCGTAGTGAGATAGCAACAGGAGCGATAGATACGGTGGTCATTGCAATGACTGATATGCAAGGTCGTCTTGTGGGTAAGCGCGTGCATGGAACCTTCTTCCTAGAAGAGGTGCTCAAGCACGGTACAGAAGGGTGTAACTACCTTCTGGCAGCAGATATCGATATGAATACTGTCGCAGGGTATGAGATGTCATCATGGGAGCGCGGCTATGCCGACTTCGCCATGATTCCTGACATCTCTACCCTGCGTCGTATTCCTTGGCAGCCAGGTGCTGCCATGTTATTAGCTGATGTGCAGTGGCTCGATGGAACAGATGTGGTCGCATCTCCTCGCCAAATATTGCGCAAGCAAGTGAAAGCTCTCGCCGATGCGGGAATGGTTGCCATGGTTGGCACCGAACTGGAATTTGTTGTCTTCCACGATACCTATGAAGAGGCGTGGAATAAGGCATACCGTGATCTGACACCGGTTAATCAATACAACGTGGATTACTCCATCTTGGGTGGCTCACGCATTGAACCGTTATTGCGCACTATCCGTTTAGGAATGGCTGGCGCCGGAATGACAGTCGAATCAGTTAAGGGTGAATGTAATTTTGGTCAACATGAGATCGCTTTTAAATATAGCGATGCGCTCTCTAATTGCGATAACCATGTGATTTATAAGAACGGAGCTAAAGAGATTGCTGCGCAAGAGGGTTATGCGCTCACCTTTATGGCAAAGCCAAACCAGAAGGAAGGAAATTCATCTCATATCCACTGTTCATTCCGTGGCCTCGATGGATCGATGGTGATGGCAGATGATAAAGATAAAGAGCATGGCCTTTCCGATATTGGCCGTTCCTTTATCGCAGGACAGATTGCACATTTGAAAGAGATCTCACTTCTCTTTGCACCAAATATCAACTCTTACAAGAGATATGTACCAGGATCCTTTGCACCTACTGCAATTCGCTGGGGTCGCGATAACCGCACTTGTGCGCTGCGTTTGGTAGGCCATGGACAATCACTGCGACTTGAAAACCGAGTTCCTGGTGGAGATGTCAATCCATATTTAGCAGTAGCAGGAATTATCGCTGCCGGTCTTGATGGAATTAATCGAAAGTTGAAGTTAGAAGATGCCTTCGAAGGTAATGCATATGCATCAGATTCAGAGCGGGTACCATCAAGCATGGAGGAAGCTCAGAAGTTATGGTCTGAGAGCGCATGGGTGAAGTCAGTATTTGGCGCTGAAGTGCAGGCGCACTACACCAATATGGCTCAGGTTGAACTCGATGCATTTGGAAAAGCAGTCACCGATTGGGAACTCTTTAGAAACTTTGAAAGGTTTTAAACAATGTCTTCGGTATACGAGGTAATTAACCCTGCAACCGAAAAGGTTGTCAAAGCTATCGAGCTTGCAGATCAAGCAGCAACAGATGCCGCAATTGAGCGCGCTCATAAGGCATTTGATAGCTGGCGCCATGTAGCACCGGGAGATCGCGCCAAGTTGCTGCGTTCGTTTGCTGCTGTTGTCAGCGCTCATCGCGAAGAGCTAGCGGCACTTGAAATCGAGAACTCTGGCCACACTCGCGGTAATGCGCTGTGGGAGGCCGATAACGTCGCCAATGTTTTGAATTATTACTCAGCAGCCCCTGAGCGTTTATTTGGTAAGCAGATTCCAGTTCCTCATGGCATCGACATAACCTTTAAGGAACCACTCGGTGTCATCGGCGTCATTGTTCCTTGGAACTTTCCGATGCCGATTGCAGGGTGGGGATTTGCACCTGCGCTAGCTGCAGGAAATACAGTGATTTTAAAGCCGGCTGAGTACACACCGATGACTGCAATTCGCTTAGCGGAGTTAGCTCTTGAAGCGGGGCTACCGAAAGATGTCTTTACCGTAATTCCTGGCAAGGGATCGATTGTGGGTGCACGTTTTGTTACACATCCTAAAGTGCGCAAGATTGTCTTTACCGGTTCTACTGAAGTCGGTAAATCAATCATGGCTGGGTGCGCCGATCAGGTAAAGCGTGTGACTCTCGAACTCGGTGGCAAGAGTGCGAACATCATCTTTGCCGACAGCGATATCGAAAAGGCTGCTGCCAATGCACCCGGTGCTGTCTTTGATAATGCCGGACAAGATTGCTGCGCACGTTCTCGCATCTTGGTTGAAAAATCAGCTTTCGATAAATTTATGTCAGCTTTTGAAGTAGCGGTGAAGAAGTTCCGTGTGGAAGATCCTTCTCTTGCTACTGCTGAAATGGGCCCGATGATTTCAGCGAAGCAGAAGGCAGCAGTTGAAAAATATCTCGATGAACCAGTTGCCTTCACAGGAAGTGCACCTAGTGGGCCCGGATTCTGGTTGCCGCCAACTGTCTTAGTGCCAACATCAACACAATCCAAGGCATGGAACGAAGAGATCTTTGGTCCCGTTGTTTCAGTCATGACATTTGATGGCGAAGATGATGCAATTGCAAAGGCCAATGACACTGAATTTGGCTTATCTGGATCTATCTGGACGCGCGATTCAGGTAAGGCAATTCGTGTCTCGCGCGCTGTTGAAAGCGGCAATTTATCGGTGAACTCCAATTCATCGGTTCGTTATTGGACTCCATTTGGAGGATATAAACAATCAGGACTTGGTCGCGAATTAGGCCCTGATGCACTCGATTCATTTACTGAGGTAAAAAACGTTTTTATCTCAACTGAGAAATAACTAGGGGACACTGATGAGTAAGCGTTTAGAGGGAAGAGTCGCAGTAATTACCGGTGCAGGTAGTGGAATCGGTTATGCAACCGCACTCCGTCTGGCATCAGAGGGCGCTCATGTGGTTGCAGTCGATACCAATGAAGACACCGGTAATGCGATCGCTAAGGAAACTGGCGGAATCTTTGTCAAAGCAGATGTCACCAACGCCGAACAAGTCGAGAATATGTATAAGGTCGCATTTGATAAGTACGGCCGTATCGATATCGCCTTTAACAATGCCGGTATCTCGCCACCGGATGATGATTCGATTTTGACTACCGGAATAGATGCATGGGAGCGAGTCTTGCGCGTTAATACCACCAGCGTCTTCCTTTGCTGCAAGGCAGTTATTCCTTATATGCAGAAGGCAGGCAAGGGTTCGATTATCAATACCGCATCTTTCGTGGCCACCATGGGTGCTGCAACTTCACAGATTGCTTACACAGCATCCAAAGGTGGAGTTCTTTCGATGAGTCGCGAACTCGGTGTGCAATTTGGTCGCGAAGGTATCCGCGTCAATGCTCTTTCACCTGGACCAGTCAACACACCATTGCTGCAAGAGCTCTTTGCAAAGGATAAAGAACGCGCTGCTCGTCGCTTAGTACATATTCCAATGGGACGATTTGCAGAAGCGACTGAGATTGCAGCAGCTGTGGCATTTCTTGCAAGTGATGACTCCAGCTTTATTACTGCGGCTAACTTCTTAGTTGATGGCGGTATTTCAGGAGCGTATGTCACACCGCTCGATAATTAATCGACGCGGATAACTTCTGCCGTAGCGATACGGTCTAGGAAGGTATTCACTAAGTCAAAAGCGTTCTGATCGGTCTTCGATTGGAGCGCTTTTGTCTGTGCCCGTAAATCATCAGGATCAACGCCTTCTGATTCAACTTCGGCACAGCCGCCTTCCATCGCAAGCCACTCTTCCAAAACTTCAGGATCGATCTCTGGATGAAATTGCAGAGCCAGTGTGCGACCTAAAGTAAATGCCTGCACTGCAAGGCCGGTACGTGCAATCTCTGTGGCAAGTGGTGGTGAGATCCAACGATCCCAGTGATATTCAAACCAAGGGCCGGCTGAAATCAATGATGGGTCATCGGTATGAATCTCATACCAACCAAGTTCTGCTTCAGGAGCGCGTGATACCGAACCACCTAATGTGCGCGCCATCATCTGACCACCGAAGCAGATACCGAAGATGGGTTGGCCTGCATTATGAGCTTCTTTAAGCGCTGCTAACTCTTGAGTTAACCAATTACCAATACGCTCATCTTCATAGGCACCATAAGGAGCGCCCATCGGAACGATGATGTCGTACTGCGAAAAATCTGGAAATGTGACGGTGACATTGGGAGCGTGGTAACTACTTTCTGGAACTACGAGAAAACGTTCTATGGAATATCCACGTGCTTCAAAGGCGCGCCAGATAGGGCCACCTAAAGAGACATGGTCATGTTCGATAAAGAGTGCGCGTTTGCTCATTTAGTTTCGGCGATTCTGGCTTTGACCATATCCAAGATTAACTTCTCTTCGACTTTCCAATCATTGGGAACGCCGATGGTCTTCTTCTTCAGATCTAAATGCTCAAGTCGAGTGCGAAATGTCTCGAGCACATCGGTTGACCATGGAGCAATCAAAATGTGCTTGGTGGCAGCCGATACCCCGAAGATGTAATCGTTGCCCAGTTTGAGCATCGGTTGATTCCAAGCAATCACGAGTTCGGTCTTGGGATATTTGGTCTGAATTACTTTAAAGATCTTGCGCATCGTGGTGGCTTGTCGAGGTGCCACCGTTTTGTAGTACTCGGTAGGGGTATTAAATCGCTTAGCGGTTGTGGAGCCACGCGAGTACATCACGAGCGCGTTGGCGTGGGCTTGTGAAAAGCCGTAGTTCTCGCGCAGGTACGCAATCTGCTGTGGGTATTTCTCGTCCTTGATTTCCTTCATGACTTTAAACCAGTACGACATCTTTTCGCCGTAGCGCTTTTCGATGGCGGGGAAGTGGGCCTCGCGGGCTGGGTCTTTAGGCATGTGGAAGAGTCTACTTTCAGGGTGTGAATTCAGAGGTTGTTTACCTTTGTAGCGTTTGAGTTTTCCCTAAAAGACATCTTTCGCCTTAAGGGTGCTGTCATGAAACTTTCACTCACTCCGCAATCACTCAAGAAAGCCGCTGCAGTTTTCGTTGCAGCTGGTCTTGCTGTTAGTGCAGCAGTTGCTGCCAATACTCCCGCAAATGCTGCAGCGTCATACCGCTTCAGCATCGCTCTCATTGGCGATATGCCATACGACGCCAAAGGTCAGACACAGACTCCTGCGGTCATCAACGACATCAATGCATCAAACGCAAAAATTGTGCTCTTCGATGGTGACACGATGAGCGGTAAGGGCGACAAGTGTGAAGATGCTGCATACACACGCATCAAGACAGATTTCTTCGATAAATTTGCCAAGCCAATCTTCTACTCAGTTGGCGACAACGAATGGGTTGACTGCGACCGTGCTGTCAAGGGAGGTTTCGATCCCAATAACCGTTTGGCGCTAGTGCGTTCAACATACTTCCAGAAGGCTGATGGTTCATATATCAACCTCGGAACTCCACTTTCACGTATCGGTGTTCTACACGATGCGAAGTATCCAGAGATGCAGATGTTCACCTACAACGGCATCACCTTCATCATTCCTCACGTACCGGGATCTGCAAATAACGCAGCAGTTGCAACTCCAACATTTAAGACATACAACGATAAAGCAACTGATGGTGACGATGCAGAATACAAGGCTCGAGATGCTGCAAACGTTGCATGGATCAATAAAGGCTTTGACAAGGCAAAGGCAGATGGCTCAGTTGGAGTCATTGTTGTTGTCCAAGCAAATATGGACTGGGAAGGCTATCTACGTGACCAGGCTTCACCTAACAATGAAAACACTGCAGCATTTGCAGCTGTGAAGCAGGCACTCCTTACAAACACAATCAAGTTTGGAAAGCCAGTACTTCTTCAGAATGGCGATGAGCACTGGTACCAGGTCGATATGCCAATGAATGAGACAGCTGGAAAGCTGGTTGAAAAGGATAAGGGCTCACTCGTTGAGAACTTCACAAGAGTTCAGACATTCGGTTCAGGATTCAATCATTGGGTTGAATTGGTAGTGGATCCGCATAGCAAGAATTTGTGGAACTTCAAGGTTCACGTCATCCCTGGCAACGTGGATGTTCACACACCTGCTGCCTAAGACTTTCTCCATCGGGACAGCAAGAAACAAAAGCTTCGTCTGAATGAGGGTCTGACGAAGAATTTGTAGCAAGGAAAGACCCCTTCGGCGCCCCCGCTGAGGGGGTCTTTCCTTGCCACGATACTCTTGGCGAGCTATGAAAAACGCAGCACTTGCCATCGATGTCGGTGCCACCAAGGTGGCGGTCGGCTTGGTTGCAAGCGATGGCGAACTCCTTGCGCGGGTTGATATCAGCTCGAAAGTGGCAACGTTAGATGAACTCAACGATTCATTGGCAACTGCCATTGCACAGGTATGTCATCGCGATGGTGTGCGAATTCTGGGCGCAGGTATCGGATCAGCAGGTCCTATCGATAAAGATAAAGGCACCATCAATCCGGTCAATATTGCACATTGGGTTGATTTCTCACTCGTAGATTTTGTGAAGAAAGTTTCTGGAATCAAAGAGGTGCGCATTATTGGTGATGCCAGCGCACTTGCTTACGCAGAATTTCGTTTAGGGGCGGGACGAGGTGCAACCAACCTGATGGGCATTGTGGTCTCTACCGGTATTGGTGGCGGTGTAGTTCTCAATGGGCAATTTCATGTGGGGCGCACAGGAAACGCTGGATATATCGGTCACGCAGTTGTTGTGCAGAATGGAAATCTCTGTGCGTGTGGGCAACGCGGATGTGTTGAGGCATATGCAAGTGGAACCAATATGGCAAAAGATTATGGGGTAGAAAACTTTGAAGCAGTTGCTGATGCTGCGCGTGCAGGAGATGCGAAGGCAGTTGCTTCAATCGAAAAGGGAGCAGCTGTATTGGCGCTGGGATTACTGAATTCAGTGGCGCTGATGGATCTCGACACCATTGTGGTGGGCGGTGGGGTGATGAACGCTGATGATGTCTATTGGCCCATCTTGGTCAAGCACTTTGAGAAAGAGATGAAAAACCTAAACTTTCCCGGAAAAGTGGAGCTAAAGAAGGCAACACTCGGTAAAGATTCAGGACTTGTTGGTGCAGGTTTGGTTGGATTCATCCCACGAGAAGAGAGGGCATAACGTGTTGGAATATTCCGAACGTCCGTGGGGCAGCTATCAAGTGCTTCACACCAATGCCTTCTCACAAGTAAAAGAGATCACCGTCAAAGCTGGCGCTCGACTTTCGTATCAAACTCATCAAAAGCGCGCCGAGCATTGGTTCATTACTCAGGGGCCAGCCATCGTCACCATTGATGGAGTGACAAAGACACTTCAGGCTGGTGAATCAGTAGATATTGGAATTGGGGTTGCTCACCGCATGGCAGCGCCTGAAAGTAACGGTGTGACTTTTATAGAGGTGCAGTCAGGTACCTACTTTGGCGAAGATGACATTGTTCGCCTTGAGGATGATTTCGGCCGGCTATGAAGCGCATCAATGAATTTAATCGCCGCTTAGCCGAGAAGATCACCTCATTTGTATCGACGATGTGGTGTGCCTATATCTTCGCAGCTCTTGCGCTGATCTCATTGCCGGCTGCCATCAAGACAGGTGATGTAGTTGTGATCGTGGCCTGGGTTGCGCAGACCTTTCTGCAGCTGGTGCTGCTCTCGATCATCATGGTGGGGCAGCAAGTCTCTTCACAAAGTGTGGAAGAGATGATTACAGAGACTCACACAGCATCCCTTGGCGAATTCGAACTCGCAAAAGAGGCGCGCTCGTTGGCGGATCAAGAGCTCAAAGAGCTCAAAGCGATTGCAAAAGAGATCCATCAAGTATTGAAGGATGTCGAAGGAAAGAAGTAATTACAGCGAGCGCAGTACTGCAGTAACGATTCCTAGAACTTCGCAGTGGTCGCCGTCGATAGGCGCGAAGTCATCGTTGGCAGGAAGCAGCCAGATATGGCCACCTTTGCGTGAGAAAGTTTTGACTGTTGCTTCGCCATCGATCATCGCTGCAACGATGTCGCCATTGGTGGCATCTTTCTGTTGACGAATAACAACGTAATCGCCATCGCAGATAGCTGCATCGATCATGGATTCGCCCTTGACCTTGAGCATAAAGAGATCGCCCTTGCCGACAAGAGATTCAGGAAGTGGGAAAGTTTCTTCGACCTGTTGATCGGCAGTGATAGGTACACCTGCTGCGATTGAACCAACGAGTGGGATAAAGCGAGTCTTATCGGTGTGCGCGCTTTCGCCGGTCATGCTGTCAGGAAGGATGACCTCCATGGCGCGGCCACGTTCGGCATCGCGGCGGATGAGCCCCTTCTTCTGAAGGATGTCGAGTTGATAAGAGACTGAGGCAGGGGAGTTGAGCCCTGCAGCTTCGCCGATTTCTCGCATGGAGGGGGCGTAGCCCTGCGATTCGGTAGCGGTCTTGATGAAGTCGAGGATGGTGATCTGGCGAGCGGTGAGCTCAGCCTTGCCTGTTGCTGGGGAGTCCTTTTTTGCCATACACAGAGTGTTCCACAGGTTGGGGATAAATTCAAACAAATGTTCGAAAAAAAGTTGCAGATGTCGGCGGGCGGGTATATGGTTTTCCTATCGAACAAGTGTTCGAAAACCTTCCCCCAAGGTTAACGTCAGTAGCGAAAGAGACGAACCATGAGCACGCTCACACTTTCTCCATACAGCTCTAAAGTCAGTGTAAATCAGGCACTTTCGGCCGTTCCGTCAGGCGTTCATTTAAATCGCCGTGGTCGCTTAGCTCGCACCTTCGTGGTTCTCTCTCTCGCTATCGTCCTGGGTTCAGTTGTCAGCGCAAAGGCTGGGGCCGGAACAAGCGCGGCACCTGCCACAGCCGGATCCTTCATCACCGTCACCGTGGCCCCAGGAGATACCGTCTGGTCCCTCGCCAACCGCCTTGCAGCAGGTGGCGATGTGCGCTCGCTCGTCGCCGAGATCATCTCGGTCAACTCGCTCCCGTCTGTCGATGTAGCAACAGGGCAGAAGCTGCGTATCCCGCTCAAGTAGGCGTACGGCAGGGTCGATTCGCGACACGAAGTCGAATTGGCTACTGGAGAGGCAGAGTCTCAAGAAATGCTTTATAGTTCCCACTATATGTAGGGGTCAAAAAGGCAAAAACTTCCATAAGTAGTGTTTTTACGGTAGTTTAGCCAATTCGCCAATACACCCGATTTTGGGAAAAGTAGAGCATTCGAAGGGAGACACGCCGAGATGATTTGTCCGTTCTGCAGACACGATGATTCCCGCGTCGTCGACTCCCGCCCGGTCGTAGATGGCACAGAAATCCGCCGCCGCCGCGAATGCCCTAAATGCGGCCAGCGCTTTTCAACCCAAGAGGTTGCACTCCTTAACATCATCAAGCGATCAGGTGCTACCGAACCTTTTAGCCGCGAGAAAGTTCTTGTCGGCGTTCGCAAGGCGTGCCAAGGTCGCCCAGTAGATGAAGATGATTTGGTTCTCCTAGCCCAGCGAGTAGAAGAGACCCTTCGCTCAACAGGACAGGCAGAGATCGAAGCTCAAGAAGTTGGGTTGGCAATCCTTGCGCCACTCCGCGAACTCGATGAGGTTGCTTACCTCCGATACGCGTCTGTGTACCGTAACTTTGCATCCCTTGAAGATTTCGAAGGTGAGATTGCACTTCTCCGCGCCCTTCCTTCGAACGCAAAACAAGCAACACCAGCAGTAAAAGTAACAACACCAGACACATCAACAGCACAACAGAAGACGGGGAAATAACACATGTCAGATACGGTCATCAATCGACCAACTTCGAAGGTCAAGGGCGGAAAGGCTCTTACCGTCGAACGTATTTACACAACAGAAGGCGTACATCCTTATGACACAGTCACATGGGATCGCCGCGATGTTGTTCAACAGAATTGGAAGACTGGCGAAGTTGTTTTCGAACAACGCGGCGTTGAATTCCCTGACTTCTGGTCAGTGAATGCTTCAACGATCGTAACCACCAAGTACTTCCGTGGCGCAGTCGGTGCCGAAAATCGCGAATGGTCTCTCAAGCAGGTCATCGATCGCGTTGTACTTACCTATGTAAAGGCCGGAAAAGAGTTCGGTTACTTTGCAACAGATAACGATGCAACAATTTTCGAGCACGAACTCACCCACATGCTCATGCACCAAATCTTCTCTTTCAACTCCCCAGTCTGGTTTAACGTCGGAACTGCTGCCCCACAGCAAGTATCTGCCTGCTTTATCTTGTCTGTTGATGACACTATGGAATCAATCCTTAATTGGTATCGCGAAGAAGGAATGATCTTTAAGGGCGGTTCTGGTGCCGGTCTTAACTTGTCACGTATCCGTTCTTCAAAGGAACTCCTTAAGTCAGGTGGAACAGCTTCTGGCCCAGTTTCATTTATGCGTGGAGCAGATGCATCTGCAGGAACAATCAAGTCAGGGGGTGCAACCCGTCGCGCTGCAAAGATGGTTGTTCTCGATGTCGATCACCCAGATATCGAAGAGTTCATTGAAACTAAGGTCTCTGAAGAGCAGAAGATTCGCGCACTTCGCGATGCGGGCTTCGATATGGATCTCGGTGGAAAAGACATCATCTCTGTGCAATATCAGAATGCAAATAACTCAGTTCGCGTCAGCGATGAATTTATGCGCGCATACGAGAACGGCACTGAATTCGGTTTGAAGGCTCGCTCAACTGGCGAAGTCATCGAGACAACAGATGCTCGCAAGCTCTTCCGCAAGATGGCAGAAGCTGCATGGGCATGTGCTGATCCTGGAATCCAGTACGACGACACCATCAACGATTGGCACACCAATCCTGAAACAGGTCGTATCAATGCATCTAACCCTTGCTCTGAGTACATGTCACTTGATAACTCATCATGTAACTTGGCTTCACTGAACTTGATGAAGTTCCTCAAAGCAGATGGTTCATTTGATTCAAAGACATTTGCAAAGGCAGCAGAAATGATCATCACTGCGATGGATATTTCAATCTGCTTCGCAGACTTCCCAACACAGGCAATTGGCGAGACAACTCGTGCATACCGTCAGCTCGGAATTGGATATGCAAACCTCGGCGCACTTCTTATGGCATCAGGTCTTGCATACGATTCAGAAGGCGGCCGCGCACTCGCTGGTGCAATCACATCGTTGATGTCAGGTATCACCTACAAGCGCTCAGCTGAACTTGCAGGCATTGTTGGTCCATACGATGGCTTCGCACGTAATGCGTCAGCACATGCTCGCGTTATGCGTAAGCACGCTGCTGCTTCATCTGCTGCAAAGCAAGAAACCACACTCGATATCGATGTTTGGGCAGAAGCAAATAAGGCGTGGGATGCATGCCTCACAATCGGCGATAAGAACGGATGGCGAAATGCGCAGATCTCAGTTCTTGCACCAACAGGAACAATTGGTTTGATGATGGATTGCGATACCACTGGTATCGAGCCTGACTTCTCACTCGTTAAGTTCAAGAAGCTTGTCGGTGGCGGATCTATGCAGATCGTTAACCAGACAGTTCCACAGGCTCTCAAGAAGCTTGGCTACACCGACGAAACCATCGAAGCGATTGTTGAATTTATCGCAGCAAATGGCCACGTCATCGATGCACCAGGACTTAAGCAAGAGCACTACGACGTATTCGACTGTGCACTTGGTGCGCGTTCAATCGCTCCAATGGGCCACGTCCGCATGATGGCTGCCTGCCAGCCATTCTTGTCAGGTGCGATTTCAAAGACAGTGAACCTTCCAGAAGAAGCAACTGTCGAAGAAGTCGAACAGGTCTATTACGAAGGTTGGAAGCTCGGTCTCAAGGCGCTTGCTGTCTATCGCGATAACTGCAAGGTCGGTCAGCCACTTTCAGATGGAAAGGCGAAGAAGAAAGAAGCTGTTGTTGAAGAAGAACTCTCAACCCCAGTTCGTAAGCGCCTTCCAAAGTCACGTCCTGCAACAACGACATCATTCTCAGTCGGAGGCGCCGAGGGTTACATGACCGCTGGTGCATACGCTGATGGAACTCTTGGCGAAGTCTTCCTAAAGCTAGGCAAGCAGGGATCAACTCTTGCAGGCGTCATGGATGCATTCTCAATCGCAGTATCAATTGGTCTTCAATACGGAGTACCTCTCGAGACATTCGTTGAGAAGTTCACCAACTTGCGCTTTGAACCAGCAGGTATGACAGATGATGCAGATGTTCGCATCGCACAGTCAATGATGGATTACATCTTCCGTCGTTTGGCACTTGATTACCTTCCATTCGAACAGCGTTCAGCAATGGGTCTCTACACAGCAGCAGAGCGCGCAGCAGCTCTCGATAACGGTGGCGAATATGCACCAATCGCAAAGGAAACCGATACCCCAAAAGCGGTTGCGCCTGCGGCGGTAGCTGCTCCTGCAAAGGTTGAGGCACCAAAGCCGGTAGCGGTAAAGATTGAGGCGGCACCTGCAGTTGCTCCAACAATTGGATCATCATCTGATCTCCTTGAATCAATGGGAATCAAATCTGATGCACCGCTCTGTATGACATGTGGCGTGAAGATGCGTATGTCAGGTGCATGCTTCGTATGCGAAGGCTGTGGCAACACATCTGGTTGCAGCTAAGTCTTATCCATACCCCGTTCAAAAACCCCGCTGATTTCAGCGGGGTTTTTGCATTCCCACCAGTGCATTAGACTGGCCTTGTTGTTATCGGGGTCGATGTAATTTCGAACCGGCGGTTATAGTCCGCGACCCGCACATATCCAATGGGCGGTTGACTCAGTGAAATTCTGAGACCGACGGTTAAAGTCCGGATGAGAGATAACAGCGGAATCGGTGCACCATGTTTATCGATGACGCCTACGCGCATCTGTACTCGCTCAGCCTTGCTGGCCTTGGCGTTAGTACGCCTAACCCAAATGTTTCTGCTGCCATCTATGCAGCTAATGGAACCTTGATTGCTGACGGGTTCCATAATCGTAAAGTCTCGGTAGATCACGCAGAAGTGGTTGCACTCACAAAGGCAGGAGCTGCTGCTCGCGGAGCAACGATGGTTGTATCCCTCGAACCATGCGCGCACACCGGAACAACACCGCCTTGTGTGCAAGCGATTATCGATGCAGGAATTTCAAAAGTTATTTATGCAGTTGCAGATCCCAATCCGATTGCCGCTGGGGGAGCCAAGAAGTTAAGCGCTGCCGGAATAGAAGTAGAAAACCACCCATCATCTGAACTTGAATTTGCCCAGCGCGCATGGCTACATAAAGAGCGTACTGGTCGTCCACTGATGATTTGGAAGGTTGCCACCACTGTCGATAGCAAAGTGGCAGCAAGTGATGGAACATCGCAATGGATTACAGGTCCTGAATCTCGTGAAGATGTCCAATCACTACGTGCACAGTCTGATGCCATTCTGATTGGAACAAATACTGCGCTGGTTGATAACCCACATCTGATTCCACGCGGCCATGGTGCGCGCCCAGTTCGTGTGATTTCAGGTGAACAAGAAATTCCTTCTACCCACAAAGTCTTTGATGGCGAAGCTCGCACAATTGCGGTGAAGAGCAAATCTATTCCTGAACTCATCAAAGTATTAAGTGATGAAGGCTTTAACCAAGTATTAGTCGAAGCAGGTCCAACTCTGGGTTCGGCGCTGATGGCTTCGGGCAAGATTGATGAACTTATTACCTATCAAGCACCGAAGATTCTTGGTGCGGGCAAAGAGTTTGTAAGCCACCTTGGAATTTCAACGCTCGACGATCATATTGAGCTTGAACTTCTCTCCGTCCAGCCATTTGGTAGCGATATCAAATCTCACTACCTCGTGAAGGGACGTTAAATGTTTACTGGTCTTATCACTGAACTCGGAAGAGTTACCGCTATCGAACGCGGCGAAAGCTCTGCCATCTTTACCATCACTGCGCCTCGCTCAGTGCAGGGCTTAGCAATAGGTGATTCCATTGCAGTCAATGGCACCTGCCTAACGGCAACTTCACTTACCGGCGATTGTTTTACTGCAGATGTCATGGTGCAGACCTTGTCACTGACATCCCTTGGCCAACTTGGTATCGGTTCTGTTGTGAACCTTGAACTTGCCGCTCAGATGGATATGCGGATGGGTGGCCATATTGTGCAGGGACATGTCGACGGTACTGGCACAGTTGTAAGTCTGACTCCAGGTGAAAAGTGGGCGGAGTTTGTCATTACAGCACCAGCACATTTAACAAAATATGTGGTGGCGCAAGGTTCAATCACACTCGACGGAGTTTCACTGACTGTCGGAGCCATCGATGATGCAACAAATTCACTGACTGTCTGGTTGATTCCTGAAACGCTTGCCAAGACAAATCTTTCACATAAGAAACCAGGAGATCTCGTCAATATTGAAGTCGATATTCTGGCAAAGTATGTAGAGCGCCTCATTTCAAAGGGGGTCACTCGTGCCGAATAATTTCCTTGAGGCACTCGATCGCTTCCGCCGTGGAGAGATGGTGATCGTTGTTGATGATCACGATCGCGAAAATGAAGGTGATCTCATTATGTTGGCAGAACATGCCACTGCCGAAAAGACCGCTTTTATGGTCCGTCACACCACCGGAATCTTGTGTGTAGCAATCACTGCAGAGCACGCACATCAACTCCGGCTTCCCTATATGGTCGAACAGAGCCAAGATGTACGTAAGACTGCATTTACAGTTTCAATCGATCTGGCAGAAGGAATCACGACGGGAGTCAGCGCTATCGAGCGCACTGCGACAATTCGCGCTCTCGGAAGTGCAACATCACGCGCTACTGACTTTATCCGCCCAGGACATGTCTATCCGCTTATCGCACATAAGGATGGTTTGGCAGCCCGTGGAGGACATACAGAGGCAGGAATTGCGCTAGCTGAGCTGACTGGGTCATATCCAGCAGCGCTTCTCTCTGAAATTGTTGCCGAAGATGGATCGATGGCGCGTGGTGAAACCCTTACACAGTTCGCCCTCGAAAATCACATCCCAATTATTTCGATTGCAGAGATCAAGCAGCACCAAGCATCGTTATCGCCGCTACCTCGCGTCGTCAACTATCCGCGTCACCAATTCGAATGGGTTGATGTTCAACTCGAAAATGGACTCTGGAGTTTGGCAACCTACCCATCATTGAAACATCGCGAGCAAGTAGTGATGCGCTTTGGTGCTGGTGATAAGCCACCACTTGTGCGCATGCACTCTGAATGCTTTACGGGAGATGTCATTCACTCTCAGCGTTGTGATTGTGGCGAACAATTGAAACGCTCAATCGCAGCTATTGAAGAGTATGGCTATGGATACGTGCTATATCTACGCGATCACGAAGGTCGCGGCATTGGACTTACTGAAAAACTCAAGGCGTATATACTGCAAAATCAGGGACTCGACACAGTCGATGCCAATCTACAGTTAGGTCACTCTGTTGATTCACGCGATTGGACTGAAGCTATCGCCATTCTGAAAAATCTCAACCTGACAACCATCCAACTTCTTACCAATAACCCCGAAAAAGTAAGGGCGGTAGCTGAGAGTGGAATTGCCTGCACGCAAGTTCCACTTGTTATTGAACCTAATGAATTTAATGAGAAATACCTTGCCACTAAGGCAGATCGCCTGGGGCACAATTCAGCGCATCGCACAGGAGGAGAGTAATGGCCGGCCACGCACCAGATATCGCAGTACCGAAATTTCCCAAGGCAAAGGTCGCCATCATCTCTTCATCATGGCACCTTGATATATGTAACGATCTCATTGCAGGTGCCACTCGTGCACTTGAAGCGGCAGAAGTGAAGAAAATTAAAGTCATTTTTGTTCCAGGGTCCTTCGAAATTCCACTTGCTGCGCAGAAGGCCTTTGAAAAAGGTTACGACGCAGTGGTTGCAGTAGGTCTTGTACTCAAAGGTGAAACCCCACACTTTGATTATGTCTGCCAAGGAGTTACCCAAGGCGTCATTGATGTCCAGCTGAAATTCTCAAAACCAATTGGTTACGGTGTTTTGATGTGCAACGATCTCGAGCAAGCAATCGCTCGTTCTGGCCGGGCCGGAAGTAAAGAAGATAAGGGTTATGACAGCGCCATTGCTGCTCTTGCTCTCTTAGGAATGTAACTTGGATATGAAAAACATTCCCTGGAACGCCGGTACCTGGACGCGCAATCCGGCATCTGTTGTCGAAGCGGGTTCATCACTGGTCATCGAATCCTTCGAGGGCAGCGATTGGTGGCGCACTACCTCGTATGGATTTATCCATGATGATGGCCATGCGCTCGTGAAGGAATTCCCACAAGATTCTGCGGTTGAAGTCTCCTTTATTCTCAATTACACAGAACAGTTCGATCAAGCAGGAATCTTTATTACCAGCGGCCCAGAACATTGGATAAAGGCCGGAGTTGAATTCTGCGATGGTTTCCCGCAGGCAGGCGCAGTTGTGACGTCAGTGAAATCTGATTGGTCTGTTGCGCAAGTTCCCGAGTGGATGAATAAGGAAGTCACAGTTCGCGCCAGCAGATCAGGAGATGCCGTAACTATTCGAGCCGGAATAGGTGGCGATTTACGCCTACTTCGCGTAGCTCCGCTTGATCCTTCGCGCACCTGGAGCGCAGGACCAATGGCATGTGCGCCAACGCGCGCTGGATTAAAAACCACCTTTACAAAGTGGTCTGAAGGCGAAGCAGATCCCGAACTACATTAAATCTTTAGAGGCGGGAAGTCAGGATTCCCTGAACTTCACCTTCAGTGGGTGCAATTGGGTTATTACTTGTCACTGAGTCAGCAAGAACAGTCTTGGCAATCTCACCGATCATCTCTTGCTTCACGCCATAGTGAGAAAGCGAGTTGCGGATGTTGATTGATTCTGAGAGATCACGTACTGCATCGATTGCTGTAGCGGAGTTTGCAGAGACGCCCATATCGTTTCCGACAGTTGCATAAATATCTGAAACTTCGCGTGCATTAAATTCCATAACCTCGGGGAGAACTGTGGCAAGCGCTTCGCCGTGTGCTGCACCGACGTGAGCAGAAACAGAATGCGCAATTCCGTGAACGAGTCCTAGTCCAGATAAGGTGAGAGCAAGTCCAGCTAAGTGCGCTCCCATTAACATATCGCCTCGAGCATCGATATTGGAACCTTCTTTTACTGCAATAGGAAGTGCTTTTGAAATTAATTTTATTGCTTCGTGCGCATACGCCGCAGAGACGGGTGTGCGACCTCTTGAAGTAAGAGATTCGATTGCATGAGTAAGTGCATCAATTCCGGTACCTGCAGTGGGACGTGGTGGGAGTCCAACAGTGAGTTCAGGATCCAAAATGGCAGCAATCGGAGTCGTGCTGGCATCTCCAACATAGAATTTACATTGGCGAATTGGATCATCAATGACGCCCCAGTTATTTGTCTCAGATCCAGTTCCCGATGTGGTTGGAATTGCGATGATGGGGAGCGCTGGTCGTTCAGGGCTAATGGAGTAATCAAATTTCGCTGAAGAGAAAGTTGGATTAGCCACTACAAGTGCAATTCCCTTTGATGAATCGAGGGATGAGCCACCACCGAGTGCAACAATGCAATCTGCTCCGAAATTAACGCCCACCTTTGCAGCATTATCAATCAGCGTCGTTGTGGGGTTCGGCTTGATCTCAGTGTATGACGCTGACTCTAAACCAGCGCTCTTCAAAATTGCTTCAACTTTTGCAAGCACCCCAGCAGCCGCCACTCCGGGGTCAGTGACAATAAAGACCTTCTTCTTATTGAGTCCGGCAATTACTTCGGGCAACTGAGAGACAGAACCTGCTCCAAATCGAATATTGACTGATCCCGGTGTGAGTGTAAATGCGTTCATCTTCTGCCTTTGCTCGTTGGAGTTTATTTACTTGCTATGAGTGATTGAGTGATTCGGTCTGCTGCCTTTTTCATCTCTTGAGCAGCTGCAATGAGATGTGGTTCAAAACGCGCCTTAGGAGCAGCCACGTTGATGGCAGCCACAATTGAACCATTGAAATCTCGGACTGGTACAGATGCACCTACGAGTCCAGGTTCAAATTCCTCAATAACAGTTGCATAGCCGTCACGGCGAATTTTCTGTATAGCAGCAATCAGCTCTTCACCAGTTTTGGTCAGGCACAAAGGTGGCGCACCCTCGATTTTCTTCTTAGCAGGATAAATTCTTTCGATCTGCTCGTCATCAAGGCCAGAGAGAAGCACTCGTCCCGATGAAGTCATATAGGAAGGCGCAGTCACGCCCATCCAACTTAAGGCACGGAATCCATGTGCTGGTGATTCTGAATGGATTGTGACTACTTCAAGTCCTTGCAACACTGTCAGGTGAACTGTTTCTCCGAGTTTATGTACAAGTCCATGCATTTCTCCACGAGCTGCGGTGACAAGTTGTGCTTCAAAGGTAAAACGTGCAATTGCGTATAGTCGCGGGCCAACTATCACCCCTGCACCTTGTCGTAATAACAAACCGTTATCTAAAAGTCTCGAAATAGCGCGAGATACCTGGCTCTTCTCGCGCTTTGTTGCATTCGCAAGGTCGCCATTACGTTGGGGGATAGGGGAGGCTGCAGCGACAGCCTCGATAATCTCGAGATCACGCTCTAAACCGTTATTTCTAACGGGCGTATTTGGCATGTTGCAGACAGTACAACTCTTGGTGCGCCTATTGCAACACCCCCAGACTCAGGAGCAATATGGCGCTTGTGAATTTGTTGGAAGACATCATCGTGCCACTAACGCCGCCGAACCTTTTTCAATTTATCAATATCCAACATGAAAAAATTCTGCGTGCGGTACTTGCACAGATTGAACTCGTCTTACTTGTTATGGCACTAGTTTCATTTACCGCCATCATCACTGGACTTGTGGTGTGGAAATCAACTGCTGCATCTGAAGCTGTCACAGGATTTTGGTCGGTGGTCTTCACGATTCCATCTCTTGCCATGTTTATCTTCTTTATTGGGCCTTTTGGTCTTGGTTGGTTGCCTGCGGTAATCGCCCTGGTTCTCTACGGACAGTTGCCGGTTGTGCGTAACACCATCGTTGGTTTACGTTCTGTCGAACCTGCGGTGATGGAATCTGCGGCGGCGATGGGCATGAAACCACTTACCGTTCTTCGAAAGATTCAATTTCCGCTCGCGTGGCCCGTCATTATTGTTGGCATTCGCGTCTCAGCCATGTTGATCTTTGGTATCTCAGCAATTGCCGCATATGTCGGTGGACCAGGATTGGGAGATTATCTCTTCAGCGGACTTGCCAATCTTGGCTCCTTTAACTCCATGAATCAAACTCTAGTTGGAGCATTTGGCATCACAATCCTGGCTCTGATATTTGATGGTCTTTTCGTCTTTGTTCGACGTGTTACTACGCCAAGGGGGCTACGTGTCTAATACAACGCATGGACAAGAAATTCGCTTAGAAAAACTCACTAAGCGATATCCCAATACTTCAAAGGATGCCGTCTCCGAATTCAACTTGGTGATTCCTGCAGGCGAATGTGTTGTCTTTGTCGGACCATCAGGGTGCGGCAAAACCACCACAATGAAGATGATTAACCGCATTATTGAGCCAACATCTGGCCGGATTGTCATCGGTGGCGAAGATGTCACTAAAACACCAGCGCATGAGTTACGTCGCAATATTGGCTATGTCATTCAGCAAATCGGCCTCTTCCCTCACATGACAATTGCGGACAACGTAGCAACTGTTCCGCAATTACTTGGTTGGGAAAAATCAAAGACGCGTGCTCGAGTGAATGAACTACTTGATCTTGTCGGACTCGATCCTTCTGAATACGGATCTCGCTATCCCAAGCAACTTTCTGGCGGACAACAACAACGCGTAGGTGTTGCTCGTGCACTTGCGGCTGACCCTGCTGTACTTCTCATGGACGAACCATTTGGTGCTACTGATCCCATTACGCGCGTTCGCCTACAAAAAGAATTCCGTGCGCTCCAACGTGAGCTCAAGAAGACTGTTGTCTTCGTGACTCACGACTTTGAGGAAGCTCTCCTTCTTGGCGATCGAATTGCTGTTCTTTCTGACCAGTCAAAGGTGGAGCAGTACGGAACCCCATTGGAAATCCTTTCAGCACCAGCAACAAAGAAGGTCGAAAGTTTTGTTGGTGAGGCAGCCAGCGTGCGCATGTTGGGACTTGTTTCGCTAGCTAGCGTCTCTGTTGCACCGGGATCAGTTGATGGACCGACACTTTCCGAGAGTGCAACTCTGCGTGAAGCGATGGAGGGTTTCATTACTGGTGCAAAAGCAATCAATATTGGTGCTCGCGGACACCTCACCTTTGAAGCTCTGCAAAGCGCAATCAGCCATACCCGAGCAGGAGCAAAGTAGAAAATGGCTAAAGCGTTAGCACAACCAAATCTCACAGCGGGGTCGCTTTACTCGCAATCTGCCCGTTTAATATTTAAGCGCCACCGTTCACTCATTATTCAACCGATTTTGATTCTCGTTTTATCGGCAGCTCTTGCCATCACTCTCAGCCAGGCTCATCTTGATGTTATCGAAAAGGTGACAATCAATAAGAAATTTATCTTCAGAGCAATTCAAGATCATTTGATTCTCTCATTTGCATCAGCTGCAGTCATCCTTGCAGTTGCAGTTCCTGCCGGCATATTGCTTACTCGTCGTCGCTATAAGAAGTTCACACCGATTGTGTTGATTCTTGCCAATATTGGTCAGGCTTTTCCCGCAGTGGGCGTGCTCATCATCGCTGGAATTCTCTTTGGCTTTGGAAAACCAATCGCCATTTTCTCTTTCGCAGCATTTGGAATTCTTCCCATATTGCGCAACACGATTGTTGGACTGCAAGAGATTGACCCCTTTATTATCGAATCGGCGATGGGTATGGGAATGACGCCGAAGCAAGCGCTTCGTCAGATTGAACTTCCACTCGCAGTGCCAGTCATTCTGGCAGGTGTTCGCACCACACTCATTCTTACCGTTGGCGTAGCCACTCTTGGTGTCTTCGTTAATGGTGGAGGTCTAGGAACGCTCATCATTCCTGGCCTAAAGCTCAATCGGGAGCTCGTTCTAGTCACCGGCGGAATGTTGACGGTCATCGTTGCATTCACAATGGATTGGTTGGCGCGTGCTGCTGAAGAACTCCTTCGACCACGAGGGATTTAATACCTAAGGAAGGGTAAAAAATGCAGGTAAAAAGCCACAAAGTAGTTGCTATTGCAGCTGCAATTGCTCTCGCAGTTGTCGGATCAGCAGCAACATCAACATCAGCTAACGCAGCTGGAAAATCCCTCAAGGGAGTAAGCGTCATCGTTGGTTCGAAGGACTTCACAGAGTCAATCGTTCTCTCGAAGATTGTGACGCAATTCATTCTCGCCAATGGTGGAAAAGTTGTAGATAAGACAAATATCAAGGGTTCATCAACAACTCGTGAAGCTATGGTCTCTGGCGACATCAACATGTACTGGGAATACACCGGAACAGCATGGCTTGTGTACCAGAAGCAGACTGATGTGAATATCGCACCAGATGTGCTTTACAAGAAGGTAGTTGCAGGAGACAAGGCTGCAAAAGTGACATGGCTCCCAATGACATCATTTAACGATACTTATGCATGGGCAATTACTAAGGCAAATGCAACTAAGTACGGCATTAAGACATACTCAGATCTTGCAAAGAAGCTTCCTGCAGGTTCTGCTTGGTGCGTTGAATCTGAATTCCAGAGCCGTCCAGATGGATGGGCAGGATTTAAGAAGGCGTACAGCATCTCAGATTCAAATATCACAACCAAGGTTCTCGATACAGGTGCTATCTATCAGGCAACTAAGGATGGACAGTGCATGGTCGGTGAAGTATTCGCAACTGATGGACGTATCGGAGCTCTTGGCTTGATGGTTCCTCAGGAAGATATTTCATACTTCCCTCCATACAACGCTGCATTGACAATGACTGATGCAACTGCAAAGAAGTACCCACAGCTTGTAAAGGCTTTGGCTCCAATTGCGGCAAAGATCAGCAATGCAACAATGCAGAACCTCAACGCTCGCGTTGACGTTCTCGGAGAAGATGCAGACACAGTTGCGAAGAGCTTCTTGTCAGCATCAGGGTTGGTGAAGTAAAGAAATGATTGAAATCCAGATCGGCGAAGGATTTGTGGGCTCTGGGCCCAATGCGGCTCACACCAACACAATCCTTGGTGCCAGATCTGGACCCGCTGGAGTGGCATGGGCAACTGCCCTTGCCACTCCGCGCGCGGGGCACGTTCCGTTTATGGTCGTTGCTCAACCAGGAATTGCAGTAACTCCACCCACGCTCTTTGTAAATAAGGCAGCAGTTGAAAATGATCAGCATGGTCTCTTCACATGGGGAGCAGCGCAAGCTGGAGTAGCTGCAGGTGTTGGCGAGGCACTTCGTGCAGGAGTCATTGATGTCAATAAAACCGATGATCTCGTCATCGTTGCAGCAGTGTGGCTCAACCCATCTGCAAACGATGAAGAAGAGGTTTTTAGAAATCAACGTCAAGCCATGATTGATGCGCTCACCAATGGCAAGTCCGGTAAACCAACTGCTGCTGATGTCATGAAGGCAACTGAAAATGTCGCCAACCCATTCTTTAGGCAATAAATCTTTAGATAAATAGAATTTTCCTTCTACCTGAAAGAGTCGAGCACCTTCGATGAAGATCACGAATATTCGTTTCGAGCGAGCAACGTTGCAGCTCGATCCGCCTTTCTGTCCAAACTGGGACCCCACACCACGTCGCACCTTTGGCGCAACGCTGACCATTGTTGAAACCGATGGCGGAATCATTGGTTACGGCGCAGGCGATGACATGGGGGGATTCGAAGGATATGAGAAACACTTCATCGGTAAAGATCTCTTTGATATTGAAGAACATGTGCGCACTCTCGAGACAATTACTTTTCATGCAGGTCGCTATTGGCCGATAGAAGTCGCAATTTGGGATGCTATTGGTAAAGCAAAGCACGAGACAGTGGCTTCGCTCTTTGGTGGCGCCGAAGATTCCATACCCGCGTATGCATCAACAGGAGCAATCATGACCGCCCCTGAACGAGCAGCAAGTGCAGTTGCAATACGTGATGCTGGATTTACAGCGATGAAAATTCGTGTGCCACAAACTCAACTCGATTTAGGAATAGAAACACTCAAACAAATTCGAGAAGCGATTGGTTCAGATCTCGAAATCATGGTTGACCTTAACCAGGCGTGGCGCATGCCTGGAGATACTCGTAAGTCAATTGATGTAGCTACGGCGATGAAGTTTGTCGATCAAGCAGTTGACTACGGCGTTTATTGGATTGAAGAACCACTTCCAATGGAAGACCTAGAGGGCCTTAAGAAGTTGCGTGGACGAGGTACTCGCATTGCCGGCGGCGAAATGGTTCGTACAATCCACGAAATCAACACCATCATTGATAACGATGCGCTCGATATTATTCAAGCAGATGTAGTTCTGGCTGCGGGGATGGAACGCTCACGTGAGATTGCCCGACGTGCCAATGCGCGTGGCCATATCTTTACTCCTCACACCTGGTCCAATGGATATGGACTAGCTGCCAATTTGCATGTCACCGCAGGAATCGGCGGAGCTCCATTTATCGAATTTCCGTTCGACCCACCTACCTGGACCAGCGAACGTCGCGATTTCCTTATGGCAAAGCCGCTCACTGTAGGCAGTGATGGATTACTCCATGTTCCTTCTGGCGCAGGACTTGGAATTGAACCAAACTGGTCTCACTTCAAAAAGTCAGTTGCATAAGGAGAATTACAGTGGCACTCGATAAAGATGCTTGGATAAAGCGCGCCCTCGAACTTAAGCCTGAATCACGCATGTATATCAACGGTGCTTATGTTGACTCTGCAAGCGGAAAAACATTTGATGATATTTCTCCTCGCGATCAACGCGTCATTGCAAAGATTGCTGCAGGCGATACCGAAGATGTGAACCGCGCAGTTTCTGCAGCCAAGTCCGCCTTTGACTCAGGTATCTGGCGCGAGATGAATCCGCGCGATAAGAAAGCAATCATGCTCAAATGGGCTGATCTCATCCGCGAGCACCAAGAAGAGTTAGCCCTCCTTGAAACTCTCGATGTCGGCAAGCCCATATCTGATTCGCTCAATGTCGATGTCATGGGTTGTGCTCGCACCGTGCAGTGGTATGGCGAGGCAATAGATAAAACTTACGATGAAATTGCACCTGCGCCACGTAACGCTCTCGCCATGATTACCCGCGAACCACTTGGAGTAATCGGTGCCGTCGTCCCTTGGAACTATCCGATGATTATCGCTTCGTGGAAAGTTGCACCGGCACTTGCAATGGGAAATAGCGTCGTTCTAAAACCAGCAGAGCAATCATCGCTATCTGCAATTCTTCTGGCTCGACTTGCAACAGAAGCTGGAATTCCGAACGGTGTCTTTAACGTTGTCACTGGACTTGGACCAGAGGCAGGACAAGCACTTGCTCGCCACATGGATGTGGCTAAGTTGGCATTTACAGGGAGCGGTCCAACCGGTCGCAAGATGCTGCAGTATGCAGCTGAATCAAATATGAAGCAGGTAGCTCTCGAACTCGGCGGAAAGAGTCCACAGGTTGTTCTCGATGATGTGAAGGATCTCGATGCATGCGCCTCCACAATCGCGTGGGGCATTTATTACAACGCAGGTCAAACATGTAACGCAGGTTCTCGCGTGATCATTCATGGGCAGAAGATTAAAGAGGCGCTCTTTGAAAAGATGTCGAAGTTTGTGGACACCTTCCCAATAGGAGATTGCCTGGATCCAAGTGTCTATATGGGTCCCATCGTCTCTACTCAGCAACGCGATCGCGTCAATCACTACCTCAACATGGTGGGCAAGAATGGCGAATCATTTGTGTATGGCGGAAATCAGCCAACTGGCGATGACAATCTCATCAAGCCAACTCTGATTGATGGAGTCAAGCATGAATCAGTTCTCTCTCAAGAGGAAATCTTTGGTCCAGTCATTGTCGCTGTCGATGCAAAAGACGAAGCTGATGCGCTAGCAAAAGCCAATGGCACCGAATACGGTTTAGCTGCATCCGTGTGGTCGGGCGATATTTCACGAGCTCATAATTTTGCTCGCAAACTTCGCGCAGGAACAGTGTGGGTCAACACCTTTGATATGTCAGATGTCATCACTCCATTTGGTGGGTTTAACGGTTCGGGTGCAGGGCGCGATAAGTCCCTCCATGCGCTCAATAATTACAGTGCGCTAAAAACTACGTGGGTAGATCTTTCCTAAATTAATCACTACAAAGGGAGCAATAAGTGAAGGTCGCATTTATCGGAACAGGCAGTATGGGCGGAAGCATGTCGCGCAACCTCGCTGCAGCAGGTATCGACATCACTGTCTTTGATCTCAATAAAGAGAGCATGCAGAAGCCGATTGCTGCTGGCGCCAAAGCTGCAACTTCAGGAGTCGAATGCGTGACCGGAGCAGATGTACTCATCACAATGCTGCCAACTCCTCAAGCAATTGAAGGCTGCATGGTCACTAGCGGTGTGGCTGCCGCGATGAAACCAGGTTCGATGTGGATTGATATGTCAACATCAGTGCCTGAAACCGCAGCCATCGTTGAGAAATCCTTTGATAAGACTGTGCGCATCATCGATGCACCCGTTGCAGGAATGTCTGTAGGCGCAGATAAAGGAACCATGTCGATCTTTGCCGGAGGAGATCCTGCAGACTTTGCATATGCGAAACCACTCTTTGACATCATGGGAGATCCCGAAAAATTCTTTAACTGCGGAAAACGCGGAACTGGGTATGCTGTAAAACTTGTTCTCAATATGCTCTGGTTCAACTCTTTCGTCGCAACTACCGAAGCACTACTACTTGGAGTCAAAGCTGGTGTAGATCTTGAAACTCTTCGCCAATCTCTCGTTGGATCACCTTGTAACTCAATTCTTCTTGAACGCGACATCCTTGGAATGCTCAAAGATGGCGATTACGACGAGGGATTTGCAGTTGCGCTTGCGTGTAAGGACTTGCGTTTAGCTGGCGATCTTGCTCGATCTGTCGGTGTACCAATGGAAGTTGGAGCAACTGTCGAAAATGTTTACCGCAGAGCACGTGCTCGTTACGGCGATAAGGCGGGCGAGATGATTCCAGCAAAGATGTACGAGGATGACACCAACACCCCACTTCGCTTTAAGTAAGAGTTGATGAGCACTCGACTCAACCGCATGACCATCTTTGGGGTGGGTGTGATGTGGTTTGTTGGTGGTGGCATCTATCCATTTCTCTCACATGCTGCTGAAACCATTAATCCGATAAATATCGTGTTGATTCGAGCGTGGGGATCGGCGACGATTCTCTTTCTGGCAGTACTCATTTTGGCGCCGAAATCTCCACACACTTTTAGATTCGATAGGTCATTTATCCCTATTGTGATTTCTTCCGCGATGTATTCGCCGTTGTGCAGCATCTCGTTGGCATGGTCGAGCTCACGAATTCCGGGTGCCATCACATCACTTCTCTATTCAACGCTTCCTGCGATGTCGATTATTTTCCTCGCACTTAAGGGCCAGCGACCTTCTCGACTTGCAACAAGTGGGGTAGTAGTTGCATCCATTGCTATGGTCTTTCTCATCGGTGCACCTCAAGGAAGCGTACAAATTGCTGGAATCTTCGCGGCATTACTCTCTACCTTTGCTTGGTTTGCCGCGACTGAGATCTGGATCAAATACGAAAGTGGCTACCCGCTTATCTTCGCCATATTTCTCCAAGTATTTATTGGAGCAATTGGAACCACAATAGTTCACTTTGTGATGAAGGCACCTGCGGTGCACATACAAGATGTACTTAACCCCACCATGATCTTTCTGATTATCGCCCTTGCTTCGCAGTATTGGGCATATCTTGGAATTTCTCGCAGAGTCTCACCGGCGCTACTTACATCATTTGCATTTGTTAATCCACTGGTTGCCGGAATTATTGGGTACTTCGCATTTGGACAAAAGCTAGGAGTGGTCCAATTGATTGCAGGTGCGCTACTCCTATTGGGCGTTTACCTTGTGGTTAAGAGCGAAACGACTGCGTAGAAAGATAGAGTGCGCACCGTGAGCGATCTTTCAGCACAGGTGCGAAGCGCACTCGATGCTGCTGTCACCGCTATCGGAGGCTCTGCGCGTGAAGGCCAGATTGAAATGGCCGAAGCAGTTGCCAATGCGCTGACAGATCGCCATCACCTCATGGTCCAAGCAGGTACGGGCACCGGAAAATCACTGGCCTATCTCATTCCAGCGCTAGTTCACGGCCGCAAAGTATTGGTGGCAACTGCAACGCTTGCACTGCAACGTCAGCTAGTCGAACGCGATCTGCCTGCTGTTGTTCCAGCACTTGAGAAAGAGCTCGGTCGCGACATTACCTATGCAATTTATAAAGGTGTGGGCAACTATGTCTGTCTGCAGAAGATGAATGCAGATGAACCAGATCCTGATGCAGAGGTACTACTCGAAGCATCCTATTTAGAGAAGGATGCCAAGAGACTTATTGCGTGGGCGAAGACTCCAGGTGTTTCAGGAGATCGCGATGATGCACCTGAAGTAGATCGCAGAGTCTGGGCAGCAAATTCTCTATCGGGCCGCGAATGTGTAGGTGCTGATTCTTGTGCATGGGGCGCACAATGTTTTGCAGCAAAGGCAAAGGCAAAAGCACAAGATGCCGATGTAGTCGTTACCAACCACACCTTGCTGGCTATTGAAATTGTTGATTCTCATCCCATCTTGCCCGAACGTGATGCAGTGATTTTGGATGAAGCCCATGAATTTATGGATCGCACAACGCAGGCAGTAACGGAAGAGCTAACGTCAGGACGCGTGCAACGAGCTGCCGCTATGGCTCGCAAATTTATGCCCGGAAAACCATCAGATGGATTTACCAATGCAGCAGATAGTTTCCATGATGCGATGGAAGATTATGGCCAATCCGTTAAAGGTGACTTTGCTGCGCAAGGCAGGCTCGAAGAAATCCCATCTTCGCTAGAGGCGCCAATCCGTAAGGTAAAAGAGGCTGCCACAACGCTCATTCAATTGATTAATGCCGATGATGAGATTATCGATCCCGATGAAAATGCCGAACGTGCCCGCGTCAAAGGTGCGGTACAAGAGATTGCAACAACAGCTGGCAAGTTGCTCAAGATGGGCAACGAACATGTGCTCTGGTATGAACCAACATTTTCTACATTGCATTTAGCACCGCTATCGGTATCTCATGTTCTGCGCAGTAACTTGTTAACCAAAAATCCAGTAATCGCAACTTCTGCAACCCTGTCAGTCGGAAATAATTTTGATGCCATGGCGCGCAGTATCGGTTTCGTAGTGGGCTCTGATGCCGATGAGGAGATTGAACCCGGAGATATTGATCCTGCCAATGTGCAGATGCTCGATGTGGGTTCACCTTTTGATTTTGCTAATCAGGGCGTTTTGTATATGCCTAAGCATCTACCCGAGCCAGGCCGTGAAGGCCCTAGCCAAGAAGTGTTAGATGAACTCGGCGAACTGATTGATGCAGCAGGTGGTCGCACCTTGGCGCTCTTTAGTTCATGGCGTGGAGTCGAAGCAGCTGATGCACATTTGCGAAAAGTGTTGGTAGATCTTCCGATTTCGATCATCACGCAAAAACGTGGCGATGCAGTGGGCCCACTTGTTGAACGTTTTGCAAAAGATGAAACATCCATTCTTTTAGGAACGATGTCATTGTGGCAGGGCGTCGATGTGCCCGGAAATTCATGCATCTTGGTGGCCATTGACCGAATTCCATTTCCTCGCCCCGATGAACCTGTTATGTCTGCGCGATCTTCACTCGCTGATGCATCAGGAGGTAGTGGATTTATGCAGGTATCAGTGCCGCGTGCTGCGCTCTTATTGGCGCAGGGGACTGGCCGTTTGATTCGCAGTATTGATGATCGTGGAGTTGTCGCAATTCTTGATTCACGTATCGTGACAAAACGCTATGGAAGTGTCCTACTTAACTCAATGCCACCACTGTGGCGCACTAGCGATGCTGCTGTAGTTCGCGATTCGCTTAAACGACTACGCGATAGCCTCTAATTCATCAATGATGGTGCGCACCTGCGGCCACGTCTTGGCAAAGCTGGGATGTAGCGGCAAGCGAGTAACGTCATCAAATTTCACCCAACGAACTTCATGCGATTCATCATTGAGTTCATGGCCCTCTAAGTGCTCATTTGCCAGAGCAATAACAGTTGAATAGCTCCAACCGTTGTGATCATCGGTAAAGGTGTGCACGGGTTGTAGATCTGCTGGATTGATTCCAGTTTCTTCTACTGCTTCACGAATGGCACCTTCAATAATTGTTTCGTGAGAATCACGAGCACCGCCTGGAATTCCCCAGGTGTCGCCGTTATGAACCCATGGTGCGCGATGTTGCAAGAGGATGGCGCCGTCGCGGATGATAAGTAAACCTGCTGCACCATGCTTGCCCCAATGCTTGGAGCCGCATACGCATTCGATCCAGCCATCACCATCGCGCGCGCTCATGTGCCTAGCCTCTCACAACTGTCCACAGTTCCTATTTTTTGCGGTATTTGCGCGAGATACGCACCTAATCTCCCGCGCATGAAGACGTTGATTGCACTCGCACTATTTCTTACATCACTTTCTACTTCAGCACAGGCAGCAGATTGCATCGAGAAGGCATGTATCGATGTCTATACCCAAGACGGCAAGATCGTGATTGAAGGTCGCAAAGGCAGCGGCGCTATTGAGAAAAAAGCAGTAGCACCAGCACCGGCTAAGAGTCGAAAAGCGGTAATCCGAAAACCTACCGCGCCAAAACCAAAGGTGACAGGCTCGAGTAAACCAAAAGTTGTTACGTCGACAAGAAAGCCGGTGGTGCGCAAGCGGCCAACTGCGTCACCAATATCGAGTGCAACATCGCTGAGCGATAAATTAGTGGAACTACTTCCAACTGCTGGCATCGCATATGCACCATCGTTTCAACCACTGATCAAAGTGCCCGTCTTCTTCTGGTGCGACATACCAGAGGTAGTGACTAAGAAAATCGAAATTGTTGGCGAGCTCGTTGAGGTGTCACTGAAGCCCACATTCATCTGGCATTACGGCGATGGCACCTTCTTCGCCACACGCAAAGCTGGTGCCTCATTTCCCGATGGCGAAATTCGACATACCTATTCGACACCTGGCCACTATCTCGTCGAACTCATTACCAGTTGGGATGGTGACTTCACAGTGCAGGGAGTGAAGGCACATATTCCGGGTGAGATTAAGAGCGTCTCAGTTCTTCCGATCACCGTTGTTGCAGCTCCTTCTCGTTTCACACCTCCTGTTCTCTTCTCCAAATAAACATTAATCCCAGAAAGGTTTTTGATGACAACCCTTACTTCTCCACACGATCTGCTCGCAGCTATTCCATTTCTCATCGGCTACCACCCTCACAATTCGCTAGTAATGGTCGCTCTCAAAGATGACGCCGTTGGAATGGCGATGCGCGTTGACTTACCAAGTGACATTGCGGCAGAAAGTTACGATTTACTCGCTTCCCACTTTGTGCGCGAAGAAGCCCAGGCCGCATTTATCGTGGCCTATGCCGATGACTCTGCATCCGACCCAGAGGCAGTTCTGATTAATACCTCAGCAGCTTTGATGCGCGCTGGCATTGATGTTAAAGAGTCGCTGATAGTGCAGAACAATCGTTTTCGCTCGATACTCTGTTCTGATCCCACATGCTGCCCACCCGAAGGCAGCGCTATCCCTGCATTAGATACCTCTCGAATCGCCGCAGAACATGTGATTGCCGGACATCCGATGCCATTTGAAAACGTCGATGGGCTGGTGCAATCTATTGCAGCAGTTCCTTCTTCCTTCGACATCAGTTGGCAAGATGAGGTACAGCAGTTCTGGATTCCTAGTGATGCAGAAGAAGTTAATGACCTACAACGCGATGGTGCTACCGCAGTCATTGATTTAGCAGGCGAATATCTGCACAGTCGTGGTGCCGAAGATCGTGAACTCGTTGCGCGCGTGATTGGCCGCCTTAGCGATATCCAAGTACGTGATTTTGCATTGGGTTCTCACTCCGATGAAACTTCTGAAAGCTATTGGACAATGTGGCGAGATTTGCTGCGGATTGCTCCGCGCGGATTCGTTGCACCGGTTGCCTGTCTCTTTGCAGCGATGGCATACGAACGTGGGGAAGGCGCCCTTGCCCACAAGGCGCTCGATCGTGCGCTGCATGATGATGACCAATATTCATTGGCGCTACTGCTGCGTCGCGTCTTCACTGCAGGCTGGCCACCGCACTCTTTCACTTCGATGCGCGCTGAACTTCACCCCAAAGTTGTGGCGGGAATCTTCGGGTAATATATGCAGCGGTCACGAGTTCTCATCGATAGCCCCGGCTGATGAGACGGCAACCCTCCACCGCGGTGGGGTGCTCCGGGTGACGACCAGGCAGGTGCACTCTGTGTGCAGCTGCAAGTGCGTGAAGGAATTATCTATGAGCAGAAGACCTAACTTCGAAGTCACTGGTGCGTGGCTTGAAGGAGACGATCCTGGTGATCGTCAATTTATCAAGATTGGTTATCTGCTTCTTGAAAATGGCGAGACTCTTCCGGATATCACCATCGCATACCAAACCTGGGGAACGCTCAACGCTGATAAATCCAATGCAATTTTGATTAACCATGCAATGACTGGTTGGTCTGATGTCACTGGTTGGTGGCCACAGATGGTGGGACCAGGTTTGCCATTTGATACCAATAAATATTTCATCGTCTGTCCCAATGTGATTGGTGGATGTCAGGGATCCACTGGTCCATCAAGCATGGCCCCCGACGGAAAGCGTTACGGTTCACGTTTTCCAATCATCACGATTCGCGACATGGTCAACGCCGAAGTTGCATTTAGCGATGCGCTAGGAATTCACAAATATCTCTTGGCAGTCGGCCCATCTCTCGGCGGAATGCGTTCGCTGGAATGGGCGGTCCAACTTCCCGATCGCGTGGGTGCGATTTGCACGATTGGCTCTTCGGCAGTTGCAACTGGTGATCAAATCGGAACTGCGTCGATTCAAATCCGTGCAATTAAAAATGATCCACATTTCAATAACGGTGATTACTATGAACAAAGTCGTGGGCCAGTCGATGGCATGGGAATTGCACGCCGCATCGCCCATCTGACCTATCGCACCGAGTCCGAGATGGATGTGCGCTTTGGGCGCCAGCTTCAGGGAGATGACACCGGCCGCTATGCCGTTGAGTCATACCTTGATCATCAGGCTGCAAAACTTGCCAAGCGCTTTGATGCCAATACCTATATCGCTCTGACAGATGCCATGAACTCTCATGACATCGGCCGCGACCGTGGAGGAGTGGCTGCAGCGCTGGAAGGCGTCACAGTTCCTGTCGTTGTGGTCTCGATTGATACCGATCGCCTCTTCCCACCTCGACTTCAGGTTGAGATTTCCGAGCTAGTACCGACCGCAGAACCCCCAATTGTCATCAGCTCTGACTTTGGACATGACGGATTCTTAGTCGAAGCCGAGGCGATGGGCGATGCGATTCGGCACGCCTTGAAGGTTGCGGGTACAATATAGGTATTACTTCGAGCAGTTCGAAGAAAAACCCAAAGGATAATTGTGGCTGTATTTAGTGCGCTCAAAAACAAGGCAAAAGGCAAGAAAGCTGCGGCAAAGCCAGCAGCAAAGAAGGCAGTTGCCAAGAAATCTCCCGTTAAGAAGGCAGTAGCGAAGAAAGCAGTTGCCAAGAAGCCGGCAGCAAAGAAAGCAGCACCAGTAAAGAAAGTTGCTGCAAAGCCAGCTAAGGTCGAGATTAAGAAAGAGCTCACAGCTAAGGAAGTTCAGCAACTTGTCGATCTGAAGAATGCGATTGCTCGTCAGAAAGAGATCGTTGAAACTCTTGCAGCAAGCGGTATCGATAATTATCGCAAGGCAGTGAAGAAAGAATTTATGGCGCTCGCTCAAGAAGCGCGCCAACTTGATATAGAAATCCCTGAGGCAACGGAAAAAGCCCGCAAGGCAGGACTTGGCGCACCAAGTCGTATCTTGTCGAAGGCACAACTTGCCCTTATCGCACCTAAGGAAGAGCCAAAGGCAGCAGCTGAAGGTAAGGCGAGCAAGGCAGCGGTTGTCCTCGATGAAGATGGCAACGAAATCGTTGTTGAAGAAGTTGAACTAGAGGATGTCGAAACTCTTATCGCCGAAGCCTCTGAAATTATTGATGCCGAGTCAGATGGAAAAGATCAGCCACGCGTTGTCACCCTTTCGGATGACACTAAGAATGAAGAAGGCTCTTTTACCCTTCTCGACACTGATGTTGATGATGAAGAAGAAGATAAGAACGAGCGCGAGAAGCATAAGAAAGATCTCAAGAATGTAAACCTCGTCCTTGAAGCCATTAACGGCAAAATTCAAGGTGTTGAAGTTCCGCCAAAGCACAATATTGATCAGGCAGATGCAAAGGCGCTGACCTTCAAGCAGATCCAACAGCAATTTGCGATGAGTACCTTCAATGAAAAGTCGGCCAAACTTATTGCTGAAGCAGTGAACCAGGGATATCTTAAAAATCTCGAAGATTTGCAGTACTTTTTCAATGAGCAAGCGCGATTTATTCAGATTGAAATCAAGCGCCTCCCACCAGAACAGACCGTTCTCACTGCTGGTGCAACTGCTGACCCTGTAAAGGACTACCTCAAGCAGATCGGTCGCGTTGCACTTCTCAATGCAGAACTCGAAGTAGAACTTGCAACTCGTGTCGAAGCTGGTCTCTTTGCTGAAGAAGCGTTGAAGAACACTAAGAAAATCGATAAGAAACTCAAGCGCGAACTTGAGTGGATCGTTGAAGATGGAAAGCGCGCCAAGAATCACTTGCTCGAGGCAAACTTACGTCTTGTTGTATCTCTTGCTAAGCGTTACACCGGACGCGGCATGTTGTTCCTTGATCTGATTCAAGAAGGAAACCTTGGTCTTATCCGTGCCGTTGAAAAGTTCGACTATACAAAGGGCTACAAGTTCTCGACCTACGCCACATGGTGGATCCGCCAGGCAATCACTCGTGCGATGGCAGACCAGGCGCGCACAATCCGTATTCCGGTGCACATGGTTGAAGTCATCAATAAGTTGGCACGTGTACAGCGCCAGATGCTTCAAGATCTTGGACGCGAACCAACACCTGAAGAGCTCGCTAAAGAATTAGATATGACACCAGAAAAGGTTGTTGAAGTTCAGAAGTATGGTCGCGAACCAATCTCTCTTCACACACCACTGGGTGAAGAAGGCGACTCAGAATTCGGTGATTTGATTGAAGATTCTGAAGCGGTCAAGCCAGAAGAGTCAGTGACATTTACGATCTTGCAGGAGCAATTGATGCAGGTTCTCGGTGGGCTTACCAACCGCGAAGCAGATGTAATCAAGGCTCGCTATGGACTTACAGATGGTCAGCCAAAGACCCTCGATGAAATTGGTAAAGTCCATGGCGTAACCCGCGAACGTATTCGTCAGATTGAATCGAAGACGATGTCGAAGCTGCGCCACCCTTCTCGTTCGCAATCACTGCGCGATTACCTCGATTAAGAAGTAACGAGTGTCTGACGCAAAGGTTTTTATCAATCCCAAGAGCGGATCAATCCGCATCACTGGGGTGGTAGATATTGTCGATGCTGAAGGCAATGTGATCGAAACTGTTGAGAATCCAAAGTTCTGTGGGTGTGGCCAATCAAAAGAAAAACCCTTATGCGATGGTTCGCATAAGGGCCTTCTTAAGGATTAATTACTTTACTTCAACCAGCTTCTCTGACTCGTCCTGGATCTTTGCAGCGACAGTCTTAAGCTTTTCTGCATACTCTTTACCGTGATGAGCGCAGAACATTAATTCTCCGCCAGTCATAAGAGTTGCACGCACATAAGCTTGTGCACCGCATCGATCGCATCGATCGAGGGCATTTAGAGGTGTGGATTCGAGGATTACTTGCTCGGTCATCGCGCTCTCCGTTTCGCTCAGGTGGGAAGTTCTGTACTTCTATGGAACATCATGCCAGTTCTCTTTATTCCCCGCTCGCCAAATACATTGTGAAAATATCGATATTTTCTGAATTTTCACCCTCTTCTATCAATATATGAGACTCATCGGCGCGCTTACGCAGATGCGAACGATTCGCTGGCTAACCTTTGCCACCGTGGCAGATGAATTGAACTTCGATGCAGCGGTGGATTCTAAAGATAGCTATACCGCTAAAGACCTAGCAGTCCTCGAAGGCCTCGATGCAGTTCGTAAACGCCCTGGAATGTATATCGGCTCTACCGATTCGCGCGGATTGCAACATTGCCTCTGGGAAATTATCGATAACTCTGTCGATGAATCATTGGCAGGACACTGCAAGAAGATTGAAATTAATCTTGAGGCAGATGGTTCAGTAGAAGTACATGACGATGGTCGCGGAATTCCTGTAGATAAAGAGCCAAAGACTGGTCTTACCGGTGTAGAAGTTGTGATGACAAAGCTGCATGCCGGCGGAAAGTTTGGCGGCGGTTCGTATGCAGCATCCGGTGGACTTCACGGCGTTGGCGCCTCGGTTGTCAATGCCCTTGCTGAACGCCTTGATGTGGAAGTTGATCGCAACGGCAAGATTTATTGGATGTCTTTTAAGCGCGGCGTTGCTGGTGTCTTCGATGGCGATGGCCCCAAGGCTGAGTTCACACCGCAATCTGGTTTACGCACCATCGGAAAGATTTCAGCAAAGGTAACGGGCACTCGCACGAAGTGGTGGTCCGATCGACAGATCTTCCTTAAGGATGCCGAACTCGATCTTGAAGATATCTACGCACGTGCACGCCAAACTTCATTCTTAGTTCCAGGACTTTCCATCACAGTCAACGATAACCGTAAGAAAGAGAAGACAACTCAAACCTTCTTCCATAAAGGTGGAATCTCTGAATACTGCGACTTCTTGCAACCCGATGCACCTGTAGGCGATGTCATTCGTATCTACGGGACTGGTCACTATCAAGAGACAGTTCCAGTACTCGATGACAAGGGGCACATGGTTTCTACCGATGTCGAGCGCGATATGGAAGTTGATATCGCCATGAAGTGGGGAACTGGCTTTGATACCACCTTACGCTCATTCGTCAACATCATCGCAACCCCTAAAGGTGGTTCACATGTACTCGGTTTTGAACGCGCCATCACAAAGGCCTTTAATGAAGCGATGCGTAGCGCCGGAATTCTGAAGAAGAACGAAGCTGATGTCATCAAAGATGACGTGATGGAAGGTCTTACAGCCGTTGTCACAGTTCGTATGTCCGAACCACAATTCGAAGGCCAGACCAAGGAAGTTCTTGGAACTGCTGCAGCCACCAAGATTGTCTCAACAGTCGTTGCCGATAAATTGAAAGAGTTCTTCTCCACAACACGACGCATCGATAAAGCCAATGGCAAGTTGATTATGGAGAAAATTGCCGGCGCATCCCGCACTCGTATTAGCGCCCGCGCACATAAAGATTTGCAACGACGTAAGAATGCGCTCGAATCTTCTTCACTTCCTACCAAACTTTCAGATTGCCGTTCTGAAGATGTCACACGTACCGAACTCTTTATCGTTGAAGGTGATTCTGCGCTCGGTACCACCAAGGCAGCACGTAATTCAGAGTTCCAAGCAATCTTGCCAATTCGCGGAAAGATTCTTAATGTGCAGAAAGCATCGCTTTCTCAGATGCTCGATGATAAAGAGTGCGGATCAATCATTCAGGTCATTGGTGCAGGATCAGGTAAATCTTTCGAACTCGATGAAGCGCGTTATGGCCGAATCATTCTGATGTCAGATGCTGACGTAGATGGCGCACATATTCGTTGCCTCCTTCTTACTTTGATGTATCGCTATATGCGCCCGATGCTCGATGCTGGTCGCGTCTTTGCTGCAATTCCTCCACTGCACCGCATTGAAACTATGGGTGCCGGCGGCAAGAAGGGTGAATACATCTATACCTACTCCGATGATGAGATGAAGAAAGTCACCGCAGATTTAAAGAAGCAGGGCAAGCGCTGGAAAGAACCTATTCAGCGATACAAGGGCCTTGGTGAAATGGATGCAGATCAGCTCCGCGAGACCACGATGGATCCAGATGCCCGCACACTGCGTCGTATCACCGTTCCAGATGGAGAAGCTGCTGAGCAGATGTTCGAGCTCTTGATGGGCTCAGATGTAGCCCCACGCAAGGAATTTATTGCAACTGCCGAAATTGATCGCGAGCAGATTGACGCTTAAAACTCTTTCTTGCTCGTCAAGCTAATCAATAGAGACTAAGTCGAAGTACTCGTCTTTCCAGATATCTTCATCGCCATCAGGCAGCAAGATCACGCGCTCTGGTTTGAGCGCCTGCACGGCCCCTTCATCGTGAGACACCATGATCACTGCGCCTTGATATTCCGTCAGCGCTCCCAGAATTTCTTCACGTGAGGCAGGGTCTAAGTTATTAGTTGGCTCATCAAGAAGTAGCACATTGGCAGCAGATACAACGAGTGTTGCAAGAGCTAAACGAGTTCTTTCGCCACCAGATAAGACCTTCACCGGCTTATGAACATCATCTCCCACAAAGAGGAATGAACCTAAGACGTTGCGCGCTTCTGGTTCGCGCAAATCATCTTTTGATGACAACATATTTTCAAGAATTGTTCGCTCAAAATCGAGCATTTCATGTTCTTGGGCGTAATACCCGAGTTTTAATCCGTGGCCATGTTCAACTTTTCCGGTATCGGATTCAAGTTGGTTGGCCAGAATCTTGAGAAGAGTGGTCTTTCCAGCACCATTGAGTCCCAAAATTACAACGCGAGAGCCCTTATCAATGACACATGAAACATCGGTAAAGATTTCAAGAGAGCCATAATTCTTGGAGAGCTCTTCACCAGAGAGTGGAGTTTTGCCACATGGAGCAGGAGTTGGAAAGCGAAGTTTTGCGACCTTATCTTTTACGCGAACGTCTTCTAGGCCAGAGCGAAGTTTCTCAGCTCGTCGCAACATACCTTGAGCCGCGGTTGCTTTAGAAGCCTTTGCACGCATCTTCTCGCCCTGTTTCTGCAGAATTTCAGCTTTCTTCTCTGCGTTGGCGCGCTCTTTCTTGCGGCGATGTTCATCTTGTTCGCGCTGCACGAGGTATTGCTTCCAACCCATGTTGTAGACATCGATGACATTTCGGTTTCCATCGATATAGAAGACTTTGTTCACGACAGTTTCAATCAGATTCACATCGTGAGAGATGATGACTAAGCCACCTGAGTAATTTATGAGGTAGTTACGGAGCCAAATGATGGAGTCGGCATCGAGGTGGTTTGTTGGCTCATCAAGCAGCAGTGTTTCAGCGCCAGAGAAGAGGATGCGCGCAAGTTCGATTCGACGGCGCTGACCGCCTGAAAGAGTGTCGAGTTGATTATGAAAGACTGCTTCAGAAACTCCAAGAGATGTTGCTATCGCTTCTGCTTCGGCAGTTGCTGCATAACCACCTGCTGCATTGAATTCGGCATCGACGCGGGTGTAACGCTCTAAAGCCTTTTCAAGTTCGGCACCTTCGGTGGTGGCCATCTCTTGCTCGACCTGGGTCATTCGTGCAGCAATTTGATCAAGGTCGCGGGCAGATAAAATTCGATCGAGTGCAGTTCCTTGATCTTCACCAGTGCGTGGATCTTGGGGGAGATATCCAATCTTTCCCGTGCGTTGTACTCCACCTCCTGCGGGTAGATTTTCGCCGGCCAGAACTTTGGCAAGAGTTGATTTGCCAGCGCCATTGCGACCCACAAATCCGATGCGATCACCGTGGTTGATGCGCACATTGACGCCAGATACTAAAAGTCGGGCTCCGGCACGGAGTTCAAGAGCGGATGTAGCAATCATTTGGCGTATCTTCCCACAGTATTCCGATTACCTTGTAATCACTCTAGACTCAACGCCATGACCGCGTATCTCACAGTCGTTTCAACTTTGATTCTTATTGCAGTTATCTATCAGATTAGATTATTAAGACGAATGAATGGAAAACTCACCAAATTAGCTTCACCTGAAAGAGATATCCGACGTATCGCAAAAGATCTACGAGAATCAGCACGGGAAAATTATCGTCAAAGTGAGTATTACACCCAACTCATCAGATTGTTAGATCTCAAGGCACCCATTCCAGCTACCCGTAATTGGGCAGCATCTCCGGATGTCTTACTGACTTTGATGGATGTGGCAAAGAACTCAAAGCCTTCTCGCATTCTTGATCTTGGATCAGGAATGTCCACTTTGGTTCTTGCAGTAAGTGCGCCAAATGCGACAGTCATTAGCATCGATAATTCTGCTGAGTATGCAGCTAAGACTTCTCAGCTGCTTGCCTCGCATGGAATAACTAATGTTGATATCCGCGTTGCTCCACTGACCTCACATACATCCGGCGTGGAATGGTATGACCTTGCCAAACTGGGAGATATTTCAGCGATCGATATTCTCTTTGTAGACGGGCCTCCTGGATCAAAGAATGATCGTGCTCGCCACCCTGCACTCGCAGAGTGCTTAAGCAGACTGAATCCGCGCGCTATCGTGGTGATTGATGATGCTGGACGCGATGGTGAGAAAGATTTGGCTCACCAATTTGCGAAGGCTCTGCCTAACCACAGACTTGAATTTCTACCGCATGAAAAGGGAACGGCAGTACTACTGCCTCAGTAACTATTCCTTACCGATACGGGTACGACGAGGTACTGCGAAAGATTTTCCTACCTCTGTAAGTTCATCTGAAACTTGCTTGCGGATTGCATCATCACTCTTAAGTAGCGTTGTCAGGGCTGCGATAGTTGCCTTGAGCTCTTTTGACTCAGTTTCGAGTTCAAGCTTGCTCATCTTGGTAAGGCGACGTAGCGGCATATCCAAGATATAGGTTGCTTGTTCTTCATTGAGCTTAAAATCTTTAATCAACTTCTCTTTTGCAGCAGCTGCATCATCGCTTCCACGGATAATCTTGATGACCTTATCGATATCAATGATGGCTTTGAGCAGACCATCAACAAGTGAGAGACGATCTTCAGCCTTCGCTTTACGAAATTCAGAGCGGCGGCGAACTACTTCGATGCGGTGGTCGATAAAGACTTGTAAAAGTTCTTTGAGTCCCAATGTCTGTGGCTTTCCCTTGACCAGCGCAACCGCATTAATGGCGAAGGCATCTTCCATAGGGGTGAGTTTGAAGAGCTTTTCAAGGACATCTTCTGGCTCAAATCCGTTCTTTAACTCGATAACGACATTGGTGCCGGTCTGACCATCGGTGAGATCGACGATGTCAGAGATTCCCTGAATCTTCTTTGCCTTTGCAAGATCTGCAATGCGCTCGACAACTTTTTCAGGTCCGATATTAAATGGAAGTTC